>NZ_JBEYIL010000032.1:0-66022 GCF_040635845.1 Streptomyces sp. NPDC006872
CGTGTCCGCCGGCCCGGGATCCGCCGCGAACACGCAGGCGTATGCGGTCGTGCCGGCCACGTACAACGACCCGGCCACGTCCCAGGACAGCCCCTTTGGACGCGAGACCACGTCCACGTCGTCGACCACGACGAACTCCGCGTGGCTCGCCCTGTCATGGGTGAAGCCCAAGACCTCATCGCCCACCGCGAAGCCGCGCACCTGCGGGCCGACCTCCACCACGACACCGGCCAGATCGCTGCCCTGCCCGGAGGGGAACGTGGCCGGCCAGCGTCCGTGCCGCGCGCCCTTGCGGATCATCACCTCGCCGGGCTGGATCCCGGCCGCGCGGACCTCGACCAGCACCTGTCCGGGGCCGGGCGTCGGCTGCTCCACCTCCTCCACCCGCAGCACATCGATCCCGCCGTACTCGTGGAACCGCACAGCCTTCATCGCGTGATCACCCCTTTCCCTCGCTCGGACAAGCCTTGGACGGCCACGCGCCGGATGCCGAACATCGACCGTGCCATCGCATTCAACGGCTCAGGGACGGGGTTGTCTTCCCAGGACTGCCGCCGACAGCGATGACGTCCGCGCCGACATCGGCCCCGCCGGGAAAGCACCCCTGGCCTGATCTACACCGTGCAACCCGAGCACGCGGGACGTCGACGGAGAGTGACGGCATAAGTGGCCGTACGTGGGGAATTCTCATCTCCCCGGTGTCAACCTCAGTAGGAGGCGTCCCAGTAGCGCCTGGCGTCCGCTCTCAACCCGACCGTCAGACACCCGATGTTGAGATGTGGTGGCGTGTTTCAGGGAGTGCCGCAGCTGGTGGCTCCGCCGGGGCAGGTGACGCTGTCGTTGGACGCCAAGCCCGCGATCCCGAGCGCCAGGACGATGAGAGCCAGGATGATCAAAGGTACGTGGTCTGCGGCCCAACTGCCGTGCTCGTGCGGAGGTTTCGGAGCGCTGGGCTGTGGGCTCGCATTGTCGCGTGCGGGCTCGGCGCCGGGCCCGTCGTGTCCCGCTGTCGCCATCGTGTCACCCGCCGTCGTTGTCCTTTTCATGATGACACGGCAATCGGGCCTCACCCGTCAAGCCCCGTGCCGCGTGGGCTCTCCGAGGATGTGCGCCTCGTCAGGGTCCTGTCTGTGAATGGGCAGGCACAGGGTGCTCGGGCTCTACGCAGGCAGGGGAGGCCCCGAGGGCAGGGTTGTGTCAGGGGGCCGTTCACGGTGGATCCGCTCGGCCTCCCTGGGGCCGACCCGGCTCACCCGCAGATGCCGACGGATCAACGTCCTGACCCGGTCCAAAGTCCAACGCTGATCCTCGAACCCGTGCGCCCACGGCCCTCACAGAGCTCCTCCTCCAGCACGGCGAACTGGGCGTCGGTGACGGTAGGGGAGTTCGTCGGACCGGCAGAGCGCAAGGCGTCGATGCCGCCCTCGCGCCAGGCGCGGCGTCAACGTTCCACGGATCGCACCCTCACCTGCAGGTCCTTCGCGAGCACCGTGGGCTTCTCACCCGCCGCGAACCGCTCGTCGGCCCGAAGCCGGATCCCATGGAGGACGCGACCGGCCCCGACGAGCCGAACGGCGGGGACGACCTCGTGATCGCCCCGCTGCAGTCCGCCCGTCGCCGCCGCCACGGCTGGTGGCGGTAGTTGACAAATCTGCTAGCGATCACTAAGACCGTGCCCTATGTGGTGAGGCGGACGAGTCGCTTGTAGCAGCAGATGGCGGCAGCAAGTCCGAGAAATGCCAGGTAGTTGCGGGGATGGCGCTCGTAGCGGGGGCTGAGTCTGCGATAGCCGGACAGCCACGACATCGTGCGCTCGATCACCCACCTCCGACGCCCTAAGTGTTCGCTGGACTCGATGCCCTTGCGGGCGATGCGCACTCCGATTCGCTTGCCACGTAGCCATCGTCGCAGGTCGGGTCGGTCGTACGCCTTGTCGGCGTGTAGGCGCTGGGGCTTGAAATGGCGGCCGCGGTGGGGGTCGTGTCTCGTTTGGTGACCCGCCACCATAGGCTTCAGTCCCTCGCTGTCGTGGGTGTTGCCGGCCGAGACGCCGACGAGGAGGGGCAGTCCGTTCGCGTCCGACAAGACGTGCATCTTCGAACCCGGCTTCCCCCGGTCCACGGGGCTCGGACCTGTGTGTTCGCCCCCTTTTTAGCCCTGACGTGGGCGGTGTCGAGGACGACGCGGGTGACGTCGATGAGGCCGGCGTCGTCGAACCGGTGCAGCACAGCCTCATGGAGGCGGCCCCAGACACCGGCTCTCGACCAGATCAGGAACCTGCGGTGAGCCGTCGACTTCGATATGCCGAAACAGGGCGGCAGTTGGCGCCAGGCGCAGCCGCTGACCAGGACGTAGACGATCGCCGCGAACAGCGTCTCATCAGGAGTGTCCTGCGTTCCGCCGCCTTGCGGCCGCACCCTCGAGGGCGGGATCAGCGGCTTCGCGATCTCCCACAGCCCGTCCGGAACAATCCAACTCCACGTACCCCGCCCCATGCACGGACCAACGACCGCCTCACCACATAGGACACGGTCTAAGTGGATGACGCTCTGACCTGCGGATCTAGTGATCGTCGACGGATTTTCGGCTGTGGCGTAATGTGGTCCTGAGCTGGGGTTTCCGGACAGCTTTGGGACCTGAAGAGGCTTCGAAGTGCAGGTTTAGTGATCGTCTTGGAATGTAGTGATCGGCGCAGGATTTCTATGTAACCGCATGGTCCGGGTGCCTAGGTTTGTGCAGGTCAGAGACGGGTCTGGCGGATCGCGCCTGTGGTCGACTACCGAAGAGAAGCAAGGTCACAGGATGGGGGAGTGGACCGTCTACGCGCTGGACAGGCAGGCCGCCAGCGGCTCCCGCCTACCGAATTCGCTGCGCCCAACTCACTGTCCGAACTGCGTGGGCGGTGGAGGCCCCGGTCACAGGGTCCGGCCGCGAGCCCGGGGGTAGTTCTCGGAGATGGCGAAGAAGACGAAGAAGGCGAAGAAGACGGGCTCTTCGGCCGGGCTGGTCCGGCTGACGCGGCAGCAGGTGCTGGACGGCGTGCCCGGACCGGACGGGATGCGGATCGGGTTCGCCGTGCCGGAGGAGGCCGGCACGGTAACAGCATTGTTGAAGACGGCCGCCGACGACCTGGAGACCGGTCATCTCGAGGCGCTCGCCCAGGGGCGGTGCGGGACGTGGCTGCTGGATGCCCTTGCGGGCGCTGACTTGGGCGAGCCGCTCGTACGGGCGACGGCGGCCGGTGAACTTCAGGCTGCAGTAGCCGAGTTGTCCCTGCCGTTGGTTGCTCGGGATGGCAACGGGCAGGTGGTCGGAGCGCTGCTGGGTGTCCCGTCCGGCACGGTAGTCTCCGGGTTATCCCGGGTGCCGGTGTCCCGGCAGCAGATCCTCATGTCGATGCTGACGTACGCGAAGATCAAGGCGGTCGCGGTGTCCGAGGACGCCCGCGGGCGAGGGATCGGAGCCGCGCTGCTCAAACGGTGCATGCAGTTGTACGGGCAACTGGATTACACGCTGCTGTTCGGCGAGTTCGGCACCGGGCGCGATCTGGGGCCGTACTACACACGGCAGGGCTTCAACGTGCTGCGGGCCGGGCAGGCCGTCGACGTCGGGACCCTGCTCACCGGCGTACCGCTCCATCTCGGGGCGGGACCGGGTCTGACGTTCTTCTACCGGTGGCGTGCACGCGGCAGGTGACCGTCTGACCGTGTATCCGCGAACGGCCTGAGCACGGCACCGGGCGGGGCCGCTGAGTGGCGCCCGATGACCGGCAGTATCAGAACAGGTCTCGGACGGGATCGTGTGTGCCGAAGGCGCGGGCGCTGGCGTCCTCCATGAGTCTGCAGAAGGCTTCTTCGTGGTCTTGCAGGGTGCCGGGGGGACGGTTGTTGTCTCTGCTCCAGCGAGGCAGGCCTGAGCCGTCGATGGCTGGTCGAGGGATCGGGGTGAGCCAGTAGTCGCTGGTGATGACGCGGGCGGTTCCGTCATCGCGGTCATATGCGAGGGCCTGGGGGCAGTCGTTGCTGCTGTCTCCTGAGCCAAGAAGCACGGTGGGTGATTGCAGCGCGTCGGCGATCGAGCGGACCTTGCCCACCTCGCTCTCGGTCAGTTGGCGTCCGTGCCGTTTCACCTCGGCGGGAATGATGGTGCCGTCTGCCAGGAGCAGGACGATGTCGGCTTCGCCGATCTGCTGCTTTCCACGGTAGAACTCGACTCCGGGGTGCGCGCCCACCAGGTAGCCGGGCCGGTTCGCCAGCGCTGCGATCAGCCAGCGCATGATCAAGGAGTGGTAGACGGAGTCGCCGACGCGGTGCGGGTGCTGATGGGCGCGGACGACATCACCGACCGGCTCGGTGAGATCACGGTGCCGTCCCTGGTCGTCCACGGCGACGCGGACCAGCCGATCCCGTACCCGCTAGGCAAGGCGCTGGCCGCCCAGCTGCCCGGAAGCCAGGAACTGGTCACGGTCACCGGCGCCGGGCACACCCCGAACCTGACCCATCCCGACCGCGTCACCCCGGCGCTGGCCGCCTTCCTGCGCCGGCACGCCTGACGGGCCTGTGCCCGCGCAGTTCTCTCATCCGCACGACATCCGACCCTGGAAGGAAACCATCATGTCCACTCCCATCACCGACCCGGCGCAGTTCCCCCCGGCCTTCGAGAAGGCCATGACCTCCGGGAACTTCGACGAGGTCATGAGGCTGCTGGCGCCCGGTGCCGTCATGCGCACCATCACCGGTGAGACGGTCACCGGTCAGGCGCTGCGCGACTACACGGCCGGGTCGATCGCCGGCAAGCGCCCGGCTGTCCAACGGCCCGTCGCGTGTCGTGGCCGGAGGGGTTCCTCGCTGATCAGCGAGGAATGGACCCTCGAGATCACCACCCCCGACTGCGACCGCAAGAAGGCCACCGGCACCACCGCCGACGTCGCTCGCCGCGGCCACGACGGCACCTGGCGCATGGCCGTCCTCAACCCCTCGGCACCGCCTGAGCATGCGCGTGAGGCCGGGCTCGCGGGAGCCCTGCCGCACACCGCCGTGAAGGGGCTCCGGGCAGGCATGTGTCGGCTCAGTGCCGTACCTGCGGCGGGTGGGTGCCTCCCACCACGGTCAGGTCCTCGAAGTGGATCTCCTCGCCGCAGGCGGCGCAGTCCGCTCGGGTGTGCAGGATCGCACCGCAGTGGTGCTGGAACTCCGCCGTGGCGAGGCCGTCCCGGCAGTAGGTGTCGCCCCACTCCTTGAGCGCGGCGAGTACCGGGAGCAGGGCCTGGCCCGCCTCCGTGAGCAGGTATTCGTCGCGGGGCGGATGCTCGCTGTAGCGCTGTCGTTCCACGACGCCGGCCGCTTCCAGTCGACGCAGGCGGGTGGACAGCAGCGTCCGGGAGAGTCCGACGGCCTCCGTTATCTCGGAGAAGCGCCGGTTGCCGTACAGCAGCTCGCGCACGATCGGCAGCGAATGGCGTTCCCCGACGACGGCCACCGCGTCGGTTACGGAGCAGACGCGCGGTGTCGGTGCAGATTCAGTACTCACTGTGCTAGATTACCGTCGGGGGTGAGTCCATTTTCTGTACTCACTTCCCGGGTGTGCGCCCGCAGCCCTCGACTGGGCCCGGTAAGGCCGTGCACCGACACCCCTCTACGAACGGCAAGAGGCGAACGCCATGAACAGCGAAGCCAACAAGAAGGTCGTCCTCGCGGCCATCGACGACACCACCGGACGCAAGAACCAGGTGCACCGCGTCCTGGCGCAGGGGGACTTCGTCGTCACGCACGCCACGACCACCTTCCCCGACGGCAGCCGGGCCGCGGCCTTCGATCTCTGGCAGGTCGCGGACGGCCGGATCGCCGGCCACTGGGGTGACCAGGAGCCGGTCGTGGAGCAGACGGCCAACGGTCACACCCAGGTCGACGGCGCCGCCGTCATCGACGTGACGGCCGACACGGACCTCACGCGCAGGGTGGCGGAGGAGACGGTGCGCACGATCCTGGTCGACAACGACTTCTCCGACGTGGGCCACTATCTGGCGGGCGAGTCCTACATCCAGCACAACCCTCGCTTCGCCGACGGCGTCAGCGGACTGGCGGCCGCACTGGGGGAATTGGCGAAGTCCGGTCACTCCCTCAAGTACTCCGATGTCCTGGACGTCGTCGCCGAGGGGGACTTCGCCTACGTCCGTTCGGTGGGTGTCTTCGCGGGCGCCGACTTCGTGTTCCATGACCTGTTCCGGGTGGCGGACGGGCGAGCCGTCGAGCACTGGGACGTCATGGTCCCGCGGGAAGGAGCCTAGTCATGGCCGCCCAGAGCGAGTTGACGTACGACGTCTTCATCTCCGATCCGATCCCCACCAGCGTCACGGATCCCATCCCCAACGGAGAGATGTTCGGCTGGTCGCCGATGTCGACCACGCTGATCCAGGGGGAGGAGAACGCGGTGCTGGTCGATCCGCCGCTGACGATCGAGCAGGCCCAGAAGGTGGGTGACTGGGTCGAGCAGTCGGGCAAGAACCTCGAACACATCTTCATCACGCACGGCCACGGCGACCATTGGTTCGGCGCCGGTCCGCTGGTCGAGCGCTTCCCCGGCACAGTGGTGCTCGCCGGCGAGGACAGCATCCGTCTCATGCGGCAGCAGAGTTCGGCGGAGTTCAGAAGCGCGATGTGGGACAAGCTGTTCCCGGGCCAGATCCCGCTGGCTCCGGCGCTTGCCCAGCCCGTACCGCCGCAGGGGTTCCTTCTCGAGGGCAACCTTCTGCGCTCCGTCGAGGTCGGTCACAGTGACACCGACGGCACCACCGTGCTGCACGTTCCCTCGATCGGGCTCGTCGTCGCCGGCGACGTCGTTTACAACGGCGTACACGCCTACCTCTCCGAATCTGCCGACGGCGGGCGGGAGAAGTGGCTTCAGGCCCTCGACATCGTCGAGCGTCTCGCACCGCGGCACATCGTCTCCGGGCACAAGAACAAGGCACTTCCGGACAGCCCGGACACCATCGAGGAGACCCGGCAGTACATCCGTGACGCGGACCGGCTCCTGAAGGAGTCGGCGAGCCGGATCGAGTTCTTCGACGCCCTGTGCGCCCTGCACCCCGAACGCCTCAACCGGGCGGTCGTATGGCTCACGGCCACCGCGCTCATGGACGAGCAGGGCTGAACACCTGAGACTGTCGAGTCGTCATCGCGCGATGCCCGGCCGGAGAATATCCGGCCGGGCATTCCGCATGGCACGGGCCCTTCGGCTTCGACCGACGGGAATCAGGCGGTGGTGAAAGGAACCGGCCGGTGCCGGACAGGACGGGTTGTGGAATCCATGACGGAACAGGAGATGCGCCGCGGGCGAAAGGCGCGCTTCGAAGGACTGGCGCAGGTGGTGGCCGAACCACTGCACCGGTATCTGCTACGACGGACCAGCCCCGACCTGGTCGATGACGTCCTGTCGGACACGATGCTGGTGCTGTGGCGTCGCCTCGACGACGTGCCAGGTCTCGGGACCGCTCCCGCCCCCGATCCCGACGAGGTGCTGCCGTGGTGCTACGGAGTGGCGCGGGGCTGTCTGGCGAACGCCCACCGCGCCGACGGACGCAGGCTACGCCTGTTGGGGCGGCTGATCCGGACCCGGCAGCCCCCGCCGGCGACGGCCGCCGACCACTTTTTTGACCTGCATGCCGCGCTCGACCGGCTCGGGGAACTGGACCGCGAGGTGGTGCGACTGTGGGCCTGGGAGGAACTGGCGCCGCGTCAGATCGCGGAGGCGACCGGGCTCACCTCCAAGGCCGTCAGCCTGCGGCTCCACCGGGTGAAGAAGAAACTCGCCACCCTGGGGCCGTCACGACAGAACGCCAACCGGGCCGGACACAAGCCGGATGAAGGAAGGAGCAGTCAGTGAACGACGACGAACTGCTGGCCCGACTCAGGGCTGCGGACCCGGCACTGACCCCGAGCGCTCCGCCGCCCGACATCAACCGCCTTGTGGAGGCTGTCTTGAACACCGACACCACACCCCCGTCCGAGAAGACCGTCGACGCCGACACGACCCGCCCTGTGAGGACCGTCGTGGGACGGGGACGTCGCCGTCTCCTCACCCTCGCGGCCGCCGCCGCGCTGCTTCTCCTCGGAGGCGGCATCGCCGGAGGGATCATGCTGAACGACGACAAGGGTCACTCGTCCGCGTCCGCTCCGCTGGCTCTGACCACCGAGAGCAACGGGGCCAGCGGCAAGTGCATGCCACCGACCCCCGATTTGCTGAGCATCTATCCGACGCTCTTCGAGGGGACGGTGACCTCCGTCAAGGGGTCCTCGGTCACCTTCCACGTCGACCGCTGGTTCCGCGGCGGTGACACGGAGACGGTGCAGCTCCAGAACGGCGACCCGAGTGTCTCGGAGACTCTGACGTTCCAGGTCGGAGACCACTACATCGTGGCCGCCACCAAGGACGGCGGCGTCCCGTGGTGCGGTGTGGCCTCGGGGGAGTCCTTGGATCTGTTTCACTAGGCATCGGGGCGCTCCGGCATTCGGCGGGCATGACGAGTGAAGCTGCGCCCGAGGCGACTGGCATGCCGACCGTAACCGGACGGGCTGGGCGGCCGACGGTGAAGGAGGCCAGAGGCTGGCGGGAGGCCGACCGGCGCTCCCTCCCGTTCGGGCGGGACCAGTAGTCACTCCGTGCCGCGCCCGAGAGCGTGCGTGCGCACCGACAGCGTGAGCGGATGGTGCTTCCGGTACCGGAAGGTCAGGTCGCCCGTCCAGCCGTCCCGGGCCTGCGGGAGCGGCCCGTCACCGTCGCGAGGAGGTCTCCCACCGGCCGCCCTACGACCTCGCTTCCTCGCTGATCCCGGCACCCGGTGCCGACCGTCTGTCGGGGACGGACCGGAACGCCTGTGGACAGTCGGCCGCAGAGAAGAAGCGCATGGATGTACTTTTCCATCAGATCACCGTCTGAAAGTCACAGATGTTCCGAGTAGCGCATGCGGCGATCTCCTGTGGCCGGCACATCGGCTGCGGGCGCGAGCTTCCACACCGCGATGGGCGGCCGGCATCCGGGGCGGGGCAGCCGGGAACAGGAGGTCCGCCGTGCTGTCCGGCCCTGAGCTCTTCGCGTCCCCGGGCCGCATGACGGGCGTGCTGTGCTGAAGTAGGGGAAACCTTTACACCGGGAAAGGTTCTTCCCACGTGAATACCCCGATACCAGGGTTGTTCCGGACCCCTCGGATTCTTAGTCTCATTGGAAAGAAACCTTTGGGATTCGAGGAATCGCCCATGGCTTTCCCGCGCGACCGGGTGATGAGCACTCTTACCCGTTACCTGCAGTTGTGTGATGTTCCAGGCCCGGACGGTGCGGAGGGCGGCGAACTCGGCGATCTGTTCACGGACGACGCGGTCTGGGAAGGTGCGGGCCCGAAGTACGGTGAGAAGTTCGGCCGTACTCAGGGCCGGCAGCCGATCATCGACATGATTTCGGCGTACCTGCCGCCGCACAGCCACTTCCAGGAGAACCTTCACCTGCTCTTCCCCGGAAACATCGAGCTCAGTGAATCGACGGCCCGGGGAAGCTGGCTGATGCAACAGCTCTCACGTTATGAATCGGGCGCTGCCGAGATGATGGTGGCCAGGCTGGACGTGACCTTCCGGCTGGACGAGCGGCGGGCGCTGATCCAGCGGTTCCGGACCGAGCAACTCTTCAGCGCTCCGCTGGCGAGGTGAGCGTGGATGTGGGCACGAAGGGAGAAAAGAAGGCGATGACCGACTTGAGCGGCGGGCACACCACCTTCCTGACCTGCTACGACGACCTGCACGGCTACGGCTGGCATCATGTCGACCTCTTCGTCCACGACTCCGTGGGCCGGGAGATCAACTGGGTCCACTGGCAGGTCGCCGAGGACGGGCCGGACGCTGCGGACCGCGAGACCACCCGTGTCGAGCCGGCGCTGCGCCGGACCAGCGAGTGGGAACATGGGATCAGGGCGGACGGCAGCAGCTACTGGACGGCGCAAGCGGCCTGGGACGAGTGAGCCGGAGATGATGACCATGAGTGCCCCTTACACATCCCCGGCACCGCAGGCCCACCAGGCGTCGTCGGGTCCGACGGACAGGCACCCCCCTGGCGTCGTCTACATCATCGACGACGATCAGGAGTTGTGCAGGTCACTGGCCTGGCTGCTGGAGTCGGTGAGGATGCGGCCGCAGTGGTTCACGGACGTGCAGACCTTCCTCGATTCCTACGACCGGGACCAGCCCGCCTGCATGGTGCTGGATGTACGCATGCCGGAAGTGAGCGGCTTCGAACTGCAGGAGATCCTGAACCGGGCCGGGTCAGTCATCCCGGTCATCTTCGTGTCCGCCCACGGCGACATCAGGATGTCGGTGCGGGCCCTGCAGAACGGCGCCGTGGACTTCCTGGAGAAGCCCTACGACCCTCAGCAGATGCTCGAGGTCGTCCAGCAGGCGTTGCGCACCGCGCAGGAACGGTTCGCCTTGGCGGCCAGGCAACAGCGGCTCCAGGCACGCCTTGACAGCCTCAGCCCACGTGAACGCGAGATCCTTCGAATGGTGATCGACGGCGTGCCCAGCAAGAACATCGCGACCCGATTGGGGATCAGCACCAAGACCGTCGATGTGCACCGCACCCGCATTCGGGAGAAGGCCGGTGCCGAGAGTATGGCGACCCTCGTGCGAGACGTGCTCCAGGCAGGTCTCGGCCTGCCGTCCCAGTGATACGGATACGGAGCAGCGGTGTGGCCGACCTCGAACCCGACGACTACCGGGAACTCGTCCAGGCGCTGAAGTACTGCGTGCTGCTGCACGACGCCCAGACGTACGAGATCCTCTGGGCGAACAAAGCAGCCTGCGAACTGCTGGAGTGGACGGTCGACGAGCTCAAGCCGCTCAAGGCGCCGGACATGAGCAAGAACGCACAGCAGTACAGCCGCGAACTCGGACACCGCTGGCTGCGCCGGGCAGCCGACTACGGAGTGAGCGCCACTGAGTGGTGCTATCGGTCGAAGAGCGGTGAGGAGATCCTGACCGAGGCCATCGCGATCCGGGTGGAGCTGCCGTCCCGACCGGTTCTGATGGTGCAGTTCCGCGACATCGCCGAGGAGAAGGCCACCCAGCGGGACCTGTTCCGGACCGAGGGCCGGATGCGGGCGTTTCTGGGCAGTATCGCGGAGGGCATCGTCGTCCTCGACGACGACGGTGTGGTGGCGTTCGCCAGCGAGTCCGCCGCCAAACTGCTGGACGTGGACGTCGCCGCGCTGACCGGATCGGACTTCGCCCGCTTCTGCGATCCCGAGTCCCGGGCGGTCCTGGCGCAGAGCATCGGGAAGACATCCAAGGGTGCACCTCCCCAGGATTCGAGGTACCGGCTGGCCGCGCCCGGTGGCGATCCCCGGTGGTACGCGGGCACCTGCCAGTACATCGACATCGAGAGCGATCTGCGCGGACATCTTCTACTCTTCCATGACATCACCGACCGGGTGCGCGCTGAGGAAGAACACCGCCGGGACACCCAGTACCTCAACCACCTGGCCAGGTACAACGCGATGGGTGACATGGCGATGGCCATCGCCCACGAGGTCAGCCAGCCGCTCGCCGCCGCGTACAACTTCATCGAGGGCGCCCGCAGCAGGCTGGGCGAGTCCGACCTCGCCGATCGCGAGCAGGTCGCCTGGGGGCTGGAGAACGCCAAGCGCCAGATCGAGCGATCGAGCCAGATCCTCAAGAGCCTGAGGCAGTACGTTGTCCGGCTGGAACAGTCCGAGCAACTGATCGACCTCAACGCGATCGTCAGGGACTGCCTGTACTTCATCGACCTGCGAGCCCAGCAGCATTCCGTCGGCCTGGTACTCGATCTGACGGCCGAGCCGCTGCCGGTGCGCTGCGAGAAGGTCCTCATCGGCCAGGTCGTGATGAATCTCGCCTTCAACGCCATCGACGAGATGGCGCGGTGGCCGGTGGAACAGCGCAGAGTCGAACTGGCCACCCGGAGCACACCCGGGTATGCCGAACTGGTCGTGCGCGACTACGGACAGGGTCTCTCCGCGGTGCCCGGGGGCAAGGTCTTCGACGGCGCTTTCACGTCGAAGGAGAACGGGAACGGCATCGGCCTGGCCTTGAGCCACCGCATCGTCACCCGGCACCGAGGCCGCATCGAGGCCACGGAGAACACTCCTCACGGAGCGACCTTCTCCTTCGCCCTCCCCTCGGCCTGAGCACCGGGTTCCCGTAAGGGATTCCTTATCCCTCCTCGCCATGCGTCTCAAGGCGCTGACCGGGTACGACTCAGGTTCCCGTCCGGTCGAGCAGCCTGCGGTCGGTGCGAGCAGCACGGCCGCCAGCTGACCGGAGTGGCGGAGTGGTGAGCCGACGCCCTGCCGGGCCGGACCCGGCAGGGCGTCGGCTCACCAGGCGGCTGCGCCACCAGCGCAGAGCAGGGCCGCGGCCCGACCGGCGAACCGCGCGATCCGGTCCTGGAACAGGGCACCTTCCTCGTCCCCGCCCTGGCCGCTGTCTTCGCCCCTCGCCACCGAGCAGTAAGCAACGAGCGTACGGGAAATCCCCTACACGAAGCATCCAAGTCCCAATGGTGGGAGCGGATCCGCCACACATAACGTGATGACAAGGCGGAGGGAAGAACCGCCCAGAAATGCGAGGAGAACCTCTCATGACGCAGACGCTCGATCAGGTGTTGGCCCTGGTGGCCGAGCGGCGCTCTGAATTCGAGGAAAAGCGGCACGTCCCGCGGGATGTGATCTCGGAATTCAAGAGTGTGGGTATCTACCGGGCCAGCACCCCGAAGCTGTTCGGCGGCGACGCCTTGCCTCCCGCCGAATTCCTTCGCCTCATCGAGCGGATTTCGATGGTCGACGGCTCGGCTGGCTGGGTCGCGAGCTTCGGCTCGTCCTCCGTGTATCTGGCCTCACTTCCCCTGGACACCCAGGCCCAGTTGTACGCCGACGGCCCCGACGTGGCCTTCGCGGGCGGTCTTTTCCCGGTGCAGCAGGCAGAACTCGTCGAGGGCGGCTACCGGGTCTCGGGCCGCTGGAAGTTCGCCAGCGGCTGCATGGGTGCGGATCTGCTCGGCGTGGGCATCAAGGCAGGTGAGGACAGGGCCGGCCGACCGCTCACCGCCGTTCTGCGGCCCGAGCAGGTGGAGATCGCCGAGAACTGGGACGTCATCGGCATGCGAGGCACGGGCAGTCACGATCTGGTCGTCGACGGAGTCGTCGTACTGGAGGAGTGGACGTTCGTCCGCGGCGGTGAGCCCACCGTCGACGAGCCTTTGTACCGCTACCCGACCGTCCCGTACGCCGCACAGGTGCTGGCCGTCGTCGGCCTCGGCGTGGCCCGCGCTGCGCTCGACCTGGCCATCGCCGACGGCGGCCGGGCCGGCTATACCAGCGCACCCAAGCCCGCCGAGCGCGCCACTTACCGCATCGCGGTCGGCCAGGCCGAGGCGCAACTCCGGTCCGCACGCGCCTTCTTCTACGAGGCGACGGAGGAGACGTGGGCCACGGTGGCAGCGGGAGATTCCGCGTCCACCGAGCAGGCCAGCCTTCTGCGACTCGCCTCCGCACACCTGGCCAAGACCTCCTTCGAGGTCGTACGAGCCGCGTACCAACTGAGTGGCATCGCAGCCATCGCCGACGGCAGCCCCATGCAGCGATTCCTGCGCGACGCCTCGGTCGTGCCGCAGCACGCCTTCCTGCAGGAAGGCATGTACGACGGCGCCGGCGCGGTCCTCATGGGCGTCCAGCCCTTCCCCGGCTACCTCTGAAAGGCAGGAAACCCATGCTCGACGCACCACTGAGAGTGCTGTTCTGCATCGGCGTCAACCAGAACTTCTTCGACCTTCCGACCGGTCAGGGCAAGTCAGTCTGGGACGGCTTCACGACCATGCTCACCCAGCTGTACGAGCTGCCCGGCGTCAGTGTCCTCGGCACCGTCGACGACGACCGGCACATGGTGGGCCCGTCCGACTCCTGGCCGTGGACCTGCTACGTCCTCGCCGATGTCGTGGACCAGCAGACCGTCGCCGCGGCCTGCAACCTCTTCCGTACCGTCCAGGTGGGTGAGCACGGCCTGTGGCGCTACATGAAGATCGAGGCGCGCGTCGGCCGGCCGCTTCCTGAGCCGGAGGTGGCCCGATGACCCCCGACGTCTCCTCCCTGGTCGAGTCCGACCGCGTCGCCGGGACTCTCTACAGCGACCCGGCCCTCTTCGAAGGCGAGATGGACCGGATCTTCCACCGCACCTGGGTGTGGGTGGCGCACGAGAGCGAGGTCGCCAAGGCCGGCGACTTCAAAACGGCGTGGGTGGGCCGCCGCCCCGTCATCGTCGCCCGCGACCGCCGTGGCGGCGTCAACGTCCTGCTCAACCGCTGCCGGCATCGCGGCGCCAGCGTCTGCGAGACCCCCAAGGGCAACGGCAACGGCTTCACCTGCCCGTACCACGCCTGGTCGTACGCTCTGGACGGCACCCTGCGCGGCATCCCGTACCCCGAGGGCTACGAGGACGTCGTGGAGAAGAAGGACTTGCCGCTGCAACGGCTCAAGGTCGGCACGTACGCGGGCATGGTCTTCGCCAGCTTTGACCAGGACATCGAGCCGCTGGAGGACTTCCTGGGCGGCGCCCGGCTGTGGATCGACCGCTTCATGAAGCAGGGCGCCGGCTACCCGATCAAGGTGCAGGGCGAGCACAGGTTCCGCTTCCACGGCAACTGGAAGATCCAGCTGGAGAACACCACCGACTGGTACCACTTCCCGATCGTGCACCGCTCCTGGATGTCGTCGGTCGACGCCGAGACCGCGAGCATGCTGTCGATCATGACCGACGAGAGTGCGGTCACCCACGCCCTCGGCAACGGCCACAGTGTGTCCATCTCCGTCGCGGAACACGCCGACCTGGACGTCGACGACGGCACCGAGAAGCTCCAGGACCGCTTCGCCCACATCGTCGAGGAACTGTCCAAGGACATGCCTCCGGAGCGGGTGCGGCGTATCGTCCGCTCCCTGCACGGCGCCGGGTTCAATCTCAACCTGTTCCCGAACGTGGCCATGTCGATGGCGTTCTTCCGCGTCCTGCGCCCGCTCTCGGTCGCGGAGACGGAGGTCCGCCATGTGGCGCTCGGCCTGGACGGCGGCCCGGAGATCGTCAACCGCGAACGGCTGCGGATCCACGAGCACTTCCAGGGCCCGTTCGGCTTCGGCAGCCCCGACGACGCCGAGGCGTGGAACCGCGTCCAGCGCGGCGTGGCCGGCGGCGCGGACATGCCGATCCTGGTCAACCGTGGCCTGGGCCGCGAGAAGCCCAATGACCTCGGGCAGCCCACCTCCCACGCGACCGACGAGACCGGGATGCGGGAGGCGTACGCGATGTGGAAGAGGATGATGACCGATGACAAGTAACGCCCCCGGCACGGCGGTTGCGGAGGTCGCTGAACTTCCGCTCGACGATCCCCGCGCCCTCGCGGCCGTGTCACTGATCTGGCGTGAGGCCCACCTGCTGGACGCCCGAGGCTACGAGGAATGGGACGGACTGTGGTCCGAGGGCGGCGAGTACATCGTCCCCATCGACCGTGAGGCGACCGACTTCGCCTCCCGCCTCAACCTCGTCCACGACGACGACCGGATGCGCCGTATGCGCATCGAGCGCCTCACCGGCGGGTTCTCCATCTCGGCCACTGCCGCGGCCCGCACCGTCCGCTCGGTCTCCCGGTTCGTGGTGACCGGACGTGAGGAGGACGCGATCGAGGTCTGCTCCGCGCAGATCCTGGTCGGCTACAAGCGGGAGGAGACCTTCGTCCTGGCCGCTGACGTCTCCCATCGGATCGTGTTCGGTGCGGACGGCCCGCGTATCTCCCGGAAGATCGTGCGGCTGGTCAACTCCGAGGACGCCGTCACGGCGTCGGGGTTCCTGCTGTGAGCCCGCACGAGGAGGAGATACAGCACGTCGCCGTGGTGACGGGGGCGGCCGGTGGTCTGGGCGCCTGCATCGCGGGCCGACTGTACGACCGGGGTTACCGCGTCGCGCTGACGGATGTGGACGAGGAGGCCGCGGTCAAGGCGGCGGCGGGCCTTGATCCGGAGGGCGGCCAGGCCGTCGGGCTGGCGCTGGACGTCCGCGACAAGGACGCCTTCACCCGGGTCCGCGACCACCTGGTGAAACGCTGGGGCGCGGTTCATGTGCTGGTCAACAACGCCGGGCAGTCCAAGGTCGAAGCACTGATGGAGATCAGCCGCGAAAGCTTCGAGGCGGTCGTGTCGACCAACCTCAACGGCACCTTCTACGGCTGCCAGGTGTTCGGTGCGTACTTCGCCGAGCGCGGCTACGGACGCATCGTCAACATGGCCTCGCTCGCCGGCCAGAACGGCGGCACGGCGACCGGCGCCCACTACGCGGCGGCGAAGGGCGGAGTGGCGACCCTGACGAAGGTGTTCGCCCGCGAACTCGGCCCGCACGGGGTGACGGTGAACGCCATCTCGCCGGGACCGCAGGACCTGCCGGTGGTCCGCGCGATGGTTCCGCCCGACCAGCTCGCCGCGATCGAACAGGCTATCCCCGTACAGCGGTTGGGGCGCCCCCGGTTCATCGCCGACATGGCCGTACTGCTCGCCTCCGAACACGCCGACGCGGTCACCGGAGCCTGCTGGGACGCCAACGGCGGCCTGTACATGCGCTGACAGAGCCGTCAGCCCACCTCAACGAACCCGAAGGCAGACGGATGTTCCCTGTAACCGTCACCGACACCGTCGATGAAACCGACACCATCAAGGTCCTACGGCTCGTCCGCACCGACGGCGCGCCCCTTGCCCCGTACGCGGCCGGCGCGCACATCGACGTGACCGGGCCCACCGGGATCACCCGTCCCTACTCACTGTGCGGTCCGCCGGAAGACACCGGCGCCTACACGATCGCCGTGAAACGCGAAGCCGACTCACGTGGCGGCTCCCGTGCCCTGTACGACAAGACCGCACCGGGCACGGAGCTGACCATCGGTACGCCCCGGCAACTGTTCGGCCTTGCCCAGGACGCGGTCGAGCACCACCTGGTTGCGGCGGGCATCGGCATCACACCGCTGCTGGCGATGGCGTACGAACTGCACAGCAGAAGCGCAGAGTTCACGCTGCACTACGTGGCGCGCAGCCGGGCCGAGGCGGCCTTCGCCGGACTGCTCACGCGATCCGGTTTCACCGACCGGGTCGTGTGCCACTTCGGGCTCGGCCGGGACGCGGCGGGTGAGGCGCTCACCGCGCAACTGACCGGCCTGCCGACAGGAGCACACGTCTACACCTGCGGCCCGCAGAGCTTCATGGACCGTGTCACCGCGCTCGCGGCCCACAGCCTGCCCGAGGAGCAGATCCACTCCGAGCTGTTCCAGGCCGGTGAGCCGTCCGACACGGGCGAGGTCTTCGAGGTCGAGCTCGACACGGGCGAGGTCTACGCCGTACCGCCGGGCAAGAGCATCGCGGAGGTGCTGGAGGAGAACGGCGTCCCGCTGGAGACCTCCTGCCGCGAGGGCATCTGCGGAACCTGCGTGCTGCGCGTGATCGAAGGCGAACCCGACCACCGCGACCACTGTCTGTCCGCGAAGGAGAAGGCGGCCGGGGACCAGATCGCCGCCTGTGTGTCGCGTGCGAAGTCGTCGCGGCTGGTGGTCGAGCTGTGGTGAGCACTCCGAGGTACGACAACGAGAGCTACGACAACGAGAGGAGGAGGGAAACCGTGCCCCCCAGCCGAACCGACTTCCGGGAGGCGATGGCTCACCTTCCGGCAGCCGTCAACATCCTGACCACCAACGGGCCGAACGGCCGTTGCGGTATCACCCTCAGCGCGGTCTGTTCGGTGACGGACGATCCTCCGACCATCCTCGTGTGCGTGAACCGCGGCAGCGCCATGCACGACGTCTTCAAGGCGAACGGACGCGTGGGGCTCAACGTCCTCGGCGGAGACCAGCAGGAACTCGCCCTGCACTTCGCCGGAGCCACCAAGGTCGCCATGGCCGAACGCTTCACCTGGGACGTCTGGGACCGAACCGAGGACGTGCCGGTCCTCAAGGACGCTCCGGTCACCGCGGTCGGCACGATCAAGCACACCGTCCCCATGGGATCCCACAGTGTGCTCTTCGTCGACATCGAGCAGATCCGCACCCGCGCCGGCGGGCAGAGCCTCGTCTACTTCAACCGGGCGTTCCACCGGCTCGACGCCACACCCCTCCTCCCGGAAGGTGCCGGGACATGACCACGGTCGAGGACGCGCTGGTGCGCTTGGAGCAGACCGAGCCGGAGATCCGCGCGTGGGTCCGCGTGGACGCCGACGGCGCCCGCGCGGCGGCGCGCCAGGCACCGGAAGGTCCGTTGCACGGCCTGCCGTTCGGGGTGAAGGACATCATCGACGTGGCCGGGCTGCCCACCGAGTGCGGTTCCCCACTGCGTCGCAGCCGGGCCGCCGAGGGCGACGCCTGGCTGGTGGACCGGCTGCGCCGGGCGGGCGCCGTACCGCTGGGCAAGACGGTCACCACCGAGTTCGCGTACTTCCAGCCAGGCCCCACCCGTAACCCGCACAGCCTCGCCCACACCCCGGGCGGCTCCTCCAGCGGCTCGGCTGCCGCCGTCGCCGCGGGCGTCGTACCCCTCGCTCTGGGCTCGCAGACCGCCGGTTCACTGACCAGGCCAGCCTCCTACTGCGGAGTCGCCGGGTATGTCGCTCCTGTGGGCGCCTGGTCCACGCGGGGCTTCACCGGGCTCAGCCCGAGCCTGGACGCGCCAGGGCTGCTCGCGGCCCGGGTCGCCGATCTGGCCGCGGCGATCGAGGCCGTCGACTGCACCAGGGTCGAAGACCCGCGTGTCATCCGGGTGTTGGTGTGGCGCGGTACCGAACTGGCCGACATCGACCCGGCGATGCTCGACGTACTGGAGCGCACCGCCCGCGCGCTACGGGCGGACGCACTGGATCCCGTCGTCAGCACACCTGAACTGGCCGATGCCCACGCCGTCGTCATGGCGTACGAGGCCGCCAGCTCCCTCGCCGCCGAGGCCCGGCATCCCGAGTCGCTGAGCGGTCACCTGAACGAACTCCTCGAACGCGGCCGCAAGACCTCCGACGAGGAGTACCGGGCGGCGCTCAGCACCGCCCGCACGGCACGCGCCGCCGTCCTGGAACTCCTCACCCGCGTGGACGCGATCCTCGGCCCGGCCGCCACCGGGCCCGCCCCGCGCGGTCTGGACGCCACCGGCAACCCGGTACTCAGCCGTCCCTGGCAACTGCTGGGCCTGCCCGTGGTGACCGTCCCAGGGCACCGCGACCCGCACGGCATGCCACTCGGCCTCCAACTCGTCGGCCACCCCGATCGCGTGGGCCGCCTGCTCGGTGCCGCCCGCAGAGCCGAGGAGTCCATACAGTGAAGATCACCGCGATCGAGACCGTCCCGTACACGATCCCGTACACCAAACCCCTGCGCTTTGCGAGCGGCGAGGCGCACAGCGCCGAACACGTCCTCGTCCGCGTCCACACCGACGCAGGGCTGACCGGCGTGGCCGACGCGCCGCCCCGCCCGTTCACCTACGGCGAGACGCAGGCGTCCGTGATCGGAGTGATCGAGAGGATCTTCGCCCCGCAGCTCATCGGCACGGACGTCCTCGCCCGCGAGCGGGTCCACGCCCTGCTGCACCGCACAGTCGGCAACCCGGCGGCCAAGTCGGCCATCGACATGGCCCTCTGGGACATCGCCGGACAGGCCCTGGAAGTGTCGGTCACCCGGCTGCTCGGCGGCTGGACCGACCGCATGCGCGTAGCCCACATGCTGGGCTTCGACGCCCCGGAGCGGATGGCGGCCGAGGCCGAGCGCATGCGGGACACGTACGGCATCACCGTCTTCAAGGTGAAGGTCGGTCGCCGCCCCGCTCGGCTCGACATCGACGTGTGCCGAAGGCTTCGCGAAGTCCTCGGTGAAGAGGCCGAGTTGTACGTCGATGGCAACCGCGGCTGGACGGCCTCGGAATCCGCCGCCGCACTGCGGGAACTCGACGGCCTCGGCATCACGCTGGCCGAGGAACTGTGCCCCGCCGACGACGTGCTCGGCCGCAGGTGGCTCGTGAGACAGAGCCCGGTGCCGTTCGTCGCGGACGAGTCCGCCACCACACCCGCCGAAGTGACCCGATCCCTGCTCGACGGCGCCGCCACCGCGATCAGCATCAAGACCGCCCGCACCGGCTTCACCCACTCCCAGCGTGTGCTGTTCCAGTGCGAGGGCATGGGCGCGGAGGTCGTGATGGGCAACCAGATCGACAGCGGGCTGGGCACGGTGTGCACCGTCGCCTTCGGCGCCGCCCACGCCGCCTCCGCCCGCCGCGCCGGCGAACTCTCCAACTTCCTGGACCTGAGCGACGACCTGCTCACCGACCCCCTCGCCATCACCGACGGCACGCTCGCCGTACCGGAGGGACCCGGACTGGGCGTGACCATCGACCCGGACAAGCTCGACCGCTATCGCCAGGACCACTGAACGGCCGCTGGAACGGCCCCCTCACCCACCGCAGCAACCACCGCTACAGAAATTCACCCGGCAAAGGAGCCACCCCGCCATGTCCGAAACCACCCTGAAGGCCACCGCAGCCGCCTCCGGAGCGTCAGCCACGGAGCGCTTCCTGACCGACAAGGCCGCCGCTCCTGGCCAGGGTGCCGACAGCAAGCGTGTCGACACCCTGGTCACCGAGCTGATCACTGCGGTCCACGACATCATCCGCCGCCACCAGGTGACATACGAGGAGTACAACGCCCTGAAGTCGTGGCTGATCTCCATCGGCGAGGACGGCGAGTGGCCCCTCTTCCTGGACGTGTGGATCGAGCACGTCGTCGAGGAGGTCGTCACAGCGACCCGCAAGGGCAGCAAGGGCACCATCGAGGGCCCGTACTACGTTCCCGGCGCCCCCACCCTGGCCGCCGCCGGCACCCTGCCGATGCGCGACGACGAGGCCGGCACCCTGCTGCTCTTCCGGGGGCAGGTCACCGGCGTCACGGGCGAGCCGCTCGCCGGAGCATTGCTGGAGATGTGGCAGGCCGACGACGACGGGCTGTACGCACAGTTCGCGCCCGGCATCCCGGAGTGGAACCTGCGCGGCAGCATCGTCACCGACGGCGAGGGCCGGTTCGCGGTGACCACCATTCAGCCCGCCCCCTACCAGATCCCCACCGACGGCTCCTGCGGCCGGCTCATCGCCGCGGCCGGCTGGCACGCCTGGCGCCCCGCCCACCTGCACTTCAAGATCTCGGCGCCCGGACACGAGCCGCTCACCACGCAGCTCTACTTCATGGGTGGCGCGCACATCGAGGACGACGTGGCCGACGCCGTGAAACCCGAACTGATCCTCGACCCACGGCCGAACGGCTCGGGCAACGAGGTCACCTACGACTTCGTCCTCGACCCCGCTTCCTGACCGCCCTACCCCACCCCGATGACCGCCGCCCGGAGGCCGCCGTGCTCTTCGCCGTCCAGATGACCGTGAACCTTCCGCCAGACTTGGACGCCGACGTCCGGGCGGCGACCATCGCCGCCGAGAAGGAATACGCCCAGCAGCTCCAGCAGTCCGGTGAGTGGCTGCACCTGTGGCGCTGCGCCGGGCAGTACGCGAACCTCAGCATCTTCGACGTGCCCGACAACGACCGGCTCAACGACATCCTGTGGGGCCTGCCGCTCTTCCCTCACATGAACATCACCGTGACCCCGCTGACCCGGCATCCCTCCGCCATCCGCTGATGAGCGGTCCCTGAACAGGACCACGACGCCCGCGGCACGACGCTCTGGTCCCCGGGTGCAGGCAGAGAGCCAGCGGACTTGATGGCGGCCGGACGGTCGGCGGCGAGCCGGCCGAGGAAGTCGTCGAGGCCGAGTAACCCCGATCTCGTCCGGGGCAGCAGGTGAAGGGGGTGCCAGCAGCACCGCACCGCGGACCCTGCGCTGCCCGCAGACCCCCAGATAGCACGTCACTTCGCCGGTTCCGGCGCCCACGCCCACAAGCACCGCGGCGCGCAGATCCAGCACCTCCAGGAGCGTGTTCAGGTCCGCCGCGAGGGTGTCGTAGTCGTAGCCGATCGAGGGCCGGCTGGAGGCGCCGCCGCCACGCCCGTCGTAGGCGATGATGCGGTACCCGGCGGGCAGCAGGGCCGCCTCCTCCTTCTCCCACGAGCACGCGTCCGCGAGGTAGCCGTGGATCAGGACGACCGGCGCGCCCGACTCGTGGTCCTGGTGGTGGATCTGGATGTCGCCGGTGTTCTCGCGGCCGACCGTGACGTACGGCATCACGGCCCCGCATGTCATGGGCGTATCCTCGGGCGAGTGCGAGGGACGTATCCGCGATGACCGGCGAGAATCCGAATCTGGTCGGGCGGCGGGAGGAGACGGACCGGCTCCGCGGTCTGGTTGGCCCGCCCTATCCGGAAGGCCGCCGTCTGCTGCTCCTCGGCGACGCGGGCATGGGCAAGACCGTACTGATGGCCGGAGCCGCCGCGCACGCCCGGTCGGCAGGGGTGCGCGTCCTGGCCGCCACGGGCCGTGAGTCGGAGCAGTGCCTGGTGTTCGCCGGGCTGTACCAGCTGCTGCGCCCCGTGCTGGACCGCACGGACGTGATGCCGGTCCGCCAGGCCGATGCCCTGCGCGGCGCATTCGGGATCTCCGCGGACCCGACACCGCCGGACGCCCTGCTGACCGGGATCGCCGTTCTCACCCAGCTGTCTCAACTGGCGGACGAGCAGCCGCTGCTGGTGTGGGTGGACGACGCTCAGTGGCTCGACCGCGCATCGCTCGACGCGCTCGCCTTCGCCGCACGGCGTGTGGCGTCGGAGCGGCTGGTTCTGCTGCTCAGCGCACGCGGGACGGTCCCCCCGGACGGGTTCGAACGAGGCTTTCCGCAACTGCAGTTGGCCCCGCTGGACCTGCCCGACGCCGGCCGGCTGCTGGACGCCCAGCCACGGCCGCCGCGCGGGCGCCCCCGCGAACAGGTGCTCGCCCAAGCGGCCGGCAATCCGCTGGCGCTGATCGAACTGGCCAAGGTGATCGCGCAGGATCCCGACGCGGGCCGCCGCTGGGTGGCCGAGCCGCTTCCGCTGACCACACAGCTGACCACCGTCATGGGCGCCCAGTTCAGGGCTCTGCCGCAGGCCGCGCGTTCCGCGCTGCTGATCGCCGCCGCGGCCGACAGCCCGAACGTCGCGACCGCCGTCCCGGGCCTGTCGGCCACCGCGCTGGCCCCGGCGGAAGCGGCCGGCCTGATTCGACTGGACGCACACGGCCCCCAGTTCACCCACCCCCTCGCGCGCTCGGCGGTGTACCACGCCGCGCCGTTCGCCGAGCGCTCCGCTGCCCACCGGCAGGTCGCGGACGCCCTGCACGACCAGCCCGACCGCCATGCCTGGCATCTGGCCGCCGCGGCGCTGGGGCCCGATGAGGAGATCGCCGTACTCCTCGAGACAAGCGCCGCCCAGGCACAGCGCCGCGGTGGCGTCGCCGCGGCAGCGGCCGCCCTGGAACGCGCCGGTGAACTCAGCGCCGACGAATCCGACAAGACCCGGCGGCTGCTCGCCGCAGCCGAACTCGCCCAGTCCGCGGGGCAGGCCGACTGGGTGCTGGCGCTGGCCGAGAACGTACTCACCCTGACCTCCGAACCGGCCCCGCGCATCGCCGCCCGTCTCGGCATCGGCTGGGCGCTGCAGTGGTCGAACCGCCACACGGAGGCGTTAGAAACCCTCCTCGCCGTCGCCGCCGAGGCAGGCACACGGCTGCCGGAGGTGGCGTGGAGCGCCACCTCCATGGCCGCCACCATCGCCCACCAGACCGGTACCGTCGACACCGTCACCCGGATGCGCGCCGCACTCGACGCCCTGGACCGAGCCGCCCCCGCGCCCGAGGGGAGCGCGCGGGAGTACCGGCTCTGGATGAAAGCCTGCATGAACCCCTACGACGACCGTGACGAGGCCCTTGTCGAACTGTGGCGGCTGCTCGACGCACCCCCCGTCGACCCCGGCCTGGTGGGCGCCGCTGCCTGGGTCCTCAACGAGACCGAAACCGCGGTCGGCCTGATGCGTGAATCCCTCACCGGGCTGCGCGCCTGGGGGATGCGCGGCGCCAGTGGCGGGGTGCTCTCGGCACTGGAATGGGCGTACATCGACAGCGGCCGGTGGGACGAGGCGCTCGCCGCCGCGCGGGAGGCCAACGACATCGCCGCCGCCTACAAGATGGAAACCGTCGCCGGTTCCGCCGACCTCACCCTTGCCACCGTCGCCGCCATGCGCGGCGACCTTGACAACGTAGGGCCGGTACTGACCCGCGTACACGCGGCCGTGGACGCCGCCGAGTACAACGGCTTCGCCGCCAGAATCCGGCACGCCGCAGGACTCGCCGAACTCGCCAGGGGCAATTACATCGCCGCCTACGCACAGCTTCGACGGCACTTCTCCGACGACGGCAGCGCGCTGCACCACACCTTCTCCTACCTCGCCATCGCCGACCTTGCCGCCGCCGCGGCCCGTACCGAACGCCCCCTGGAAGCACGGACACTGCTGGAACGCGCCCTGACCCGGATCAGCCCCCGACCAGGTCCCCGGCTGGATCAGCTCGCCGCCCGCGCGCGAGGTCTGCTCGCCGCCTCCGACACCGCCGAAAAGTACTTCGCCACCGCACTGGCCGACCCCGTCGGTGAGGCCTGGCCCTTCGAACGCGCCCAGCTCCAGCTGGACTTCGGGGAGTGGCTGCGCCGGCAGCGACGCATCAACGACGCCAAACCCGTTCTCGGCGCGGCCCTGGAGACCTTTTGCCGTCTCGGAGCGAGCCCCTGGACCCGGCGCGCGGAGTCGGAACTGCGCGCTTGCGGTGTGAACGTCCAAGCCCCGCGTGCCGTGAGCGCGCTGGACGAACTCACCGCCCAGCAACGCGAGATCGTCGTCCTGGCCGGCAGTGGACTGACTAACGGCGAAATCGCCGACCGGCTGTTCCTGTCGCCTCGCACCGTCGCATCCCACCTGTACCGCTCCTACCCCAAACTCGGCATCGCGGGCCGACACCAGCTTCGCGACCTGATCGACGGGCACACTGCGGACGGCGGCTACAGTAATCCGGGGCCGTGGAGCAGCTGATTCGTTTGACCGGGCCACGGGTCAACGCTGCATGGTGGCCTGGCACCATCAGCCGTGGTGCCGGTATCCCGAGGAGGCAGCGGCAGCGATCGAGATACCTCCCACGACCGATGAGGATTTCGACGTCTTCGTCGACACCGTCCATGCCGCGTTCGGGCACTTCCCGGAAACCCCGGTCGAGGACGGCGGGCTGCGGTGATCGGCGCTCGCAACGGACCGCTGCTGCTCGCCCTGCCGGCGGACGGGCGGCCCGCCGGCACCGCCGCCGCGCACTCCTTCGAGCTCACCCTGCCCGGCGAGACCCTCGTCCCGGACTCCGGGGTGACCGCCGTCGGAGTCCTGCCCTCGCACCGGGACGCGGCGCGCCCAGCGCGATGATGCGGCATCAGCCGCCCGGTTCCGGGCGCGCGGAACCGCCGACGCGCCGGTCACCGGCTTGGTCGGGGTGCTGCGTCGTGCTGGGTGCGGCGAGATCCTGGAGGAGGTCTGCGGCCAAGATCGCCGCGCTGTCCCGGCCGCACCGCTGGTGGGCCCTGCGCGCGGGGCAGCCCCCGATCTCGTCGGCGCCGCGTTACCTCGCCGTCCACCGGGACGCCGACGGTGTCCCGGACGGGTGCGCCGGCCACTCGATCGACGAGTCCCGGATCCCGTCGGTTCGACGAGACCATCGCCGGTGACGACGCCGTCTTCACGGCCCTGGCCCGGTTCGCGCTCGGCCACGACCTGGTCAACACCCTCGTGTTCAAACAGGTCCCCACCACCCGCTGCGCTGGCGGCTCGCGGACTTCCGGGCCGACGAGGTCAGCGGTGCCATGGACTGGCTCTCTGTGCGGCTCCGTGACATCCCGCGCGCGCTGACCGCGCGCAGCTGGTTCACGGACGGCGAACTCGTCCTCGACGTCGAGAACCCTTCCTCGGCGTGCACGGCCACTACCCGCCGACCATCCGGGACAGCAAGGCCGACTGCGCCCCCACCGACCGCGAGCCCGATCTGTCCCTGGACGTGCGCGACCTGGGCTCGGTCTGCCTCGGCGGCACCGCCCCGAGCACCCTCGTGCGCCGGACACATCCGGGCCCACCACCCGGACGCCGGCAGCCTCGCCGACGCCCCGTTCCGCACCGACCGCTCCCGCACTGGTTCTGACCGCGCATGCCACTGCAGTCAAGTTGCTGATGCCATCCTCGAACGTCCCGCTGTTAGCTTTCGATCAAGAGCCGACAGCGGGGATAGGCCGAGGTTCCGGGCCACTCCCTCTCGCCTTCGCCGCGAGCCGTGCTGCCGGAGCCGGTCCTCATCTCCATCGACCTCTCCGAGCTTTCCGTCACCTGGCACCGAAGCGCGCTTCACCGTCAGGCCGGAATTCCTCCCACCTCACCGTTTCCCCGCGACAGTCCCAGGAGCACTCCATGCATCTGACCCTTGACGAGGCTCAGGCCATCATGCAACGGGGGCAGGAGGAGGCGACCGCCCTCGGCGTGCCCATGAACATCGCCGTCGTCGACGGAGGCGGCCACCTCCTGGTATTCGCCCGTATGGACAAGGCGATCCTCGGTTCGATCGAGATCGCGCTCGCCAAGGCGAAGACATCCGTCCTCTTCAACGGCCCCAGCGAAAACCTCTGGGAATTCTGCAAGCCCGGCGGCCCCGCCCCCGCCACCGAATACACCAACGGCGGACTGATCCCCTACGCGGGCGGCATCGCCCTCCATGGCGAGAGCGGTGACCTGATCGGTGCGATCGGCGTTTCCGGCGGAATGCCCGTGCAGGACGGACAGGTCGCGCGCGCCGCGGCCGGAAAGAGCGAACAGTGAAGAAGATCCTCATCACGGGTGCTGGCAGCGGTCTGGGGCGCGGCACGGCTTTCGGGCTTGCGCACGCCGGCCACCAGGTCATCGCGACCACCCAGATCTGGCCCCAAGTCACCGATCTGCGCCGGCAGGTGGCGGACTCGGCTCTCGACGGGCGGATGGCGGTCGACAAGCTCGACGTCCTCGACGAGCTGGATGTGGCCGCGGTCGCCGACTGGGACTTCGACACCTTCGTCAGCAACGCAGGCATCGGCGAGGGCGGCCCCCTGGCCGAGATGCCGGTCGACCTGATCAGGCGCACCTTCGAGACGAACGTCTTCGCCAACCTGGAGCTGACTCAGCGAGTGGTCCGCAAGTGGGTGGACGAGGACACCGCGGGCCGCATCCTCTTCGTCAGCTCGATGGGCGGCATGCTGACCGCCTACGGCCTCGGCGCCTACTGCGCGAGCAAGCACGCGCTGGAAGCCGTAGCGGCGGCACTGCGCGACGAACTCGCGTCCACCGGCATCACCGTGCAGACGATCAACCCTGGGGCGTACGACACAGGGTTCAACGACCGGATCGGCGAGACCACTTACCACTGGCAGGACGACGCGCTCCACTTCAACCAGGAAGCCGACATCCGGGCACACTTCGCGGAGATCATGAAGGGCCAGCACGACCCGCAGGACATGATCGACAAGATGGTCGAGATCATCGGGGCGGACACCGGGAAATACCGGAACGTCTGGCCGCCCTCCACCGAGGAACTCATCAAGCAGGTGCAGCACGACGCCTGGACCAGGACGGTCTGACAACGAGATTGAGCATCCTGAAGATCCTCTTCAGCGCCCGGCGCGGCACGTAAGGCAAGGTGGATGCCATGCGCGTGCTGGTGATGGACGACGATGTCAGACTCGTGGACCTGCTCCACCAAGGGCTGCGGGCGGCGGGTTTCGCGGTCGATGCGGCGACTGACGGCCTGGACGGAATCGCCAGGGCGACATCCGACAACTACGACGTGATCATTGTCGATGTCATGATGCCCGGCCTGAACGGCTACAAGGTCTGCGCCCATCTGCGTTCCGTCGGCGACAACACCCCGATCCTGATGCTGACGGCGAAGGACGGGGAGTACGACGAGGCGGAGGGGCTGGAGACCGGCGCCGACGACTATCTGACCAAGCCGTTCTCGTTCGTCGTCCTCAACGCCCGGCTGCGGGCCCTGATCCGCCGGACACGCCCCGAACGGCAAGTCGTGCAGCACTTCGGCGACCTGGAGATCGACACGGGTGCCCGGCGCTGCCGCCGTGCGGGCCAGGACATCGCCCTGACTCCCCGCGAGTTCGATGTCCTGGCGCTGCTCGCGGCGACCCCGGACATCGCCATCGGGAAGACCGCCATCCTCGACCAGGTCTGGGACAGCGCCTATGAAGGCGGTGCGAACATCGTGGAGGTCAACGTCAGTGCTCTGCGCCGGAAAATCGACCGGCCCTTCCACCGGGCCAGCATCGAAACCGTGCCCGGCGGGGCCTACCGGCTCCGATCCGACGGTGCCTGAGCGCGGCGGACGCCGCCGACGGCTGAGGCTGTGGCCGCGGACGGTGCGTGGCAGGGCCACGGTCGCCGTCGCGGCCGTGGCCAGCCTCGCGCTCGTCGCCTGCTCGGCGGTCCTGCTCTACGCCGTGCACACCAACCTGGTCAACTCCGCCCATGCTGCGGCTCGCGACCACGTCGAGGAGGCGGCCCGGCAACTAGCCTCGGGCATGCCGGCTTCCGAAGTGCAGGCCGCGCTGCCGGACGTCGTGACCTCCGTCGCCACGTCGGCGACCACCGAGGCGTCGGACGGGGGCGTCAGCGCCGAGGTGGACACCTCTTCGGGGACGGCCGTGGTGCAGGCCTACCCCAACGTCGCTCCCGCCGACACCGCTGTCATCACGCTGACCTGGGCCCTGGTCCCCTGCACCGCCTTGCTGGTCATGCTGGTCGCCGGTTTGACCTGGTACGCCATGGGCCGCGCTCTTCGACCGGTCGAGGACATCCGGGCCGAGTTCGCCGCCATCAGTGCGCACAGTCTCCAGCAGCGCGTGCCGGTTCCCGACTCGCACGACGAAGTCGCGCTGCTGGCGGAGACGATGAACGATACGTTGAACCAACTCCAGCGTGCCGTCGGCCGCTTGCGGACCTTCACCTCGGACGCCTCGCACGAACTGCGCGGCCCGCTCACCACCCTCAAAGCCCGCCTCGAACTCGCCCTGGCCGTTCCCGACCGCGCCGAATGGACCACCGTCGGAGGCGAGGCACTCCTCGACACCACACGGCTCGAGGAGATCGTCGCCGACCTGCTGCTCCTCGCCCGCCTGGACGCGCGCCAGCCCCTGAAGCTGCGACCTCTGTACGTGACCGACCTCGTACGACGCACGATCGCCGAGCGCTACCCCCACCAACCCGTGACCCTTCTGACGGACCCGGCCCCCGACACGGCCATCCCGGGCAGTCGCACAGCACTCGCCCGCCTTCTCACGAACCTTCTGGACAACGCACTGCGCCACGCCCACAGCGGCGTGGCCGTCGAAATACGGCACACCGAGCGAGAGTTGGTGGTCGAGGTCACCGACGACGGTCCAGGCATTCCCGCCGCCGACCGTGACCGGGTCTTCGACCGCTTCACCCGACTGGACAACGCGCGCACCCCCAGCGCCGGCGGCACCGGTCTGGGCCTCGCCATCGCCCGCGACATCGCCACCGCCCATCGGGGAATGCTCACCGCCGAAGCGCCTACTGCGCAGGGCTCCGGCGCCCGCATGGTCCTGGCTCTGCCCTTGCCGGCCCCGTCTGTGCCCGGGCCGTAGCACGAGAACGCCCGGCCGGGAAGTCCCGGCCGGGCGTTCCTTGATACGACTCGGCGCCCGTGCGCCTGGCTGCGTTCCCGGGTTACCGCTTGTGGCCCGGAACGGTCACAGTGTCGGGGTCGACCGTGGTGCCTCCGTCGCCGACGACGACCGGGTCGCCCTCGACCGGAGTGGCCTCGGCGGGCTCCCAGCTGTCCGGCTCCGCGCCGGGCACCTCTTCGACCGAGGGCTTCTCGTCCGTGGTCTGGCCGCCCTCGCCGATCGTGACGCCCTCCACCTCCTTGGCGGTGCCCGGCTCGACGTGCTTCGGGTGCGGGTTGCCGGGCACCTCGGCGACCGTGCTGCCACCAGGCTCAGAGGTGCCGCCGCCGGCCGCCGCCGATGCCGCGGCAACCCCGCCCGAGGCGAGCAGTGCGGCCACCACGCCGGCCATGACCATGCCCCGACGGCGTGAGATGCGGTGCCATTGCGTGCTCATGTGATCAGCTCCTTGGTGAGCGGAGGGACGCGGGGAGCCGGTCTCGATCCGGCCCCGGCCCTACCGGGATCAGGTACGAGGCAACTCTCGCTCCCGGCGGCTGAGGAACTGCTGAACGTCCTGAAGACCCGCTTCAGCGCCGGCCGAGCCGGCGGGACCGCGTGGCTCCCGGTCCTGTGCGATGTGGTCGCGGCGGTCGTCCGGTTCACGCCCAACAGGGTGCGGTCGGCGCCCTGGATGTGGGCTGTCTGGCGGGCGAACATCCGGCGCGATCCCCGCTTCGCCGACGGCATCAGCGGACTGGCGGTTGCACAGGCGTGTCGGCGAAGCCGGGCCAGTCCTTCAGGTACTCGACGTCCTGGGCATCGTCGCCGAGGGGAATTTTGCCTAGCGCCGTTCCGGCGCGGAACGGAGAAGCGGTGACGTGGTCCGGTCCGTCGTCCTATGGAGTTGCCACCCGGCATCACCGCACGGAGGCGGCCACTCTCCCAGCCGGACCAGCGGCTCGGAGAGTGGCAGATCGACCCGACGGGACCCCGTGCTGATCACCCGACGTCGGTCGGCAGAGGATGTGCCGTCGCGAAGCCCCTTCAGGACGTCGTCGGCGGCGCCCGAGGAACGAGCCCGAAATGGACTCCGCCCTGGTCGCCACCCGCCCCTTGCGGGCCGAGCCCGGCTATGCCAGCGACGTCCAGACGCTCTTCACCTCGGTGTACAGGCCGAGGGCGCCGCTGCCCATTTCGTTGCCCCATCCGCTGGCCCCGAAGCCGCCCCAGGGCGCTGCGGCGTCCGTGGGGTTGGGCATGTTGATGAAGACGGTTCCGGCGTGGACGGCGCCGGCGACGCGGTGGGCGGCGGCCAGGTCCCGGGTCCAGACGGCGGCTGCGAGGCCGTACTCGGTGTCGTTGGCGCGGGCGATGGCCTCGTCCTCGTCGTCGTACGTGAGGATCGTGAGTACGGGGCCGAAGATCTCCTCCCGGGCGATGCGCATGTCGTCCCGGACGCCGGTGAAGACGGTGGGCTGGAAGAAGTAGCCCGGCAGGTCTGCCCGTGAGCCGCCCGTGAGCAGGGTCGCACCCTCGTCGACGCCACTGCGGGCGAGTGCGTCGACGTGCGCCAGATGGTCCGCGGAGACCAGCGGGCCCAGGTCGGTGCCGGGGGCGCTGCCCGGACCGAGGCGCATCTGGCCGACCGCCTTGGCGCAGCGCTCGGCGAACTCGTCGGCCAGCGAGCGGTGGACGAGGAAGCGGCTGTACGCGGCGCACACCTGTCCGCTGTTGAACAGCCCGCCCTGCACACAGCCCTCGACGGCCGCGTCGAGGTCGGCGTCGGGCAGCACGATGCTGGGCGCCTTGCCGCCCAGCTCCAGGGAGACCCGCTTGAGGTTGCCCGCCGAGGCCCGCACGATCGCGCGGCCGGTCTCGGTGGAGCCGGTGAAGGAGACCTTGTCGACGCCCGGGTGCTCGACCAGTGCGCGACCGGTCTCCGGGCCGCCGGTGAGCAGGTTCACCACACCATCGGGGATGCCCGCCTCCTGGCACAGTTGGACGAGCCGGACGGTCGTCATGGGCGTCTGCTCAGCGGGCTTGACGATCACCGTGTTGCCGCATGCCAGCGCGGGCGCGATCTTCCAGCTCGCGATCAGCATGGGGAAGTTCCACGGGGTGATGAGCGCACACACCCCGACCGGCTCCCGCTTGGTGTACTGCAGCACGTTGGGGTGCGACAGGGGAGCGGTCTCGCCGTAGAGCTTGGTGACCCAGCCCGCGTAGTAGCGGAAGTGATCGGCTGTACGACCGACGCTCACCATCCGCGCGATCCCGATCGGCTGGCCTTGATCGAGGGTCTCCAACTGGGCGAGTTCCTCGGCGTGCTCGTCGATCAGGTCGCCGATGCGCCACAGGATGCCAGCCCGCTCGGGCGGAGTGAGACCCGCCCAAGAGGGGCTGTCGAGCGCCGCCCGCGCGGCTGCGACCGCCTCGTCCACCTCCGGTCGCCCGGCATCGGCGCAGCGGGCGTGCGCCACACCGGTCGCCGGGTCGAAGGTGTCGAACTCGGCGCCGGACGCCGCCGACTGCCAAGTGCCGCCGATGAAGAGGGTTTTGCTCATTTTCCGTACTCCTCGGATCTGTGGTGTCAGTTCTTTGCGGTCAGGACGACGTTGGCGCACCGCTCGCCGATCACCACGGCGGATGCACGGGTGTTGCCGGACGTGATGGTCGGCATGACGGAAGAGTCCACAACCCGCAGACGCGCGACGCCCAATGCCGACAGTCGCAGCGGTGCCCGCGGATATGGATCATGCGGTTGAGGGCGCTGGATTTGCTGAGACCTTGCTGCTGCCGGTTTGTCGTCCCGGCTGCCCGTCTCGATCAGCAGAAGGCTTGGGCCGGAGTCGACGACACTGCGCGTTACCGCGCAGCACGCGGACCGACGCCCACCACGATGTGGTCGTGGACAGAGTGTGCGGCTCGCATGCGGCGAGCATCGCTTGACCCGGACGCTCTGGATTGTGGCGGCGTGCACGGAGTCTTGTTGAAGCGGGTATGAAAGGCATGCCGGCGGAGTGCCCGTCGCTGTCGCGGCGGAGCACTACTGCTGCTGAGCTGCCTCACGGGTCTGACCAGGGGGCATTCCGTACGCCGCCTTGTAGACGTGGCTGAAGTGCGCCGCGTCGGGAAAGCCCCAGCGGCCGCCCACGGCACCGACGGAGAGGTGGGCGAGCGCGGGATCGGCGAGGTCGCGTCGGCACTGTGTGAGACGCCGCTCCCGGATCCAGCCGGAGACGGTGTGGCCCTGTTCGGCGAGGAGCTTGTAGAGGTAGCGGCGTGAGATGTGGTGGGCTTCGGCGATCCGGTCCGGGCCCAGCTCGGGGTCGGCGAGCCGCTGTTCCATGTAGGTGAGGATGCGCTGTCTGAGCGCTTCCCGCCCGCCGTCCTCTTCGTGAGCGGCCGCGCTGCCGTGCTGTGAGAGCAGGGCACCCACGAGATCGACAGTACTGTTCGCGAGGCGGTGTTCGCCCACGTGATCCAGCTTCTGGACCTGACGGGCCAGACCGCGCAGGAACGGCTGGACGACCGGGCCCAGTCCCTCTCGGCATGGGATGGTGGTTGCGTTGACCCGCGTCAGATCCTGTTCCGTCAGCCGCAGCAGGGCGCGCGAGAACATCAGCACGAGCATGCGGTACGGCAGGTCGAAGTCGAGTGTGTACGGGTGGCGCGTGTCGTAGACGGCCAGCTCGCCGGGGTTCAGCAGCGCCTGGCGGTCCCCCTGGTTCAGGCGGCAACGGCCCGACAACTGCAGACTCACCTTGACGAAGTCGGGCTGGTCGGCAGCGATGTGCCGCAAGGTGTGGGTGACACCGTGCGGCTGCGCGGTCACGACGGACACCTGCACGGCGCCGATGTGGGAGGTGTGCAGGGACGCGTGGAAGTCGGAGGTCTCACCTGGTACGGCTTCCAGGGGCACGAAGCTCCGGCGGGAGACCTCACGCCAGAATTCGAAGCGTCCGGCGGACGTGTCGTCCCGCGGCGTGGTCACTGTGGGCATGGTGCTCTCCTGTGCGGAAGGGGGCCCCGATCTTCGGTACCCCCGCCGAGACTCAGCCGAGTCCGTCCGCGCCGACCCGGACGGCCGACTCGTCCAGGAGGGCGTCGGAGACGGGCTGCGGCCGCCCGTCGAGGTCAAGGACCGGGGTGGCCTCCGTGTTGTCTCCAGGACCCGATGACCGCGTTGCCTCAGAAGCCATGGCGACGGTCGTCGTGTACGTTCCAGCGGTACGTCTCGTGGTCCGGGTCGCCGGTGCAGCACTCTGAAGTGTAAATCTCCACCCTGTGACCATCAGGGTCAAGGAGGTAGAGGTAGAAGGCGTTGGAGACGCCGTGACGCCCTGGGCCGCGTTCGATGTGATGCTGCTCCTTGCGCAGGAAGCCGCCGCTTGTGGGAGCGGCCCTCACCGGCCAGGTCGCCTGGTGTCGGGCGCTTCGCTCCCGCCGTCCTTCGAGGAGCGGCCGCGGACGGTCGCGCGGAAGGCAAGGGGAGACTGGTCGGTGCGCTGGTGGAAGAACTTGCTGAAGTTGGTGGCGCTGGTGAAGCCCAGTTGGGCCGCGACACGGGAGGCCGGCTGGTCGCCGTGCGCCAGAAGGCGTTTGGCTTCCAGGATCACCCGCCGGTCGATGAATTCCTTTGCCCCCACTCCCGCGCCGGCCAGGGTGGCCCGGGAGAGGGTGCGGGGCGAGTAGCCCAGAGCCTGGGCGTAGTCCTCCAGACGGCGTGTGCGGGTGAAGTCGCGTTCGACCGCGTCACGGAAGTGGAGGAATGTCTCCCCGGGGTCCGGGGCCGGACTGCCGGCGGGCGCGGTGCGCTGCGAAAGGCGCAGCACGAGGACCGCCAGCAGGTGACGCAGCACCACCACATGCGATTCCAGGGAGATGCCACGCAGCGCCTGGAACTCCAGCGCGAGATGGTTCACGGCCATCTCCAGCGCGTGACGGTCCTCGGTGTCGGGAACATGGAGCACGCGGGCGTACGGGTCGTCCATCCGCGCCGCGGCCACGGTGGCCGGATCCAGGAAGTCGCCCTCGAAGAGGACCAGGGTGCCCTCGGCCTCGTGGAGATCACCCCATTGCTGCACCTGACCGGGCCGGATCCACAGCCAGGAGCCCGGCTCGAGGGCGTAGCCGGCGAAGTCCACCGTGTGCCACAAGGAGCCGCTGGTGAGGGTGATCAGGTGGTGGAACGTCGGCCGCTGTGGTGCCCGTAGCCCTGCCCTGCCCATGCGGACGGCGGCCCGCTCCCTCAGTTTCGCCAGGGACATGATTTCGACGCCGGCCGGTGTGCCGACCGCGGGAGCAAAGCCGATGTCCGCGATCTCGCGCGGTTTACTCTGTCGTTTTCTCACCGTCACCAGTCGTCACCGCCACGCAAGAAATCTGGCCGATGCCAGCGTAACCAAGAGGAGCGTCACTCACCCATCATCCCTGGTGTCGGATTTTTACCATGAGCAGTCCGCCTCCTACCCCGTTCGTCTCCGAGGACGCCAATAGGTTGAATCTCGAAGCTTTCATTTTCAAGCGTAGGAGGTAGTTGTGATTTCGCCCGTCGTGTCCATCGCCTATCACTCCGGCTACGGCCACACCGCCGTCATCGCCGAGGCTGTCCAGCGTGGCGCCAAGGAGGCCGGCGCCATCGTGAACCTGATCGCCGTCGGTGAGATCACCGACGCCCAGTGGAGTCAGCTGGACGCCTCGGATGCGATCATCTTTGGTTCCCCCACCTATATGGGAACCGCTGCCACCGCCTTCCACGGTTTCGCGGAGGCCAGCTCCGAGCGTTGGTTCGGGCAGGCTTGGAAGGACAAGCTGGCGGCAGGATTCACCAACTCGGGTTCCAAGGCGGGCGACAAGCAGTCGACCCTCCAGTACTTCGCGACGCTGGCGGCGCAGCACGGTATGCACTGGGTCGCGCTCGGTCTGCATGGTGGCTGGAACTCGTCAAAGGGGAGCGAGGACGATCTCAACAGGCTGGGCTTCTTCCTGGGTGCCGCTGCTCAGTCCAACTCGGATCAGGGGGTCGAAGGGGTGACGGCCAGCGACATCGCCACCGCCGAGGCGCTGGGGCGTCGTGTCGCGGATGCCGCCGCCACGTGGGTGGCCGGCCGCACCGCACGCGCCGCCTGATCGCGGGCCCTTCACTCCGGCCAGGGGTTCCCCTACGGCGCCGGGGCACGTGGCAGATCCTTGGCTGGGCTGCCGACAATGCGAGCCGACGGGGTCTCCACAGGAGGAGACCCCGTCGAGTTTCGTGTGCGTGGTGGGCTACGCGCCGCATACGCAACCAGCGGCATCGAGATCGACCTGGTGATGCCGTCGACTCGCTGGCAGCTGTGAGGTTTCGCGACCTGCGAGTTCCCGGCGAACTATCGACACGGCGGCCGACACGGACGCCACGGGCAGGGCGGCGGAAGAGACAGTGTGCACGATCCTGGTCGACAACGACTTCTCCGACCTGGACCACTACCCTGGCGGGCGAGTCCTGCATCCAACACAACCCCCGCTTCGCCGACGGCATCAGCGGACTGGCAGCCGCACTGGGGAGTTGACGAAAGCCAGCCAGTCCCTCAAGTACTCTGCCGTACTGGACGTCGTCGCCGAAGGGAACCTCGCCCACGTCCGTTCGGTGGGCGTCTTCGCCGACGCCGACTACGTGTGACGACCTGTGTCCGTACTCGTGTGAGTGGCCCTGGCAAGATTTCCGTGAAGCGGGGATGTGCCACCGTGTGCCGGTGACGCTCCGTCACGGCTGGCGGCACTGTCGGCGAGTGTGATGACCTCGCACGGATCGTGTCTCCGCACCTGGATGCGGTGCGGGTGGCGTGTCCGGACTGCGGTCGCGGCTCTGCGCGGGTGCACAGCCGCTATTGCCGCACGCTGGCCGATGTCGCCGTGGGCGGCCGCCCGGTGGTGATCGGGCTGTCGGTGCGGCGGTTCACCCCCGATGTTGAGGTTGTCTGCCGGGACGGCTCGCTGGTCTACCGCCAGGGCATCGCTGACGGTGCCCCGGACGCGGTACAGGTCATCGACCGCTTTCATCTGTGGCAGGGGCTGTCAAAGAGTGTCGGCGATGTTGCCGCCGCCCACCGAGAATGCTTGTCCGCTGCGGTCCCCGAGCCCGCAGCGGCGCCGCCGACGACGAGTCCGGCGGGACTGTCCGACGAGGCCGATACTCCCGCCCGCCGACACGCGAAGCGGCTGTTCGAGGTGATGCGCGCGGTGACCGACACTGGCCGCTCGCTGAACTCGGCAGCCCGCGAATTGGGTCTGAACCGTCGCACCGTGAGCAAATACGCCCGGGCAGCCACCTGGCAGGAGTCGTACGCCGCACCCGGTCTCGCTGGCCGACGAGCCTCGATCCATACCTGGACTACCTGAGGCAGCGCTGGTGGGATGGCGAGCACACCGCGACGGTGCTGCACCGGGAGATCGCCGCCAAGGGCTACGGCGGCCACTGCCGACGAGTCAGGATGGCCATCGCACCGCCAGGTCACCCGCTGGATCATCACCGCACCATCTCGACGCGACCTGCACACCACCGAGGCCCCCAGGCGACTGCTCGACCGCTGCCCGGAACTGGCGCGAACCCACAGCCTTCTCCCCGTGGACGAGCGTGGCCGACATCGGCGACCAGGAGAACGGCTCTCCGTTTGGAATGGGTTCTCCGTGACGCTGGTGGGGATCGGATCTGCTGTAGTGGTCAGGACAGCCGTATGCCGTGGCTACCGCAGGTGCTTGCGCCTGCGGCAGCCTCGAGTTCGGTCTCCACACCCGCACGTGGCGAGGAAGGGACCGGGCGCGGGGTCAAGAGCGCGATGACGATGCTGTCGATGAACGACAGGTGATTGCCGGCGAGGATGAACGGGCCGCGCAGTGGGACATCGTCGAGGCCGCGGATGGCGGGCCGGTGGATCGGTCGCAGTGGCGGGGCGAGTACGACTCGGGCGGGGGAGCAGAGCATCGGCCGGCCTTTCAAGGGCAGGTGACGACCTGGCCGGCCCAGGAGAGGCCGCCGCCGAAGGCGAGAAGCAGCATCGGGGCGCCGGAGGGTGCTTCACCGCGTTCGACGAGCTTGGACAGCGCGATCGGGACGGAGGCGGCGGATGTGTTGCCGGAGTCGACGACGTCCCGGGCAATGACGACGTCATCCCTCAGGTCGAGGCGTCGGGTCAGTGCCTCGATGATCCGCAGATTGGCCTGGTGGGTGACTACTGCGGCGAGGTCGGTGGTGGCGATGCCGGCCCGGTGGCAGGCGCTCTCGGCGATGGCAGGCAGCTCGGTGGTGGCCCAGCGGAAGACCGTCTGGCCCTCCTGCGCGAACTTCGGCTGCCAGGCGTGCTGCAGTCGCACCGCGTCCCCGCGGGTCGGGTCGGAGCCCCAGACGACGGGGCCTATGCCCTCATGGTCCGTCTCCGTCGCACTGATCAGGGCGGCGCCTGCGCCGTCGCCGAGGAGGATGCAGGTGCTGCGGTCACTCCAGTCGGTGACGTCGGACATCTTCTCGGCGCCGATGACGAGCGCGTGTCGGGCCGCTCCCGCCTTGAGTGAGTGATCCGCGCAGGCCAGGGCGGTGGTAAAGCCGGCGCAGCCATTGTTCAGATCGAAGCAGACTGCGGCCGGGATTCCCAGGCGAGCGGCGACCTGGGCGGCGATGGAGGGGCAGCGGTCGATGGCGGTGCAGGTCGCGACGGTGACCAGGCCGATCTCCGCTGGTGCGAGGCCGGATGTGACCAGGGCCTTCGCCGCGGCGGCTGCGGCCATGTCGGTGACGGACTCGTCCTCGTCCGCGATCCTGCGGGTGGCGATCCCGGTGCGCTGGCGGATCCAGGCGTCGCTGGTCTCCACGAGCTGCTCCAGATCCCCATTGGTCAGCACACGGGACGGCTGATAGTGCCCAAGGGCGGCGATACGGGTTCCGGGCATGACGATCTCCCTCGGTCGGGCTGCGCGGTGGGACGGACGGGGTGTCCTGCCGGAATATAGCAACCGATCGGTCGGAAGCTAAAGAGGTGGTGGGCGGCTACCATGCCATGTCATGAGTCCTCGCAATTCCGTCCTTGAGGCCGGCCGCACCCGCCAGCGCATCGTCGACCGTGGTCTGACTCTCGCGTCCGTGGACGGCCTGGAGGGGCTGACCATCGGCCGACTGGCAACCGGGCTGGGGATGAGCAAAGCCGGTGTGCTGGGCCACTTCGGCACGAAGGAGAGCCTGCAACTCGCCGTCGTCGACGCCGCGGCGGAGATGTTCGCCCGCGAGGTGCCGCAGCGAGCCCGGGGCGTGCTGCCGGGACTGGCGCATCTGCGTGCGCTGTGTGAGGCGTGGGTGTCGTATCTGGAGCGGCAGCTGCTGCCCGGCGGCTGCTTCTTCACCGCAGCGGCGGCGGAGTTCGACGGCCGCGGCGGACCGGTGCGCGATGCCCTCGCCGGCCTGGACTCACTCTGGCGCCGCAACCTGAGTATCCACATCCGTCGCGCCGTCAACGTTGGCGACCTGCCGCCGGAGACCGACCCCGACCAACTGGTGTATGAGCTGGTCGGGATCATGCTGGCTCTCAACTACTCCCTGCAGCTCCATCGCGACAAGCAAGCATCTGGACGCGCCCGCTGTGCAGTGCAACGGCTTCTGGAAGCCCACTGACGAAACGTCACGTGCCTACGCCTCAGTCGCCGGGCGTGAAGGTCTTTGGCCACCGGCGCGATCCACGGGTGCGCCCCATTACCCGGGGACTGCCTCCCGCCTGTGCCGCGCGCCTCTTCGACGCACACACCGCTGGGGCTACCCGAGCAACAGCTCATGGACATCGTGGCCGAAGGCATCCAGGAGATCTGCTTCAAGGATCGCGGATGCAGCGCACACGGCCTGCTGGTCGGGCTCACCGGCATCGACTACCTGGACGTCGACTACTGACCATGCAGCCAAGCCGGAAGACACCCCCTAACCGACTGAACTGCGGAATGCCCGCCGGTACGCCTGCGGGCTCGTCCCGACGACCCTGCGGAACCGCTCCCGGAACGCCGTCGGCGAGCCGAAGCCGGCCTGGGCGGCGATGCGCTCGACGGGGTGGCCGGTGGTCTCCAAGAGGTGCTGGGCCCGGCGCACCCGGGCCCGGTGCAGCCACTGCAGCGGGGTCGTGCCGGTCTGGTCGCGGAAGCGCCGGTTCAGGGTACGGGTGCTCATGCCGGCCTGCGCCGCGACCTCGTCCAGGGTCAGGTCTCGGTCGCAGTTGTCCTCCAGCCAGGCCAGGAGAGGCTCCAGGGCGGCGCCGGCGGGGGCCGGCGGCTGGTCGTGGGCGATGAACTGGGCCTGGCCGCCCTCACGTTCCAGCGGCATGACCGCCATCCGCGCCGCGTGCGCGGCGACCGCCGATCCGTAGTCCTTGCGGATCATGTGCAGGCACATGTCCATGGCCGCGGCCGCGCCCGCCGAGGTCAGGAACTGGCCGTTGTCGACGTACAGGACGTTCGGGTCCACCTCGATCCCCGGGTGCAGCTCGGCCAGGGTGTCGGCAGCGGCCCAGTGCGTGGTCGCGCGCAGGCCGTCGAGGAGGCCGGTGGCCGCGAGGACGAACGCCCCGACGCAGACCGACGCGATCCGCGTGCCGTTCGCGGCCGCCGTGCGCAGGGCGTCGGCGACCTCGGTCGGCAGGGCGAGGGTGGGATCCGCGAGGCCCGGCACGATGATCGTGTCCGCGTCGGCCAGCGCGTCCAGCCTGTACGGCGCCTTGATCGTGAACGCGCCGCCCGCCGCGGCCACCTCGTCCGCCGGCCCGCACACCCGTACCCGGTAGGCGGCCCGGCCGTTGGGCAGCCGGGCCCGGCCGAAGGTGTCGATCGGCACGGTGAAGTCGGACGGGATGACCTGGTCCAGGACGAGTACGGCGACGGTGTGCATGGCAGGAACGTAACTGGTCGACGGGTTATCGCAAATTATGGTGGCGATTTTCTGGCATCTGTGCAGATAAGTCTGACGAGATTCCGTTGAATGGTGGCAGTAATGCCGCTTCTGCAAGATCCTCCGGCCGCCTACGGTCGAGGCCGTGACCAAGTTCCTCCTCTCCGTCCATGTCCTGGCTGTGATCGTCGCCATCGGTCCCGTTTGCGTCGCGACCAGCATGTTCCCGCCCGCCGCCCGCCGCGTCATCGAGGCGCCGGACGACGTCCGGGCCGCCGGGACCCTTCAGCTGCTGCACCGGATCTGCAAGGTGTACGCCGTCGTGGGCGTCGTCGTCCTCGCTTCTGGGTTCGCCACGGCCAGCAACATGCGCATGCTCGGCAGTGCCTGGCTGAACACGTCGATCGCACTCACCGCGCTCGCGGCCCTCGTGCTCGTCGCGCTGGTGCTGCCTCGGCAGAGTGCGCTGGTGGAGGGTGGCACGGGTGGTGCCACCCGGCAGGCCACCGTCCAACTGGGCATGTTCACCGGGGTGTTCAATCTGCTGTGGGCCGCCGTGACGGTTCTGATGATCGTGCGGCCGGGGTCGACGACCGGCGCCTGAGCGCCTTCGCGGGTTTCTGTTGTCGCGGGGCGTGCCGGGTCGTCTCCGGGTCATGCACACGACTCGACAGATCAGCCGCCGAAACATGCTGAAGGCCTCGGGAGTGGCGGTGGGGACCGCCGCCGGGACCGCCGGCGGTGCCTTCGCCCATCCTGGCCTGCTGACCGCCGACCACCACGCGCAGAGAACGAGCCATAGCGGCGCTCCACGGCTCATCGGGTGGAGAGGAGTTGCTCGGCCCAGATGGTCTTGCCGGTGGAGGTGTAGCGGGTGCCCCAGCGCTCGGTCAGCTGAGCGACGAGGAGCAGGCCGCGGCCGCCCTCGTCGAAGACGCGGGCGCGGCGAAGGTGAGGGCTGGTGGCGCTTCCGTCGGAGACTTCGCAGATGAGGCTTCGATCGCGGATCAGCCGCAGCTTTATGGGGGGTTGGCCGTATCGGATGGCGTTGGTGATCAGCTCACTGACGACGAGTTCTGTCACGAAGACCTCCTCCTCCAAACCCCAGTCGGCGAGGCGTTCGCGGGCCCGCTTGCGCGTCTCGGGAACGACGGCGGGATCGCTGTCGAGGTCCCAGGAGACCACCTGGTTCTGGTCGAAGACTCTGGTGCGGGCGAGGACGAGGGCAATATCGTCGGCGTGCGGTCCCGGGGCGGTATTCAGAACGCTGTCAGCCAGTGCGTCGAGGGACAAAGCAGGCTGGGTGAGAGCACGGCGCAGGTCAGAGACGGCCTGCTCGACGTCGCTGCCGCGAGTGTCGAGGAGCCCGTCGGTGAAGAGGGCGAGAAGACTGCCTTCGGGCAAGGTGAGCTCGGTCGCCTCGAAAGGCAGACTTCCCAGGCCCAGCGGCGGGCCGGGGGGAAGGTCGATGACGCTGCTGCTGCCATCCGGATGGACCAGCACAGGGGCTGGGTGACCGGCCCGGGCCAGAGAGCAGGCGCCCGAGACTGGGTCGTAGACGGCGTACACACAGGTGGCGCCGATGTCACCAGGGATCTCACAGGTGGCGTCCGCTTCTCCGTTCCGGTCGCGCTCGTCGTGGGTCACTATGTCGTCGAGGTGGGTGAGGAGTTCGTCGGGGGGCAGGTCGATGTCGGCGAGGGTACGCACCGCGGTGCGGAGCCGGCCCATGGTCGCCGCGGCGTTGATCCCATGGCCGACGACGTCACCGATGACAAGGCCGACCCGCGCCTCGGGCAGTGGGATCACATCGAACCAGTCTCCGCCCGCTTCCGTCCCGTCACTGGCCGGCACGTAGCGGACAGCGGTCTCGATGGCCGGATGCACGGTCGGTCCCTGCGGCATCAGACTTCGCTGCAGTGCCAGCGAGATGCCGCGCTCGCGCGTGAATCGCCGGGCGTTGTCCAAGCAGAGCGCGGCCCGCGTGACCAGGTCCTCAGTGACGGTCAGATCATCGCGGTTGAAAGGCTCGCGAGACGCTGTCCGGACAAATAGGGCTGCGCCGAGGATGCCGCCCGGGGCGCGGATGGGCACGGCGATCACCGAGGGTGTCCCAAATGCGTCGGCGAGCGCAGCGTGGGCGGGGTCCTCGGCCAGCCAATGGACGACCTCAGGAGCTTCAGGGTTGTACATGACAACCCTATCGTCGGCCAGACACCGGGCGACCGGTGACGACTGCGGAGGAGTGTGTGACTCTCCGGGATTGGGCAGACCAGCGAACAGCGGATACTCGAACGCCGATCGCTGCGCTGTCCGGCGCAGCGCGTGGGGATCGTGAAGGGACGGCGACGGCAGCTCGCCTCCGTACACCGGATGCAGAATGTCGACGCTGACGAAGTCGGCGAAACGGGGGACAGCGACCTCGGTGATCTCCTGGGCGGTTCGCACGATGTCCAGGCTGCTTCCGATATGGGTCCTGGCCTCGCTCAGAAGAGCGAGTCGCTCCCGGGAGCCGTACTGTTGGGAGAAGTCGGACACCGCGAAGCCCACGGCGCGCACTTGGCCTGCCGAATCCTTGAGCGGAAAGATGTCGACCACCCAAGCGTGCGCCTTGGCCGCGCCGGGGAGCTTGACGAACTGCTCGAGGGCCTCCGCCCTTCCGGTCTCCGCCACTCTGAGGAGTCGCTGTTCCGCCTCCTCGAACGCGGGACCGAAAAGGAACTCGGTCTGGCGTCGGCCGTGAGCTTCGTGCTCGGTTACCCCGGTCATCTGCTGCATCGGCTCGTTCATGCGTAGCACTCGTGCCTCGAGGTCGAAGATCACGAGGGCGGGAGGCTGCTGCTCGAACATCCATTCAGTGAGTGCGCTGTCCGCGTATGTGCCCGTCATTGTTCTGTGCGCGATCGTCAACAAAAGGCCGGCCTTGTGCTCGGCGTCCAGCAGCGGGGACAGATGAATCTGCGTGTTCAGGAGATGGCCGTCTCGGTGCCGTGGTGTGCCATCGGAGGTGAGGAGCGCGGTCACATGCTTCCCGGTCGCCTCGGCGGGGGTGTATCCGAACACGGCTTCCGCGTCGCTGCTCCAATAGGCGATGTTGCCGTCATGGTCTGTCACGGCGATACCGGCGTTTCCGCCCGGCGGAGGCGTGAGTCGGCCTGTCTGCTGACCCCATTGGTTCATGGTGTGTACCTGACCCTCCTGCACAGGTGCAGGACATTCATCCACGATGATCCCCTCGCGGCCAGATGGCAAGGTGGGCTGTCTGCGTCCTTGCGACCTGTGGCCGACGCCGGGCCCCTCTCGGTCGGCGGCCCGGCCGATCGACCTTGGACGGCCGGGCGCCGGCCGGGGGCCCGCACACTGCTGTGGGCCTGTTCCCGACTGCGGGCGGAGGGGGCGGTTTAGGTGTACGAGGCAGATGAGCGGCGCGGGCGAAGCTCATGGTGCAGGCCTGGCCCCGGAGCCTCCGATTCAGGGAGCAAGAGCTGCCTCGTACTCGATCCCGGTGGGACCGGGGCCGCAATGAATTCGGCACCGCTTGTCCCTTCCGCTGCCGAAGGAGCTGATCACCGTCGGCGACGGCACCGGCTTTCCCACCACCGCCCACCTCGCCTCCTACGCCAGCTTCGCCCCGGCGGCGCAGCCGTCCGGACCTCGGTCCACGGCGAATACGGCTCCAGAGGCGGCAACCGGCAGCTCAAGCGCGCGATGTTCCTGTCCGCGGCCGCCGCCCTGCGCGATTCCGGCCTCCCGCTCCTGCTATGACCGATGCCGGGCCCGCGGAAAGATCCACACCCAAACCCTCCGCCCGCCGGGTCGCCGGGGCACGGAGCTCCGGCGGACGACCTCGCGCCGGAACCCGAAGCGTGCCGCGGGACGTGTCGTCCCGCGGCGTTGCCGCCGGGGCCATGTTGCTCTTCTCTGCGGAACCGGCAGCCCGGTCCTTCGGGGCCCCAGGGCAGACTCAGCCGAGTCCGTCCGCGCCGACCTGGACGGCAGACTCGTCCAGCAGGGCGTCGGAGACGGGAAGCGGCCGCCCGTCGAGGCCGAGGACCGGGGTGGCCTCCTTGTACCAGGACTCGATCACCGCGTTGCCCCAGAAGTCACGGCGCCGGTCGTCGCGCACGTTCCAGCGGTACGTCTCGTGGTCCGGGTCACCGGTGTAGTAGTCGGAGGTGTAGATCTCGACTCGGTGACCGTCCGGGTCGCGCAGGTAGAGGTAGAAGGCGTTGGAAACCCCGTGCCGGCCGGGCCCGCGCTCGATGTGGTGCTCCTTGCGCAGCGCGCCGAAGATGTCGGCGCAGCGCAGGACTTGGTGCGACTCGTGGGTGGCCACGCCCAGGTGGTGCAGCTGGGGCCCGGCACCGCCGGTGAAGGCGACGTCATGGACGGTCTGCTTGCGGTACATCCAGGCCGCGTACAGCTCGTGCTCGTCGCCCTCGATGGTCTCCGAGCAGCCGAAGCCGAGGGACTTGTAGTGGTCGTAGGCGGCCGGGATGTCCGGGGTGCAGATGTTGAAGTGGTCCAGGCGGGCGATCTCGGCGCCGCGGTGGAGGTCGTAGCGCTGGATCAGGCGCTCGGCGCGGTCGATCTCGTGGAAGAACTCGACGGGGAAGCCGAGCGGGTCGATGACGCGGACGGCGTCACCGACTCCGTGCGTCCCCTCGCCCCTCTTCAACCGCTTGACCGGGCAGCCGAGCTCGGTGAAGTACCGCTCCGCCTTGTCGACGTCCTCGGGCGTGCGGACCCGGTAGGCGATGTGGTCGAGGGCTGCGATCTCCCCCTTGCGCAGGACCAGCGAGTGGTGGGTGAGCTCGTCGGTGCCGCGCAGATAGAGGGAGTCCGCGTCCTCGTACTGGATGTGGAAGCCGAGCATGTCGGCCCAGAACCAGCGGGCGGCACCGAGGTCGGTGACGGCGAGTTGGGCGTAGGCGGACCGGATGACGTCCGGGGCGTCCGGGTGCGGATGCGTGCTCATGACGAGGCTCCGAAGCGGGGGGTGTGGACGTCGCCCATGGCGACGTGGACGATCTTCGACTCGCTGTAGAAGTCGATCGAGTGCGCCCCGCCCTCGCGGCCGACGCCGGACGCCTTGACTCCGCCGAAGGGAGTGCGCAGGTCGCGGATGTTGTGGGAGTTGATCCAGACCATGCCGGACTCCACGGCGTGCGCGATGCGGTGGCCGCGCTTGAGGTTCGAGGTCCAGATGTAGGCGGCCAGACCGAACTGAGTGGCGTTGGCCAGCTCGATCGCCTCAGCCTCGTCGTCGAAGGGCGCGACCGCCACGACCGGGCCGAAGATCTCCTCCTGGAAGATGCGGGCGTCGCGCTCGACGTCGGCGAAGACGGTGGGCTGGAGGTAGTTTCCGTCACTCAGGTGGTCGGGACGGGCGCCGCCCGCGACCAGCCGGGCCTCCTTCTTGCCGATCTCGACGTAGTTGAGGACGCGTGCGTAGTGTTCGGGGTGGACCAGTGCGCCGACCTCGGTGGCCGGGTCGGAGGGAAGCCCGACGCGTACGTTCGCGGCTCGCTCGGCCAGTCGGCGGGTGAACTCCTCGTACACCGGCCGCTCGACCAGCACGCGCGAACCAGCCGTGCACCGCTCGCCGTTGAGGGAGAACACCCCGAACACGACCGAGTTCAGGGCGGCTTCCAGGTCGGCGTCGGCGAAGACGACGGCAGGGGACTTGCCGCCCAGTTCCATCGAGGTGGTCTTCAGGTGCTGCGCGGAGGAGCGGATGATGTGCCGGCCGGTGTCGGTGGAGCCGGTGAAGGAGATCAGCGGCACGTCCGGGTGGTCGACCAGGGCCTGGCCCGCCTCCTCGCCGATGCCGTGCACGATGTTCACCACTCCGGCGGGCACGCCGGCCTCTTCGAAGATCTCCTGCCACAGACTGGCCGACAGAGGCGTCCACTCGGCCGGCTTCAGCACCAGCGTGCAGCCGGAGGCCAGCGCGGGCGCCAGCTTCCAGCTCTCCAGCATGAAGGGGGTGTTCCAGGGCGTGATCAGCCCGGCGACCCCGACCGGCGTGCGCCGGACGTAGGAGAACTGTTCCTCGCCCTGCCGGAACGCCTCCTCGACGAGCGCGACGATCACGTCCGCGAAGTAACGGAAGTTCTCCGCCGCGCGCCTCGCCTGGCCCTTCGCCTGGGTGATCGGCAGGCCGGAGTCGTACGTCTCGAAAGCGGCGAGCCGGTCGTGGCGGGCCTCCACGGCGTCCGCGACGCGGTACAGGGTGTTCGCGCGCTCGCGGTTGGACAGACCCGCCCAGCCGGGGAAGGCGGCGCGGGCCGCGGCCACCGCCCGGTCGACGTCCGCCGAGGCTCCTCGCGCGGCTTGGGCGTAAACGGCGTTGGTGGCGGGCTCGCAGACGTCGAACGTCCGCCCGTCGGCGGCGTCGACGAGCTCGCCGCCGATCCAGTGCCGAATGGTCGAAGGCAGGTTTTCGGGCTTCACTTGTCGATTCCTGTCTGTGCGGTGAGGTCGCCGCCCTCGGCGAGCAGCGCACGAATCTTCGTCAGCCCCTGCTCGGTGGGCGTCACCAGCGGCGGACGTACGAAGTCGGAGGCAATACGTCCCTGCTGAGCGAGGACCCACTTGGCGGGTGCCGGGTTGGTCTCGACGAACAGCAGGTCGACGAGCGGGTGCAGGCGGTAGTGCAGGTCACGGGCGGCATCGAAGTCGCCGGCCTCCCACAGCTCGTACATCCGGGCCACTGCCGCGGGTGCGAGGTTGGCCACGGCCGAGACGAACCCGGCTCCGCCCAGTGCGAGCAGCGGCAGGCACAGCAGCTCGATGCCGGACCAGACCAGCAGGGAGCGGCCGCAGGCGTGCAGGACGCGGGAGAAGTGCTCGAAGTCCTTCGTCGTCTCCTTCACTCCGACGAAGTTCTCGAAGTCGGTGAACAGCCGCTTCACCGTCTCGGGGGCGATGTCGACGGCGGTGCGGGAGGGGACGTTGTAGGCGACGATCGGCAGGCCAGGGAACTCCCGGGCCACCGTCGCGTACCACTGGTACAGCGCTTCCTGGGTGGGCCGCGCGTAGTAGGGGGTGATGACGAGCGCCGCGTCCGCGCCCAGTTCCTGTGCCGCAGCGGTGATTTCGAGGGTCTCGTCGAGCTTGTGGGAGCCGGTGCCGGGCAGGAACGGTACCCGGTCGTCGATCTCCTTTGCCGTCGTACGCATCGCCGCGATGCGCTCGGCGACGCTCTGAGCGCTGGGTTCGCCGGTGGAACCCCCCAGCGAGATGCCGTGCGAACCGGACTCCAACTGCCAACGCACCAGAGCGCGCAGGCTGTCATGGTCGACGGCGCCGTCCGCGGTGAACGGCGTGACGACCGGCGCGATGGACCCGCGGATGGCCGACGGGTCGCTGCGGAACTTCACTGTGACTCTCCCTTGCACCAGGTCTCGTACGCGGTCCGCCAGGCCGGTCCCGGCGGATACAGGCCGTCGACACTCTCGCCGGCGGCCACCTGCTCGGTGATGAAGCGCTCCTGCCGCTCCTGCTCCCGGCAGTCGGCGACCAACTCGTCGGCGAGGTCGGGCGGTACGACCACCACGCCGTCCGCGTCGCCGACGATGAGGTCGCCGGGCTGGATGAGGGCTCCGCCGCAGGCGATCGGCACACCGGTGTCCCAGGGGACGTGCCGACGCCCGAGGACGGAAGGATGGGCGCCGGCCGCGTACACCGGCAGGCCCAGGTCCGCGATGGCGGCGCTGTCACGGACCGCGCCGTCGGTGACGACTCCGGCCGCCCCCCGCTTGTACGCACGCAGCGCGAGGATGTCACCGAGCGTTCCGGCGGTCGGATCCCGTCGGGCGTCCATCACCAGCACATGACCGGGACGCAGCTCCTCGATGGCCCGCTTCTGCGCGTTCATGCCCGTGCCGTACCGCTTGAACAGGTCCTCGCGCAGGGGCAGATAGCGCAGTGTGTGCGCTGTGCCCACCATCGTCTGGCCGCCTGCGGCGCTCACCGGTCGTACGCCGTCGATCGACATGTGCGGCAGACCGCGTGAGCGCAACTGGGCGCTGAGCGTCGCGACGGCGACGGACTTCAGCCCTTCGGCGAGGTGCGGGTGGAGCAGCGGCTCGGGCTCGTAGGCCGTCCCGTAGGCGGCCTCTCGTTCGGCCTGGTCCACCTTGGGCAGCGCACCGTACGCCTCCAGGGCGGGCCCCTCGGCGATCGGATTGCGCAGCCGTCCGCTCGACAGTTCTCCGGAGGTGACCTCCACCTCGACGAGGTCACCGGGACGGACGACGGAGGCGCCCGCCGGGGTACCGGTGAGGATCACGTCACCGGGTTCCAGCGTGACCAGCCGCGACAGATCGGCGACGAGCTGCCCGAAGGGGAAGAGCAGCGTGTCCGTGGTGTCGTCCTGCACGAGCTCGCCGTTCACCCACGTCCGTAGCCGCAGCGCGGACGGGTCGAGCCGGCGTGCGTCGAGCAGACGCGGCCCGAGCGGCGTGAAGCCGTCGGCTCCCTTCGAGCGCAGGTTGGAACCGCGGTCGGCATGGCGCAGGTCGTACACGCCTGCGTCGTTGGCGGCCGTCACCCAGCGGACATGGGACCAGCCGTCCTCGGGCCGCACCCGCTGGGCACGGGAACCGATGACGAGCGCGATCTCGCCCTCGAAGCCCAGCAGTTCGCAGCCGGTCGGCCGGACGATCGCCTCCTTGGTGCCCGCCAGTGACGACGGCGGCTTGAGGAAGTACGACGGCTGTGCGGGGATGCGCCCGCGTTCCCTGGCCCGGCTGGGGTAGTTGAGGTGAACCGCGACAATCTTCGTCGGCGGGTTCCCGAGCGGATGGGGCATCAGGCACGCTCCAGGAACGCCTGCACCTTGGCCTTGTAGGGCTCGCGGTCGTACGACTTGACGTAGGCGCCGGCCATGCGGACCGGGTCGCCGAAGAAGTAGTACTCGTACAGGGCCTGGCGGCTGGAGAAGGCGGAGATGCAGGTGTCCCATACGAGGCGGAACAGCTTCACGCGTTCGGGGCCGGTCAGGGTCGCGGACTGCAGGTAGGCCTCGATGTCGGCGGCGGCCGGGCCGGTGATGTCGAGTTCGGTCGGGGTGGCCATCAGGCCGGAGGCACCGAGCTTGCGCAGGATCTGTGGGAAGCGCTGGTAGAGCTTGGGATAGAGGTTGCGGGCGGCGTTGAGCGGGGCGAAGGCCGGGGTGAGGACCCCGTACTCGTTGATCTCGGCGTCCGCCTCGGCGGCACGCAGGAAGGCGCGCAGCATCTCCAGTGTGGTGATGACCTCGGCGATGTCCTCCTGGACGTGCTGGAACTGCTCGATGCCGATCGCCTCGGTCAACAGCGACACCAGGCCGAGGATGTACTCGGTCTTGGCGGTGGTGCGGGTGACGACCTGGTGGGTCATGTGGTTGACCGAATTGGTCTGCGAGTAGAAGCCGTTGCACAGCTCGGCGTCGCCCATGGCGAAGACGCGCTCGTACGGCACGTGCACGTTGTCGAAGACGACTACGCAATCCGATTCCTCGAAGCGGGAGGAGAGAGGGTGGTCGTGCCGGGGCCGGTTGTAGTCCAGCGGCTCGCGGGCGATGTAGCGCAGGCCCGGGGTGTCGTTGGGGATGGCGAAGGCGTAGGAGTACGGCTTGTCCTCCGGGGTGCCGCGCAGCACGGTCGAGGGGAAGACCAGCATCTCGTCGGCGAACGGCGCGATGGTGGCGAGCATCCGCGCGCCGTGGACGACTATGCCGTTGTCGTCCTCCTTCACGATGCGCGCCGCGAGCTTGCCGCCCGCCTGCTGGGTGCCGGCCACCGCGCGGTTGACCTGTGGCGGGATCAGGGTGTGTGTGGCAAGGAGGTCCTCTTCGCGGGCCTTCTCGTAGTAGCGGCGGATGTTTTCGCCGAACGCGGGGTTGGCCTGGGCGAACCAGTCGGCGGCCGAGTTGAGGGCCATCAGGGAGGCGTTCATGTAGTCGCCGGTGCGGCCGAGCATGCCGTTGCTGTGGTCGGCCCACACCTTGTACGCGTTGCGGCGCTTGACCAGGTCTTCCGGGGTCTTCGGAGTGAGGAAGGAGGTGCCGACGGGCTCCCCTGACGTGGGCGAGGTGTAGGTGAGGGCGTCCTTGTGCTCGGCGCTGTGCTGGAGGTCGTACAGCTCGGCGTAGGTGCGCACCACGTTGCGGAAGGCCGGGTGGTCCTGGATGCCTCCGGTGACCGTTTCGCCCTGGAGGTGGACGGTGGGGCGGGAGGCGGAGAGTCGCTCGAGGTATTCCTTGCCGGTGCGTGCGGCCATGGTGGTACTCCTGAAGAGGGTGAGAGGCGTCAGATGAGGTGTTCGATGCCGTTGGATACTTCGCCGACCGTGCCGAAGCGACTCCATGCGTAGGTGAGGGCGTCGCCGTCGCGGTGGCCCAGGTCGGTGACCCGGCCGAGGACGAGGGTGTGATCGCCGCCGTCGTACGCACGCCAGGGATCGCATTCGACCCAGGCGAGCGGGTGGGCCAGGCGCGGGACGCGGGCGTCGGCGGCCCAGCGGGGCTCGGCTGCGTCCCGCGCTCCGGCGAACTGCCGGGCCAGCGGCTCCTGTTCGGCGCCGAGGATGTTGACGCAGAAGGGCCGGTCGAGCAGTTGGTCGTGGCAGCGGGCTCGGCGGGCGACGCTGATCAGCACCAGCGGGGGATCGGTCGACACCGAGGTGAAGGAATTCATGGTGGCCCCACGCGGGCCGTCGTCCCCTTCGTACGTCACGACGGTGACGCCGGTGAGGAACCGGGACATGCAGGCGCGTAGCGCGCCGGGGGCGGGCGGGGCGAGGGTTTCGGGCATGGCTGGCTCCCTTGGCCGGGAGGATCTGCCCCTGTCGGGTGAACAGACAGCAAGGGGGCAGAAGTGTGGATATGAAGACCAAAGCAAGTAATAAAAGCTTTGATTAATTGGGGACCGTACCCCCCGAGACCGAGGCTTGGGAACCCCTGCAGGGAGAAAGACCTGCTACTCGCCGGAAACCTCGCGCCCAGGTCCGGGCCTAGACTCCCCGTGTGACCCAGGAACAGCCCGACACCGAGCATCTGCACTTCTGGTCGTTCATCGACCACGCCGTCGAGCGGGCCGGCCGGGAACTGTCCGGTGTCGATCCGCTCGCGATGCGACTGGTGCTCACCCTGCACCGGGCCGCCAATATGGTCGTCTACGACCTGGAGTCGACCGTGCACCGGCCGCGCGGCTGGTCGTGGCCCGGGTTCCGGGTGCTGTTCGCGATCTGGCTGGCGGGGCCCGTCGAGGCGAAGAAGGTCGCGGAGCTGTCCGGCATGAGCCGTGCGGCCGTATCGGCCCTGGTGAACACGCTCGAGCGAGACGGTCTGGTGCGCAAGGAGCGCGCGCCGTACGACGGACGCGCGGTCCAGCTGAGCCTCACCGACGTCGGCCGGGACTCGATCGCCTCCGCCTTCCAGGCGCACAACGAGCGCGAACGGCAATGGGCGGGCTCGCTCAGCCAGGACGAGCTGCATACCCTGATCGACCTGCTGGGCAAGTTGACTGCCCACTCCACCCACTTCGGCGCCCGGCACCGGGAGTGACCGATGCCGGACACAGCCGCGGAGGCCCCGACGGTCCCGGGAGCCGTGGCCTCTGCCGTTGAGGCGTTGACACCGGCGAGCATCCGCCGCGCATACTCGGGCGTATGGGAGTCCTTGTCGCCAAGAGTCCGGACGAATGGGCCCAGGTCATCACCAAGAGCTTCGTGCCGCTGTCACTGGGCTCCGTGTCCGGGTCCTTCCGCGGTTCGGCGCGCTCCAGCGTTCTGGGACCCGCAGTCACGCTCACCGAGGTGCGCACACAGGGCGCCTCCGTCGTGCTGCGGTCGGCCCACCTGGTGCGCCGCGAGCCGAGCGACGACTTCCTGTTCTCGCTGCACCTCGAGGGGGATGGGGCCGTCCTCCAGGAGGAGCGCGAGGCAGGGCTGTCGTGTGGCGGCGGTGCGCTGTACGACGCCTCGCGGCCGTACGAGCTGCGGTTCCCGACAGACACGCGGCAACTGGTTCTGCAGATGCCCCGAAACCAGCTGCGCGAGCGGGTCGGCAGGCCGGAGGACCTGTGCGGGCGAGCGCTGCCCGCGCAGCACGCCACGGTTCGGGTTCTGGCCGCGTACGTGCGGGAACTGGCCGAGGCCTGCGACGACCTCAGGGGCGACCAGCGGACCGAAATGGGTCTGACGGCCGTCGACCTCCTGGCCACCGCATTGCGTGCGGTGGCGGGTGAGGGATTCGGCGTGCCCACCGGACGTGAGGCTCTGCTCGCCTCCATGCGGGCCTACGCAAAGCAACACCTGGCCGATCCCGGGCTGACCCGTGAGTCCCTCGCTCGCCACCACCGGGTCTCGGTGCGATACGTTGCCGAGCTGTTCGCCGCCGCCGGCACCTCGCCCGCCGCTTTCATCCGCGACGAGCGCCTGCACGCCGCCCATCGCGCCCTGACCGACCCCCGGTACGCCGGCATGACGGTGTCCGCGGTCGCGGCCCGCTGCGGCTTCATCGACCGCACCACGTTCACCCGTGCTTTCGCCCGCGCCTACGGACGTACGCCCGCCGAGGTGCGAGCGGCGTACAGCCGGGAGCCCTGACGCCCCGCCGCTTTGATCGGCCCGGTGCAACTGCCGGGCGAGCGCTCTGGAGGCGACGACTGCAGAAAACGCCGCCCACCAGTGCACGCAACGCCGCATCCCCCCATGCGCGGCCTCCTAAGGTCAGGGCACTTCGCGTATCGACACCGACCAGGAGGCCCCCGTGCCGACCACGTATCGTGTTGCCGCCGTCCAGGCAGAGCCCGTGTGGCTCGACGCCGGCGCCACCGTCGAGAAGACCATCGGCCTCATCGAGGAGGCCGCTGACCAGGACATCTCTCTGATGGCCTTCCCCGAGACCTGGATCCCGGGCTACCCGCTGTTCCTCTGGCTCGGCCCGGTCGCCGGTCAGATGCCGTACATCGCCCGCTACCACGCGAATTCCCCGACCGTCGACAGCGCGCACCTCACCGCGATCCGGCAGGCCGCCCGCCGCACCGGCGTCGCCGTCGCCCTCGGCTACAGCGAGAAGGACTACGGCAGCCTCTACATGGCCCAGACCCTGATCGCGCCGGACGGTTCCGTGCTCCTGCACCGCCGCAAGCTCAAGCCCACCCACGTCGAGCGCAGTCTCTTCGGGGAAAGCGACGGCAGCGATCTCAAGGTCGTCCAAACCCCGCTCGGCCGTATCGGTGCGCTCAACTGCTGGGAGCACCTGCAGCCGCTCAACAAGTACGCGCTGTACGCCCAGCACGAGCAGGTACACATCGCCGCGTGGCCCGCCTTCGGCCTCTACAAGGGCATCGCCTACGCGCTGGGCGCCGAGGCGAACATGGCCGTCACCCAGACCTACGCCCTGGAAGGAGGCTGTTTCGTCATCGCTCCGACCCAGGTGCTCAGCGAGCGCGGCATCGAGACCTTCGCGACCACCGACGAGCAACGCGCCCTGCTCACGGCAGGGGCCGGCCGCGCCTGCATCTTCGGCCCCGACGGCAGTCCCCTGGGCAAGCCGCTCGACGAGCACGCCGAGGGCCTCGTCGTCGCCGACATCGACCTCTCCCTGATCGACCTGGCCAAGAACGCCGCCGACCCCGCGGGGCACTACGCGAAGGCCGATGCCACCCGACTGCTGCACGACGATCGGCCCAAGCGCGCCGTGGTGCGGCCGGGCGAGATCGCGGGCCCCTACTTCCCCGACCTGGACGAGCCCTCGGTGGAAGACACCACCGCCTGAGGCAGAACCGATCGGCGCCCTCGCGAGCCCTGCCCGCCGTACGGACGACACGTCGCCCGCACGGCGGGCAGGGCAGGTGTCCATCGCCTGAATGATGGGCCGTGGGAGCTGCGCATGGTCCGGCTCCAGCGGGTCGGGTACCTGGCTTCAGTGCTCAGCGGGATCGGTAGGACGTAGTGGATGGCATGCGTGTGCTGGTGATGGACGATGACGCCCGGCCTGTGGAACTGCTGCAACAGGGGCTTCGCGCGGAGGGTTTCGCCGTGGATGTCGCGAGTGACGGCCTGAAAGGGCTGGCCGGAGCGGCAGCCGGCAACTACGACGTGTCGTCCAGGATGTGATGGTGCCGGGCCTGAACGGCTACAAGGTCTGCGCCTACCTGCGCGCGGTCGGCGACAACACCCTCATTCTGAATGCTGACGGCGAGGGACGGGGAGTACGACGAAGCAGAGGGGCTGGAAACCGGGCGTTACCCCTTGATCGTGGACACCCTGATCATTGGATCGCGAGGATCCGAAGGACAGCAGTTCCCGTTGGGGACGTCGAAGCACTCGCCTGAGTTCCGGGCGGACGCCGTCGCGCTGTACCACGCCAGTCCGGGTGGGACGTATGCGTCGGTGGCCAAGGACCTGGGTGCGGGATGCCGAGCAGGCGGCCCGGCCCGGGTCGGGCGAGGCCACCGCGATGGAGAAGCAGAACCGGCAGCTGCGGGCGCGGGTGAAGGAACTCGGGCTCGAGCGGGAGATCCTGCGGAGGGCCGCGAAGTATTTTGCGGGCGAGACCAGCTGGTGAGCAGCCGCTTCCAGTTCGTCGACGATCACCGTGTCGCCTTCGGTGTCACGTCGAGTCCGACGGAACCTACGGGGCTCGAGGACCTCGGTGTGTCAGGTCGCGCGGTGCGGTGGGCGCCGGCGCGGACAACGCTGCCGCGGAATCGCTGAACGCATCCCTGAAACGGGAGACGCTGCAGGGGAAGAAGCGGTGGACCGGGGCGCGCGAGGCCCGGCTCGCGGTCTTCCGCTGGGCGAGCCTCTACAACACCTGGCGAATGCACTCCCGCCTCGGCCAGATCAGCCCGATCGCCTTCGAGCAACGATCAACTACGCTGGGCCGCTGCCGCATGACAACCGGTGTCCACGATCAAGGGTCAAGGCCCAAGCACCCCGCGCCACCGACCGCGGTGCCCGAATGGTCCTCACCCTGCCCTTGCCCACCACACAGCAACCGCGCAGCACGTCGCGCTCCCGCGGCGGATGACGCGCACTACTCGACCGAGGACGGCGTCGGCCATGAGGCGCTGGATGGTGGCCTGCAGGGGAGGAGCGGCGCCTGACAGCAGTTGGATCAGGGCGATGTACAGCAGGCTGTACTCGGGGTCGACCCAGAATCAGGCACCCTCGGCGCCGTCCCACACGCAGGTATCCGCGGCTGACCGGGCGTGCGGTGAGCGGCGGGTCGCGCACCAGCAGACTGACGACACGCCCGCTCTAGGTCCCACCACCGGTGATCAGACGCCTTCGACACAGGATGCCCCTGCAGAACCATCGCGGTGTCGAACGTGGCCTTGGCCAAGGACGGAACGGTGCCGTGACGTTCGGTGCTGCTGACCGGGCGAAACCCGGTCAGCAGCACCTCGGAGGTCGCTGTGCCGACGTGGCCGAAGGCGTCCAGCCCTTAAGCCGTCGCACTGTCAAATGTGAGTACAGCTCCGACCGGAGGTCGAACATTTGGTGCGTCGGCTCGCATTCCGCGTACCCGCGTGCTGTTGCCGCGTCAGTGCGGAAGCACCGGGGCGGCGACAAGGTCGGCCAGCGCGGGGAACGGATTGGCCGGCCGGTGCTCGCGATACACGAGGTCGACGAACGACACCGGCGCCCACTTCGACGGCTGCTCGTCGATCTGGTGCACCAGCTGCGCGTGGATCTCGCTCCGCAGATCCAGATAGGGGAACGCCTCGTGCGCCGCGTCGAGCACTGCCCGGTCCACTTCCTCGACGCCGAATGCGAACATGTCGGCGCCGATACCGAAATGCGCGAGGGCGACGTTCAGATGCTTGTGGGCCGCGATCCCCGCGGAGGTGTGCAGCGCCACCGCGTCCCAGATCTGGTCGACCGCGGTGTCGGACAGGCCATGCTCGCGGGCGAGGCGGGCGGCCCGGAACGCACCGTCCACCTCAAAGCGGTTCGGACCCTGTCCCTCGTCGGTCAGGCCGATGTCGTGCAGCACCGTGCCGATGAAGAGTGTCTCGTCGTCGTAGTCCGTCCCGGCGACGAGGCTCTTGGTGGCGGCGATGCTGCGCGCGTAGAAGTAGCTGCGCACGCAGTGGTTGAGCAGCCAGTCCGGGGCGTGCTCGGCGACGAGCTCGACGGCGGCCTCCGTGGCAGCCGTACGCGGCCACCCTCCGATGGCGTCCGGCAGATCCTCGAGTGGGTTCAGCGACTTCACTTGGCGTTGACCTCCAGTGTCACGTGCTCGGCGGCGACGGCCTCGACGGGTCGCAGTTCGCCTACGACATTGGACTGCTCAAAGTAGGTGTACCAGCCAGATTCCTCGACGCCGCCGAGGAATACGTCGGCCAGTTCCTTCGAAGGGGCCTGCCAGACCGCGAACCACTCATAGGAAGTGGACTGCGATGCCGGTTCCACCCTGCCCCAGCCGAGCGTTACGACGCCGACCTCCGCGAGCTGCTTGATGGCTCCCTGGATACCTGCGAACAGGTTCTTCCGCGTCTCCTCGTCGGCGGCGAAGAACGCGGGTTTCGGTGTCCAGGTCTCGATCACCACATACATGTTGCGACCTCTCCTTGCTAATCGGTCATTGACGTGATGTAGCCAGGCTAGAAAGGTCGAGGCCACGTTACGATGGCCAGATGGACAGTTATCCCAAAAATCCGGCCAAGGTGGCGCTGGTGGTGCAGTCGGACTTCGTCCCGCTGGACGTCGCCGTTCCCCAACAGGTCTTCGGCTACTGGCCGGCCTACACAGCCGCACTCTGGCCCGGCGGCGCCCCCTACGAGCTGACCTTGGTGAGTCCCGTTTCCGCGGAAAGCTCGCTGGTGCCCCGCGAGGTCGAGCCCCTCGACCGGCTGGAAACGGCGGACACAGTGATCGTCGCGGGCGTGCAAGACCCCACCGCGCCGCCGGACGCGGAACTGGTCGAGCGGCTGCGTGACGCCCATGGCCGGGGCAGCCGTATGGTGTCGATCTGCACCGGTGCGTTCGCCCTCGCAGAGGCCGGGATCCTGGACGGCCGCAGCGCCACCACCCACTGGTACTGGGCCGGACTGCTGCGGGACCGCTACCCGTCGGTCGCGGTCCGTGAGGCTGAGCTCTACGTTGAGGACGCGGGCGTCTTCACCTCCGCGGGCGTCCTTGCCGGAACCGACCTGTGCCTGCATCTTGTGCGGCTCGACCACGGCCAGGCCGCCGCAAACACGATGGCCCGGTATCTGGTCAGCCCGCCGCATCGCGACGGAGGACAGGCCCAGTACATCGAGCACAACGCGCCCAGCGGAGACTCGGAGATCACCGGCGTGATCACGTGGATCCTGGAAAATCTCGAAGAGCCGCTCACGCTGGAGTCGGTCAGTCAGCACAGTCACATGAGCACACGGACCCTGCGCCGCAGATTTCGTGCCGTTACCGGAACCAGTGTCATGAACTGGGTGGCCGTGCAACGCGTGGCCCGCGCCCGCGAACTCCTCGAGACCACTCGCCTCGGCGTCGACGACATCGCGCACCGATGCGGCTTCGGCTCCGCGGAGTCGCTGCGCATCCACTTCACCGCGCTGACCCGGACCAGCCCGTCGAGATACCGGCGCACCTTCGCCGCCTGACACCTGTCTCAGAACAGGGAGTCGACAGAGGTCCGGAGAGGGCTTGGCCGTACCCCATGAGGGTTCGGCCAAAGCAGGGCATGGGCGGCGGAATGGGGGGAGTCTGCGTCCTCCTCGCGGTCTGGCGGCGGCATGTCGACGGCGATGTGAAATACCCACCTGGTCAACGGCCCCTAGGCGCTGTTTCTCGGATCTCCTGACGTGAGTGGGGTGTTGGGGCCAGGCTGGCTGTATGGGCCGTGGGGATCTGACGAATGCGGAGTGGGATCGGCTGGAGTCGTTCTTACCTCGTGGTGGTGCGCGTGGGGGTCGGTGGAGTGACCACCGTCGGGTGATCAACGGGGTGCTGTACCGGGTGCGGACGGGTGTGCAATGGCGCGACCTGCCGGAGCGGTTCGGCCCGTGGGAGACGGTCTATAAACGGCATCGCCGCTGGTCGGCGGATGGAACGTGGAAGATGTTGCTGTCTCGCATTCAGGCCGCCGAGGACGCTGCGGGTGGGATCGACTGGGACGTGTCGGTGGACTCGACGGCGGTGCGGGCCCACCAGCACGCAGCCGGCGCGAGGACGGCACCGCCCGCCGCGATGCCTCAAAAGGGGGTCGGCCCAGGGACGAACCAGGCCGATCCGGTGCTGCGGAAACTGGCTGTCCGCCTGGAGGAGGTGGTCAGATCGGCGAATGCCTGGGACGTTCCCGAGGCGGATTCACCACCAAAATCCACCTCGTCGCCGACGGGCGATGCCGGCCGCTTGCCTTCGTCCTGACACCCGGACACTACGGTGACGGCCCCCAACTCGAGTACGTGCTGCGGCAGATCTCCGTGCCCCGTATGGGAGTCGGACGACCTCGCACGCGGCCCGACCGTGTCCTGGCGGACAGGGCCTACACATCCCGTAGCAACCGTCGTTACCTGCGACGACGCGGAATCCGGCACACGATCCCCGAGCGTCTGGACCAGAAGAGACACCGGCAGAGGAGAGGTTCCCAAGGCGGTCGGCCCACAGGATTCGACAGCGAGCGCTACAAGAAACGCAACACCGTCGAGCGGGCCATCAACCGGCTGAAGGGCTTCCGCGCAGTCGCCACGCGCTACGAGAAACGCGCCTACATATACCTCGGAACCGTCACCCTCGCGGCCCTCATGACCTGGCTCCGCACATGATCCGAGAAACAGTGCCTAACCAACAGGCATCGAAGGACTCGCCAGACTCACCCCAACGCGAAGCTGAAGTCAGAACCCATCCACAGGTGTTGACGGCTTTCCGTAGGAAGGATGGGGCTGCCTCAAACCGTGAATGCCGCCTTCTGCCGGAACAGAGCGCGGTATTCCTGGGGCGAGGTCCCGACACGTCTGTGGAAGGCTGCGCGCATGGACGCCGGATTCCCGAGTCCGGTCAGTCGCCCGATCCGTTCGATGGGCTCTGTGGTGGCTTCCAGTAGTTCGCGCGCGCGGTCGATGCGTGCGTCGGTCAGCCAGGCCATGGGTGAGGTCCCGGTCTCGTTGCGAAAGCGGCGGACCAAGGTGCGCCGAGCCATGTGGGCACGTGCGGCGAGATCGTCGACCGTGATCGTCGCTGCCATGTTGTCGAGCATCCAGTCCCGGACGGTGGCGAGTTCCTGACTGCTCGGTCGGCTGCGGAGCTGGTCGATGTATTGCGCCTGGCCGCCGGGTCGTTGGGGCGGCGCCACCAGGAATCGCGCCCTTGAGTTCGAGGCGACGGCTCCGTGGTCAATCCGGATGAGGTGGAGACACAGGTCGATTCCGGCGGTCACGCCTGCCGAGGTGAGGATGTCGCCGTCGTCGACGAACATGCGGTTCGGTTGGACCTTGATGCTTGGGTAGCGCCTTTGAAGCTGGTCAGACACCTGCCAATGGGTTGTGGCCGGTCTTCCGTCGAGAAGACCGGCCGCCGCCAAGGCGAACGCTCCGGAGCAGATGGACACGATTCGTGCGCCGCGGCCGTGCGCCGCACGGAGAGCGGTCAGGGCCGCGCTCGGGACGCCGGCGTCAACGTCGTCGTATCCCGGGACGATGACAGTGTCTGCTTTTTCGAGCGCATCAAGGCCGGCTGCACCGGTGACGGAGAACCCTGCGCGGGCCACGGGCACGACCTGCTCATACGTCGCAACCGTCAGCTCGTAGTTCGGGTCCATCGAGAAGATCTGCGCTGCGATGCCCAGCTCGAGCGGCAGCACTCCGGGCAGGCTCAGTACGACAACGTGATGACGCTGAGGCACGGCTTCATCCTTGTGGATCATGGCCCAATCGTAGCGGAGGAAGGCCCACGGGCCACTTTTTGTGGACGGTGGCGGCCGCTTAGGTTCTGACCATGAACGATCCTCTGGTTGTACCAACTGGCGACATCGCCGACGCGGCCCTCGCGATCCTGCACGAGACGGTGGACAAGCAGATTGCCGAACACAGCCTGCGCAGTTTCTACTTCGCACGGCTGACTGCTCAGCAAGAAGGCCTGCTGACCGATGCGGCATACGACGAGGGCCTGCTGTTCGCCGCCACGGTCATGCACGACCTCGGGCTGGGGACGCTTGCCGGGGGCAATGCCCGATTCGAGGTTGAAGGCGCGGACCTCGCCGCAAAGCTGCTGGCTGAGCACGGGGTCCCTGATGGTGACATCAGCCGGGTCTGGGAAGCCATCGCCCTGCACAGCTCGCTTGGCCTCGCCGATCGCATGGGCCTGCTGACCTACCTGACCCACAAGGGCGTCTTCACCGACGGTGGCCGCTTCACCGAGCTTTCCCCCGAGCTGCAGGAGCCCGTGCGTCTCGCCTACCCGCGGTCGCCCAATGACCGCTCGCTTCAGGTGGCCATCATCCAGCACGCCCGAAAGTCTACGAAGGCGGCGCCGCCCTTCTCCATCGCGGCTGAACTGCTCAGGCAAGCCGGCGGCTGACGAGAGCCAGAGACAGGCCGGCGGTACACACGCGTCGACCGAGGGCCGGGCGCTCCGATGGGCCGTGCCCGGAGCCGACAGCCCGACGGCTACGACGTTGTTGAGCGTGGTGAGGGCTGTGGGTATGTGTCAGCCGTTCGCCGCCTGCACACTGCCGGTGATAACGGCTGTCGAACAGATCGGTCGCCTGCTGTTGCAACAAGCGCTCCAACTTCCATCAGAAAGCATCACTTGAGCGTTGGGCGGGTGCAGTCACGTACACCCATACCCGCGAAGAACCGATGGCCGTGGTTTAGACGTCATTTCAGTTGGTGAGCCTTCGGTGGCATATGAGGGTCGCGGCGATGGCGGTGAAGGCGAGGAAGTGTTCCGGCTTGCGCTCGTAGCGGCGGTGGAGGCGTCGGCAGCCGGACAGCCAGGACACAGTCCGTTCCACGACCCAGCGGTGCCGGCCCAGGCGTCGGGACGACTCGATGCCCTTGCGGGCGAGGCGGTGCCGGATGCCGCGGGAGGACAGCCAACGCCGCAGGTACCGGTCGTCGTAGCCCTTGTCCCCGTGCAGCTTGCCGGGCCTGCGGCGTCGTGGGCCGCGGCGTGAGCGGATGGGCGGGATGCCGCGGACCAGCGGGATCAGGGTCCGGCTGTCGTGGAGGTTCGCCGCGGAGATACCGATCGACAGAGGCAGGCCGCTGCGGTCGACGATGAGGTGGATTTTCGAACCCTTCTTGCCGCGGTCGGTCGGATTCGGTCCCGTCAACGGCCCCCTTTGAGGGCCCGGACACCGACGGAGTCGATCGCGCAGCGCGACCGGTCCAGACCACCCCGGGAACCGAGTTCGTCCAGGACCAGGCGTAGGTCTTCCGGCGCCAACCGGTCGACAAGCGCAGCAGTCATCACCTCAGACTGCCGCAAGATCACGCCAACTGAAATGACGTCCTAACACCGCGTACACGGTGTTGCACCTGTCTGTTGTCGCGCAGGAAGACGAATGGCCTCGGCCGCGCGTGGAGCTTCGGACCGGGGAAGCCGTCCCAGCGCTTGCGTGCGGCACGCAGCTGCGCGGGGGAGACATCGACGCCGAACGGACACACCCGGCGCGGCGAAGTGAACGGAGTTGCCGGCCTTGCCGCAGCCGAGGTCCAGCCCCCGACCACCAGGGGCGAGGGCGAGCAGTTCGCCAGCCGGCCGTGATCTTCGATCGTGGCAGCAGTCGCTTCGGACTGCATCCCCCGTGACATGCAGCAATCAGGCCTCTACCGGGGTTCTGCTCTTGGCGGGTTCCGGTGAACGGTTCAGCAAGGGCAATGCAATCAGGGGAAACACAATCACGGACAAGAGCCCCGCCGCTACCAACGCCGCCGCGTTGGCCGGCTGGATTGCGTCCAGTTTCAATCCGATCGTCGCCGCCACCACGATCACGGGCAGGGAAGTGGCCTGCAGGAGGCCGCTGGCCATCACCTCCGCGTGCGAGAGGCCGGCCCTGCGGTAGACCAGTGCCGGCAGGCCGCGTACGAGGAGGAGTGCCGCGAGGAACATCGGAACGCGCAGGAGCGAACCCGTGTCTGCGAACAGGGCCCCTAGGTCGAACTGGATACCGCTGGTGACAAAGAAGACCGGAACGAGGAATCCGTAACCGATTCCCTGGAGCTTCACGTGAAACTGCGGATGCTTTTGATCGGCGTCGGGTGCGATCAGCCGCACTACTGCCCCGGCGATGAAGGCGCCCAGAACGGCCTCGAATCCAAGCTGCATCGCGACCGCGGCCAGGCCGACTATCAGGACCATCGTGAGGCGGACGCGGATTTGGGCGCTGGTGTCCGCCAGATTCGCCAGTGTCTTGGACAACCACATGGAGCGCTTCGCGCGTATCGACGTCACCACGATGAGTGCTGCCAGACAGGCGAGGCCGATCAGAAGAACGATTCTGGAGGCAGGGCTGGATGAATGCTCGGAGAAGAAGAGGGACAGCAACACCACCGCGCAGATCTCCCCAGCGGATGCGCCGCCGATGGACAGTTGGCCGACCGGGCGCGCGACCGCGTCGGCGTCCTTCAGGATCGGGACCAGCAGCCCCAAGGACGTGGCCACCAGCGCGATGCCGATGAGCAGGGGGTTCTCGACCAGCCCGGCTATGTTCAGCCCCCAGCCGACGACCCCGGCCAGCACGATCGAAGCCACCAGTCCGATGGCGACGAGATTTGCGAGTGGCCCGCGCAACTGCTCAAAGTCGATCTCCAGTCCGGCAAGGAACAGCAGGAAGCTCAGTCCGATGACCGACAGCGCCTGAACCGTGGCGTCCGGCTGCACCAGATTCAGCACCGCGGGACCGAGCACGATGCCGGCCACGATTTCCAGGACGGGTCCCGGGAGCGGAACACGGGGCACCAGGGAGAGGAGAAACGGAACGCTGGCAGCCACCGCGAGCACGATGACTAGATTGTTGTACACCATGGTGGCTCCTGTGACCGGTGTGGGGAAATGTGCATTCTCGAACGTCGGTGGACTGCGGCCTCGGAAGCCGATTCTCATCCGGTTGCGGACGCGGTCCGTTGGGAAAGGGAGCGCCGTTTTCAACCCCGCGCACTCCATATCGGCCGGGTTACGGCGGATGTCTTGTCGACCCGCGCTTGGGTCAGGCTGCTGGGGCGGTGGCCAGGTGCTGGTCCAGGGCGTGGGTGAGCGCGTCGGCTGAGGAGACCGGTCCGCCCAGGCGGTCGGTGCCGTGTGTGGTGTGCAGCAGCAGCGTCGGGTAGCTGTCGACGCCGAGTCGGCGTATCTGGAGGAAGTCGGCCTCCGCTGCGGTGCGGGTGGCGGGTGATGCGTATGCGGCGGCCACGGCGTCGGCGTCCAGTCCCAGTTCGTCGGCGAGGTCCCGGTAGACCTGGGCGTCGGAGAGGCTGCGGCCGTCGATGTACCAGGCGCGCTGCATTGCGGCGGCGGCGTCCAGGGCGTTCGCGCCCGGCTGGCTGCGCAGTGCGACCAGGCCGGTGGCGGCATCGGTGGAGTCCATCACCACGGTCTTGTCGGCCAGCGCGGCACGGTAGCCGTCGCCGAAGGTGACGCCGGTCAGCTGGGCGATGCGCTCGTTGGCGCCGGGGATGTGCGGGTAGGCAGCGACGGGCAGTGCGCGGGGGCCGGTGAACAGGCCGCCGGACAGCACCCGCAGCTCGATCCGGTCGGCGTTGGTGGCGGCGAATTCGTGCAGGGCCGGTCCGAAGCCGTAGCACCAGCCGCAGTAGGCGTCGAAGGCGTAGGTCAGTCGGCTGCGCTCCACGGAGCTCATCACGTATCGTCCTTTCCTTATTCCGTCACCCGGATCCCTGACTTGGTCGGGCTGACACACTCAAAGCTATGGTCAGAACGTGGACCGTCTCGGTTACGCATGCGACGCGCCATGGTGAAAAACTGACAGTCTTGTGAGCCTCTTCGCTGTGAGGCCCGCCAGAAGGGTCACCGTCCCGAGGACCCGCAGTCACACCGCGGGTATCTCCTTGGTGCGCAGGCGTCCCTTGACCACGAGGCGGTCGAGTCGTCCCTGTTCCGAGGTCGCCCAGCGGGCCACGCGCTCGGGGTCGAGGGGCGCGCCGTGGCCGACGTGGAGTTTGGTGGGGCCGAGGGCCAGCATCCTGCGCAGGCTCGCCAGGTTGCCGAGCCGGTCGTCGTGGAAGGGCGGGTTGGCGGGCCGCCCCTTGCCGAATCCCAGGAACGGGGTGGCCACGAGGTCTCCGGCCACCAGGTCGCCGTCGTCGGTGAGGACGGAGACCGATCCGGCGGTGTGGCCGGGAGTGGGCATGATGCGGGCCTCGACACCGAAGTCCGACAGGTGGGTCTCGCCACGGATGAGCACGTTCGGTTCGAACCCCTCGGTGGTTTCGCGGACCCGTGAGCTGCGGGCGAAGAGGTGCCCGAACCATCCGATGGACAGGTAGGGGTCACTGACCCGGCCCGCTCGGTAGATGTCGAGGTCGGCGATGTGTCCGGCGATGGGTGCGCCGGTGAGTCGGCTGAGTTCTGCGGCGGAGCCGAAGTGGTCGATGTGTCCGTGGGTGACGACGATCAGCCGGACGTCCTTGGGGTCCACGCCGTGGGCGGCGACCTGGTCGTAGATCAGTTGGGCGCTGCCGGGTGTGCCGGCGTCGACGATGACCGGTTGCCTGCCCAGCAGCAGGTAGGCGTTGACGGCGTGCTTGCCGAGCACGGGTATGGGGACGACCTTGGTACAGGACATTGAGGGTTCCTCCGCAGGCCTGGGATGGGGTGGCTGGGCCGTCGGGTGATGAGGTGAGGGTCTGCTGGTCCGCAGCTGACATCGCAGTCACGACAGCCTGAGCATTGCTCAGGTGTCCTCTGGGCACGGGGGCGGGCGGCCTGTGCGTTGGTGCCCAGGCCGCCCGACGCGGTCAGCTGAAGAACGGGTCGTCCACGAGGTGAACCCAGCCGCCGTCCGGCTGGCGTCGGAGGATCTCGGTGGTGGTGGAGATCACCGGCTCCGGTCCGACCCCGGTGAGGGTGGCGGTGTTCGACACCAGGGCGACGTCGTCGACCTGCCGGATCTCGCGCACTTCGAGCTTGAGGCGGGCACCGCTGTCGACCATCTGCTTCATGGCCTGGCGGATGGCGTCCGTGCCCACCAGGTGGGTTCCGGGAGTGGGGACGAAGTGGGCGTTCGGCTCGTAGAGCGACACCAAACCCTCGACGTCACCGGCCTCCAGGTACTCCATGTACAAGGTCCCCACCTGCTGGGGCGTCTCGGCACGGCGCCGGGCGGTGACGCCGACCGGCTTGTCGCCCCAGCCGGCCGCGTCGATCAGGTCGTACCAGGTGGG
>NZ_JBEYIL010000033.1:0-64644 GCF_040635845.1 Streptomyces sp. NPDC006872
GCGAGGAGCTGGGCCTTGAGGTGACGGTGCGCGGGAAGCTGGAACCGTTGCGGGCGAAGATGACCAAGCTCGCCGACCGCGGCTGGCTGCACAAGCGTCCTGAGGGCAAATTCGCCGCACGCTCCCAGGCGTAGGGAGGCGGGCGCCGACGTGGCGTAACTGGCTGGCCCCCAGCGGCAGTTGAGTTTGGTGTGAAGAAAAACAACCATCCCGTCGAGGTCCCTGACGGCCTTGTCTGCACTGCCCGCCTGCCGCTGTCGAGTGCCACCCTGAACTGGCTCGCCGGCCTGATCCGCGGCCACCTGAAGAAGATCAGGTCACGGTGGCGGGCCCTGCCTCCGGGCCGGATCGCCGCCCTCGTGCTGGCCGTACTGCGCTGTGACCAGCGGCCGGGTGATCTGGCCGGTGGCAACGGGATACACCGCACCACTGTGACCCGGTGGGTCAGGGAAGTCGTCGGCCTGCTGGCCGCCCGCGCCCCGCGCCTGGACCGCGCCCTCAAAAAGATCGCCCGCAAGGGTGGCGGGATGGTGCTGCTGGACGGCACGCTGATCCGCACCCGCCGGCGCACCGGCAAAGAGAACCCGAAGAACTACTCCGGCAAGAGCAAATGCCATGGCCTGCTCGTGATCGCGCTCACCGACGACCGCGGCCGACTGCTCTGGGTCTCGGCGGCCCGGCCCGGACGGACCTCGGAGATCACCGCCTGCCGACACGACCAGCTCACCGCCAGGCTGCGGGCGGCCGGTCTCGGGGCGATCGCCGACCTGGGCTTCGTCGGGCTCGACGACAGCGGCCCGACACCGGCCCCGCAGTGATCACCGGCTACAAGGCCGCCCGGAACCGGCCCCTGACACGAGGACAGAAGCTGTCGAACACCGCACTGGCAGCGGTCCGGGCACCGGTGGAGCACGGCTTCGCCCACCTCAAGAACTGGCCCGTGCTCGGCAAGGTCCGCACTAACCCGACGTGGGCGACCGCCCTGGTCAGGTCCCTGCTCGTCCTCACGAACCGCGAAGTGTCCCGGTGATCGACGATCCTCACCGAAGTCATCCACCCACGACCAGCACGAGCATCCCGAACCCCGCGCACACCAGACCCGTGACCAGCAACATCACGATGCACAGTTCTCATTGCCATTCCCGTGTTCGGTCGGCACGCCGTCAATGCCCATCTGCTGCTGGGCAGGCAACCGATCATCGTCGACGCCGGAACACCCGGCAGCGGGCAGCGGGCAGCGGGCAGCGGGCAGCTGATTCACGACCAGGTCGCCGCCCACGGCGTGGACCCCGTTCTGGCAGGACGGCAGGAAGACGCGCGCCGCAGCCTGCGGGCCAGCCAGTTGGATGCGGCCCGGCGAATGATCGAGAAGCCAGATCCCGTCAACCACGGCGAACCCGCGCGAAGGACCACCACAGCCATCAGCTGACATGAAGGTTCCGGCTTGCCAACGCTCAGGATTCCGGGAACCCCCGCGCGTCCGACCCGTCCAAGGCAGACAAGGACCCGGCCGATGATGATCACGGTGGGCGGGGCCGGGACGAGGAGTCGGCGTAGTGGGCAGGCCCGTGATGTCAGAGAGGGTTCGTAGCGTGGGCGTGTGGTGAGAGTTCCGTGGGAGAAGCTGGCCGAGAGCCCCAGGCTGTCGGAGTCCCTGGTAACGCTGCTGGTGATGCGCCTGCGGGAGCGGGCACAGCCGGTCGACGGGACGGGCGGGGACGGCGGCCGGGATCTGTTCGAGTACACCGACGACGGCGAACTGGTCGTGTACGACGCGAAGTCGTTCACCGGCCGGACGAAAGCGGGATGCCGCAGGCAGGTGGAGCAGTCGCTGGCGTCAGCGGCCCGCCACCAGCCGGACACCGGATCATCCGGATCATCCGGATCATCCGGATCTGCGGACGCCAGGGCTTCCCCGAAGGTTGCACGTCGACCCGCTTCACGATCTGCACACGACAAGAACACCTGCTGATCACGTTCGGTATGCTCCTGGCGCTCCATTCGCACCGCTGAGGGGGGATTCCTCATGCGCATGCGCCACACCCTGACCGCAGTTGCCGCCGCGGGCACGATCGCCGTGATCGCCGCCGGACCGGCCCAGGCCACCGACTCCTCGTCCGCGCTGAAGATCAAGGGCGTCCAGTACGACGCCCCCGGCAGCGACTCCAACCGGTGCTCCGGCGGCAACACCAAAGACGAGTACCTGACGATCAAGAACTACTCCCGCACCGCGACCGTCGATCTCAAGGGCTACGTCGTCAAGGACGCCACGGGCAACAAGTTCACCTTCGCCGCCAGCCACAAGCTCGAACCCGGCGACTACGTGAAACTGCGCGGCGGCAAGGGCCCCGACTCCGACGCCGGCAACGTCGTCTACCGCCAGAACTGCAACTTCATCTGGAACAACGACAAGGACACCATCAACCTGCTCAAACCCACCGGCGCCAAGGCGGACGTCCACTCCTACATCAAGCGCGCCAACGACGCCGACGGCAACGGCTACATCAACTACCCCGGCTGACAGCCCGCCCACGCCCGCATCGGCCCAACCAGGACACCGTGACCGTCTCCTCCTGCAGGGCTGGGCAGGAGGAGAGGGTTTCCGGGCCGCTCCCCCGGTGATGACCACTGCCCCGAGCCCGCGTCAAGGCATTCGGCAACGAGAGGATGCAGCCTCCGAGGTTCGTCGGCCGCCGCGTCCTGCTCCTCGGAGCACACCACGCGCTCAATCTGCCGCCCGCGCCGTGATCGTCGCGCGCGCCCAGCGGCCCGGCCTCTTCATGCCGGCGGTCTCCTCGTTCGCCGCGGGGGACGGAATTGACCGGTGTCTGTGGACAACTCGCAGCCGGAGTGGACAGGCGGTCATCCGATTGTCGCGTTCAGTGACGGCGAGCTCTGGATGCCCGCCTTCGACGTGTCATATACCTGTGCAGGGAAGCCAGGGCATCCGTGGTCCCGACCGAATCGCGAGGTCCAGGGCTCGGCCGGCCGACACGCCACCGCGGCCGCGATGCCGTCCAGGCCGCCGCCGAACGCCCCGCCTGTCAACGGGCCGAGTCTCGCCGAGGCGGAGGCCCGCCCGTCGGCTCCGCCGCCCGATGCTCGGTGTACCGGCTCAGCCCGCCTTCAACCGCTCCCGCGAGTCGAACAGCCTCACTCCGTGCTCGGCCAGGAACTCCATCCACTCGGTGACCGCCCGCGCGTAGTTCTCCCACGACTCGGCGCCGACGCCCCGCCGGCCGGGAGCTCACGCAGCCACGGTTCGCCCCCGCCTTCGGACGCGGCGTGGCCGGACCGTGCCCGAAGCGCAGGTCGTCGTCGACGAGCGCGGTCGGCGCTGATGCCCTGTGGGTGCCAGGCAGATGCGCAGCGCATCGGTGACCTTGCCGACCTGCCGCGAACATCCATCCGGATGGTCTGCGGCAGTGGGCGCTGCGTGCCGGGCCGGGAATGGGACGGCGGGAGCGGTTGTTCCATAACACGAATCTGACATGCACCGGTCAATATCGGTGGTGTAGGCGAAAGGAAGGCCGCATGGCACGCAACACCGTGCGTCCCGTCGTGACCCTGAAGTCGACGGCCGGGACCGGCGTCACCTACGTGACGCGCAAGAACCGCAGCAACGACCCCGACCGGCTCGTCCTGCGCAAGTACGACCCGCTCGCCGGGAAGCACGTCCCCTTCCGCGAGGAGCGCTGAACCACGCCTCCGCCCTGGGCGGACGGCCATGAGGAAGGAAACCCCATGAGGCCGCGCATTCATCCCGACTCCCGGCAGGTCGCCTTTCGCGATCGCGCCGCAAACGCCCTGTTCCTTGCCCGCTCCACAGCGACCTCGGCTGAGACGATCGAGTGGGAGGACGGCAACACCTACCCGCTGATCGATGTCGAGATCTCGTCGGCGAGTCATCCGTTCTACACCGGGGCCTCGCGGGTCGTGGACCCGGCCGGCCGGGTGGAGCGCTTCGAGCGCCGCTACCGCCACGTGACCCCGGCCCGGCACTGACCGCGGGCCGGCATCCGAACAGGAAGAAGCAGAGCCATGAAGGTACGCAAGTCCCTGCGCTCACTGAAGTCCAAACCGGGGGCCCAGGTGGTCCGCCGCCGGGGCGTGGTCTTCGTCGTCAACAAGAAGAACCCGCGCTTCAAGGCCCGCCAGGCCTGACAGCGCCCCGTTGAGCCGGTCGGCCTGGCCCCGCAACACGCGGGCCAGGCCGACCGCGCCGTTGACCGGCCTCTCCGGTCACCCTCCGTGTGCCGGCACCAGCCCCGACATGGACGGCAAGTGAGGCCGGGGATCTTCCGCCGACGCCCCGCGGCGTCGGCGGTCCAGACCAATCGAGTGCCCCGAAGCCCAGCACGGCGGAGGAACCGCATCATGGCGAACTCAAGCGCCAAGAACTGACGGTCACAGCCGACTCCGCGGTCAAGCGCCTCGGTGCGGAACTGCCTGACTCTGGAGTGGTGGTCCTCGGGGATCTGGCGTCGGCGCTTCTGCGCGGAGGCGACGTAGACCGTGGGGTCTACGTCGCGCGCCAATTCGCCGCAGCAGCGGAGTCAAAGCCGAACACCATGGGACGTCAGAGTGCGCAGAGCATCGCTGCCCGGCTCCCCGACACGGAGCGCGATCGGGCCGGCCACTTGCCGGCGTTCGCGTCGTGAGCCATCGCGGCGCGCAGGCTCGGTGGGTGAGGTGCCGGGTGGTGTGCCCTACTGCGAGTGAGCCTCCTCGACCACCCAAGACAAGTACGCCTCCGACCCACCGGTCACAGGCAGCGTGATCCACTGGGGGACGTCATACGGCTGCTTCTCGTGCAGCCACGCTTCCAGTGCCGGAAGACGGTCCGTCGTAGCTCGGGTACCGCGACCCTACCCAGCCGTACAGCGCACGCCGACAGTCGGTCGCTACCAATGAGGGTGAGCGGGGCTCACCCACCGACCTGGATTAGCCAGACGGCAGCCCGTCGTCCAGAGTGGCGCGTCGCTTCCACACCACGGTGAAGGCCCCCTCGTCAACGAGGTCGCGCAACGGCTTTTTAGTAGCCGGTGCTCATTCAGCAGGTGATGAAGCTCCAAGCCGCCGACAGCCGTAGGCGCGGGCGTCGTGGTCAGTCCACCGAGAGGCGTAGGGTCCGGGCCTGTGAGCAGTTCCTCCTCGCCCGACTGGGCCTGCCTCCACCACGCATACGGCTCTGCGGAGGACGTCCCCGGCCAGCTGGCCGCGTTGTCCAGCGCCGATCCCGTGGTTCGCGGTGCGGCCGTGTCGGCCCTGAGCGGGAATGTCTACCACCAGGGCACCCGGTGGCCGGCGAGCGCTCACGTGGTGGCTCCCCTGGTGCTGCTCGCGGACACGCCCACGACGCCCGATCGGGCGACAGTTGTGCACCTACTGCATGCTGTCGCCCTCGGCGACCTGCGCGACGATGTCCTGCCCTTCGACCCCGCGCGTGCCTTCGCCGACGCCGAACGGGTCGGCCCGTCGGACGAGGCCGCGGTGCTCAGCGTGCTGTTCGAGGACGATAACCCGGACCTCGATTCCGTCGCCGACGTCGCCGATGCCGTGGCCGTGCGCTGGGCGGCCGACGCCTACCGCGCGGCCGAGCGCCGTGCGCCTTCGTTCCTGACCTGGCTGCGGGATCCCGACCCTGCCGTGGCGACCCGTGCGGCGGCGCTGCTGGCCTGGTTCCCCGAGGTCCCCGGACTCGCGGCCGCGCTGGCCGGCGTGCGGTTCGACACAGGCCCCGCCCGTGCGTCGGCGAATCTCGCCCTGGCGTTTCTCCCCGGCCCTCCCAGCTCCGGCGAACTCGTGGCGCTCACAGCAGGTTTGGCATCCACGGACGAGGCAGTGCGGGTGACCGCCACAGTCGCACTGGCCCGCCGACAGACAACAGCCCTGCCGGACGAGGCGCTGACCGTCCTGGTCCACGCCGACGACGATGAGGTCGCCGGTGTCCTACCGGGATGGGACCGCTCCCTGCGCGGCCACGTCGCACTCGCACTGCGACGCCTCGGCCTATGACGATCCCTCAGTGCCAACCACCGAACAGATGCCTTAAAATCACCGCGCCTGGCCCGGATCGAGCGGGCAAGGCGCAGGTTGGCCAACCTCCGTGCCGAGGGCCTGGTCGACCTGATCCCGCGGGCGCGGGCGGGGCGTACTCGGATGCGGTCCGCCACCAAGAGGCAGCCGGGTACGGCTGGCCCAGCCGTACCCGGCGGTGCCGTTATGCAAGCCAGTCAGGGGGATGAGGGCGTTGCGGTTGCCATCGCTGTCAGGGCGCCAGTTGCCGATCACGGCGTCCTGGTACCAGGGTTCAGCCGGGTTCGCGTGGTCGCAGACGATGATCTGCAGGGCTCCCCGGTTGAGGCACTTTGCCCAGGCGGTCATGCCTACGGCGATGTCGGCGAGACGGCGTTCGGTCTCGGCGGTGACGTCGTCCTCGTCAGCCAGTTGTTCCAGGTGTCGGCGTGTTCTTGGGCCAGGGCCAGGTCGTTGCGCAGCCGGGTGAGGTCTCTGTCGGTTCCGGTTCGGGCCAGCGCTTCGGCGATCCTGCCCTGGATGTGTGCGACGCGTGGGTTCTGTTCCCGCAGGTTGCGCAGGCGTTCGTCGCTGGATCCACCAGATGATCCACCCGGTCACGCTCGCGCCCAGGGCGCCGGCACCGCCGCGGACGATGCCGTGGCCCGCCGTTCGGGCGAGGGCGCGCAGACAGCGGACTCCATCTCGCCGGTGCCTGTGGCGGCCCTGACGACGGCGCAAGGCCGACGTTCGGACCCTGGACCCCCACGGTTCGCGGTCGAGGGCTCGGCTGTTCTACGGAGCCGGGCTGATGTCGCCGTTGGTGTTCATGTCGAAGATGCCCTGGGTCTTGCCGTCGACCTTCTGGTGCTTGAGCCAGTGCTTCGAGAGGTTGTGCACGTTCTTGTGCTGCATCTCCCACACCACCGAATGCCCGGCGCAGTCCAGCTTGACCATCAGCTTGCGGTCGCCGGCGATGGCGTTGTAAAGCGCGGGGACCGAGAAGTTGAATTCCGGATCTTCGCTCGACGTGTTCACCTGCCTGTCGTGCTCCCCGTACGCGATGAGGACCGGCACGCTGCCGCCGAGGACGCCGCCCTGCGCCGCGGTGGTCTTGTTCCAGCCCCACCGGACGAAGTTTCTGATGCGATTGCGCCCTTCACCTTCCGGCCCCCACGTGCTGCCCACCGGATCGCTTTTCATGATCGCGTTCCACACCTTGTCGCGCATTTCTTCTTCGCGCTGGCCCTCGCAGTGCGCCTCGTTGCCCCACCCGTTCCAGGTTCCGTCTTTCGTGCTCAGGAACGTCGGGAAGCCGGGCAGCGGCAGCGGGTCGGGGGCGTTCGACGTGCCCTCGGGCGGGAAGATCGGCGCCAGCAGGAACAGGCTGGACACCTTGCCCGGGTTCTTGACCGCGTACGGCCCCATCGTGAACGCGGCCGCGGACCAACCGATGAAGGCCACCTTCTTCACCCCGCGCTCGCGGATGATCCACTCCACGACGGTGTTCAGCTCGTCCCGGTCGCTGTTCGAGTTGGTCAGCTGGAACGGATAGTTCGGCAGGCCCGGCGTGAAACCTGGAGGTCTCGGCTTCAGAAGGTTCTGCTGGGCGGGGTTGACGTTGCGAGGGTCGTCCATCTTCGGCCGCGGCGACAGCCCCGAGCCCTGGAGGTCCATCATGAAGACGTCGTAACCGGCCTTCGCCAGCGCATCGGCCCAGCTGTACGACTTGAAATCGAGATCAAAGCCCGCGAGCACCGGAACGCTCCGGCCGTGGAGCATCAGGACTGCCGTGCGCTCGTCGAGGTGGCCGGGGGGCGTGCCGTCGCGCTCCCGCACGAAGAGTTCGACGTCCTCGCCTCTATTCGCGGGGACGGTGGACTTGTGGGGTACCCGGTGGTCTTTCACGGTGACGGGCATGAGGATCCGTTCTATGAGCTCGGCCGAGGCGTCGTTGCCCCGCCCAGACCACGCTCGATGCGCGGGACCGTCCGCGCCACAGCAGGGGGCCAGTCGTGTGACGTGCACTTTCTCCGTGCCGGCGGCGGCCTGCTCCTGCTCGTCGTCCTCCAACGGCGACAGCGACAGCGCCACCCCGCCGGTTCAACGAGATCGGCCTGGCCTGCCTGGACCCTCGATGGGCGGGAGGCCGTCCCCGCCTTCAGCGATGACGACGAGGACTTCGTCATCCAGACGGCCGTCACGCGCCCCACCAAACTCGGTCAGCCCTTCACCCGCTGGTCGATCCGCAAACTCGCCACTTACCTGCGCCGCGTGCACGGACGCGTCATCCGCATCAGCCGCGAGACTTTACGGTGTCTGCTCCTGCGCCGCGGCGTCACCTTCCAGCGCACCAAGACCTGGAAGGAATCACCCGACCCCGAGCGCGCGGCCACTCTTGATCGGATCGAGCAGGTGCTGGACCGCTTTCCGGACCGGGTCTTCGCTTTCGACGAGTTCGGGCCGTTGGGGATCCGGCCGACCCCAGGTTCCTGCCCGGCGAAGCAGAGCAAGCCCGAGCGCCTGCCGGCGACCTACCGCCGCACTCACGGCGTCACCTACCTCCACGGCTGTTACTCCGTTGGCGATGACGCCCTGTGGGGCGTCAACCGCCGCCGCAAAGGCATCGCCAACAGTTTGGCCGCGCCGAAGTCGATCCGAGCCGTCCGGCCCGACGGCGCCCCGATCTACATCATTCTGGACAACCTCTCCGCCCACACTGGTGCGGACATCCGCCGCTGGGCGGAGAAGAACAAGGTCGAGCTGTGCTTCACACCGACCTACGCCTCCTGGGCCAACCCGATCGAGGCGCACTTCGGCCTGCCACAGGATGTCACGGGCCCTCCTGGGTCTGCACAACGCGGGTGATCACCCTCAAATGCGCACCCCGGGGCCCAGCCGCCCGCCCGAGCGGCACCGGCCAGCTGAGGCGGACTGGCCGAATGCGACCAACCCTTCAGCACTCCGAAGACACACGGAAGGATGATCAACTTGAATTGTCCACATAATGACCCTGGTCGACTTCGGGCTCTTCGACCTGGTCGGCAAGCAGCTCTCGCCCCACATCCGCGACCTGGGCAAGATCACCCTGTACCGGATGGGCGCGAAGGCCGACTACGGGGAACGCTTCCCGACCGCCGGGCCGCTGCTGACCAAGAAGGCAAATCTGGACCTGGTCGCCGACCACTGGGACGACCTGCTGCGTCTGGCGGGCTCGCTGAAGTACGGGCACGCCACCGCATCCCCATCGTCCGCACCGCCGCCTACATGGCGTCCTCAAAGAAGGCGGTAGCGCGTGGGGATTCATCCGGAGAGATCGGCAGCCCAAGACGGGCAGCCACATCCTCAACGGTAGCCAGATGCATTCGACCTCCTTAGGCGCTCGAAGCACGGTCTCGTTGAGACGCCCTGGTGGGGCGTCGCCAATCGATCGCAGGACGACGGGCGGCAGGACCGTCTGATGGGCGGCCGTGACAACACGGGAGCAACGATCGGACTAGCGATGTCTTGTAGCTTCGGCCTCAGTGCGGGCCGAACGCGGCACTGCAAATCCCGTTCAAGCAGAGGAAGTTGACATGACGTACACAGAGAAATTAGACGCGGGTCAGACCGAGGGGACTCAGACACCGACGCAGTCCCGCACTGCGGGGCGTATCGCTCACCGCGTGTGGACGATGGTGCTCGCTCTGGCCGCGTCCATGGGGTTCGTGTTCCTGAATGCTGGTTCCGCGTCCGCGTTGAACGCAGGTGACGTGATCAGAGTGGACCTCTTGCGCAACTGGGAGACCGGCCGTTGTCTGATGGCCAACAGGGTCACCGCCAGCGTCACCACCGAACCCTGCCAGAGTGGAAACGTCCTCCAGACGTGGGCCATTGTCTACGCGACCCACATTTCATACGACATTGTGCAGATCAGGCTGAACGGCACCGGACTCTGCCTGGACCAGAGGAACGACGTCAGCATCGCCCCCTGCATGGGGATAAACGACGGCTATGGCGACAACCAATATTGGTACGGCCAGGGTTCGAGCTGGGACCAGGTCATGCTGGATAACCTCGCATGGGGGGTTGGCGTCCTGGACAGCAACTACAACGGGGACGTCTACATACACGAGGCGAACTGGGGCGGGTACCAGAAGTGGAAGTCGGGCTACTGAGTAGGCCTGACTCCGGGGGGAGGGACGCATCATGCGGCCCTCCCTGATGGCTTTTCTGAGGGGGAGTCCGCCGCGATGCCATTGACGTTCCAGCCCACGAGTTCGCCCTCACCACGAACGACCCTATCGCCGCCATCGGACGCCCCTACCCGCACCCCGCCCTGTCGCGTGAGATTGCCGCCCTCAAAGCCGAATGCTGCGGCTGGCTCAATAGCGCTAGCGATGCCGCATCATGCGCCGCGGTGTCCTCGGCGTGAGATCACTGCCGCCACAACCGCTGCCGCCCCGGTCACCACCGCCGGGCCGAGCAACGCTGCTCGTGATCACTGCTCCGTGTCACCAGCCGCAAACACGGGTGATCTTACGGCTCCACCAGGTGCCGCCGGTGAAGGTGAGCTTCACAACGCACCGCTGCAGGAGCCCGGCGGCCGGCGACGCTCACAGCGGTAGCCGTCTCACCTCCGGCGCGCGACCGAGCCGCAGCTCTCTGGAGACGCGATGCATGGAGGTTGTTCCGCGGCTGGGCCATGCGATGTCGTCAACGGCGAGAAACGGCTCGTCGGCCACGGTCGCGGGGGTTGCCCCGGTGAACGCCTTGACGTCCCGATGCAGGTGGGACTGGTCGGCGTAGCCGGTGTCGGCCGCGACTTGGGCGGCGCCTTCACCGGCGACCAGGCGGTGGGCGGCATGGTAAGCGGACCAGCTTCACGGCGCTCTTGGGCGGCAGGCCGAGCTGCGACCGGAACCGGGACCACAGTCGCTTGCGGCTCCACCCGACCTCGGCCGCGAGTCCGTCGACCCGGGCCAGGCCACGGCTCACGACGAGCCGGCGCCAGGCCCAGGCCACCTCCGGGTCCACCCGTGTGCCGCAGTAGCCCGCGGCGGACCTGAAGCGTCCCGCGGGACAGGTCGAGGTCCTCGGTGAGGAGGGTGCGGACCTCGTACCCGGGCAGCGCGTGGACCGCCACCAAGGCGATCACGAGACGGCCGAAGGCGGTTTTCACCTGGTCCAGCAGTCCGCCGAGGACTGGGTCGACCTCCCGCTCGTCGGGGGGCCGTTGGCAGTCCACTACCAGCGCATGCCGCTGGAAACGTTCCTGAACGAGCTGCTGGCCGCCGGGTTCATGTTTGAAAGACTCATCGAGCCTCGCCCGGCGCCCGGCCTGCGAGAACTCGACGAAACGGCCTACAACAAGCTCCACCAGGCTCCGTGCTTCCTTGCTGTCAGGCTCCTGCGGCCCTGACAGCACGCAATCCCTGCCTCCCGGCGAACGCGTACAGTCACTGCTCCGTCTCCCAAGCGCCAGAACCGGCCACGCTGGAATACGCGAGCCCACCAGTAGACCCCAGATAGTGTGGTGCCGGGCCGTGCGGCACACAGGATTCGGGGTGGACAGTGATCGACGAGGCGGCTGCGACCGCGTGGTGGGAGGGCCTGCCGGCCGGACTCCGTGACGAGGTCGATGGGTACGTCCTCCAGGACTCCCTCCTCCAGGCGATACGGACCCTTTGGGAGATCGGCCGCAACGATGGGATCGGGCTGAACGACGCCCAAGACATCGTCTCCGACCGCTATCGCCACTACCGGGATCGGATCGCCCGCACCCCGGACAGTCCTCTCGACCTGGAGTCCTTGGCCCGCCGGGCCGCTGGTTGCCCGGGTCGCGTCGTGGCGATCGAGGCAATCTGGGACGGCGATACCGTCCACGACTGGTTCGTGCGCCTGCTGGCGCTCACCGTGGACCCCGAGGGCGAACGTGCGCTGGCCACCGTCTACTCGTCCGGGGCCAAGCGGTACCTGGGCGAGGACGAGGCGGCCAGCCGGTGGCACCCGTCGGCCGCGGCCGCCGAGCGGGCGGGGAGGGCCCTGGCCGACCACCTGTCGGTCCCCTTCCACTTCGCCAGCCCCGACACCCCGGACGACGAGGCTCCCCGCTGGCAGCCGTGACCGGCGAGGCGTCCGCTCAGCAGGAGATCGTCGTCATCGACCCCAGGGTCGATCGGACACAGATCCAGCAGTACAGCCGTTCCCCGCGCCGCTGTGCGCCGCGGGCGAGTCGGGGTGCCGTTAACGAACTTGCCGCCACAACGCCCTCAGCCACCACCAGGTCACCACGGCCAAGCTCGCCGCCCAGAGTGAGAAACCTGGAGCCGGAATACAGTCGGCGATCACCTACGGTCACCATCCGGCTGGACATCACGACGAACTGACGACAGTTGAATAGGCGAGCCCACCAGTACCGAGGCCGGACTTCCAGTCGTTCGGGCCATGGTCGTGGCCGCGCTCGCGGAGCCGGCGTAGGGATTCCTCGCGCGGAGTGTCGACGTAGACGAGCAGGTCGTAGTGATCAGCGAGTTCGGGCCGGGCGGAATGCAGATCCTCGACGACGACTATGCCGGAGCGAGAGACGGTGTGGATCCCGTCCGGAGCCAGGGTCCCGGTCCCCCAGTCGTAGCGCCGGTAGGCGGCATCGCGGCCGGCTGCGAGCGGGAGGAGCACCTCCTCACGCAGCCGCTGCCAGTCGAAGTAACGGTGGTAGCCCTGCGCAGGATCCAGTCGGGCGCGCTCCTCCGCGTCCATGGGGCGGTAGAAGTCGACACCGTGCACGACCATGGCGCCGCGCAACTCAGCAAGGGCGGGGCCGTCAGGGTCGACTTGCCGGAGCCTCCCATGCCATCGAGCGCGACCAGGGCGAACCCCTCGCGGCACTGGGTTTCGACTGCAGCGGCCACCTGCTCGGCGCAAGTCGAGAACATCGTCATGACGGCATTCTGTTCGAGGCAGCCACGCCAAGAGAAGGATGACGGCATCCGCTATCCGGGGTGTGGTAGGTCAGGACGCCGCGGCGCGGAAGACGCTGGGGCTCAAGCCCCGATGGCGTTTGAAGGCGGCGCTGAAGCCGAAGGCATCAGCGTAGCCGACAGACTTGGCGATCTGCGCGATGGCGAAGTCGGTGTCGGACAAGAGCGCCTCGGCCTCGTCCATGCGGCATTCGGTGAGGTAGGTCAGCGGCGGGCGGCCCATCACCTCGGTGAAGCGTTTGGCAAACAGCGCCCGGGAGACGCCGGATTCGGCGGCGAGCGCCGCTACCGTCCACGTATGGGAGGGCCGGGCGTGGAAGGCCTGGAGGGCGGGGGCGAGGATCGGTTCGGCCAGGCCGCGATACCAGTCGGGGGCGTCCGGGCCTGCCTGCTCGAACCAGGTGCGCAGCGTGCATACCAGGGCCCAGTCCAGGAGTCGGTCCATCAGCGCCTGCGAGCCGGCCGAGCGCAGGGCGGCGTCGGCGGCGGCTGTCTCCAGCCAGGTGCAAACCTCGGTGTCCTCGTTGATCACCAGTACGGGTGGCAGGGCGCGCAGCAGTCGTTGATGGCGATGGCCCGATGCGCGGTATGCGCCCACGATCAGTGCGGTCGCTCCGTCCGGATCGTTGCCCCAGCGGATGCCGCCGAGGTCCTGGGCGGTGCATGCGGCATCCTCTGCGAAGCAGGCAATTTCGTACTCGACGTGTGGGCGGTTGCAGGAGGTTGGCCGATCCGCGAGGTGAAACGGGTCGGGGCCGCGCACGATGGCCGTGTCGCCGACGCCGACCGCTTGTTCGGTGCCGTCGGGCAGCAGCAGTGTGCCGCCGCCACGCAGCACGCTCACCATGGTGAGCGGGGCGCCGTCGGCGAAGCGGATGGTCCAGGGCGCTTCCAGCACGGCGTGACTGACGACCGAGCCCTCGGCCCGGATGCCACTGAGCAGAGAACTCAAAGGATCCACGGGCGTCATCGTAGACGAACTCCTATGCAGCAGAGCGCTTCTCCCATGGATCATCCAATCGATCATGGGTGTACTGGACTGGCAGAACCGACCGAGACCAGCCAGGAGAGACCATGTCGCACCTCCACAGCACAGCCAGAACCGCCCTTGTGGTCATCGCACACCACCGCACCGATTCCCTCACCGCGCACACCGCCCGCCGTACCGTTGCGCAACTCGAGACCGCCGGATACGTCGTCGACCTGCTCGACCTGCACGCCGAAGGATTCGACCCGCGGATGAACGTGGCGGACCAGCCTGACTGGGGCAACCGGGAGAAGCCGTACTCGGACGAAGCCCGGGCCCATATGCAGCGCATTCTCGACGCCGATGTCGTCGTCGCTGTGTTCCCCGTGTACTGGCAGAGCATGCCCGCCCTCCTCAAGGGCTGGATCGATCGCGTGTGGAACTACGGATTCGCCTACGGTCGCAGCAAGCCTCGCCTGGCGGGCAAGCGCATGCTGTGGCTGGGCCTGGCCGGTGCCACCTCCGACGACCCCATCATGGAGGGAATGCAGGCTGTGCTGGAGACCAACTTGAGCGAGGGCATCGCCTACTACTGCGGGTTCTCCCACTCCTCCGTCGCCCTGCTCCCCGACGCCGAGGAGCGCCCTCAGCGCCTCGACGCCGAGGGCAATCTGCTGGTCGGCGACGCGGTCGTGGGAGCCGAGCGCGAGGCACAGTACAGCGAGTTCGACCGCCGCGCGAGGGAGGCCGTGGAAGGGTTCCTTGCGGCGGAACCGGTGGCGGCCTGAGGGTCACGGTGGCGGTGGCGTTGCAGGCTGGTGCCCGGGTGATGCCTGTCCTGCAACGCTTCCGCGAACACCACGGTCTGCAACACCAGCCGCTACGGCCGACGCCGAGGCACTGGCCGGGGACCGGATGCACCCACGCCTGCAGGCCCAAGGGCCGAGGCCGGACCATGCGAACTCCCGTCATCCACGGCATCTTTGATCTGCCCTCCATCAGGGCCGCCTGGTCGATGCGGTCGGAGCACCCCTCGATATCCGCGTCCAGCACCCAGCTCGGACGGCGGGCGTGTACGGCGGGCGCGCCGACCACGTGCGTGCGGCCGGGGAGAGCGCTTTCGGGCAACTTCACGTTCGAATCGGTTGGCGTCCGCCGCCACGGATGTAGGTTGAGCCGCTCCGTTAGCAGTGAGTCCTGCTGTGACTCCGGATTCCATGTTGCGTTAGCAGTGGGCCGATCGGCTGATCTTTAGCAATCGTGTGGCCCGCCGGGACGGACCGTGGGACTGAGGTCCGGTGCAAGGAGCCGGAGAACCTGCCCCGCCTCCCGGGGGCGTCGCCGAGCTCATCAGTCTGCTCGCGCCCGGCGACGCCCGATGGTTGCGGCGGTCAGGCCGTGTTGGAGCGGGTCGAGGTGATCACGACGGATGTGTAGGGCATGGTGGCGTGGCCGCCGAGCCTGTCGATCGCGGTCCCGGCGCTGTTTAGGACCTCCGCCATTTTGTCTGCGGGGAGTTGGGTGAGGCCGCCGAAGGTGGGGAGTTGGTCGAGCCACTGGTCTCGGGAGTAGGTGCGCTCCCAGGTGAAGCGCCACTGATCTGGCTCGCTGAAGCTGCCGGTCTGCCGGATCCCGTCGGCGATTTTCGCGAACAGTGGCTGGTAGGCGTCGACGGCCGATCCTCTCAGCAGGCCGGGGTTGAACGGGGAATCGGGGGCGACCCGTTGGAGTGCTTCGGCGAGGGCGTCGATCACCTCGGCCGGCAACTGGGGGACGTGGTGGAAGGGAGCGAGCCGGCCGCCGGGCCGGAGCACCTGGGCAGCCTTAGCCGCGCCGGCGACGGGGTCCACCCAGTGCCAGGCGGTGCCGGCGATGACCGCGTCGAACTGCCGCCCGGCCGGCTGCCAGTCCTCGAACCTGGCGACCTCGACCTCGACACCGCTGCGTCGCGCAAAGGCGGCCATCCGCTCGTCGGGCTCGACACCGAGCACCGAGCAGCCGGCCGCCTGGAATTGCCGGGCCTCGATACCGGTCCCGGCTCCGACGTCGAGGACGTGCCGACCCGGGCTTGCCGCGACGATCCTGTCCACCAGGGCCTGGGGATAAGGCGGTCGGGCGCGGTCGTAGCGTTCGGCGTCGACGCCGAACGACTCAGCTGTCTGCCGGTGGCGGTGGGGCTCGGGCCCGGACTTGTCCGGCTGTCCCTGCGATAAAGTGGGCATGCGCCCACACTAATGGGCGGTTGCCCACTTGTTAAGGAGGGGCGGCGCGGAGAGGGAGACAATGCCGTCAGGGGTACACATCCACAACGTGCGCGGCCAGTTGTTCGAAGCCGCCGAGCGCGTCCTGCTTCGGGACGGGCCCGACGCGTTGACCAGCCGGGCGGTCACGGAGGAGGCGAACTGTGCCAAGGGTGTGCTGCACCGGCACTTCACCGACTTCGACGCTTTCCTGGCGGAGCTGGTCCTCGACCGCGTCCGCAGCATCGAGGACCGAACCATGACTCTGCGTGCCGCCGCCGGAACCGGGAGTGTGGTGGACAACCTCGCTGACGCGCTGCAGGATCTGTTCGGGCCGGTCACGGTGGCAATTGTCGCGCTCATCACTTTCCGCGACGGCCTCCGCGCCCGGCTGCGTGAGGCCGGTCTGACCGGCATCCCACTGGCCGTGCAAGGCGCCGCCATGATCGCCGCATACCTCACCGCCGAGCGGGAGTTGGGGCGCCTGGCCGGTGACGCCGACATCGACACACTCGCCCCCACCCTCGTCGGGGCCGGGCACCTGCTGTTCGCCGACCGGACAAGCGCCCCGCCGCAGACCTCCGCCGTCCGCAAGATGGTGACCACCGTCATCGCCGGCGCCTTGCGACCACCCCAGTCGTAGGTCGGGCCGCCGGTCAGGTGGCGGAGGATTGCGCTGCGTCCAAGAGGCCGAGCAGGTGCTCTGCTTCGTGGATGAGAGCGGTGCCTGCGGGAGTGGCCGCGAGGGGGCTGGTCCGTTCGATCAGCTGAACGCCTGCGGCCTTCTCCAGGGCATGCAGTTGGTGCGTGAGCGTCGCCGGTAGCGTTGCGAGGCTCCTGGCGGCCGCGCAGAGGTTCCGTTGGCCAGGCAGCCGGGCCAGGCGTCTGAGGCGTTCGACGCAGTTGCGGACGTTGCTGATGGCCGCCATCGAGTCGGACAGGGCCGGTGCGTCCGGCAGGTTCGCGAACGGGTTGCTGGTGGCGCTGTTCGGGCGGATCTCGATGCCCCACTTCTTGGCCAGCAGGTTGAGGCGGTGTCTGTCGAGACCGAACTGTTCGGCGATGTCGGGGATGCTGAGGCGTCGGTGCAGGTAGGCCTGTTCGAGTTCCTCGCGGGTGATGCGAAGGCTGAGCGGTTCGGGGCGTGGTGTGGCGGGGATCCCGGCTTCTTCCAGGGCGTTTTGGACGGTTGAGAGGCTGCAGCCGGCGCTGCGGGCGATCAGGCTCTGGTTGAGAGTTCCGCTGGAGTGAGTGGTGCGGAGGAAGCCGGGGTCGAGCATCCCGCGTCGAGGCCGACGCCGGCCGAGGCCGGGGGATGCGGGAGGGGGCGGCGGTTGGGTGGTGCCGGTGGCGTCGCAGTAGAGCCGGACGTGCTCTGTGGTCAGTCCGAGGGCGGCGGCCGTCTCCTCGGCCGGGGTCCGGTCGGCGATCAAGGTGTCGAAGTCGCTGTCGGAAATCTGTTCGGGGGTAGCCCCGGGCCAGTCGGTCCAGTCGCACCATTCGGTGGGGGGCTCCCAGAGCACGGGTTCGTCGATCCGGTGGGCGGCGAGGTTTGTGGCCGCCTGTTTCAGCAGGAATGCGCGCATCAGCGGCGGGACCTGGTAGCGGAACTCGTCACGGGCGTGGATGTTCCTCGGAGGCAGGTCCGCGTGGGTGCCGAGGAGGAAACTCAGGAGCATCCACCTGAGCATGTGGATTCGCCCTGTTCCGCCGCGGGCCCAGCCCTGCCGGCGGCAGAGCTGCGTGTACTCGTCGAGGTTGAGCGTGACGCTCTCGGACGTGAACAAGCGGCATCGTCTGCCGACACGTAGTCGATCGGGGAGCCTTCATCGTCGAGGTGACTGGCGAGCTGAGTGAGGCAGCTGGCGATGGCGGTCTCGTGCTCGGGCGAGGCGATCACGCGTCGAAACGCCATCCGAATGATCAACCGGTTGGAGGGCTGGGCCCAGGTGTGGTGCTGTGACTTGGCGCCGGCGAGCAGCAGCTTGCTGCGGCAGCCTCGCCTGAAGCCGTCGACGGTTCGCGGGTCGATGGGGGTGTTGGGGAGAAGCCGGAGAGTCCACGAAGGCCAGAGGGCTGCCGGGATCTTGTCCGCCCGTTTCCGCATGTCGGCATCTGCGAGGTCTGGCCTGCGGGGATGGGCCGCAGATCGGTAGCGAAGCCGCGTGTCCAGGGGCAAATTCTGGTCCGCGTCGGCGATCACCCGGCTGACGATCTCGGGGCTGGCCCGTCCCCAGGAAAGGAGGCGCTGATCGATGGACAGATTGGAGGCAGAGGCGTTCCGGCGGTGGGCCTGATCGGTTCGTATGAGCCACTCGAACACGGCCTGCCCGGTGGTCGTAGCGGTGTCCGAGGCCCAGATCGCGAGGGTGGTGCCGATCGCGAGCCGGCCGGCGTCGGCCAGGTCGTGCGGGCTGTCGGGCAGAAGTCCTCCGTTGCATTCGCGCAGTGCGAGCCCGACGGCCTCGGGCGCCGCCCAGGGGCTGAGCATCAGGCTGCGCAGGCATCGTCGGCTGAGGAAGTACAGATGGTGCAGAGCGGGAGACCCTGCCTGGACGAGCGCGTCGAGGTGCTGCTGGCCGGCGAGGGCTGTTCCGTCTGGTGGCAACGGTTGTGCCGGCGTCTGGGTGAGGTCGTGTCGGCAGGCCGTCTTGCGTCCGTCGCGCAGGGTCAGGCGCATGCAGTGGGCGCCGCTGGTGCTGCGGCCGAGCTGTTGATTGGTGAACAGCTGTGGCCTGTCCCGGCAGCCAGGACAGTGGTCGACCAGCAGGCACTGGTGCTGTTGGCAGGCGAATGAGAACGGCAGCCGCCAAGCCAGTGGCCAGCGGCCCCCGTTGTCGGCCAGGCAGCGGGGGCAGAAGCGGCTGTGGCGCCCGAGGTGACGCCAGACGGGGGCCATCTCGTCCCCGTTCTGCGGGAGCTGCGGCAGCAAGTCGGATCGCGCGACGGACCGCAAAGTCATCCGGTCGAGTTCGGACGCGTCCGCGTCGGTCAGCCGCGCAAGCGCCTTCAGGTCCGCTTCCTCCAGGCGGAAGACCAAGTGCCTCGCCGCGATGCCAGGAAGGCCGAGGAACCGCAGAAGGCCAGTGGAGGACGTTCGCAGTCGGCAGGCGTAAGCCTCGATCCAGCTGTCCAGGGCCTCTCCGGGCAGCGGGGGCAGAACGATCGGCAAGCGGTCGGCGGCCCAGATCATGCCGACCGCCGCTTGCGGGCCGGGCCTCCCGGGCGGGCGCTGAGGAGACCGGCCTCGATCGCCGCTTCGAGTTCGCGGCGTGCTTCTTCGGCGGCGGCGTCGTTCTTCACCGTGTCGATCAGATCCTTGTCGAGCTTCTCCTCGCCCGAGCGGACGGCTCGCAGGCAGGACCGGTTGATCAGCGCCATCAGCGACGCGAAGTGCCCGGTCGTGCGGGCGAACAGGTAGTCGGCCAGGTCGACGAGCATCCCCGGGTGCTTCTCGGCCAGGACGATCTTCTTCTCGATGGTCTTCAGCAGAACCCGCCACTGCTTCCGCCCCTGGTCGTCGTCGATCTGGAAAGGACGCAGGGTCAGAGCGGTGGTGCGGCGGCCGAACTGCGCGAGCAGGGCCTGCTGCGGCGACAGGCCCTCACGCAGGATCCCCCGGTCGGCGACGCCGACGCCGACGTAAAGCAGGGTGACGGGGAACACGTTCGACAGGAACTTCAGATGGTTGGCCATCCGCACCGCCGAGGACTTCCCCGGGGCCAGGAAGTGCACGTCGTCGATGACGAAGACCGCGGTCCTCATGCTCAGGACCGCGTCGACCGCGCGCTCAGCGAGGGTGTCCGCGTCGCCGCTGGTCGGCAGGCCGTAGAACCGGCAGATCGACGCGTTCAGACCACGGATCTGCGTGTTGCCGGTCAGGTTGACGTAGACGACCGGGACCCTCCTATGGCCCTCCGGCGTGGTCTGCCCGTGCAGACAAACCTGCTCGCGGTGGAAGTCCCGCGCGTATTCACGAATCGCCGTGCTCTTCCCGATGCCGGGGTATGCGTCGAGCAGGGCCGCGGGCTTGGCCTTGTCACCGTCCTGCCGGTTCGAGTCCACGATCTCGGTGAGGGCTTCATGCAGGGAGATCATCTGCGGAGTCTTGATCGGGCCGAGGTTCGCATGCCAGACGGCCCGCAGGTCCTGGTAGCGCCTCAGCTCCAGCTCGGACAGTTCGCCCATCTGCCGACGCGTCAGCCGGGGCGGCTGGACCCGGTCCGGCCCGAAGACCATCTCGAGCCAGCCGGACAGGCGCGTCAACACATACTGACGATCGTCTCCCTCGAACACCATGCCGCTGATCGCGCTCACCGGCTCTCCCAGGTGTCGGCGTAGTAGTCGTCCTCGTCGATGAACTCGTCGGTCTCGCCAGGGAAGGCGGCCTCCAAGTCCTCGTCCTCGTCGTCGTCCCCGCCGAGGTCATCGGCGGCTTCGGCAGCAGCGGGGGCCGCTTCCAGGGCGGCGATCGACCTGAGCGTCGGAAGCCGCAGCGGATCCTCCGGGTCCTCGACCTCGTCTGAGCCGACCAGGCAAAGGCGGTCCTCCGACAGACGCACGGCCATCCGCCGCTCGGCCCGGTTCCCGGTCAGACCCACTCCCCAGCGCTCCAAGAGCTCGACCAGGGCCCGCTTCGGATCAGGGAAGCGATGCGTCGTGAGCGCGAGTTTGCGCGCGTAGCGCATGGCCTCGCGGCTCACCGGCCCGTCCAGTGCGGGAGCGTGCTCCCACTGGAGGGCGTGCCAAGAGTGGTCCGGCCGCTGGAAGTAGACCTGCCGGATGTTGTCCGGGTCCACGGAGACCGGCCACTTGCCCTCATGAACCCCGGTGTAGGGGCTCTTGGCCTCCCGCAGCCCATCCAAGCCGCTGCCGTTGTAGCGCATCCCCTCCAGCTCCACCCCGTAGTGCTGGATGGTGCACCAGGCCTGCTCAAGGAAGTGCAAGGCGAAGTTCGGCCGTGCCGGGATCCGCAGGGTGCCCGCCCGCGCGACGCCGTGGTCGAACATGTTCAGCGGGCTCAGCTTCAAGCCCGGGACCTCCGGGATCACCAGACCCCTGTGGCGGCGCGGGTGATAGGTCAGGCCGATCCACTCCCGGATGATCATCTCCAGCTCGTCGATGAAGAAGAACGCGAAGTCCTCCACCGACTGGCCGCGGCTGTGGACATCAGGGCCCTTGTAGCCCGGCAGAGCCGCCAGCAGCCCCTGGTTGAGGGTCTTGAACCAGCGCTCGATGGGGGCTTTGTCCGTCGGCGTCAGCGGCCGGGCCGGCTGCAGCGAGATCTCGAACCGGGCGCAGACACTGCGGACGTGGTTGGACAGGTAGATCTTCCCGTGGTCGTAGACCACCGTCTCGGCCGCAACCGACGGAAGCAGCGGCCTGCCCTCCACGTCGACCAGCTTCTCCGCAGGGACGACCACCGTGGACGGGACGCCAAGCCGGGGCAGGTTCCTTCCTGGCAACAGCTCTGGGCGCGTCCGCACCGTCTCGAAGAGCACCGCGGCGACATCCACGGCCTTCGTCGACACCGGGGTCAACCGCAGCCCGGTGATGCACCGGCTGTAGAGGTCCATCGCGACCGTCAGCTCGCACTGCACCCAGCGGCAGGTCACCGGCTCCATCGCGAACACGTCCAGCCGGGTGGTGTCCAGCAGCACGTACTCACCCGGCCGGGTCGCCCGCAGCCGGCCGTAGACAGTCTGCGGGCGGTTCGCGATCGACCGCTTCCCCTTCGTGCTGCCCGTGAACGCGTTCGTCCCCGCGTCCAGCTCGCGCAGCACCTCATAGCCGGTCGACTGGGCTGGGATCTTCACCGTGCCCCGGCCATGCTCGGCCGCGACACGCTCCTCGATCTCCAAGAGGATCAGCCCGCGGACCGGCCGGCTGGCGTTCGTGTAGCTGTCCAGGACCGTCCGGGCGCTCTCCAGCCAGCGATGATCCACCCTGTCCTGGGCGTTCCGTCGCAGCTTGCTCGCGCGGACCAAGCCCGCCGGACCGGACTTCTTCACCTGCGTGACCCACAGCCGGACGGTGCTCTCACCGACCCCCAACTCGCGAGCCTTGGCCAGGTAGCGGTGCATCAGCGGGACACCCGGGGCGTACTCCGGCCGCGGCTCGCCCTCCTGAGCCAGCTCCCGTGAGCCCAGCCGGTAGCCGCAGAGGACTTCCTGCACGTGTTGGAAGCGCTGGGTGACCTCGTCCTCCTCGGCCTGGTCGAGCAGTCCCAGAGCGACTGCCGTGGACTCCTCCTCGTCCGGCAACTCGCCCAGCAGCTGGGTCGTCGGGTCCGCCAGCAGGCCGACCACGTCGACCAGCCTCCAGAGCACCCCGCCGGGCCCGGACTGCTGGAGCAGGACCTCGCGGCCTCGCACCTCGGACACCGTGAACGGCTCACCCTGGAAACTCAGGGCGAGTCCCGCCCGTAACGGAACCGTCCAGTTGCTCATGCCGCCCTCCGCAGCACCGAGTCACCGTCGATCGGGCGGCTCAGGTCGACCGAGAGCCGCCCCGACCACACCAGCGCGAGGACGGCGGGCCGCACGTCCTCGACCGGCCGGCCAGCCGCCAGGCGCCGTTCGGCGACCGTGAGGGGATCCCCGTCCTGCACCACCTCCCAGGCCCGCGCGATGTCCTCGTTTGGCACAAGCCCGGCCCGCCGGTAGGCGGCCAGGAACCGCACGTTGGCCAGCAGCACCGGATCCGCCCCCGACCAGATCTCGTACTGCCAGCCGTGGCCCTCCACCAGGTCCCCGGGCCAGGCCAGGGCCTCCGCGATCTTCGGATCAAGAAGGCGGTCGGCCGGCTTCACGTTGACCACGCGCACGTTGCCGTCCCCCAGCACCAGCAGGAAGTCCGGCACGTGCAGCCGCCACCGCCCACCCACCCGCGCCCGCAGACGGCACGGCTGGGCAAATATCCCGACCACCTGCGGGTCGAAGTCCGCCAGCAGCAGCCGAGCCAGCTCCAGACGGCTCTCGTAGACCACCAGCCCACGCGTCGTCGCCGACGCGTACTCCCCGGGATGATGCTTGTGACCCTTCGCCGACCTGACCCGCCGCCACGGCACGGACCCGTCGAAACTGCCCCGGCGGAGCTGCCCGAACTCGACGCTGCGGACCGAGTCGTCCTCGTACCGGATCGAAGCCGTCGCAGACTCCTGACTGCCAGCCCTCACGCTTGTACGCTTGGTGACCATGAGCTGACCGTAGGAAGCCGCCCAGGACCAAGAGGCCGGATGACCGAGAAGTTCCCGGGACTGACCACCCCCGACCACAGGTGCTGCTAACGCCACCCGGAAGATTGCTAGCCGACTGCTAGAGATCGACCGACACTGCTAACGCGGACCCGGAACCTACACGGACCGTGGAACAATTCCAAGCGCACGGCAGGCTGTTGACATACAGTGGTCCTACCGACGCGGGGTGGAGCAGCTCGGTAGCTCGCTGGGCTCATAACCCAGAGGTCGCATGGTTCAAATCCTGCCCCCGCTACCAAATCTGGCCCCTTTCCACACCTTGGCGTGGAAAGGGGCCAGAGACGTCTATGCGGCCGACGGATACGCACGCGACCACGTCCTCCATCTCACCCGCGCCGCCCTCGTGCCCATCTCGGGCTGCCAGCCAGACGGCCGGCGCGGTGCAGGGTGAGGTGGGCGTCGTGCTCTGTGGCGCCGTCGAGGTGCTACGGCCGCAGTGACCTCGCCAGTTCCGGCCTCCGGTGATCTGGTCCGCCGCGAGCGGACACCATTCAGATCACCAGAGAGGAACATGTTGGGCGTGTGGCAAGTTCGTTGCCGGTTTTCAGATCAGGTCGCGAGCCCAGTCGAGCTCATGGTGGGCCGTTCCTTCCAAGGGGCGGGTACACCTGGTGAACCGGGAGTTCTCCAGGCCGGGGGTGGACCGCGGCGATTCAGTGCGGCGAGGTGATCTCCGGCAGATGGTGCTCGTGGGCCTCGCGCAGCCCCACTGCCTGGTCGTCGACGGCGACCGTGGTCTGGGCGGTGGGGAGAATAGGCTGTGCGGCCGTCTCCGGGGTTGTGGGCAGGGTCGGCGGCACGTCGTCGTCCGCGGTGGCGCCGGCGGGGCCGTCGGCGGCCTTCTGGAGCTGTTCGGGGGCAGGTTGGGGCGGGATGGCCGACCACGTCTTCGCGGTGGTGGCGGGCCGGTGGTGGCCCACTCGCGGGCTTCGGCGTCGGTGAAGAACAGCACCTGCGTCTCGCTCGCGGTGCCGCCGATGACGACCTGGGCGCGGCCGGGGTGCTTGGTGGACCTCGGCGCGGGGTGGACTTCGGGGGCGAGCATGCGCCAGGCGTTCATGCTGTAGCGGGCGAGGATGCGGGTGGCGAACTGCTCGCGGACCTCCGGGCCCCGAGGGCGCGGGCGGTGGCGGACTGCGCGACCAGGAGCATGTGCATGCGGACCTGGCGGCCCATGTAGAGGACCTCGTTGAGCGCGTCGATCGCCGGGGAGATCTTCGGGTCGCCGGACTCGCGGATCCTCTCCCAGTAGCGCGCCGGCTGCTTCATCGTGGCGTTGACCTCTTCGAGGAGGATCAGCAGCCTGGGTCCTATGGCGTCCACGGCGTCGATGCCGAGTTCGTCGGCGACGCGCACCCGGCGCCGGCCTTCCAGGCCGAGCTCGATCAGGGCGTCGTGGATGTCGGCGATGTCGGCGCAGTAGGTGACGCCGGGGATGCCGCGTGCCCAGGGGTAGGAGATCCGCTTGCAGTCGAGGATGTACGCCTGTGAGCCGGTGTGGAGCATATGGCAGGTGATGCAGCGCAGGGTCACCGACTTGCCGCCGCCGGTGGAGGCGTCGACCAGGATGTGCGGCGATTCGGCGTCCAGGTCGACGGAGACGACTCTGCCGCTGGTGCCGATGCCGATGACCGGGGCGGACTCCGGGGCATTGGCCACCAGGTCGCGAACCTTGGGGTCTTTGAAGGCGGCCTTCTTCGGCGGGCGGCGGGTCTTCTTCACCAGCACGTACGGCGTGCGTCCGGCCGGGTGCCAGGAGAACGTCACGCCTTCCAGGGCGAGTTTCTGGGTGATGAGGTCGGCGACCAGGTCACGGGAGAAGGCCAGGTGCGTGGGCAGGTCGACGCGTATCCGGGCGTCGTCGTCGGAGAAGTTCTTCGGCACATGGAGGTAGCGGCGCGGGTCGGTCTGCTCCGCCATCCCCAGCGGCCGATGGAGTGCTTCGTGCAGCGGGACGACCCACTCGCGTATCAGCTCCCGGAGCTCGCTAGTCAGCAGCCCGTACGCGAATCCCCGACGGCGCGGCGGAGGCCGCGCCGATCCCGCCCGTCTGGAGTGTGTGGAGGGTGGCCTCCCGGTGCGCAGGGGTGGACTGGCGGTGTACGCCCAGCGTTCGCGGTGCTCGGCTTCCTGCTCGGTGAGGGTGGGCTGACGTCATAGGGGCGAGCGTCCATCTCGCTGGTGCCAGTCGGTCTCCTGTCGCATGAGCATGTGCATCGGGCGGCTGTCGTGCCCTCGGTGAGAATCGACAAGATCAAGGCGGGCCCTCGTGGGCAGGTGGATCAGACGTACCCGTTGGCGGGTGAGATCAGTGGGCCGCAGCCCGGGGATGCCGCACACGCCGTGGTCGTCATGGCGGAAGGGCAGAAGGCGGCTGGCAACGCGGCATGCCGAGTTGGTGTGGATCTCCAGATATCCCGGCCGGTGGCAGATGGAGTTGAGGTAGCCGCTGATGCCGGCCATCGCGGACTTCTCGGGCTGTTCGAGCGGATGGGGCCGGTTACGGGTGCTCATCAGACACTCGGGGAGAAGCGCCTGGAAAGCCAGTTGCACACCAACGACGAGGGGCTTCGCCATGTCACCCCACCTGACCAGCCCATTTCATCCCCGCGGGACAGGATGAAGAGGTTCACTGACTACACCACTCGGCAGGACACCATCCGGTCCGGCCGTCCTTGGCGGCCAGAAAGGCAGTCTTCAGGCTGATGGACGCTCGGATCCTCGGACAGTCGGTGGGCACGGCCCGCACGGGCGGCGCCACCTTTCGCGGCACCAGAGCTTGAGGGCGCCGCCGCCGTATGCGACCTGTTCTTCGGGGTCCGCTTCACACGGCTTTAACGCCAGGGACACGAGAGGGAATCGGGAGCCACTGAGCATGTTTTTGGATCCAATCCAGCGAAGATTTAATCCATTCTCAGGATCGGTGCCCAAGGAGGCCCCATGCCGGACCAACCATCTGGATCGCCCTCGACCGCCGCCGTCACCCCGTCGTCGGTGCCGACGATCGCCTCTCGGGACGTCTCGCGCCGGACGATGCTCCGAGGGGCCGGACTGCTCGGCGTGGGCGTGGGGTTCGGACTGCCCGCCCTGCTCACCGCGTGCGGCGCGGCGGCCCAGGACGGGGGCGGCAGTGGCAAAGGCGGCACACTCACCCTGGCCATCGACGCCACCAGCGCCGTCAACGACCCGGCCTTCTACACCTCCCTGGGCGACTGGATGGCCGTCGACTGCGTCTGCCGCGGTCTGACGTTCATCTCCTTCGAGACCAACGAGCCCACACCGGACCTGGCGGAGAAGTGGACCATGTCCGATGACAAGCTCACCTACATCTTCACCCTGCGCAAGGGGGTGAAGTTCCACGACGGAACCACCCTCGGTTCCGCCGACGTGCTCGCCAGTCTCGGCCGCCAGTTCGACCCCGACGACAAGACGCTGCCCAAGGGCGCGACCCGCCCGCTGGCGAGCATGGGAGCCAACGTCGCCTCGCTCACCGCGCCCGACGACATGACCGTGAAGATGGTCCTCAAGAAGCCTGACCGGACCGTGCTCGGCAAGCTCTCCGACATCGGCGGCCGGATCATCTCCAAGGCCGCGCTGGACAAGTACGGCGCCGACATCGGCAAGCACCTCGTGGGCACCGGGCCGTTCGCCTTCTCCGCGGCCACCTCCGGGCAGTCCATCACGCTCAAGGCCTTCGACGGCTTCCGGCTGGGCAAGCCCCCCATAGACCGGCTGGTGCTGCGCCAGGTCCAGGACCCCTCCACCATCGTCAGCTCGCTGCTCAGCGGCGACGTGTCGGCGACCCAGTTCGCCCCGTACTCAGCCGTTTCGCAGCTGCGCAAGGACAGCACGGTGAAGGTGTACGACACCCCGCACAACGCCGACGCCATCATGATGATCGACGCCCGCCGGGTCCCCGAGCTCAAGGTGCGCAAGGCCATCAACCTGGCCATCAACCGCAAGGCCATCCTCCAGCAGGCGTTCTACGGCGTCGGCGCCGAGCCCAGGGGCTACGCCATCCCGCCGGCCCAGAGCGGTTACGACACCGCGCTCGCCGACCTCAGCACCCAGGACACCGCGCAAGCCAAGCGGCTGGTCGAGGAGGCCGGGGCGAAGGGGCGCACCATCCGGCTGATGGCCGCCAGTGACTCCTGGCACCCCAAGGCGGCCCAGATCATCGCCCAGAACCTCACCGACGTCGGCTTCAAGGTGGCCACCACGTCAGTGGACCCGGCGACCTACTTCAGCCGGCTCCTGGACGGGGAGGACGACTACCACGACCTGATGATCTGGGAGCGCAACACCTACGTGCCGGACCCCGACGACATGGTCGGCGCGATGGCGAGCCCCACCAGCATCTACGGCTCCAAGCTCTCCGGGATGGACACCCTGAAGGGCGCCGCCTCCCTGGCCGACGACCTCTACGCGGCCAAGAACCTCACCGACGCCAAGAAGCGCACCACCGCCTACACGAAGATCCAGCGCAGGTGGGCCGAGGAGTACATGGTCCTGTCGATGCTGGCCTGCTTCAGCAACCTGGTCGTCAGCGGTGCGGACGTGAAGGGCATGAACACCGACGCGCTGGCCAACCACCGCTGTTACATGGAGAAGGCCAGTGTCTGAGACCGGCGCTGCGGTCGACGCCGTGGCGGTGGAGGCGGCGGCCCCCGCCGCCGTGGCCTTCCCGCCCCGGTCCGGGACGGCACGACGGCTGACGGCCGCGCTGCGCCGGCGCAGGGTGGCCCGCTCCTGGCCCGCCCTGCTCGCCTGGCTGCTGCTGGCCGCCACGGTGCTGGCCGCTCTGCTCGGACCACTGATAGTGGCGGCCGACCCGCTGCGCCAGACCTCCTCGGCGCTGCTGGCGCCCGGGGCTCCGGGGCATCCGCTGGGCACCGACGACCTGGGCCGGGACGAGCTGGCCCGGCTGGTGCACGGGGCCCGCCCGCTGCTGCTGGTGTCCTTCGCGGCGACCGCGCTCGCGGCCGGGGTCGGCATCCTGGTCGGGCTGGTCGCCGGATACGCGGGCGGTGTGGTGGAGCAGGCGCTGATGCGGCTGGTGGACCTGGCGCTGGCCTTCCCGTCGATCCTGCTGGTGATCCTGCTGGTGGCGGCGGCCGGACCGGGCACGGTCAGTCTGATCCTCGGCATCGGTGCCTCACTGGCGCCGGGGCTGGCCCGGCTGGCCCGCACCCTGACCGCACGCGAGGCGGCCAAGGACTACGTCGTGGCCTGCCGGCTCGGCGGCACCGGGGCGCCCCGCATCCTGCTGCGCGAGGTGCTCCCCAACATCGGGGGTCCGCTGCTCGCCCAGGTCGTCATGACGCTGTCGGTCGCGGCGGGGTTCGCGGCCGGGCTCTCCTACCTCGGCCTCGGCATCCAGCCGCCGCAGCCGGACTGGGGCTACATGGTGCAGGCCGGGCAGGAGTTCCTGTACACCGCTCCCCGGCTGGTGGTGCTGCCCGCCGCCCTCACCCTGCTGTTCGTCGTGGCGTGCAACTTCGCCGGCGACGACCTGCGCGACGCCCTCGACCCGAGGGGAACGCCATGAGCGCGGGCACCGGGGTGCTGACCCGGGTGCGCCTGCCCCGGCCGACGGGAGCGGCCTGGGTGTTCCTGCGCAGGCTGGCCGTGATCCCCGTCGTGATGTTCGCGCTGGCCTCCCTGGTGTTCGTGGCGATACGGCTGCTGCCGGGCTCCCCGGCGACCTCCCTGGCGGCGGGCGGCAACACCGCCTCCGCCGCCGAGTTCAGCGCCAACGAGGAACGGGTCACCAAGGCCCTCGGCCTGGACCAGCCACTGCTCACCCAGTACGGCCACTTCCTCGACGACCTGGTCCATCTGCGGCTCGGCACCTCGTTCTACGGCTCCAACAGCATCCTCGGCCTGCTCGGCGACGCGCTGCCCGCAACCGTGGAACTCACCCTCGCGGCCATGACGGTCGCGGTGCTGCTCGGCGTCGTCACCGGAGTCGTCGCGGCACTGCGCCGGGGCAGCTGGATCGACACCTCGACCCGGGCCGTGGCGACCGTCAGCTTCTCGCTGCCCTGGTTCGCGCTCGGCGTGCTCGCCATCGTGGTGTTCGGCGTGTGGCTGCGCTGGCTGCCCGTCCTCGGCCGACTGCCCAGCACCCTCGACTATCAGCCCACCACCGGCTTCGTCCTGCTCGACGCGATCCTCCAGGACCGGCCCGAACTGGTGTGGCCATGGATCCAGCACCTGATCCTGCCCGCGGTGACGCTCGCGCTGTCGATGGCCGGTTTCATCACCCGGATCGTGCGCGCCTCCGTCCTGGAGGTGCTCGGCGACGACTTCGTGCGCACCGCCCGGATGAAGGGCCTCGGCGAGGGCGCGGTGGTGCGCCGGCACGTGCTGCGCAACGCCTGGCTGCCCATCGTCACCGTCCTCGGGCTCCAGTTCGGTTCTCTGCTGGGCGGTTCGGTGGTCACCGAGACCGTCTTCTCCTACCCGGGTGTCGGACGCCTGCTCGTGCAGGGCGTGCTGCAGCGCGACTACCCGGTCGTGCAGGGCACGGCCCTCGCGATCGCCCTGCTGTTCACCCTCGTCAACCACGCGGTCGACCTGCTCTACACGGTCCTCGACCCGCGTCTACGCAAAGGATGATCCCGATGGACATCGTGCTGGTCCACGGTGCCGGCGGACGGCCCACCACCTGGTCGGCGGTCCAGCCGCTGCTCGCCGCCCACGGCCACCGGCTGGTCACGGTCACCAACCCGATGACCTCGCTCGCCGACGACATCGCCGAGACCACGGCCGCGCTCGCGGGCACCGAGGGCCCGGTGCTGCTGGCCGGGCACTCCTACGGCGGCGCGGTGATCACGAACGTGGGTCGCGACCCGCGTGTCGCGGGGCTGGTCTACATCGCCGCGTTCGGGCCGGACGAGGGCGAGACCGTCAACGGGATAGTCGAGCGCTACGAGCCCGCGGAGATCTCCAAGTACATGCGGCGCGGCCCGAACGGCGAGTGGAAGTCCGAGCCGAGCGCGGAGTTCTGGGCGGAGATCGGCCCGGACCTGTCGGCCGAGCAGCGGGCGGCCGTCGAAGCGGAGGGACGCAAGGCCGACAACCTGATCTTCACCCAGGCGACCGGGGTCCCGGCCTGGCGGTCGCTGCCCACCTGGTACCTGGTCGCCGACGACGACCGCACCCTGCGCCCGGAGATCCAGAACTTCATGGCCGAGCGGATGAAGGCGACCGTCGAGCACCTGCCCGGCAGCCACTACACCACCCTGGTGTGGCCCGAGCGGGTCGCCGAGCTGATCCACCGGGCCGCGCTGGCCGTGGGCGGTGCCGTATGAACGCGCCGGAGGGCGTGCATGACGTGACTGCGCCGGAGACCGTGCACGACACGACCGCGTCGGAAGGCGTGCACGACGTGGCCCCTCCGGAGGCGGTGCTCGAAGTCCGTGGACTGCGTGTGGGGTTCGACGTGCCGGCGGGCCGGCTGCCCGCCGTGGACGGGGTGGACCTGACGCTGCGCAAGGGCGAGATACTCGCGCTGGTCGGCGAGTCCGGGTCGGGCAAGTCGGCGCTGTCGATGAGCCTGGTCGGCCTGAACCGCGGCCCGCGCACCTACATCGACGGATCCGTGTCCTTCCGGGGCCGGGAACTGGTGGGGGCGTCCGAGCGGGAGCTGCGCCGGGTGCGCGGCAAGCACGTGGCGGTGGTCTTCCAGGACGCGCTGGCCGCGCTCAACCCGCTGCACCGGGCGGGCGCGCAGGTCGCGGAGACGATCCGCGCCCATGGCGACGTCCCGCGCGCCACGGCCGCGAGCCGCGCCGTCGAACTGCTCGGCGAGGTCGGCATCGCGGGCCCGGCACGGGCCGCCCGCGCCTATCCCCACCAGCTCTCCGGCGGCATGCGCCAGCGCGTGATGATCGCGATGGGGCTGGCCAACGACCCCGCGGTACTGATCGCGGACGAGCCGACCACCGCGCTGGACGTGACCATCCAGGCCCAGGTGCTGGCGCTGCTGAAGCGGGTGCAGCGCGAGCACGGCACGTCCGTGCTGCTGATCACGCACGACCTGGGGGTGGTCGCGGAGGTCGCGGACCGGGTGGCGGTGATGTACGCGGGCCGGATCGTGGAGCAGGGCACCCGCGACGAGGTGCTGTTCGACCCGCAACACCCTTACACGATGGGCCTGCTCGGCTCGGTTCCTCCGCTGCGCGGGCCGGTACCCGAGCAGCTGCCGGCCATCCCCGGCGCTCCGCCCGCCGGTGTCGAGCGGCCGCCCGGCTGCGGCTTCCGGCCGCGCTGCGCGTTCGCCCACGACGGCTGCGACAGCCGCCCGGAGCTGCGGCGGCGTCACGGCGGCCCGGCCCATCTGGACGCCTGTGTGCTGCCCGGGCCGGCCCGGGCGCGGGCCCGCGCGGCGGGAGCCGCCGTATGAGCGAGGTCCTGATGAGCGCCCGCGGACTGCGGGTCGACTACGCCGGCCGGGCCGGCGGCCGGGTGCGGGCGCTGCGGGACGTCGACCTGGACATCGCCCGGGGCGAGACGCTGGGCCTGGTCGGTGAGTCGGGGTGCGGCAAGTCCACGCTCGGGCGGGCGCTGCTGCGCGTGGTGGAACCGTCGGCGGGCCGGATCGACTTCCTCGGCACCGATCTGACCCGGCTGCGCGGCCGGGCGCTGAAGCGGACCCGGGCCGAGCTCCAGATGGTGTTCCAGGACCCCTTCGGCTCGCTGAACCCGCGCCGTACGGTCGCCGACATCGTCGCCGAGCCGTTGCTGCGCTCCCGGGGCGCGAGCCGCGCCGACGCGGAACGTACCGTGGCCGAGCTCCTCGACCTGGTCGGCCTGGGGGCCGAAGCCGGCGGGCGCAAGCCGCACGAGTTCTCCGGCGGCCAGCGCCAGCGCATCGGCATCGCCCGGGCCCTGGCGTCCTCGCCGCGGTTCGTGGTGGCCGACGAGGCGGTCTCCGCGCTCGACGTGTCCATCCAGGCCCAGGTGCTGAACCTGCTGTCGGAACTGGTGCGCGACCGGGATCTGACGATGCTGTTCATCTCCCACGACCTCGGTGTGGTGCGGCACATCGCCGACCGGGTCGCCGTGATGTACCTGGGCGAGATCATCGAGACCGCTCTCCGGGACGACTTCTTCTCCGGCCCGGCCCATCCGTACAGCAGCGCGCTGCTGGCCAGCGTGCCGGAGCTGCGGCCCGGCCCGCCCGTCGAACGGCAGCCGCTGCAGGGCGAACTGCCGGACCCCGCGGACCCTCCGGAGGGCTGTCTGTTCCGGACCCGCTGTCCGTTCGCCACCGCCCTCTGCCGCACCCGGCACCCGGAACTGCGCGAGATCGCACCCGGCCGCCGCGTCCGCTGCCATCTGCCCCTCGGCCCCGTGCCCGTGAGTGAGGACCCGCATTGATCATCGACGCCTACAACACCACCCAGGACGTGCGCGGCCGTTCCGACTACCTGACGGGCGCGCGCAAGGGCGAGGCGCCGCCGCCCTACAAGCCTTTCGAACCGCGCCGCATCCTCGACCGGATGGACGCCGCCGGGGTGGACATGGCGATGGTGTGCTCGCTCGCGCAGCGCATCGAGAACGACTTCATCGCCTCGCTGGTGGCCGCGCACCCGGACCGGTTCTTCGGCTTCGGCCAGGTGCTGCCGCAGGCGGACGACGCCATCGAGGAGATCGACCGGATCGCCGACGCCGGTCTGGTGGGGCTGAAGCTGCATCCGAGCCTGCACGGCTACCACGTGGCCGACCACGGGCTCCTCGACCCGGTGTTCGAGGCCTGCGCCAGGCGTGGGCTGCTGGTGCTGGTCAACGCGCTGGACGACGCCTTCTGCGCCCCGCTGGCCATCGAGGAGATCGCCCGGGACCACCCCGGGGTGCCCACGATCATCGCGCACATGGGCGCGGTGTGGAACGTGCCGGAGGCGATCATCGTGGCCGAACGGCAGCCGCACGTCTATCTGGAGACGTCCGCGACGCTGATGAGCGACGTGAAGCGGGCCTACGCCCGGCTCGGCCCCCGGCAGATCCTGATGGGCAGCGAGTGGCCCGGCTCCGACTTCGACCTGGAGCGCATGAAGATCGCCAAGGCGATCGAGGACGAGAAGGACCGGGCGCTGGTCGAGGGCGGCAACATGGCCCGCCTGCTGGGGCTCGGCGCATGACCGCCGCGCCCGTGGCCGTCCCACCGGAGATGAGTGCGCAGGACGCCGAACTCCTTTCCGTGGCCCAGGCGTTGCTGGACCGGGTGTGGCAGCAGGACCGGCACGAGGTGGCCACCGCCCTGCGCACCGCGGACGGCCGGATCCACACCGGCGTCCATGTCGAGGGCTCCTGCCGGCGCAGTTCGGTCTGCGCGGAGGGCGTCGCCCTGGGCACCGCGCGCGGCGCGCTCGCGCCCGGTGCGCCTCTGGCGGTGACCTCGGTGGTATCGGTGCAGATCAAGCCCGCCGGACGGTTCCGGATCATCGCGCCGTGCGGGGTGTGCCGCGAGCTCATCAGCGACTACTGCCCGGACGCCGTCGTGTGGCTCACCACGGTCGACGGCGACCGTCCCGTCCCGGCACGCGCGCTGGACCTGCTGCCGGAGAAGAGCCGGCGCCGCTGGTGACCGCGAACAAGACCCCCGTACCCCCGAGGACAGGAGAGACATGCCGTCCGTCATCACAGGGCCGAGCGGCCTGAGCGTCCCCACCGGGCTCGACGTCCCCGCACTCGCCGCGCAACTCGGCGGCACCGGAACGCCGTTGCCGTGGGAGGAGCTGACCTGGCCGGAGGCCGGGACCACGGTCGCCGGCGGCGACGCGGTGATCGTCCCGGTGGGCGCCACCGAACAGCACGGCCCCCATCTGCCGCTGGCCGTGGACACCCGGATCTGCGAGGCGGTCGCCCTGGGCGTGTCCGCGCTGACCGGCGTACCGGTGCTGCCGCCGCTGGCCTTCGGCGTGTCCGCCTCGCACGGCGGCTTCGCCGGGACGGTGGCGCTGCGCCCCGAGACGCTGATCGCCGTCATCGAGGACGTCATCGACTCCCTGTACGCCAGCGGCGTACGGCAGTTCGTCCTGCTCAACGGCCACATCTGGAACAACGGCGCGCTCGACGTGTCCGCCGAGAAACTGAGGGTGCGTCACCGAGACGCCCGGGTGCGGGCGTTGGGGTACGTGACGATGTACCCGGGTCCCGAGGTCGACGGTCATGTCACGCACGGGCGGGCGCTGATGCACGCCAACTACTTCGAGACCTCGGTGATGCTGCACCTGGCGCCCGAGCTGGTGCGGATGGAGCGGGCCACCTCGCACGTCGACGTCGACTCCTTCTGGGACTACCGCATGGACCAGGTCAGCGAGACCGGTGTGTGGGGCAGGGACGTCACCGAGGCGAACGCGGCCCACGGGCGTGCCGAGTTCGACCGCTGTGTGCTCACCACCGCCCGCGCGGTCTCGGCGGCCGTGCGCGAGCCCTGGCCCAGCGCGGCCCACCGGCCCGGCGATCCGGCGTGAGCCGTCCGGCGTGAGCCATCCCGCCCGAGGAACCGCGCCGCCCGTTCCAGGAACGACAAGGAGAACCCCCTTGGACCCCAGCATCACCCTGCCCAGGCTGCCCGAGTGCGAGCCCATGCTCATCGGCGGCACCTGGACCACGGGCGCCTCGGCCCGGCGCATCCCGGTCCTCGACCCGGCCACCCGCGAGCCGTTGACCACGATCGCCCAGGCGGACGCCACCGACGTGGCCGCGGCGGTGGCCGCCGCCTCGGCGGCGCACCGCGACGGCCGCTGGCGCGCGCTGCCGCCCCGGGACCGGCGGGACGTCCTGCTGCGGCTCGCGGACCTGGTGGAACGGAACGCCGAGGCGCTGGCGATCCTGGACACCCTGGACAACGGCAAGGCGATCGAGCGGGCCCGCGGCGACGTGGAGCTGGGCCTCCAGGCCATCCGGCACTTCGCGGGCACCCCGGCCCGGCTGACCGGCACGGTGCACCCCGCCGGGCCCGGCCGGCATGTGTACAGCGTGCGGGAGCCGGTGGGCGTGGTGGCCGCCGTGCTCCCCTGGAACTTCCCCTTCATGATCGCCGCCTGGAAGCTCGCCCCGGCGCTGGCGGCCGGCTGCACCGTGGTCGTCAAGCCCGCCGAGCAGACCCCGCTGACCGCGTTGCGGCTGGCCGCGCTGTGCCTTGAGGCAGGTGTGCCGGAGGGCGTCGTCAACGTGGTGACGGGCGACGGACGCACCGGGGCGGAGCTGGTCGCGCATCCCGACGTGGCCAAGGTGTCGTTCACCGGGTCCACCGACGTCGGGCGGCTGATCATGGCCGCGGCGGCGCCGTCCGTCAAGCGGCTCACGCTCGAACTGGGCGGCAAGTCCGCCAACATGGTGTTCGCCGACGCCGACCTGGACGCCGCCGTACCGGCCGCCGTACGGGCCGTGTTCGGGCACTCGGGACAGATGTGCACGGCGGGCAGCCGGCTGCTGGTGCAGCGCACGGTGATGGAGGAGTTCCTGGACCGGATGCTGCCGGCCGTCGAGGCGCTGCGGATCGGCCCCGGCCTCTCCGGCGGGATCAACATCGGACCGCTCGTCTCCCAGGAGCAGTTCGACCGGGTCACGGGCTACCTGGACCTCGGACTCGCCGAGGGCGCGAAGGCGGCCACGGGCGGTGAACCCTTGCCGGGACCCGGCTGGTTCGTGCGGCCCACGGTGTTCACCGACGTCACGCCGGACATGCGGATCGCCCGGGAGGAGATCTTCGGACCGGTCGCCGCGGTACTGCCCTTCGACACCGAGGAGGAGGCGATCGCGCTCGCCAACGACAGCGACTACGGGCTCGCGGCGGGCGTGTGGACCACCGACCTCGGCCGCGCGCACCGCGCCGCGGCGGCGCTCCAGGCGGGCACCGTGTGGGTGAACACCTACAACGAGTTCGACCCCGCCGTGGCGTTCGGCGGCAGCAAGCAGTCCGGTCTGGGCAGGGATCTCGGCGACGCGGCGGTCGACGGGTTCACCGAGCCCAAGAGCATCACGATGGCGCTGTGAGCGCCCCCGTGACGGCGGTGCCGCCGGCTCCCGCCGGTTTCGACGTGGCCGCCGAGCGGGCCCGTACCCCGGGCTGCGCCACCGGACACCACTTCAACGCGGCCGGTGCCGCGCTCCTCGCCTCGGACACGGTCGAGGCGGTCATCGCCCAGCTGCGCGCCGAGAGTCTGCACGGCGGCTACGAGGCGGCCAGGCTCGCCGCCGACGCTCTGGCGGCCGTCTACACCCGTACCGGCCGCCTGCTGGGTGTCGACGCCGACGAGACAGCCCTGGTCGAGAGTGCCACCGCCGGCTGGCAGCGCATCGTGTCGGCGCTGCGGCTGCGGCCCGGGGACCGGGTGCTCGCCGCCCGCTCCAGCTATGTGAGCAGCGCCCTGCACCTGCTGGCCGCCGAGCGCGACACGGGCGTACGGGTGGAGGTGCTGCCCAACGGGCCCGACGGCGCGACCGATCTGGAGGCCCTGGAGCGGGCGCTGCGCACCGGTCCCGCCGCGCTGGTGACCGCGGCGCACGTGCCGACTTCGTCGGGGCTGGTCGAACCGGCCGCCGGCATCGGCGCGCTGAGCGCCGAGCACGGGGTGCCGTTCCTGCTCGACGCCACCCAGTCGCTGGGCCAGCTGCCCGTCGACATGCCCGCCCTCGGCTGCGATCTGCTGATCGGCACCGGCCGCAAGTTCCTGCGCGGTCCGCGCGGCACGGGGCTGCTGGCGGTACGCCGTCCGCTCCTCGAACGGCTCGCACCGCAGGCACCGGATGTCCGCGGGGCCCGCTGGACGGCCGAGCGCAGCTGGGAACTGGCCCCCGACGCAAGGCGGTTCGAGCTGTGGGAGGCTGCCCACGCGCTGCGGCTCGGCCTGGGCTCGGCACTGGCCGACCTGCACGCGCTCGGTCCCGCGACCGTCTTCGCCCGCCTGTCCGTCCTCGCCGCGCGGCTGCGCGAGCGGCTCGGCGCGGTCCCCGGGGTACGGCTCACCGACCCGTCGGCGGCGGGCGGGGCGATCGTCACCTTCGTGGTGGAGGGGCTCGACGCCGGCGAGGTCCAGCGGCGACTGGCACTGCGGCGGGTGTACCTGATCGCCGTGCCGGCCGACCACGGCCGCTGGGACATGGACCCGCGCGGACTGGCCAAGGTGGTGCGGGCGTCGGTGCACGTGTACACCGACGACGACGACCTGGACGCCCTGGTGGAGGCGGTCGCGGAGATCGCGGCGGACGTGCGCGGAACGGACCGTACGGCGTCGGCGGCGGCCACCGGTGCCACAGCGGCAACCGGTGCCACAGCGGCCACGGGTGCTACGGCGGACACCTCCCGGACCCTCGCCCGCCTCCCGCGCACCCGGCCCGTCCGGGCGTCCGGGGCGGCCCGCCGGGACGCCGTGGTGGTCGGGCTCGGCGTGCACGGCGGCGCTGCGCTGCGGCAGCTCGCCGAGCGGGGGCTGGACGTGCTCGGGATCGAGCAGTTCGCGGCGGGGCACGACCGTGGCTCCTCGCACGGCGCCACCCGGATGATCCGCCGGGCCTATCCGCACGCCGACTGGGACGTACTGGTCGACACCGCCTACCGCGCCTGGGCCGAGCTGGAACAGGCCGCCGGGACCCGGCTGTTGGACGTCACCGGCGGGCTCTACGCGGCGCCCGGGGAGCGGCCCGATCCGCTGCGCGGTCCGGGCTGCCGAACGGTGGACCGGACAGCCGCGGCCCGGATCTTCCCGGGGCTGCGGCTGCCCGAGGGGTTCACGGCGGTCCACGACCCGGCCGCCGGGATCATCGACGCCCCCGCGACCCTGCGCGCCCAGCTCGCCCTCGCGCAGCGGGCCGGGGCCACGATCACCGACCGCACGCGGGTCACGGGCTGGCGTCCGGACGGCGACGGGGTCGTCGTCCGGACGGCGGGCGGGGAGGTGCGGGCCCGTCGGCTGGTGCTGTGCGCCGGGCCGTGGACGCCGTACCTGGTGCCGTCGCTGGCCTCGCACCTGACGGTCACCCGCATCGTGAACGCGTACTTCGCCGCGGATCCGGCGGGGCCGCTGGGGCCCGGCGGGCTGGGCAGCTTCTCGGTCGATCTGCCGGAAGGGCTGCTCTACGGCTTTCCGGCCACCGACGGCCGGGGGGTGAAGGCCGGCCTGGACACGGGTCCGGCGTGGGATCCGGACACGGCCGGACCCGCCGCGACCGCCGACGAACTCGCCCTGCTGGCAAGGGCGGTGGCCCGGGTGCTGCCCGGTGCGGGCCCGGTCACGGAGAGCCTGACGTGTCTGTACACCATGACACCGGACCGGCGGTTCCTGGTCGGCGAGGTGCCCGGGGTGCCGCAGGCGCTGCTGGCCTCGGCCTGTTCGGGACACGGCTTCAAGTTCGGTCCGGCGATCGGGGCCGCCCTGGCCGACCTGGTGTGCGAACTCCCGCGCCCGGACCTGGACTTCCTCTCCCCCGCGCGACTGGTTGCCGGCGGTGCCCGTTGAGGGCCGCCACCGGGGCGGCCGGGGGCGGGGGCGGGTCAGCCGTGGAACACGGTCTGGGAACGGCGCTCGTACCAGGCGGTCAGGTGTTCGCCGGCGCTGATGACGTGCTCGCGCATCGCCTCCTGCGCCCGGTCCTCGTCCCGGCCGGTCAACGCGGCCACGACGGCGTCGTGCTGACGGACGTTCAGCTGGCGGTGGCGTTCGTCACCGGTCAGGGCCAGCGAGGACACGTTGCGCGGGAAGCTCTCGTTGATCCGGTCGATCATCCGGCTCAGCCAGGGGTTGTCCGCCGCCTGGCAGACCACGGTGTGGAAGCAGTCGTTGGCCTGGGTGGTGTCCGGGGCACCCGCGACGGACGTACCGGCGCCCTCCGCCGCCGCGCGCAGCACGTCGTTGTGGCGGCGCAGCTCGGCGAGCTGGCTGTCGGTGATCCGGGCGGCCGCGCGCCGGGCGGCCAGGGCCTCCAGCTCGGCGCGCACCTCGTAGGCCTGACGCACCTCCCAGGGCGCCGGCACCCGCACCACCGCGCCGCGGTGCGGCTGCATCTCGATCAGGCCGCCGTTCTGCAGCTGGCGCAGCGCCTCGCGCACCGGAGTGCGGCTGACCCCGAACTCGGCGGCCAGCGCCGCCTGGCGCAGCGGTTTCCCGATCGGGAGCTTCCCGTCCATGATCCGCGCGCGGATACGGGCAGCGATGTCGTCGACGAGGGCGCCTTCGTCGGTCTGGGGCGTCATCGGAGTGGGTCTCACCCTTCTCGGGGGCTGACGGGGGCCGCGCGGTGGTGGAGCAGTCTGCCACGCCGCCGCCGTCCACTGTTCATCGACATTGGATCCATTCACAGAGTATCCGCATCCAATAGGAGTGTGTCATGCATCTCGATGTGACCAAGGCCATCGATGTCTCGGTGCCGATCCACCCCGGCATGCTGCACTGGGGCCGGCGACCCGAGGTGGAGGTCGTCGAGTCGCGTACGGCGGGCGATCCGTCCAACGTCAGCCGCTGGCGCATCGGGGCCCACACCGGGACGCACATCGACGCCCCGGCCCACTTCGTCGACGGCGGGAAGACCGTGGACCGGCTGGACCTGTCGGCCCTCAACGGGACGGCCCGGGTGCTGGACCTGACCCATGTCAAGGAGCAGATCACCGCGGCCGACCTCGACGCGGCGGGGCTCGGCACGGAGGAGCGGGTGCTGCTGCGCACCAGCAACTCGGCGGGGGTGCTGCGCAGCCCGTGGAAGGCCCGGCAGTGGGTCGGCCTGGCCCCGGACGGCGCCGAGCGGCTGATCGAGGCGGGGGTGCGCACGGCGGGCATCGACTACCTCAGCATTGAGGCGGTCGCCTACACCACGCATTGGGAGACCCACCAACTGCTCTGCGGCGCCGACGTGTTGATCCTGGAAGTGGTCGACCTGCTGCACGCCCCGGCCGGGGTCTACGACATGCTGTCGTTGCCCGTGCCTCTCCAGGGCGCCGAGGCGGCCCCCTCGCGCACTCTGCTTCTCCCCCGGGACGCCGCGTGACCCCGGCCGGCGCACTGGCCCTGGCCGCCCCGCATCCCGCGGCGCTCACCGCGGCCCGGCGGGCGGCCGCGCGCGGCGGCAACGCGATGGACGCGGCGCTGGCCGCCGCGGCCGCGCTGACCGTCGTGTACCCGCATCAGTGCTCCCTCGGCGGCGATCTCATCGCCCTGGTCCACGCGCCGGACGGCACCGTGCGCGCGTTGCTGTCCGTCGGGGCGGCCGCGGCGGGCACCGACGTCGAGGCGCTGCGCGCGGCGGACTCCCGGATGCCGGCCCAGGGCCCGCAGACCGTCACCGTGCCGGGCGTGGTGGCGGGCTGGGCGGCGCTCGCCGAGACGTACGGCACGCCGGGCGCGCTCGGCACCGCGCTCCGGGACGCCGCCGCGCTCGCCCGGGAGGGGGCGACGGTCTCGGCCGGACTGGCACGCGCGGTACGGGACAACGAGGCGCGCGTCAAGGCCGACCCGGGCCTCTCCACGCTGCTGACCGGCCCGGACGGCCGCCCGGTGACAGAGGGCGACCCGCTGCCCCAGCCCCGGCTGGCGACGGTCCTCGACGAACTCGCCGCCGATCCCTGGTCGTTCTACGGGGGCGCGGTCGCCGAGAGACTGGCCACCGGCCTGCACGACCTCGGCAGCCCGCTCACCGCGGCCGATCTGGAAGCGCACCGGCCGGAGTTCACCGAGCCGGTGGAGGTCGAGCTGGTGACGGACGGGCCGACGAGCACCGATGTGGCGGGTGCCGAGGCGGTACGCACCGAACCGGCGAACGTGAAGACGGGGAACACGGAGGCAGTCGGCGCCGAGCCCGTGGGCGCCGATGCGGTCGGCACCGATCCGGTGAGCGTTCGTTGGTGGGCCGCGCCTGCGCCCAGTCAGGGGGCTGTCCTGCCCGCGCTGCTGGCCGCGGCGGCCGGTGCCACGGGACGCTCCGCGGTGGAGCGCACCCGGGTGCTGGCCGCCCGTTGCCAGGACGCCGCGGCCGCCCGCGACCGGCTGCTGGGCGACCCGCGCGGGCAGCGGCTCGACCTCGACGGGCTGCTCGACCCGGCACCGCTGGCCGGCGCGCTCCCGCCACGGCCGCCGTTCCGGCCGTCCGGTGACACGGTCGCGGTGACGGCCGTGGACTCCTCCGGGCTCGCGGTATCGCTGATCCAGAGCGTCTACCAGACCTTCGGCTCCGGACTGTGCGACCCGGGCACCGGGATCGTGCTGCACAACCGGGGTTCGGCGTTCAGTCTGCTCCCCGGACATCCCGGCCTGCTGCGCCCGGGTGCGCGCCCGCCGCACACGCTGTGTCCGGTGATCGGCCGCTCCCCCGCGCTGCTGCTGGCGGCCGGCTGCCAGGGCGGCCGGGCCCAGCCGCAGATCCTCGCCCAGACCCTGCCCGGGCTTGCCGACCCGGACGCCGACCCGGACGCCGTACTGGCGGACCCGCGTTGGGTGATCGGCGCCCGGGACATCGGCTTCGAGGAGCAGAGCCTGCTCGCCGAGCCCGGCTCGGTCCCGGAGTCGACGCCCGCCGTGTCACCGGGACTTCCCGTGGTCACCGCGCCGGGCCCGAGCGATCTGGCCGGACACGTCCAGGTGGTCCGGCTCACGCACGACGGCCGCCTGGACGCCGCCTCCGATCCCCGCGCCGACGGCGGCACGGTCCACCTGGCGGCCGGCACCCCCGCCGCGCCTCGCACCACCCGCACCACCGGCAACACCCCGGAAGGAACCCCCGTATGAGCACCCTCGCTCCCCGCTCCGAGTCAGCCGCCGCACCCCATCCGCTGGATCCGCTGTCCGCCGCCGAACTGGCCGTCGCCGTCAAGGTGTTGAAGGACGACGCCCGGGTCACCGAGGACGCCCGGTTCTGGGGCGTGGCCCTGGACGAGCACCACGCGCGCACCGCCCGCCCCGGCGACGCCCGGCGGGCCCGCGCGGTGGTGATCTGCCCCTCCGCGCACCTCGGTTACGAAGTCGACCTGGAACTCGGTGCGGAGCCGCGTGCGACGGCATGGCGCGAGCTGGACGTGCGCAGCCCCGGCTGTTCCTCGGAGGAGGCCCGGCAGGCCGCCGCCGCGTGCCGGGCGGACCCGCGGTTCCGGGAGGCGCTCGCGCTGCGCGGCATCCACGACGTGTCGCTGGTGATGGTCGACCCGGAGTCGATCGGCGGCTTCGAGCCGCCCGAGCACCCGGGCCGTCGGCTGACCTGGGGCAGTGTGTGGCACCGCGAGTCGCAGGACGACAACGGCTACGCGCGGCCCGTGCAGGGCGTGGTGCCGATCATCGACATGGAGTCGATGGAGGTGCTGTACATCGAAGACCACGGAGTCGTCCCGCTGTCGGAGGAGTCCGGCGTGTTCAGCGCCGGGAGTGTGCCCGAGCGGGCGGGTCTGAAGCCGCTGGAGGTGGTCCAGCCCGAGGGGCCGAGCTTCACCGTGACCGGGCAGCGGGTGGACTGGCAGGGCTGGTCGGTACGGGTCGGTTTCAGCCACCGCGAGGGCCTGGTGCTGCACGACCTGAGCTTCGACGCGGGCGGCAGGGGGCCGCGCGAGGTGATCCGCCGGGCCTCGGTCAACGAGATGTACGTGCCGTACTTCGACACCGCCTCCACCCAGTACCGCAAGAACTTCTTCGACTGGGGCGAGTACGGCGCCGGGCCGCTCACCAACTCCCTTGCCCTGGGCTGCGACTGCCTCGGCGTCATCCACTACTTCGACGCGGCGGTCCTCGGCGGCGACGGCGTGCCCCGGGTCATCCCCAACGCGGTCTGCATGCACGAGGAGGACGACGGGATCCTCTGGAAGCACCACGACGGGCGCACCGGCCGCACGGAGGTGCGCCGCTCCCGCCGGCTGATCATCTCGGCGTTCGCGACGGTCGCCAACTACGACTACGGCTTCTACTGGTCCCTGTACCAGGACGGCTCCGTCATGCTGGAGATCAAGATGACCGGCATCCTGTCCGCGACCGGTGTCACGGAGGACGAGGAGACGCCGTACGCCCGGCGGGTCGCCCCGAACGTGGCGGTCACCAACCACCAGCACTTCTTCGCCGTACGGCTGGACATGGCGGTGGACGGAACGGCCAATCGGCTGGTCGAGGTGACCGCCGAGCACGAGAGCGACCCCGCGCTCGACCCGTACGGCAACGCGGCGCGGACCGTGCTGCGGCCGGTCCTCAGCGAGGCGGAGGGCGGGCGGTCCACGGACGCCTCGCGGGCCCTGCACTGGCGGGTGGAGAGCACCCAGGCGCGCAACCGGATGGGTGAGCCGACCGCGTACCGGGTGCATGTGGAGAACACGGCGGTGCTGCCGGTGCGTCCGGACAGTGTGTGCGCGCGGCGGGCGCCGTTCGTGGCGAGGCAGCTGTGGGCCACGGAGTACGACCCGACGCGGCGGTTCGTGGCGGGCGAGTACCCCAACCAGGCCGAGCCCGGCGCGGACGGGGTGCACCGCTGGCAGGAGGAGGACCGTTCGCTGGACGGCACGGAGCTGGTGCTGTGGGCGACGGTCGGCTCGCACCACTTCCCGCGTCCCGAGGAGTGGCCGGTGATGCCGGTGGCCCGGGCCAGGCTGCGCCTGGAGCCGGACGGCTTCTTCGACCGCAACCCCGCGCTGGACGTCCCGGCACCCGTCTCCTGCCACCCGCCGGCCGACGGGGACGGTGGGGACGGCGGGCAGTGCTGCGGCGGATGACGGCCGCCGACGGGGCGCTCGCGGCACGCCGACGGCTCGACTCGCCCACGGCCCCGGTGCGTCGGCTGCTCGGCCCGCTCGCGCCCCCGGCTCACCGGCTGCTCGCCGTGCTCAGAGCCCTGGCACGGGGACTGTCCGGCGCACCCGCGCTGCCGTCCCACGGCACGCTCGGTGGCTTCGCGGTCCCGGTGCGCCAACTGCTCGCCGTGTCCGCGGTCCTGACCGTGACCGGCGCCGCCGCGCTCACGGGCGGCGCCTCCGGGGACAACGGCCACGCGGCGCACACGGCGGCTGCGGCACACGCGGCAGATACGGCGACCGCGGTGAACACCACACACGCCTGGGACGGGACCGTCGCCGTCGGCCTGCTGTGGGCGGTCCTCGCGGTCACGCTGGCGTTCGCGTGGCCCGCGCTGCGGGTCGCGGTGGCGCCAGGGGCGCGGCGGCTGACCGGCCGGTGCGTACTCTTCGCCGCTGCGGCCGCGGCCGTGCTCGCCGTCCCGCTGCTGCTGGTGCGGACCCCGGGCGGGATGGACACGCACGTGTGGGCAATGGTCCGCTTCGAGTCGCTGGCGGTGCTGGGACCGGCCCTGCTGGCGCGCGCCGTCGGCGCGACAGGGCCGCCGTCCGCTCGGGAGCGCGGCGGGGCCCGCCTGGGAGCGGCAGTCTGGACGGTGTCGGCTTACGCCTGGCATCTGCCGCCTCTGCACGGGCTCGACGGGCCGGGGATCGAGCTGGCGCGCTCGTTCTCCTGGGTGACGGCGGGCGTGCTGCTCTGCCGTCACCCGGCCTCCCCGCGCGGGCCGTTCCTCGCCGCGCACCTGGCCGCCCTGCCGCTGGCCGCGGTGATGGCGACCACTGGACGGGGTGCGGCGGGTCTGGTGATGGCGGCCGCCGACGCGGCCATGGCGGTGTGCGTGCTCAAGGCCCGCCGCCGGAAAGGCTGTTACACCCGCGTAAATATTGGATCCAATTATTGACTCCCTGGATCCTCCCATCGCTACGGTCTCCGTGACCGGGACAGAAAGGCGTCAGATGCGCGAGGAAGAGAACGTACGGCTCACCAGAACGGGCCCGGGCACGCCCGCCGGGACCTGGATGCGCCGCTACTGGCAGCCCGTGGCCCTGAGCGAGGAACTCGACGGCGTACGACCCCTGGTGGCCCCGAAGGTGCTGGGGCAGGACCTCGTCCTGTTCCGGGACGGGGACGGTGAGCTCGGTCTGGTCGACCGGGGCTGTCCGCACCGGGGAGCCGATCTGGCGCTGGGCCGGCTGGAGGACGGCGGTCTGCGCTGCTGCTTCCACGGCTGGCTCTTCGGTCGGGACGGCGCCTGTCTGGACACCCCGGCCGAACCGGCCGGCGGCGGCCTCGCCGCCCGGGTCCGGCTGGGCAGCTACCCCGTGCGCGAGATCAACGGCGTGATCTGGGGCTACCTCGGCCCCGGCGAGCCGCCCGAACTGCCCGCGCTGGACTGCTTCGAGGCCCCTCCCGGGCACACCTTCGCCTGGAAGGGCCTGCTGGAGTGCAACTGGCTCCAGGCCCTGGAAGTCGGCATCGACCCCGCGCACGCCTCGTACCTGCACCGCTTCTTCCAGGACGAGGACCCCTCGGAGAGCTACGGCAAGCAGTTCCGGGCCGCCTCCCGGGGCACCGACCTGCCGATGACGAAGATCCTGCGGGAGTACGGCCGTCCCGACATCGACGCCGTCCGCACCCCGTACGGCATCCGGATAACGGCGCTGCGCACGCTGGACGGCACCGACACCGAGGGCCGCCCGATGGACGGCAGCCGCACCCATGTCCGGGTCACCCACCAGGTGTTCCCGCACGGCTTCCACATCCCGCTGGACGCCGAGACCGCGATCACCCAGTGGCATGTGCCGATCGACGACACCTCCTGCTACTGGTACGCCCAGTTCACCAGCGTCGGCGGCCCGGTCGACCGGGCGCAGATGCGTCGGCAGCGGGTCGACGCGGTCACCCTGCCCGACTGCCGCCCGCGCTTCGGCCGCTCCAACGGCTACGGCTACGACCCCGTCGAGCAGTTGGCCACGACGTACACCGGACTCGGCACCGACATCAACGTGCACGACCAGTGGGCGGTGGAGGGCCAGGGCGCCATCCAGGACCGCACCCGCGAGCACCTGGGCCGCTCCGACAAGGCGATCGTGATGTACCGGCGCATGCTGGGCGAGGCGATAGCCGCCGTCGAGCGCGGCGAGGACCCGCCGTTGGTGCTGCCCGCGGAGCGCGCGGCCGAACTGCGCGGCCCCGTCACCCTCGACGGCATCGGTCCCACCGAGGGCTGGGCCGAGCACTGGGCCGCCGTGACCGCGAAACAGCGGGCCGACAGCGGCTGGGCGCAGGCGGCCGGAACGGACGGCTGACCGCGGTGGACTTCGTCGAACGTCACGCGGGGTGGACGGACGGACAGTCGGCCGCCGCCGAGGAGATCCGCGACCGCGCCGAGGGCGGCGGGCTGAAGGTGGTGCGACTCGTCTTCGCCGACCAGCACGGGCTGCTGCGCGGCAAGACCGTCACCGCCTCCGAGGTGCCCGCCGTGCTGCGCGAGGGCACCGGCATCGCCTCGTCCCTGCTGGCCAAGGACACCTCGGGCCGTACCGTGTTCCCGCTGTTCACCCGGGAGACCCCGCTCGGGCTGCCCGAACTGCGCGGCGCGGCCGACATGGTGATGGTGCCCGACCCGCTCACCTTCCGGATGCTGCCGTGGTCGCCGGGCACCGGCTGGCTGCTGTGCGACCTGCGGTTCACTTCCGGCGCCCCGGTCCCGCTGTGCACGCGCGGGCTGCTGCGCTCGGTGCTGGCGCAGGCGGACGGGCTCACCTACCGCACGGGCCTGGAGGTGGAGTTCCACCTGTTCCGGCTGGACGACCCGAGGCTGGGCGCGGCCGATCTGGGCCAGCCGGGCGCGGCACCCGAGGTGGGCATGCTGAATCACGGCTACCAGTACCTGAGCGAGCTGCGCTACGACGAACTCGACCCGATGCTCGACGTGTTGCGCGGCACGCTCGAAGGGCTGGGGCTGCCGCTGCGCACCCTGGAGGTCGAGTTCGGTCCGAGCCAGGTCGAGCTGACACTGCGCCCCGCCGACGGACTGGGTACGGCGGACGCGATGGTGCTGCTGCGCAGCGCCGTCAAGCAGGTCGCCGCCCGGCACGGCCACCACGCGACCTTCATGTGCCGGCCCCATCTGCCCGGGGTGTTCTCCAGCGGCTGGCACCTGCACCAGAGCATGGTCCGCGGCGACGTGGGCGTCTTCGCCCCGGAGCCCGACGCGGATGCCGGTGCCGAGTCCGGTGCCGTCGTCGGCGGGCCGGGGCTGTCGCCGTACGGCAACGCCTTCCTGGGCGGGCTGCTGCGCCACGCCCGGGCCACCAGCGCGCTGTCGACGCCCACCCTGAACGGGTTCAAGCGGTTCCGGTCGCTGTCGCTGGCGCCCGACCGCGCGGTGTGGGGGCGGGACAACCGGGGCGCGATGGTGCGGGTGCTGGGCGACGGTCCGTCGTCCGCCCGGCTGGAGAACCGCATCGGGGAACCGGCCGCCAACCCCTATCTCTACCTCGCCTCCCAGCTCGCGGCCGGTCTGGACGGAGTGGCGCGCGGTCTGGACCCGGGTCCGGCGGCCGACGAGCCGTACGCGACCCGGGCGGAGCCACTGCCGCGCTCCCTCGGCGAGGCGCTCGACGCGCTGGAGGCCGACCGGGAGCTGACCGAGCGGCTGGGCAAGGACTTCGTCGCCTACTACACGAGCGTCAAGCGGGCCGAGATCGCCCGCTTCGACCAGGAGGTCACCGACTGGGAACAACGGGAGTACTTCCGTGTCTTCTGACCTGCGCGCACCGGACTCCGCGCGCCTTCTGGTCCGCCAGGCCCGCTGGATCGCCGAGGAGGTCGTCGAGCTGCGGCTGACCCGGCGGGACGGGCTGCCACTGCCCCCGTGGGAGCCCGGCGCCCATGTGGAGCTGACCCTGCCCTCCGGGCTTCGCCGCTCCTACTCGCTGTGCGGGGATCCACGGGAGCGCGCCGTCTGGACGGTCGCCGTGCATCGCGCGCCGGACAGCCGGGGCGGCTCCCTGGAGCTCCACGGAACGGCGCTGGTCGGCCGGGAGCTGACGGTCGACGGGCCGGTCAACCGGTTCCCGCTGCTGCCCGCCCCCGGGTACCTCCTGCTGGCCGGCGGCATCGGCGTCACCCCGCTGCTGCCCATGGCCCGGGCGCTGGCCGCCGGTGATCTGCCGTGGCGCCTCGTCCTGGGCGCCCGGGACCGCTCCCGGCTCGTCTACGCCGACGAGCTCATCGCGCTCGGCGGCGACCGGGTCCGGCTGGTCCCCCAGGACGAGGCGGGCCTGCCCGACCTCGCCGCGGAACTTGCCGCCGCCCCGCCCGGCCACGCCGTGTACGCGTGCGGTCCCGCGGCGATGCTGGACGCGGTGGCCGAGCTGTGCCGGACGGCCGTACCACCGTGTCCACTGCACATCGAGCGGTTCGGCCCGGCCGTCGACGCACCGCAGGACACGGCACAGGGGCGGTTCGAGGTCGTGCTGCGCCGGTCGGGGCTACGGCTGGCGGTGCCGGCGGACCGGTCGGTGCTGGAGGTCGTACGGGACCGTGTGCCGGACGTGCCCTACTCCTGCGAGGAGGGCTACTGCGGCAGCTGCGAGACGCCTGTCCTGGCGGGCACCCCCGACCACCGTGACTCGGTGCTCGGGCCGGAGGAACGGGCGGCCGCCAAGACGATGATGATCTGTGTCAGCCGCGCCGCCTCACCCATCCTCGAACTGGACCTCTGATTCCCCCGACGACGGACGGAGCACCATGACCCGACGCGGTGTACGGCGCGTCCTGCCCCTTCTCCTCGGCTGGGAGGACCTGCCCAGATCGGTGTCCGTGCACGGCGCGCCGCACGGGGAACGGGTGCGGGAGCCCGTGCCGGGGGTGCTGCTGGAGACCGAGGAGGGGTGGCTGCTGCTGGACACCGGCTTCAACACGGCCCTGCTGCGCGACCCCGCGCTGCGCCGGCGCTACTACCCCTCCCCCTCCTACCAGCCGGAACTCCCCGGTTCCGGTGAGCCGCTGCCGGAGGCGGTGGCCGCCGTCGGGGTCGCGCTGGAGGACATCACGGCCGTCGCCGTCAGTCATCTGCACGCCGACCACGCCGGTGGGCTGAAGCACTTCGCGGGCCGGGTGCCCGTGCACATCCAGCGCGCCGAGCTGGAGTACGGGCTGTCGGGACGGCCCGAGGTGGAGCGCGAGACGATCTTCCGGGTGGACTTCGACGACCCCCGCATCGACTGGCGGCTCGCCGACGGCGACCGGGAGATCGCACCGGGCGTCACGGCCGTCCTGACCGCGGGGCACACCCCCGGCCACCAGAGTTTCGTGGTGGATCTCGCCGACGGCGGCGGGTACGTGTTCACCTGCGATGCGGCCGACCTGACCGAGAACATCGTCGAGGAGCGCCCCGCCGGCACGTCGATCGGCGTCCCCCCAGAGGCGACCCTGGAACCCATCCGGCATCTCAAGCGGCTGGCGGAGGAAAAGGGGTACGAGCTGGTCCCGGGACACGACCCGGTCATCTGGCCGGAGTTCATCCGCCGCCTCGCGCCATGAACGCGCTCCCGCCGTCGCGGCTGTGGCTCGCTCGCTGACCAGATCGACATCATCACAGCTCGCGGCCAGAGGGCCTCACTCGGCTTGGGCCTGGACGCAGGCCCCTTCGAGACCAGGGCCGGTGTTCCGCCGTGCTCCCATGCCCGGTGCCACCGCTGTACCGACCGCACGCTGACACGTAACTGCCTGGCGATGGCGGCATTGTCGTGTCCCAGGGCGAATAGCCCGGCCGCATGTATCCGGATGCGCTCGCGAAACGCCCGTCGCTCCGCGGTCGGCCTGCCCCCTTGCGGATACCTCATGTGACCGGCTTACTGCGACAACCACAGCTTGTCAGCCCCGCGACATCACGCCGGCAAGGTCAGTAACAGCAGCCTTCTCCGCCTAGAGCCCCGAGTCATTGAGTCTTCGCCATCTTCGAACATGCAGGTCGGAGGCTCTGGCGTGGCGCTCGCTCGGGACACTCATGCTGATCTCGGGCGGGAGAATGCGGTTTGATCATCCGTCATGTCAACGGTCGAGGCTGTCACGTTTGGGTCATTGAACCCAACCCGGCCAGCCGGGTTGTCAAGGTCGAACAGCCGCTCGCGGCGGCGCGGCCCGAAGGGCACATCAGCCCCCAGCGTCATCTCCCGGTGCGGTACGCTCTCGCGGCCCACGGCCGGCGACGGCGTCCGCGAGGGTCGCCAGGTCTCCGTTGTATGTAGTGTGCGGAAATGACAAGAAGCGAGCGGCTCGCGGAGCAGCTGGACTGGTACTGGCACAAGAACCTGCGGCCGCGGCTGGACGGTCTTACCGATGAGGAGTACTTCTGGGAGCCGGTACGCGGCTGCTGGAGCATCCGCCCACGTGGCACGTCGGCCGCACCGATGTCGGAAGGTTCGGGGGAATGGACGATGGACTTCGCGTCCCCTGACCCGGTGCCGGCGCCGGTGACCACGATTGCCTGGCGGCTGGCGCACATCATCGTCTCGTGCCTGGGCTATCGGGTCGGATGGTACTTCGGCGGCCAGGACGTCGACTTCGAGAAATTCGCCTACGCGGGGACCGCTGACGAGGCGCTAAAACAGCTCGATGAGATGTATGGGAGATGGAACGCGGGGGTCCGCGAACTCTCGGACACTGACCTGGAGAATCCGCCCACGGTGGGTCCCGAGCGGTTTCCCATGGAGAACAGGGTCCTGCACGTCAACAGGGAGCTGATCCATCACGGCGCCGAGATTTCCCTGCTGCGCGACCTCTACCGCTGGCAGGACGGAGCCGTACCGCGCCGAATATGACTTTCCGGTAACCGGCGATCGAGCTTCGGCCAGTTCATCAAGCTCGGCCCGCGCCACGCGGGAAAGATCGTCACCGTCGTCATCGAGGACACCCACTACCGGATCCTGCACGGAAAGGACGAACTCGCTGTCCGCCCCCGCAAGAACCTCACACCGACATGCCACCAGCTCTGGCGGTGACATGGTTCTCGTCGTCGTGCCCGGCTTCACGGACCGGGTGTGGACGGTCGCGGAGGCGTGCTCCGCGTGTGCGCAGGCCATCCCCCGCGGGCACGTCCTCAAAGGCAGCAACACGGTCACCGCGCGCAGCCCCCGGGCAGACACGGCCGCCAGGCGGGATCCGTGTGCGGTGTGCGAGCAGCATGCGCCATCGCCCTTCGCCGGGTGCGCGGCGCGGCAGCCGAAGAGGACGTGTTGGCTGTCGGCCCGGGGCTGCAGCCTGCTCATGGCGCCTGGCTCGAACCGGTGTTGCAGCACCTGAATGCCGCCGGCGCCGGGCGTTCCAGCCAGGGACGGCTGCTGGCTCTCCTGGTGCTGCTGCACCCGAGCGGGTTCCGCGGCATCAGGATGGCGGCCGAGGACTTCGCCGCCCGCCACGCGGGTCTGACGGAAGCCGCCCTGCAGGACCCTGCCGAAACCGGCTCGCTGCGCCGAGCCGCCGACAGACCAGTCTCCTGCGCGGTCAGTGCGGAGGCAGCGTGGACCATGGCCGACGCCGGGCACCGTCACGCCGGCGTACCGCTGCTGCCGGTCCACGAGCATCTTGCGATGCATGGCTGGGTCTGCCGGCTGGTCGGGCACGCTCTGCTGCGCGGCCAGCCTGCGGAGGTCCGGCTGGCCGCGGTCTGCCTCACTGCGCGTGCCGCGCCCTGCGGCCGGGGAGATGTGGGGCTGCGTCGTCTCTCCCGCATGTGTGCCCCCCCCCCGAGGCTGCCATCGCCGCGTTGAGCGCGCTGCAGGCGACAGGCTGGGTGGACAAGCTGCATGTCAACCGCGGCTGGAGACAGCCTGCCACGTACTACCTCGGCGAGGCCGCTCGCCTGTCCCTGGCTCTGCCCAGCGTCCCCCTTCCGAAACCGGCTGCGGTATCCGCCGCGGCCGGGGGCTTCGCCGTGGCGGCCTGGGTGCACGCCTTCGAGCGTGAGCACCGTCATCCGCCGACGCTCCGGGACGCTCTCGCTTTCCACATCCGTCGAAACCCGGCACACCCGTGGAGCAGCGGCCAGTTGAAGGTGACGGCGGACGCTCTGCAGCGCGATGCCTGGCTGGAGGTGATCGAGGGGGTGGAGCAGCTGGTGCGGCCCGGCAGCCCGGTACTGCCGCCAGTTGACCGCGTCGAAGGCGCAGGCCCGCACACGGCACGCGCTCTCACCTCGGCAGGAGAACCCGCGCACTCGGTCCGCGGGAGGCTATGCCCGCAAGCAGGGCCAGGTGGGCATCTCGTATCACGGGCAGGGGCCAACTCTCTCAATGCCGGTACGGCCTGGAACGTCCGCCTCGCCCTCGCCGTCCTCACCGCCACCGTCCATCACGCCTCCGGGGATCTGGCTCCTGCCCGGTGCGCAGGCGGTCCTTGCCCCCGACCAGCCGTAACGGGGGCAGGCATCCGACAGTGGAGTGCCTGCCCGGCCGGTCTCCAGGCCGTCAGCCGTTGGAGCACAGGCTTTCATCAGCGACCAGTCCGATGGCCCGGGGGGCGCTCCGCAGCACCGAGCCAGCCCCGGAAGCAACGTCCGTTTCAGACAGGCTGCCCTCGCAGAGCCTGTTGGGCTGCCTTGACGAAGTCCGGCCGCCACTGTCGAGTTCATCAAGGGAGCTGCTGCTCTTGCCCGCCAAGTCGGCCAACTGACGTGTGGCACGCTCCTCTGGTCCGGTCTCTCGATCAGCAAAAAGTCATTCGTGCCGTTCTCAAGCACGGCGTCCGCCTGTTTATGTCCCGCATGGCGTGCTGCTGCCGCCTGCCGCTCGCCGACACCCCGGACCGGGTCCGATCGTCAGGGCCGGTTCGGGTCGGGGTGCACCACCATGAAGAGCGACCAGGCGGGCGCGGTCGGGTCGTCCGGGCGGGCGGCGAACTCCTCGATCAGGGCGCGGAGCCGAGTCTGGAACTCCTCCATCTCCGCCGACGGCAGGCGCAGCCCGAGCCGGGTGCTGTCGACCTCGGCCGCGGGGGCCAGCGCCAGCTCCTCCAGGAATGCGTCGAGCAAGGACCGGTCCTGCGCGGGCGCATCGAGTCGCCAGGACTTCCGCGTCGCCAGATAGGGAATTTCCCGTGCGCCGCGCGCACCGCGTCGCTCCTCCTGGGCCTCCAGAAAGCCGGTGCGTACAAGCGTCCTGATGTGGTGCAGCACGCTGGCGGGAGCACAGCCAAGGATCGTCGCGATCTCCTTGTTGGTGTGCGCCTCGCCGAGGCAAATGCGCAGGATGCGCAGGCGGAGCGCGGAGGCGAGTGCCTTCGCCTCCGCGTCGGTCGCCGGCCGACGTTCGGTCATGGTCAGTAGCCTACCGACGGGCTGGGCAGGATAAGTGATTGACAAAACCCAATCACTCTTCCACGGTAGTTTCCCATGACCGTTACCGAGTCCTCGCCGGGCCGCCCTGACCATCGTGGCGGACTGTGGCGGCATGCCGACTTCCGTCGACTGTGGGTCGGTGAGACGGTCAGCCAGTTCGGGACAATGGTCAGCCGGTTGGCGCTTCCTCTCGTCGCCATCCTGGTGCTGCACGCCAGTACCTGGCAGGTCGGGGTTCTGGTGGCGTGCGAGACCGCGGCGTTCGTGGCGGTGGGCTTGCCGGCCGGCGCGTGGGTGGAGCGGATGCGCTTCCGCTGGGTGCTGATCGTCAACGACCTGGTTCGGGGTGCCCTGCTGGCCTGGGTGCCGGTGGCTCAGCTCCTAGGGGTGCTGACGATCGAGCAGTTGTACGTGGTCGCGCTCGCCTGCGGGGTCAGCACGGTCTTCTTCGACGTCGCCTACCAGTCCTACCTGCCCCAGCTGATCGACCGGGAGCTGCTGGTAGAGGGCAACGCGAAGCTCCAGGCCAGCGAGTCGCTCAGTCAGATCGCGGGCCCGAGCCTCGGCGGCGCGCTGATCCAGGCGCTCACCGCGCCCTACGCGGTACTCGTCGACGCGGTGAGCTTCCTGTGGTCGGCCGCGTGCGTGAGGCGGATCGAGGTTCGGCCGCCGCGCCCCGAGCGCAGCCCCGACCCCAACCTGCTGCGGGAGATCCGCGACGGTCTGCGGTTCGTGCTCGGCAACCGGATACTCCGCGCCATCGCCATGTGCAGCAGCTCGGCCAACCTCTTCGGTTCGGTGATCTCCGCCGTCTTCTACGTGCTGCTCGCCCGCGAGCTGCGGCTCTCTCCGGGCGTCATCGGCCTGCTCACCTCCACCGCGGCGGTGGGTGGCCTGATCGGTGCGCTGGTGGCCGGACGGTTCGCGGCGAAGGTCGGCCAGGGCCCGGCCATCTGGATTGCGATCGCGGTCGCCGGACCGTGCGCGCTGGTCACACCGTTCGTACAGCGCGACTGGACGCTGGGGCTGCTCGCGGTCGCGCAGACCGCCATGTGGATGAGCGGTGTGGTCTACAACATCAACCAGGTCAGCTTCCGGCAAGCGCTGTGCCCTCCCGGGCTCCTCGGCCGGATGAACGCGACAATGCGGTTCCTGGTCTGGGGCACGATGCCCCTCGGTGCGCTGATGGGCGGCCTGCTCGGCTCCACGATCGGCGTCCGCGCCACGCTGCTGGCCGGGGCGGTCGGCCAGTCACTCACCTTCCTGCCCGTTTTCCTGTCGCCGCTGCGCCGGATGCGCAAACTGCCGTCCTACGCCGAGTCGGCGGGCGATGGGGATCCCACTGCCGGCCCGTTGGCGCCGAACGAACTCTGAGAATGAGGTGAGTGCAGCTCGGCACAATCAGCAGCCCAGAGCATCACTCCTCGCGGGCCTTCCGCTCGGCGTCGCTGAGCATCTGGTCAGTACGGTTGCCGAGGAAGCGCGTGCCCGGGGCGGATCCGGCCTGGCCGCCAGATGGGTATCCCACGCCGGTCACCCAGCTGCAGCCCGCCGCGCGCCCGTGGGCCAGCTCGTGCCGGGACAGCGCCCTCCACGACGACAGGAAAGCTGCTTTCCAGCGCATAACGGACCGGGTCACCGACCAGATGCTCGATGAGCGCGTCGATGGGCGGGCCGGTGCGCATCGTCCACCGGATCCAGTCGAGCCGTATCCGCCACCGCTCTTCTCGGAGACAGCGCCCTCGACGGGCTTCCCGAGGCCTTGTCCGGACTTCACATCAACCCCAGCCGGTCTCAGCCGGCTGACACCGCTCTTCCCCGGGCCGCATGAGCCAGCCGATGGCACCGAGAACGAGGCACGATTCCTGGACCGCTCGCGGACGCGGTCGTGGACGGTCGACGTACGCATCAGCCGGCCCGAAGACCGACCGCCAGCGTCAGTTCAAGGACCCGCTGTGGCGATGCGAGATCCGGAAACAGCTCCCGCAGCTGCGACATCCGGTACCGGACCGTCTGGGGATGGACGAACAACGCCGCCGCCACCTCGTCCCGCCTGCCCTGGTGCAGCAGCCACGCCCGCAACGTCTCCTCCAGCCGCCGTGCGGTCGCGACAGGCAAGGTCCGCAACGGTGCGAGGGCTCGGGCACGCAGGTCTGCGAACGCGTCCGTGTCGGCGCTCAGCACGAGCTCGGGCAGGTGGTCCTCGGTGTCGCGGATATCAGAGGAGAGCAAGCGCGCGCGTACGGCTCGTGCGTACGAGGCGGACGCACGAGTCCATGGCCGGGCCGGGCCGACCACGGCGGTGCGGTCGGTCAACTGCCGCAGGAGATGTGACCGGTCGGCATCGGGGACGAGCAGCACACCGGTGGCGTCCGGCAGATCGTCGAGGACGAGGGTGCTGGGGTCGAGCGCGCGGTAGGCGGGCCGGGCCTGGTCGGCGGGCAGCAGGACCGCGGTCAGCGAAACCGGAGGCTGCCACCCGGCCCGTTGAACAGAGGCCAGCAGCACGTCCGGGCTCGCGCCGGCGAGGAGGTCGCGGGCCAGGTGTTCCAGGTGGCGCTCGTGGGCCCTGCCATGGGCGGCCAGTTCGTCGGCGTGGCCCGCGGCGCTCGCGGCGGAGAGCTCGTCGATGTAGGCGAAGGTCAGCTCGGCGAACTTGGCGACCTCGGCAGCGGGCAGACCCGCTGGTACGGCACCCGCTGCCAGGCCACGCCAGGCCACGCGGGCGCCGACGCGGTAGGCGCCGAGCAGGGCGTCCATCGAACGGCCGTCGCGCGCCTCGCCGCGGCCCAGCTCGTAGGCCGCGTCACCGGCGTCGCCGCCTGTGGCGTTCCCGCTCGCGAGGTCCAGGTAGTGCCCCAGGGCGGTGCGGACGGCTCGGCGGATGGTGCCGCCCATACGGCCCGAAAGGGCGTTGGCGTAGGGAGGGACCTCGTCGATGATCGCCTGGACGACCTCGTCGGCGGTGCTCTTCAGCGCGGCCCTAAGCGCGGTGACCGTCGTCTCGTCCAGGGCCAGTTCGCTGGCCCTCCGGATTGCATGGCTCACGTTTTTGTTCCCTGCGAACAATTCAGTCGACCAGATTTACGTCCTACGGTCAGGACTTTACGCCTTGAGGCGCAGCAAGCTGGAGTCATGACGAGTACAGCCCTCCGCAGCAGGGCGTGGAAACTGCTGGAGATGGTCACGACGCCGCTGCTGCCGTCGGACTACCTCGACCTGGTCAGCCCGCTGCGTGCGGGCGCTGACCTGCGGGGGCGCATCGAGGCCGTGCACCCCGAGACGGGTGACGCCGCGACCATCGTGATCAGGCCGGGACGGGGCTGGCGCGGCCACACGGCCGGCCAGTACGTGCGGATCGGGGTCGACGTCGACGGGGTGCGCCTGTGGCGTGCCTACTCCATCACCTCGCCGACAGACCGCCAGGACGGCCGCGTCACGATCACCGTGAAGGCGATCGAGGACGGCAAGGTCAGCAACCACCTGGTCCGCAGGGCGAAACCGGGCACGCTGATCCAGCTCGACCAGCCGACCGGTGACTTCGTGCTGCCGCAGACCAAGCCCGCCAAGGTGCTCTACCTGACGGCCGGCAGCGGCATCACGCCCGTGATGGGCATGCTGCGCGACACCGAGTTCGACGATGTCGTCATGGTCCACTGCGCGCCACAGCCGCAAGACGTGATCTTCCGCAACGAACTGCACGACCTGGTCGCGGACAAGAAGCTGCGGCTCACCGAGGTGCACACCGACACAGACGGCAAGCTCGACATCGCCCGTCTCGACGAACTCGTGCCCGACTGGGCCGAGCGCGAGACCTGGGCCTGCGGGCCCGCGGGCCTGCTCGACGCCGCCGAAGAGCACTGGACCGAGCACGGCGTACAGGAGCGCCTGCACACCGAACGCTTCCGCCCCAGCGTCGTCGTCACCGGCGACGGCGGCGAGGTCACGTTCAGCGCCACCGGCAAGACCGTCGACGCGGACGGCGCCACGCCGTTGCTGGACGTCGGCGAGGAGGCCGGCGTGCTCATGCCCTCCGGGTGCCGCATGGGCATCTGCTTCGGCTGCGTCACGCCGCTCAAGGCGGGTGCCGTCCGCGACCTGCGCACCGGAGAGATCACCGAGGCCGAGCCGGGCGTCCTCATCCAGACCTGCGTGTCCGCCGCGGCGGGCCCCTGCGACATCGAACGGTAGGAGCACCTTGACCGCCACCGACCCCACCGCCCACCTGACCGCGGAGCAGATAGAGGAGCTCGGCCGCGAGCTGGACGCGATCCGCGACGAGGTGATCGCCGACCGCGGCGAGAAAGACGCCGCCTACATCCGCAAGGTCATCTCGGCCCAGCGCAAGCTCGAGCTGGTCAGCAGGGGCGTGCTGCTGTTCTCGATCTTCCCGCCCGCGTGGCTGATCGGCACCGCCGGTCTGTCCGTGGCGAAGATCATGGACAACATGGAGATCGGCCACAACATCCTGCACGGCCAGTGGGACTGGATGCGAGACCCGAAGATCCACTCCACCACCTGGGAGTGGGACCACGTCTCGCCGTCCGAGCAGTGGAAGCACTCGCACAACGAGCTGCACCACACGTACACCAACGTGATCGGCAAGGACAACGACCTCGGCTACGGCATCATGCGCGTCGACGAGGACCAGAGGTGGCACCCGTTCCACCTCGGCCAGCCGCTGTGGAACTTCCTCAACGCCTGCTTCTTCGAGTACGGCATCGCGGCATACGACCTGGAGCTCGGCAAGAACCTGCGCAAGCGCCGCCGCAAGAACCCGGAGTTCCGCGCGCGGGCCAGGGCCGTGGGCCGCAAGATCCGCAAGCAGGTGCTCAAGGACTACGTGATCCACCCGCTGCTGTCGGGCCCGTCGTTCCTCCCCACGCTCGCCGCCACGTTCACCGCGAACCTGGTCCGCAACGTCTGGACCCACTCGGTGATCATGTGCGGGCACTTCCCCGAGGGTGTGCAGGTCTTCGAGCGCCGGTCGATCACGGGCGAGACGCGCGGCCAGTGGTACCTGCGCCAGATGATGGGCTCGGCGAACATCAGCGGCAGCAAGGCCATGCACTTCATGACCGGCAACCTGTCGCACCAGATCGAGCACCACCTGTTCCCCGACCTGCCGAGCAACCGGTACGCCGAGGTTGCGGTGAAGGTGCGCGCGCTGTTCGAGAAGTACGAGCTGGAGTACGTCACCGGGCCGCTGCCCAAGCAGGTGTTCTCCGCGTGGCACAAGGTCTTCCGGCTCTCGCTGCCGAACAAGAAGCCCAAGGTCAACACGCCCGACCGCGAGCAGGAGCTCGTCGCGGCCTGATCCCCGGCACTGGTTCAGATCCTTCGGCCGTACCGGCGGCTCCGCCGGGTCCGGTTTGATCTGTTACGGACGGTGGCCGGCCGCGACACCAGACCGCACGACACAGGATCCGGGCAGCCCGGTCTCCGGCTGCGCGGCCTGGACGTGCGCCAGCAGCTCAGCACACAGCCCCCAGCGAGGTGCTGTAGTGCGCTGACCTGCCGCGGTCGGGCCGGCAGCCGGGCGCGTACGCGCACTCGGCCTGCCGACAGGCGGGCTGGGCGGAAGGCACGGGCTGCGACGTGGACACAGCCGGAACCGACGCCCGCCACCCCTGCGTCCAACCCTGCGCCGCAGCCGGGACGGGCAGGTGAGCCGAAGTGGGACAGGTGGCAGGCCCTGGTCTCCGTCGATGTGGGCCAGGTAGCGCTGCACCCACGACGGAGCACGAGCCTGGCCGCTCCGTTCCCGGAGATCGAATCCGGGAGCAGCCAGCTGCCGGACGCGACGGCACTGGACGGCGAGCTAGTCGTATGGGACGCCGCAGGCCGCCTCGCCTTCGAGCAGCTGCAAAGCCGGCTTCAGCGGCGCGGTGGCGGGGCGGCCCGGGCGGCTGACCAGCGGCCGGCCCATTTCGTCGCGTTCGATCTCCTGTGGCTGTCCGGGACGGACACGATCGGGTGGCCGTATCGGCGACGCAGGACCGCGCTCGAGTCCATGTTCGCCACGCGCCGGCTGTCGGCGCCGTGGGTACTGTGCCCGTCGACCACCGAGGCCGGCGTCGTGCGCGAGGGGCTGACGTGGGCGTCGGTCGGGTGGAGGGCGTGGTCTTCAAAGGGCTGGACGACGCCTACAAGCCGTCGGTGAGGGTCTGGGGGAAATACAAGGTCCGCGAGACGAGCGAGGCGATCGTCGGCGCGGTCACCGGTTCCCCGGCACCCCCCGAAGGAAGAGCGGCACTGCACCAAGACCCGTGTGCGGATCGCCATCGGCTCCCAGGTCCAGGTCTGCAACCTCGGCGACGTGCTCGACAATGCGTGGCCTTCGCCACAATTTGCCCATTTATTAATATAGGCATGGCTATAAGTGGTTTCAAAGCTGGTTGCACCCATTCGGCGATCAGCACAGGGATGCAAAGACCAGCGGCATGGAGAAGCGTTTGTTCACGCTCTATAAACGACGCACCGGGCTGGTGGCTACGGCCGGCGTACTCGGGGGCGTACTCGCAGTCACGACCCTCGGCGGTACAAGCAGCGCTGCCACCAGCGGAAACAGTGCCGGGAACCAGCCGAAATCGCAGGCGCGGGTAAATCAAGCGGGCGCCCAGGAAGCCTCCGACGCCCGAATAGAGATCACTCCCGGGCAAGGTGCCTACAACGTCGGGATCAACGGCCCGGTCGGTGTCACCGTCAGCAAGGGCAAGCTCACCAAGGTGACCATGACCGCCGTCGCGACCGGTGCTGAGATCCCGGGCACTCTGTCCGCGGACGGCACCTCCTGGAAGCCGAACGGCCGGCTGGAGCGTGCCACCAAGTATCAGATCGCCGCAGAGGCCGAGGACGCCAAGGGCCGCTCCGCCACCGGTAACGCCACCATCACCACGGTCTCTCCAGCCAACGACTTCATCGGGCACGTCTCCCCCGAGGACGGCTCGACCGTCGGCGTGGGCATGCCGGTGAGGGTCGACTTCGACATGGCGATCAGCGACAAGGCTGCTGTGGAGTCGGAGATCCAGGTCAGCTCCAGCAGCGGCCAGCGGGTCGTCGGTCACTGGTTCAACGACCACCGCCTGGACTTCCGCCCCGAGAATTACTGGAAGCCCGGCTCCACCGTCACCGTCACGCTCAGCCGCCACGGCATCCAGAAGACGGTCACGTTCAAGATCGGCCGGAGCCAGATCAGCACCGTGGACGCAAAGACGAAGCAGATGACCGTCGTCCGGGACGGCAAGACGATCAAGACCATCCCGATCTCGTCGGGCAGCCCCGAGCACCCGACGTACAACGGTCAGATGGTCATCTCCGAGAAGTTCAGGCAGATCCATATGAACGGTGCGAGCGTCGGCCTCACGGAGAAGGACGGCAAGCCCTCGTACGACATCGAGGCCGTACCGCACGCCATGCGCCTGACCGACTCGGGCACGTTCATCCACGGCAACTACTGGGGTGCCGACTCGGTCTTCGGCAAGGTCAACACCAGCCACGGCTGCGTAGGCCTGAAGGATGTCAGGGGCGGCGGCGACGGCAGCCAGCCCGCCGCCTGGTTCTTCGACCACTCGATGATCGGTGACGTCGTGGTCGTCAAGAACTCCGAGGACAAGACCATGTTGGCCTCGGACAACGGCCTCAGCGATTGGAACATGGCCTGGAGCGCGTGGGTCGCAGACAGCCCAACCACCTGACGCCACGCCGCACGGACAAACGGACCGGTGGCGACACCGGCATCGCACTCCGTGTCGACTCAAAGGCACCCGCCCCCAAGTGGCCGGCTGGTCGCCGCGCAGACCGGATCATACGTGCCTCACCCAATGATCCGCCGCAGGAGCTGCACAAGCCGGGGATCGTCGGCCCTTTGCCGCTGCCGTATCCGTCCCCGCAAGACACTGATTCCTCATGCGGTCTGTCGAGCCGCAGGAATCACTGATGGCGGCGGAAGCGACGGGCGCGGGGCACGGGGCGGTTGAGTGTCCTGCAGAGTTCGGTGTCGGCAAGGTCGGGGAAGGGCATGCCGGCGGCGTGGTAGTGGGTTCGGGACAGCTGGAGGGTGTGGAGGACGTCGTGATGCCGGCCGGCGGCGCCGTAGAGACGGGCAAGGCGGAAGCCGGCCTGAGCGGCGCCGACGTGGTCGCGGGGGCCGACGAGGGCTTGTTCTGCCAGCGTGATGGCGTCGCTGAGGCGGTTTGCCTCGGCGTGCAGCAGGGCCTGCACGGTCAGTGCCCTGCTGCGGCCTCGATGGTCGCCGCAGGCGTCGGTCTCCCGAAGCGCACGGCTGATCAGTTCGGCGGCGGTGTGGTCGCCCTCGTAGAGCGCCATGTCGGCCAGCCCCAGGGTGGCCCAGGTGTGCCCGCGGTGGTCCCGAACAGCGTGCAGGGTTCGGGCAGCGTGCTCGTAGTGGGTGCGGGCCGCGGCCCACCGCGGATCCTGTGCGGGACGGCTTGTGATGTCGCACCCGGGCCAGGGGCCTGCGTACCAGCGGCGAGGGAGCGGGCAGCCGCCCACCGTGCTCTCCTTCTCGGTGTCGGCGCGGGTGCGCAGAATCCACCCGATACCGCGGGGTTCCTCGTTGGCGGCGAACAGGGCCTGCGCTTGGTCGAGTTGAGCGAGGGCTTGGTCGTAGTGAGCGTGGTGTCGGCTGATCACCGCTTTTTCCCGCAGGGTCCAGGCCAGTCCGCGTTCAAGCGGCAGGGCCCTGAAGAGACTCTCGGCCGCGGTGAGCGTTCGCGCCGCTTCCCGCAGCTCGCCCTGCTGGCGTTGCAGGATTCCCAGGTTGCCCAAGGCATCGCTTTCGCCGTGTGCGTCGCCCGAGCTGTGGAAGAGAGCGATCGCTTCGCTGAAGCACTCTGCGGCCCTGCCCACGTCACTGCCGCCGTCACGCAAGGCTTCGCCGAGGTTGCGCAGCAGCGCGGCACGGGCCCCGCCATCCCCCAGACGGTCGGCCGCGTCCAGAGCAAGCTCATGGACCTGGCTGCTGATGTCCCAGCGCCACTGATGCTCAAGAGCGATACTCATCGCGTCGGTGATCTCCCAGCACAGCTCCCACCACCCGCGAGCGTGAGCATGGGCGACAGCTGCCACCAGCACCACACGCTCGGCTTCGAACCACTCGACGGCCTCTCCCACATCACCCGCCACAACGTCGTCCGGCGGCGGACGGCGGACCGCCCCGTCACGGCCGCCGTGCCGGGCACCGGCCGGCCGTAACTGCGTGTCGGCTGCGTCGGCCGCGCTGAGAAGGGCACCCAGCAGACGCCGCACGGCGCTGTCGGACTCATCCGCCGGCTGCTCGGCCGCTCGCTCCTTGGAGAACCCGCGCGCGAGATCGTGCAGCACGATGCGCTGGCCGCCTGCCTCGCCGCGGCGAGCCTGCACGAGATGCGCCAGCAGCAGTCCCTCCAGGCACGCGTCCGCCGTATCGGCGTTCACGTCCAGCAAAGGCGACAGCGCCCAGGCCGGCAGGTCGGGAGTGTCCAGGGCGGACACCAGCCTGAACGCACGCTGCTGCAACGGCGGGAGCGCCTGATAACCAGCGCGGAAGACCGCGCGCACGCTGCGCTCGCCCAGGCTCAGCACATCCAGCCGCCGGTGGTCGTCGGCGAGATCGCGGGCGAAGGAACCCACAGTACGGGCGGGAAACGTGGCCAGCCGCGCTCCCGCGATGCGCAGGGCCAGCGGGAGCCCGCCGCACAGACGGACCACGTCACGACCTGCTTCGGGGTCCTCGTCCACCCGGTCCCCGCCGCCGATCCGTCTCAACAGATCCCAGGCGGTGCCCTCGTCCAGCCCCGACAATGCGACGCGCTCATCCACGGCCAGCGTGGCAAGGCCCTGGCGACTGGTGATCAGTACAGCGCACGAAGACCCACCCGGTATCAGCGCACCTATCTGCTGTTCACTGGCCGCGTTGTCCAGAACGATCAGGACACGCCGGTCGGCCAACTCCGTCCGGAACTGCCGTGTCCGTCCAGCCTCATCGTCGGGGATTCTGCCGCGCGCCACTCCCAGAGCCACCAGGAAGTCGCCCAGAACCTCGCCCACGGCAGCAGGACGTTCCTCCACCCCGTTCAGGTCGACGAAAAGCTGGCCGTCGGGGAAAGACGGCATCATCCGATGAGCAGCCTGCACCACGACAGCCGTCTTGCCGACCCCGCCCGGACCGTGCACCAGGCACACCCTGCCCCCGCCCGCACGCTCAGCAGCCTCCACCAGCCGCGCCAGCTCCTGGCCGCGACCGGTGAAATCCGCCACCGCCAGCGGCAGCTGACGCGGGATGCCGGACGATTCCGGGAGAAGGAAATCTCCATGGGCGAGGACCGGCGCGTGTGACGACAGCAGCACCCGCAGCTCCTCAACGCCTGCGGGATCCTCACCCAGAGCCAGTACCAGCCGCCGTCGCAGCAGAGCCTGTGCAGCCGGAGAACGGCCCGCCTCATCGACCAGAGCCGCGCCCTCCTCACCGGGCAGCCGTCCGACGACCCACCGGTGCAACCGCCCCAGCCGGCCGGCCACCGACTGCTCCACACCCTCCATCGCGCGATCCGCCAGACCGGCACCCAGCCTCTTCGCAGACACGATCGCCAAGGCGACCACTGCTGCCACGAGCTCCTCGACCGTCATCGACCGCCCCCCGGTCCTCCGCCGTAGCAGCCGCGCCGTCCCCCAACGCGCTACCGCCGCTCCGACGTCAGTCATGCCCAGAACGCCGCCAAACGGCACCTGGCCGCTCTTCCCATGGCCATCAATGACGCTCCTCGCGGCTCCCTGCCGGAAGTTCGCGGCACAGCGGTCGTCGACTGAGACACTGTCAAGATCACCGGCCGGGCTCATGGTCAACCGCGTCCTCTCCACAACGCGAGCTCCGGTGGAGCGGGGCAGGCACGGCCCGTCCGAGGTTCTGGCGCATCGTCCGAAAAGCGTGTGCAGCCCGAATCGAGTGTCGTCAACCGCCGCAGACGTCCTCACCCTGGAACAGCCCCGCTGAAAGGGCTCCCTACGTTGTTCTGCGGGAGGCGGTGAGCCCTTCGTATGGTTCACCCACCCAGGGGTGCCGGGTGTGGTTCAAAACGCTCTGCCGCTGATGGC
>NZ_JBEYIL010000034.1:0-64097 GCF_040635845.1 Streptomyces sp. NPDC006872
TGGAAGGAGCGGACGAGGACCTCGTAGAACACGGCGCGTTTGAACCACTCGGGGTCGCGGTCCTTGGCGGGGGTGTCCTCGAAGGTGTCCGGAACAGGTTCGTTGACGCTCATGGTGTGGGTGACCCTCCGATCTGCGGGTGGGACGGTCGCAGGACGGTGAGTACGTGCGCGGGCCGGGTGCCCGGTTCCAGGCGCACGTAGTTGGCCCTGCCCCAGTGGTAGGTCTCGCCGGTGAGCTCGTCGCGCACCGACACCGACTCGTGCCAGTCCAGGCCGAGTTGTGGCATGTTCAACGAGACCGTGGCCTCCTGGGTGTGGTGGGGGTCGAGGTTGACGACCACCACAACCGTGTTCGAACCGCTCGTCCTCGAACTCCTCTTGGAGTAGGCGATCACCGCTTCGTTGTCGGTGGGATGGAAGTGCAGGTCGCGCAGTTGCCGCAGGGCGGGACCGGCCCGCCGGATCGCGTTGAGCTTCGTGATCAGGGGCGCGAGTGTGTCGGGGGTGTCCCAGTCACGGGGTTTGAGCTGGTACTTCTCCGAGTCGAGGTACTCCTCGCTCCCCGGCTTGAGGGGAGCGTTCTCACAGAGTTCGTAGCCGCTGTAGACGCCCCAGGTGGGGGAGAGGGTGGCCGCGAGCACGGCACGGATCGCGAAGGCGGCCGGCCCGCCGTGCTGGAGGTACTCGTGCAGGATGTCGGGGGTGTTGGCGAAGAGGTTGGGCCGCATGTAGGAGGCGGCGTCCCCCGACAGCTCCGTGAGGTACTCCGTCAGTTCCTGCTTCGTGTTGCGCCAGGTGAAGTAGGTGTAGGACTGCTGGAAGCCGATCTGGCCGAGCGTGTGCATCATCGCGGGCCGGGTGAAGGCCTCGGCCAGGAAGACGACGTCCGGGTCGGCGGCGTTGATCTCCCCGATGACCCGCTCCCAGAACACGACCGGCTTGGTGTGCGGGTTGTCGACGCGGAAGATCCGCACCCCGTACGACATCCAGTGCCGCAGCACGCGCAGGGTCTCGGCGACGAGGCCGTCCATGTCGGCGTCGAAGGCGATCGGATAGATGTCCTGGTACTTCTTCGGCGGGTTCTCGGCGTAGGCGATGGTCCCGTCGGGCCGGTGGTGGAACCACTGGGGGTGTTTCTGCACCCAGGGGTGGTCCGGGGAGCACTGCAGGGCGAAGTCGAGGGCGATCTCCAGCCCGAGCTCGCTCGCCCGCTCCACGAACCAGGCGAAGTCCTCGATCGTGCCCAGCTCCGGGTGGACGGCGTCGTGCCCGCCCTCCGGCGAGCCGATCGCCCACGGCACGCCGACGTCGTCGGGACCGGGGTCGAGGGTGTTGTTGCGGCCCTTGCGGAACGTCGTGCCGATGGGGTGGATCGGCGGCAGATAGACGACGTCGAAGCCCATCGCGGCGATCGCGGGCAGTCTGCGCGCTGCGGTGCGGAAGGTGCCGTGCGGGCGCTCGGGGGTGCCCTCGGAGCGGGGGAAGAACTCGTACCAGGCCCCGTACAGGGCGCGTTCCCGCTCGACGAGCAGCGGCAGCGGTTCGGAGGCGGTGACCAGTTCCCGCAGCGGGCGCCGGCCGAGCACGGCGTCGACCTCCGGCGTCAGCGCCGCGGCCAGCCGGGAGACGGGCGGGCGGGTCTCGTCGCGCAGGGCGTCGACCGCGGCCCGCAGCACGACCCGGTCGGGCCCCTTCGGCACCGCCGCGGCCGCCCGTTCGTGGAGACTCGCGCCCTCTTCGAGGACCAGCTCCGTGTCCATCCCCGCGGGGATCTTGATGCGGGCGTGGCGCCGCCAGGTGGAGACCGGATCGCTCCACGCCTCCACGGTGTACGTCCAGCGGCCTGTCGCGTCCGGGGTGACGTCCGCGCCCCAGCGGTCGGTGCCGGGGGCGAGTTCGCGCATCGGCGTCCACGGACCGGGCCTGCCGTGCGGATCTTGCAGGACGACGTTGGCGGCGACGGCGTCGTGCCCCTCCCGGAACACGGTCGCCGAGACCTCGAACGTCTCGCCGACGACCGCCTTGGCGGGCCGGCGCCCCTGCTGGACCAGTGGGCGGACGTCGAGGACGGGTATGCGCCCGACGGTGGAGCTGCCGCCGCCCGAGGAGGATCGCTCCGGGGCGGCCGGCGGATCGGGGGTCGGGGTGATCTTCTCGGCGTGCCCGGCACGCTCGGCGTTCTCGATGCGCTTGCCGCGCTTGCCGTGCTTGCTGTTCTCGATGTGCTCGACGTGCTCGATGTGCTCGGCGTTCTGGGCCTGTTCGGGGCGGGTCGTCGGGGGTGTTGACGGGTGGTGCCTGGCTGGCATGACCGCTCCTGTCCGCATCAACGGGGGGTAGGCGGATGGATGTGGTGGGGAGGGGGTCCTGCGAGGGAGTACCGGAGGAGCCTTCCACCCTATTCGGGTGAGCAATCCGGCACTTTGTTAACTACTCGCGCGTATGTCTACACACAAGACCGGCCCCGTTCGCGGGGAAACGGGGCCGGTTCTGGCGCTCCGTCACCGGAAGGGTGGGACCTGCAGGAGTTTGTTCGGCGAACCGAGCCCCCGGCCGGAGACCTTGCCGTTCGAGGCTCCCGCGACCAACGCCCTCGCGACCTGTGCGGGTGTGGCCCGCGGATGGTCGGCGAGGTGTAACGCGGCCGCGCCCGCCGCGTGCGGCGCCGCCATCGACGTACCGGAGTACGCCACCCGGCCGGTGTCGCTCGCGTACGACGCGGAGGTGATCGACACGCCCGGCGCGAAGAGATCGAGAGCGGAACCGTAGTTGGAGAAGCCCGCCCTGGCGTCCTTGCGGTCGGTGGCCCCGACCGTGATGGCCTCCCGCACATCGGCGGGGGAGTGCAGGGCGGCCGGCTGCCCCAGATTGCCCGCGGCGACGGTGTAGGTGACGCCGCACCGGATGGAGGTGCGCACGGCGGCGTCCAGCGCCGCGTTGTAACCGCCGCCCAGACTGAGGTTGGCGACCGCGGGCTTGTGCGCATGCCGGGTGACCCAGTCGATGCCCGCGATGGCCTGCGCGGTCGTGCCCGCACCGGAGTCGTCGAGCACCCGCACCGCGACCACCTCGGCCTTCTTGGCCACGCCGAGGCTCGCGCCCGCGACGGTGCCGGCGACGTGCGTGCCGTGTCCGTTGCCGTCGGAGGCGATCCGGTCACCGCCGACGAAGTCCCAGCCGTACCTCGCCCGGCCGCCGAAGTCGGCGTGGGTGATCCGGATGCCGGTGTCGATCACGTACACCGTGACGCCGGCGCCCGCCGACTTCGGCCAGCTGTAGCTGCTGTCCAGCGGCCGGCTCGGCTGGTCGACGCGGTCCAGCCCCCAGGACGGCGGGTTCCTCCCGACGACGTCCAGCGTCACACGGGTGTCCTGGACGACCGAGGCCACCTCCGGGTCGGCCGCCAGCCGCCGCGCCTGTCTCTCGTCGGCCTCGACGGCGAACCCGTTGAGCACCGTGCCGTAGGTGTGGCTGATCGTGGCTCCGTACCCTCTGACGAGCCGTCGTCCGGCCTCCGACGACGCCTTCATGTCCCCCTTCAGCGTCACGAGATAGCTTCCGCCGACGGTGCCGGGCAGACCGGCGCCGAGTATCAGCCCGTTCCGTGCGGCGAGCGACTTCCCCTCCGGTGCGGCGTGCGCGGGCAGGGTGACGGCCGACAGCACCACGGTCGCGACGACCGCGGTCAGGCCCCCCGCCCGGCGCAGACGCCGTGTTCGCGTCCCTGCCATGGCTCGAGTTCCCCTCCTCGACTCGGCTACAGCCTCTCGTGCGGGGCGAACTGCCACAAGGTGGCCTGCGAGGGTGAAAGGGTATTTTTTAGGCCTTCCAGTGGCGCACCCGACCTTGCCCGGAAAGCGCCGCGGCAGGCCGCTTCGGCCCGTCCGGCGATCGAGGGGGAGGCCGTTCAGGCCGAAAAGCGGGGGTCCGGGGGCGGCCAGCCCCCAGCGATGCCGACGCCGACGCCGGTACCTTCTACGAAAGACGTGACGCACACCGCCGTGCGTCTCTTCCTCACGCACGCCGAGGTGGAATGTGAAGGCGATCCGTCGATTCACCGTCCGACCCCTCCTCCCCGACCCCCTCCGGCCACTCAGCGACCTGGCCCGCAACCTGCGCTGGTCGTGGCACGCGGAAACCCGCGACCTCTTCCAGTCCGTCGATCCCGAACGCTGGGCCACCGCCGACGGCGACCCGGTGAGACTCCTCGGCAACGTGCGCCCCGCACGCCTCGCCGAACTCGCCGAGGACCGCCGTTTCCTGCGCCGGCTGACCGCCGCCGCCGACGACCTGCACGACTACGTGACCGGCGACCGCTGGTACCAGGCACAGCCCCCCACCGCCGGGCTGCCCGCCGCCGTCGCCTACTTCTCGCCCGAGTTCGGCATCACGGCCGCGCTGCCCCAGTACTCCGGCGGCCTCGGCATCCTCGCCGGCGACCACCTCAAGGCGGCCAGCGACCTGGGTGTGCCGCTGATCGGCGTGGGCCTGCTCTACCGGCACGGCTACTTCCGCCAGTCGCTCTCCCGGGACGGCTGGCAGCAGGAGCACTACCCCGTCCTCGACCCCAACGAGCTGCCGGTGACCCTCCTGAGGGAGGACGACGGCACCCCCGCGCGGGTCTCCCTCGCCCTGCCCGGCGGGAAGTCGCTGCACGCCCGGATCTGGCTGGCCCAGGTCGGCCGCGTCCCGCTCCTCATGCTCGACTCGGACGTCGAGGAGAACGACCTCGGCGAACGCGGGGTGACCGACCGGCTCTACGGCGGCGGCAGCGAGCATCGCCTCCTCCAGGAAATGCTCCTGGGCATAGGAGGTGTCCGGGCGGTGCGGACGTACTGCCGCCTCACCGGCCACGCCCCGCCCGAGGTCTTCCACACCAACGAGGGCCACGCGGGCTTCCTCGGCCTGGAGCGGATCGCCGAACTCGCCGACGCCGGCCTGGACTTCGACCCGGCGCTGGAAGCCGTCCGCGCCGGGACGGTCTTCACCACCCACACCCCCGTCCCGGCCGGCATCGACCGCTTCGACCGCGCGCTCGTCGCCCGGCACTTCGGCCCCGACGCCGAACTGCCGCGCATGGACGTCGACCGCATCCTGCGCCTCGGCATGGAGACGTACCCGGGCGGCGAGCCGAACCTGTTCAACATGGCCGTGATGGGCCTGCGCCTGGCCCAGCGCGCGAACGGCGTGTCGCTGCTGCACGGCCGCGTGAGCAGGGAGATGTTCTCCGGCCTGTGGCCCGGCTTCGACCCCGAGGAGGTGCCGATCACCTCCGTCACCAACGGTGTGCACGCCCCCTCCTGGGTGGCCCCGGAGGTGCTGCGCCTGGGCGCCCGCCAGGTCGGCGCCGAACGCGCCGAGGACGCCCTGAGCGTCGGCGGCTCCGACCGCTGGGACGCCGTCACGGACATCCCCGACCAGGACATCTGGGAGCTGCGCCGCGATCTGCGCGAGCAACTGGTGGTGGAGGTACGGCGGCGGCTGCGCGCGTCCTGGCGGCAGCGGGGCGCGGGCACGGCGGAGCTGGGCTGGATCGACGGCGCCCTGGACCCGGACGTCCTCACCATCGGCTTCGCCCGCCGGGTCCCGTCCTACAAGCGGCTGACGCTGATGCTGCGCGACCGCGACCGACTGACGGAGTTGCTCCTCCACCCGGAGCACCCCATCCAGATCGTGGTGGCGGGCAAGGCGCACCCGGCGGACGACGGCGGCAAACGCCTGGTCCAGGAACTGGTCAGGTTCGCCGACGACGCGCGCGTACGCCATCGCATCGTCTTCCTGCCCGACTACGGCATGGCGATGGCCCAGAAGCTGTACCCCGGCTGCGACATCTGGCTGAACAACCCCCTGCGTCCCCTGGAGGCCTGCGGTACCTCCGGCATGAAGGCGGCGCTCAACGGCTGTCTCAATCTCTCCGTCCTGGACGGCTGGTGGGACGAATGGTTCCAGCCCGACTTCGGCTGGGCGATCCCCACGGCCGACGGCGCCGGCACCGACCCCGACCACCGCGACGACATCGAGGCGGCGGCCCTCTACGACCTCCTGGAACAGCGCATCACCCCCCGCTTCTACGAGCGCGGCCGGTCCGGCCTGCCCGACCGCTGGATCGAGATGGTCCGCCAGACCCTCACCCTCCTCGGCCCGAAGGTGCTGGCGGGCCGCATGGTCCGCGAGTACGTGGAACGCCTCTACACCCCGGCGGCCCACGCCCACCGCACCATGACCCCCGACGTCGCCCGCGATCTCGCCGCCTGGAAGCACCGGGTGCGCGCGGCCTGGCACGCGGTGACGGTCGACCACGTCGAGACCTCGGTCGCGACGACCACCGCCGAACTCGGCACCACCCTCGCCCTGCGCGTCCGCGTGGGCCTCGGCGATCTGGCCCCCGACGACGTCGAGGTCCAGGCGGTCTCCGGCCGGGTCGACGAGGAGGACCACATCACGGACGCGACGACGGTCCCCCTCAAACCGGCAGGCGGCCCCGACCTGGAGGGCCGCTGGTCCTACGAGGGCCCCCTCTCCCTCGACCGCACCGGCCCCTACGGCTACACGGTCCGCATCCTCCCGACCCACCGTCTCCTCGCCTCCGGCGCGGAGCTGGGGGTGGTGGCGGTGCCGCCGGAGGACGTGGTGGAGGGGGCGGGGGTGGTGCTGCGGTAGGGCCGGTTCGGCCGGTTCTTCGGCGCGCGGGCGTTGTGCACCACGGCGCCCGCGCGCTCGCAGGTCGCTCTGCGGTGGGGCGCAAACCCGTGTCCCGCCCGAACCGGGCTGACATAGGCTGAACCGCCCGGCAATCGACGCGCAGAAAGGCCGACGGCAGGTGTCTGACAGACCGTCCGATGAGCACATATCCGGTTCGGCGCAGGGGGATGGAGACGGGGGCGGGGACGGCAAGTCGTCCGGCTCCGGGAGCTCCATATCCGATGCGGAGTGGGCGAAGTTCCTCCAGGACAGTGAGCGTGAGATACCTGCCTCCGCTCCGAAGGAGCCGTCCGCGCGGGCGCGGATGGTGACCGAGCGGCTGCGGCAGCAGGAGGCCCGGGGGGAGGCGCCCGAGGGGTGGCGCACCGGGCCCGCCGGGCAGGATGTGGCCGACAGGGCCGCTCGGAAGCGGCGGCGGCTCTGGGTCTTCCTCGGGCTGCCCCTCGTGGTGGTTCTGGCCGTCGTCGCCATGCGGCCTTCGTTGATTCCCGGAGATCCCTTCGGCGCCGGTGAGCCGGAGGCCGCCGCGTCGCCGCTGCCCGCCGAGACCGCGGCTCCGACCGGCGCGCCCGGTGCGGTGGACGCCGAGAAGCCCACGATCGAGCAGCCGTTCCTCGGCTCACCGGCGTTGCAGTGGGCCGACGGTGCGGCCGGCATCGTTCTGCCTGCGGCCAAGCCCGTCGGATCGCTGTCCAAGGCCCAGGTGGCGCAGGCGCTGGAACTGACCAAAAAGCTTCTGGTCGACGCGAATCTCGACCCCGTCACCCTGCGCGGCGGACGTCCCGAGACCGCGTTCGCGGTGATCGACCCCCGGCAGACGGAACTTGTCGGTCTGCTGAACACCTCACTGAGCAAGCCCGACGAGAAACACGACCCGTTGGCGATGTTCAGCCGTTTCGACCCCGCCGAGGTGCGGCCGGCCGGTGACGTGGTCAAGACCCGGGGACGGATCACGTTCAAGGCGGGTGAGCAGGCCTCCGTCGCCGTGCACGCCGACTACACCTTCGTCTACCCGCTGGTGCAGGCCGCCCAGGGCTCGACCGAGGTCTCCCGCACCATCGTCCGTCGCGTCCTCGACATCGAGCTCTCCGATCCCACGAAGTACCTCGTCACCCCGGGGACGATCACCGTCAGGAACTACGAGGAGGAGGCCGGAAACACCGCCTGCGACGTATATGACGGCTACTTCCACCCCGAGTTCTCGACGGCGGCCGAGGCCGAGCCCACGGGCGCCGCTCCGACCGGGCCGACGAGGGATCCCTACGACCGCAGCCATGAGCTCGGCGCAAACCGCGACCAGGGATGCGGCGTCGTGTCCCGCACCTGACCGGTCGGCGGGCGGTCGACAGCCGAACCTCCCCGTAGGGTCATCCGGTCCGCGTCCTTGCGTCCCGTCCCCTGCTCCCGCCCGGCGTGGAGCCGGGGGAGGCGCACCTCTTCGAGTCTGCGGACGTCCTGGCGATCCTTCGGGCGGTTCAGATGACGCTTCCACATCAGCGTGTTTTCCAGCGTCAGGAATCTGATGTCGTCGACGACCTTCGCGGTCCGGATGAGTTCGTCGACCTCTCCCACCACGGACGGGAACCAGGCGTTCAGGACCTCGATCCGGGTGTCGAAGAAATACAGGGACAGGGCGTCCCCGTGGGGGGCGTGCTTGGGGCCGGGGAGCGACTGGGCCCGGGCCCGGGACATGGCGTGGTCCCAGCCGGATTCCCGCGTGACGATGTCGAGATCGGTGACATGGTCGCGCAGCCCGTGGATGAACAGGGGCGCACTGCCGGCCACGACGAAGTCCTTGTTCGCCAGCTCGAGCGACTTGAGCTCGTCGAAGTGCTCGGTCAGTAGTCGATCCGGCCGCACCGAACACTCGTATACGACGGACGCCCGGCTCCCTGGGTCGGAGATCGGGCGGTCGGAATCCGGGTGTCCGGTGCGCTTCATGCCACTAGCTCCGACCGGAGGAGCTAGGGGAACTGGGGGAGCTGGGTGAACTGAGGGAGCTGGGGGAGCTGGGGGAGCGGGGCGGGGGAATGGCAGCGTCCGCTACCGACGCTCTGATCAACAACGTCCACAGTTGTGCTGTCACGGGATCTCCTGTGAGCCTGGTTGCCGAGCCCTGCTGGGTGACCGACGCCTGGCGCCTTGGTAGGAGGCGCGCCTGATACATCGTCGGGCGACTGCCCACGCTACGTTCCGAAGCCCGACGGAGCCACCCGCGCAGGGCCGAAAGCAAAGAGACGACAAGACCCGCGAACCATGTCATCCGACATAGTTCCGCCGCAGGCCTTGCGTCTAGGCTGGTCGGATCGGGTGGAGTCTCTTTGCCGAGCCCTCGTCCGGTGACCGCGCAGGCAGGCTGCGGGGGTGGTAGCCCGCAGTTTTGCCTGCGTTTGGGGTGCCCCGGCGTCATACGGACGGCGTAGGGGCTTCCACGTCCGCCGCGTCACGGCGTCGACGTCGACCCGTCATCTCCCGTAGCGGGCCACATCGTTCAGGACCCGTGCGCCACCTCGGTCAGCGCCGCCCGGTCCCTCAGCTTCAGCTGGCGGTAGCCGCTCTCCAGCATGCCCGCCTTGCGGAACTCCCGCAGCGCCCTGGCGACGGAGACCGGCGAGGCGGACACCAGCGCGGCCAGCTCGGCCTGGCTCAGGGCCACGTCGAGCACCATGCCGTCCTCCTGCCGGGAGCCCAGCGAATCGGCCAGCGACAGCAGGACGCGGGCCAGCCGCACCCGCACGCTGTAGGTGTGCACCTCGACCCGTGCGACGGTCGCCGAGCGCAGCTTCGCCGTGACCACCCGGAACAGCGCGGCTCCTAGGTCGGGGTGGTCCTCGGCGAGCCGGAAGAAGACCCGGTGGGACACCCGCCAGGCGGTCACGTGACCGGCCGGCGCGACCGTGGCCGACCGCAGGGGTGTCTTCTCCAGCGCGGAGAGCTCTCCGATGACATCCCCCGGGCAGCGGATGGCGAGCAGCGTCTCCTGACCCGACTCCGAGGAGGCGGTCACCTTCGCCAGGCCCGTCCGGATCACCAGCAGGTAGGACGCCGGGTCCCCTTCCCGGAACAGCAGTTCGTCAGGGCCGTACGACACCTGGGTGCCCGCGTCGACGAGCGCCTGGCGCGACTCCCGGGAGAGCTGGCTCAGGTACGAGCCCGCCGGCCAGGTGCGGTCGGCTTTCCATGGCACGGCCTCGGCCTCACCCATGCGTCCTCCCCCTCCACGCAGCCTGATGATGGCAGGCGCCGGGACGAACTGAGAAGGACGAGTGTTCTTCAGGCCAACTCCTGTGCCTGGAAAACAGCTGGGCCGGCGCCTGGAAAACAGCTGGGCCGATGCATGGAAAACAGCTGGGCCGGGCGGCTCGGGCCGCGTTATGCTCCCGCCGATGACGACTCACTCTCTTCACAGATCGGGGGTCCCGTCCGCGCAAGGTGAGTGCTGATGCTCACTCCGACCGCGAACAGGGACGACACCCGCTTTTCCTTCTGGCCGCGCGTGCGCGAGTTCGCCGTGCCGGCCTCCATGATCGAGACGGCGACCGCCCGCCGGCATGCCGGGGACTGGGCGGGGGCGTGCGCCGCCGCACACCTCGACGTCGATCTCGACCTGCGTGCCGTGGCGGCCGCGCACGGACGTGACCTCGCCTCCCGGATCAGAGCCGACCTGCGGCACCTCGCTCCCGACCTGCTGCGCTGGCATCTGCCGCGGGTCGCTCCCGACGGGTTGCTGAGACCGGGGCTGACCGTCGCCCTGGCCCGGTACGACCGCCCCGGGCGGGACGACACCAAGTGGCCGGTGCACCTGGTCGTACGGACCCCGCCCGCCTGGGCCGACGCCGGGCAGCGGATCAGCCTCGCGGTGTGGGACGGCTCCCACGACGGCCATCCGCATCCCCACCCGAAACCCAACCGGCGGTTTCGGCTCGATCTGCACCGTCACCTGTGGGACGCCCGCAGGACGGACGAGCTGCGCGAGCGGGCCGGCACCGCGCCGGACGGGTGTGGCCGTGCCGTCGACCGGTGGGCCGACGAGGCCGAGATCCTGCTGCGGGCCGATGCGACGACCCGGTCCACATCCGTTCTCGTGCGGCTCCGGAAACGGCAGCGGCTCGTCCTCGACGGTGTCGGGGCGTCCACGTTCCGGATCACCGAGCCGCCCCCGCGCGGCGACGGCTCCGCGCTGCCCGTGCTGCCCGACGCGGCCACCTGGGCGCCGCCCGATCTGGAGCTGATCCGGGCCGGCGCCATCGACGTCGACCGGCTGCATCCGCTCGTCGCCTCGGCGCTGGTGCCGGGGCACGAGCCGGCGGCGGCCGGGTCGCTCCGGGCGGACGACCGCGCCGGGCGGCCGCGCCTCGTCGAGTGCCGGGGGGACACGCATCGCATCGGGCTCGTGGACGGGGTCCTCGTCCCGCTCGACCACGAACCCGGCGAGATCCGGCGCGAGGAGCTGCTGGTCGCGCTGACCGGTACGCCCTTGCCCTGTCTGCAGGCCATCGACGACGCCCATCGTCGGCCCGACTGTCTGACCGGGGTCCGGGAACGTCTCGTCCACGGGGACATCGCCGGTGCGCTGGCCGTCGTCGAGGGGCTGCTCGGGGCCGACGCGGTGCTGCGCGACGGCGCTCTGCGGGACGAACTGGAGGCGGCCGCGCGACGGCGGATCACCTACGGGCTGTTCCGCGCCGGGCTGGCCACGCCCGGACCGCGCCGGGTGGGACTGCGGCCGTCCGCCGACCGTCCCCGTGGCCACCGTTCGCACCCGCGCCACACCCTCGGTCGCTGACTTCACTCACTCGTCTCTTCGTCAACCCCAAAGGTGATCACGCATGCCCACACGCACCCCCCTCGCCCCTCTCTCCCAACTCGACGTCGCCGCCGATCTGTTGACCCTGCTCCGCGACTCCACCACCGAACCGCGTCCCGACGTCCAGCTGGAGGCCCTGACCCTCGCCGTGGCCGCCGATCTGCCCGTGCTGCTCTGGGGGGAGCCGGGGATCGGCAAGACCGCTGCTCTCACCCAGCTCGCCGACGCTCTCGACCTGCCGTTGACCACCGTCATCGCCAGCGTGCACGAGCCGTCCGACTTCTCGGGGCTGCCCGTCGTCGGGGACGATCCCGCCGAGCAGGGTGTGCCGATGGCGCCGCCGGACTGGGCGGTACGGCTGGTGCGGGCCGGCCGGGGGCTGCTGTTCCTGGACGAGCTGTCCACCGCGCCGCCCGCCGTGCAGGCCGCGCTGCTGCGGCTGGTCCTCGAACGGCGGATCGGTGCGCTGCGACTGCCGCCCGGCGTACGGATCGTGGCCGCCGCCAACCCCCGGTCCTCGGCCGCCGACGGCTGGGAGCTGAGCCCGCCGCTCGCCAACCGCTTCGTCCATCTTCAGTGGACCCACGACCACGAGGTCGTCGTCCGCGGACTCGGCGGGACCTGGCCCCGGGCCACCCTGCCCCGGCTCGACCCGGAGCGACTGCCGCAGGCCGTGGACTTCGCCCGCCGTGCGGTGTGCGGGCTGCTGGCCGCCCGGCCCACGCTCGTGCACCGGCTGCCCAGCGGCGAGACGCGCCGGGGCGGGGCCTGGCCGTCGCCGCGCAGTTGGGACATGACGTTGAGTCTCGTCGCGTTCGCGACCGCTGCCGGGTCGTCCCGGGAGGTGCTCTCCCTGCTGGTGCGGGGCACGGTCGGGGACGGCCCCGGGCTGGAGCTGCTGGCGAGCCTGGACCGGATGGACCTCCCGGATCCCGAGACGCTGCTCGCCGATCCGGCGGGCGCCGAGCTGCCCGAGCGGGGGGATCTGCGGCAGGCCGTGCTCGACGGGGTGGTGGCGGCCGTCCGCGCCCGTCCGGAGCGGTCCCGTTGGGACGCGGCATGGGCGCTGCTGGTGAAGGCCGTCGAGACCGGGGCCCCGGATCTGGTCGTCGTTCCCGCGACCACCCTCGCCAGTCTGCGCCGGGAGGACTGGGACGTCCCGGACTCGATCGAGAGCCTCGCCGGGGCGGTCGGCCTGTCCCGGCGGGCGGACCGGGCCGCGGCGAGGGTCGCAGACCTGGAGAAGGCCGCCCGATGAGCTCTCACGAGGTGAAGACCTCGCTCGGCGCGAAGACCTCGCTGGACCTCGACCTCGACAAGCTGCTCGCCGCCCGGCTCCAAGCGGCCCGGGCCCGGCCCTACCTGGCGACGGCGCTGTTCGCCCTGCACGTCGTGGAGTCGCGCCGGGTGCCGACCATGGCGGTGGACCGGCACTGGCGCTGCTACGCCTCACCGACGTTCGTGGACCGGACGCCGGTGGAGGAGCTGGCCGGGGTGTGGGTGCACGAGGTGTCGCATCTGCTGCGCGACCACCACGGGCGCAGTGACCGGGTCGCGAGGGAGCGCGGGCTGACCGGGCCGGGGGAGCGGCTGCGGATGAACATCGCCGCGGATCTGGAGATCAACGACGACGCCTACGGCGACGGACTGGCCCGGCCCGAGGGCGTCGTCGTGCCCGAGTCGATGGGGCTGCCCGACGGCAAGCTCATGGAGGAGTACCTGAGCCGGTTCCGGCTCGGGCGGTTCACCGACCGGTTCTCCTGGCTGGACTGCGGCAGCGGCGCCGACGGGCTGGAACGGGACTGGGAGCTGGGGCCCGAGGGCGCTCACGGGCTCAGCGAGCAGGAGCGGGACGCGGTCCGGTTCCGGGTGGCGCAGGGCATCAACGGGCGGCCGGGCAGGGCTTCGAAGCAGTGGCGGCGGTGGGCGGAGGAGGCGTTCCATCCGCCGCAGCCGTGGCGGGAACTGCTGGGCGCGGCGGTCCGCTCGGCGACCTCCGGGCCGGGCGCGGGCGAGGACTACAGCTACGGCCGGCCCGCCCGCCGCTCGGCGAGCGTCCCGGGCGCGGTCCTGCCGAGCCTGCGACGCAGACCGCCCCGGGTCTGCGTGGTCGTCGACACCTCCGGATCGGTCAGCGACGCCGAACTGGGCAGCGCGCTGCTGGAGGTCGCCGCGATCTCCCGGGCCGTGGGCGGCCGACGCGACCTGGTCACCGTGGTGCCGTGCGACGCGTCGGCCCGGATCGCGCATCCGCTGTGCCGCGCGGAGGGTATTCCGCTGGTGGGCGGTGGCGGCACGGATCTGCGCACCGGCTTCGCCAAGGCACTGCGGCTGTCGCCCCGACCGGACGTCGTCGTCATCCTGACCGACGGCCAAACCCCCTGGCCGACCACCCGCCCCCCGTGCCGCACGGTGGTGGGCCTGTTCCCGCGCAGCTCGGATTCCTACGACGAGGACGACCCCGACTACGTGCCGGATGTGCCGCCGGGGTGGGCTCGGGTGGTGGAGCTGGGGTGACGAAGTGAGGGTGTTCTGTGCTGAATTGGCGTGTGATCATATTCACTTCACCTGAGGGAACCGTGTGAATATCTTGTGCTTTTGTTTGGAGATCTTTTAGAACTTGCCCACTTGTGATCGTTTGGGTGGGGGGATTCCGTGCGTCCGGCACGCTCGCTGGTTCTTGCTGTTGTCTTCGTCCTGGCCGTGCTGGCCGGGACCGACCAAGTCGCCTTCGCGGTGGGGCAGTCCGCGGGCGTCGGCTCCGGGGAAGCCCCCGACCAGCGTTGGGGTTCCGCCGCGGGGCGCGGTCACACCGCGTCCGCGCAGGCCACGGACGCCTCCGCGAAGGGCGGCCGCGACGGGGCGCTCACCGGGCGGGGCGAACTCCCGGCCGAGCAGGCCGACGGCGTCACACGCCTGCCCAGCACCGCCCGGACACCCGAGCCCGGACCCGCCGTCGAGGTCGAGGCGCCCGCAACCGTCGCTCCGCAGGGCTTCGACGCCAAGCGCAGCAAGGAGATGGCGGGTGAGCGCTCGGAGCGCGAGCGCACCTATCTCAACCCGGACGGCACCTACACCACCCGCTTCTACACGGAGCCGGTCAACTTCCGTGCGGTGGACGGCAGCTGGAAGCCCATCGACACGACTCTCATACCGCAGGACTCGTCGGGGCCCAGCACGATGAGCGCGGACGAGGAGGGCTGGGAGACCGGTTCGACCGAGGCGCAGATCGAGTTCGCCGGAACGGCCGACGCCGACCCGGTGGTGCGGATGCAGGTCGACGAGGGTGTCTCCGTCGGCTACGGCGTGGACGACGCACACCCCGTGGCCGGGCAGGCCGAGGACAGCACCCTCACCTACGAGAACGCACGCCCTGACTCGGACGTGGAGTTCATCGCGGGCAGCGACTCGGTCAAGGAGACGCTGGTCCTCAAGGACGCCGACGCGCCCACCGAGTGGCGCTTCCCGCTGGAACTGGAAGGTCTCACCGCCCAGCTCGACGGCCACGGCAACGTGGTGTTCGTCGACGCCGCGGGCGCCGTTCGCGCCTGGACCCCGGCCGGCTGGATGCAGGACTCGAACCTCGCCCGCGATTCCAACGAGGGTGTGATCTCCTCCGGCGTCACCTACAGCCTGACGGTGGAGGCCGGCCGTCAGGTCCTGGTCGTCAAGCTCGACAAGGGCTGGCTGTCCGCGCCCGAGCGGGTCTTCCCCGTACGCGTCGACCCGTCGGTGCAGACCGTGGGCGCCACCTCCGGCACGTATGTGGAGTACCCGTACAACACCAACTTCGCCTCGGACACGGTCCTGAAGGTGGGCACGTACGACGGCGGCAGTCACAAGGCGTCGGCGTTCCTGCGCTTCGCGGGGCTCGAGACCACCCTGAAGAACGCGTGGGTGATCAACGCCAACCTCGCGCTGTACAACACCTGGTCGCAGTCGTGCACCGCCCGGCCGGTGACCGTGCACCCGATCACCTCGAACTGGGCCGAGTCCACGACGTCGAAGTGGCCGGGACCCTCGACGGGCGCCTCGCTCGCGTCGAAGAGCTTCGCGCACGGCTGGCGGCCCTCGGGCACGGAGACCTGGTCCTGCGGTGCCGCGTGGGAGACCATCAAGCTCGGCGCCGCCGGCCGCAAGCTGGTCGACGACTGGACGCACGCCCGCAAGAAAAACTACGGCCTCGCCGTGAAGGCGTCGGCCACCGACTCCAAGAGCTGGAAGCAGTTCGGCTCCGACGACTACCCGGGCGGCAAGCCGAGCCTGGACGTCACCTGGACCAAGTACGGTGCCACCTACTCGCTCGGCGACTTCACCGCGCCGGTCACCGCCACCACCGAGGGCGTCGAGAAGGTCACCGTCACCAACCAGGGGCAGGCGACCTGGCCCGCGGGCGGCACCTACAAGCTGCGGTACAACCTGTTCGACGCGGCGGGCAAGGAGATCACCGACAGCGCCAAGATCCGTTGGACGGCGATGCCGCAGGCCATCTCGCCCGGCGAGTCCATCACGCTGGACGCGAAGGTCGCCCCGCTGACACCCGCCACCTACACCGTGCAGTGGACGATGGAGGAAGTCGGTGTCAGCCGTTTCACGGCGGCCGGCGTGCCGGGAGCGGCGGTCAAGCTCTCCGCGGTGAACATCCCGCCGCAGCTCACGGCGGAGTCACCGGGCAGCGGCATCACCGTGAACACCCTCACCCCGACGCTGTGGGCCAAGGGAACCGACGCCGACCGCTATCCGAAGGCCGCCCTTCAGTACTCCTTCGAGGTCTGCGAGGTAGAGGGCAGCAACCTGCGCAAGAACTGCAAGACCGGCACGCGCGGCGACGCACAGCAGTGGGCGGTGCCGTCCGGCTGGCTCTCCTGGGACAAGACGTACGCCTGGTACGGGTACGCCTACGACGGCTCCGCCACGTCCACCCGACCCGGTGCCGCGCTGCTGACCACGCAGGTACCGCAGCCCGCCGTGACCAGCCATCTCGGCGGCGCGGACGAGGGCAAGGAGATCGGCACCCGTGACGGCAACTACGTCACGGCCGCGACCGACGCCGCGCTGACCACCGTGGGCCCCGAGCTGTCGCTCACCCGCACCTACAACTCCCTGGACCCGCGCACCGCCGGGGCGTTCGGCACCGGCTGGTCCACCCGCTGGGACATGCAACTGCGCGAGGAAACGACCACCGCGTCGGTCCTCGTCACCCTGTCCGACGGCTCGCAGGCCAGGTTCGGCAAGAACGCCGACGGCACCTACACCGGCCCGTCCGGCGGTTCGCTCACCCTGGCCCGCCAGTCCACGGACTGGATCCTGCGGGAACGCTCCGGGGCCACCTACCGCTTCCTCGCGAGCGGTGTCCTCACCAAGATCAGCGACCTCGCGGGTCGCAGCCAGAGCATCACGCACGAGACGGCGACCGGCGGTCCGGTGAAGAAGGTGACGGACGACCTGTCGGGCCGCTCCCTTTCGTTCGGCTGGACCGGACAGCACGTCACCACCGTCTCCACCAGTGCCATCGACGCGAACACACCGGGCCTGACCTGGTCGTACGCCTACACCGGCGACCAGCTGACGCGGGTGTGCCCGCCGACGTCGACGACCAAGTGCACGGTGTACGAGTACGCCACCGGCTCGGTCTACCGCAGCGGCGTGCTGGACTCGTCCCCCACGTCCTACTGGCGGCTCGGCGAGGCCGAGGGCTCCGTGGCGGCCAGTGAGGCCGTCTCGCGCACCGGCCTGAACGACGCGGTGCACCGTGACACCCTGCTCGGCGCGGGCTCGGCGATCGCGGGCACGGCGGACACCTCCGCGGGCTTCGACGGCGTCGACTCGGTCGTCGAACTGCCCGCGGACACACTGAAGACGTCCGCCTTCCCGACCATCGAGGTGTGGTTCAAGACCACCACGGCGGCCGGCGTGCTCGTCAGCTTCCAGAACGCCGACGTGGGCGAGAAGCCCACCTCGGCGCTGCCGGTCCTGAACGTCGACGGCGCGGGCAAGCTGCGCGGACGCTTCTACCTGTCCGGTGGCGCGTCCGCCATCCCCATCACCTCTCCGCAGGCGGTCACCGACGGCGCATGGCACCACGCGGTGCTGACGGCCGCAGCCAACACCCAGAGCCTCTACCTGGACGGGGTGAAGCTCGGCTCGATCAGCGGTGTCATCGCGGAGCAGTCCCGTGACTACGCCTTCCTCGGCGCCGGATACGCCAACGGCGGCTGGATGGACATGGCCGCCGCCTGGTACCCGTTCACGGGGCAGCTGGACGAAGTGGCCTTCTACGACCACACCCTGGACCCCGCGACCGTCGCCGAGCACTACGCCGCACGGGCCGCCGTCGGCCAGTTGACGAAGGTCACGCTGCCGTCCGGCCGACTGCACGCCACGGCGACGTACGACACCGTCAGCGGCCGGCTCACCGAGCACACCGACGACAACGGCGGCACCTGGAAGGTGTCCGCGCCCGCCTACTCGACCACCTCCTCGTCCTACGCGGACACCATCCAGCGCAGCGGCCCGACCGGCTACTGGCGCCTGGGCGAGCGCGGCGGCGCCGAAGCCGTCAGCCCGCTGGGCGAGGACCTGGCCGGCAGTTACCTGGACGGGACGCGGCTCGGCAGCGCGGGCGTCTTCTCCGACGGCGACGACACCGCGGCGAGCTTCACCGGCGACGGCGCGGTCGAGATGCCGGTGGAGTCGCTGGGCGCCAACACGGCGATGTCTCTCGAACTCTGGTTCAAGACCGCAGGCCCAGGTGTGCTGGTCAGCAACCAGGACGCCGACCTCGGCGACACCCCGACCGGCTGGCGGCCCATGCTGCTGATCGACGCCGCCGGCAAGCTGCGCGGCAGACTCTCGGGCACCGGAAGCAGTCTGCTGTCGAAGGAGACCCTCACCGACGACACCTGGCACCACGTCCTGCTCACCGGCAACGTGGGCATGCAGGCGCTGTTCGTGGACGGCGACCTCCAGGCGACCACGTCCACCGGCGTTCCGGCGGACCGCTACTCCCACGTGTTCGTCGGCGGCGGCTACTCGGCGAGCGGCTGGGACGGCCAGGCCTCGGACTACCGCAACTTCACCGGCCAGATCGACGAAGTCGCCTTCTACGACAAGCCGCTGGTCACGTTCGCGCAGACCTCGGGCGTATGGAAGTACGTTCCGGTGGCCGCGGGCCAGACGGACGCCCCCAACCAGCACATCCAGGCCCGCCGCAGCCTGGTCGCCGGGCGCGGCGACCAGTACGACGGCGTGGCGCTCGCCGACGCCCCGGCCGCCTACTGGCGTCTCGGCGAGGACGAAGGAACCGCGCTGGGCAGCGAGGTCGGCGGTCCCGGCATGAACGCGACCTTCCGCCCGGACACCGGCGCCGCCTCGCAGCTCGACCAGACCGGCGTGTTCGGAGCGGGCGACGACCGAGCCGTGAAGCTCGGCGGCGGCGGTGCCGTGCAGCTCCCCGCGTCGACCCTGGCGGGCACCGCGGACATGTCCGCGGAGCTGTGGTTCCGCACCACGACCGCCTCGGGAGTCCTGCTCGCCTTCCAGAGCGCGGCGGTCGGCCAGACACCCACCTCCGCGCTCCCGGTCCTGAACGTCGACGGCGCGGGCAAGCTGCGCGGACGGTTCTACCTGACCGGCGGGGTGTCCGCCACACCCATCACCTCGCCCGGCGCGGTCACCGACGGCGCATGGCACCACGTCGTACTGACCGCGGCCGGCACCACCCAGAGCCTCTACCTGGACGGCGTGAAGCTCGGCTCGATCGACGGCGCGGTCGCCGACCAGACCCGCGCCTACGCCTACCTCGGCGGCGGCTACGCCAATGGCGGCTGGATGGACCTGCCCGCCGCCACCTACTACTTCAACGGCCAGCTCGACGAAGCGGCCCTCTACCGGGGCACGCTGACGGCCGACCAGGTCTCCGCCCACTACCGCGCCCAGGCCGAGGCCGCCGACTCCGGCCTGACCTCCACCGTGAAGGTCACCGACCCGCAGCAGCGCACCAGCACCACCAGCTACGACGCCCTGCACGGCCAGCGCGTCCTCGCGGCGAAGGACGCCACCGGCGCGGTCACCTCGTACGCCTACGACATGGCCGGCAACCTCCACACCGTCACCGACCCCAACGGCCACGCCACGGTCACCGGCCACGACGCGCGCGGCAACGTCGTGTCGGGCACGACCTGCCGGGACGCCGACTCGTGCTGGACGAGCTTCTCCTCGTACTACCTCAACGCGAGCGACCCGCTCGACCCGCGCAACGACAAGCCGCTGACCGTCGGCGACCAGCGCTCGACCGACTACAAGGACACCCGGTACCGCACCCAGTACGCCTACAGCACGCTGGGCCTGCCCACGACCGTGACCCGCCCGGACGCCTCGGCCGCGACGACGACGTACACGGCGGGCACCGAGGCCGCCGTAGGCGGTGGCACGGCTCCGGCGGGCCTGGTACTGACCCGGACCACACCGGGCGGCGCGAAGACGTCATACCGCTACTACGCGGGCGGCGACCTCGCCGAAGTCACCTCGCCCTCAGGGCTGGTGACGTCGTACACCTACGACGGACTCGGCAGGAAGACCGCCGAGAAGCAGGTCTCCGACACCTTCCCGACCGGCGTGAGCACCACCTACGCCTACGACGCCGCCTCGCATGTCGTCACCGAGACCGGCGCCGGCGTGCAGAACGAGATCACTCAGGTCACCCACACGGCCGTGATCAGCCGCGCCTACGACGAGGACGGCAACCTGCTGTCGGAGTCGACGAAGGACACCACCGGCGGCGACCCGGAACGTGCCGCCACCTACCACTACGACGCCCACGGCCTCAACGACAGCGCCACCGACGCCGAGCAGAACACCACACAGTACGAACACGACGAACTGGGCCGGGCCGTCGGCATGACCGACGCCGCGGGCACCCACTTCAGCTACACCTACACAGCCCGCGGCCAGCACGCCACGACCGTCCTCGACGACTGGACGGGCGACCCGTCCGGCAGCACTCGCGACCTGACGGTGGTCTCGAACGCCTACGACCCGGCCGGCCGCCTGGCGTCCACGACGGACGCCATGGGCGCCACGACCGCGTACACCTACTACGACGACGGCCTCGCGGCCACCACCACCGCCAAGCAGGTCACCCAGTCCGACGGCACCCGGCACGACATCGTGCTGGAGTCCGACACCTTCGATCCGGCGGGCAACCTCACCAAGCAGGTCACCGGCGGTGGCGTCACCACCCGGACGTTCACGGTGGACGCCCTGGGCCGCACCCTCACCAGCGCCCTGGACCCGTCCGGCCTGAACCGCACCGCCACCTACACCTACGACGGCGACGACCGCGTCAAGGAACAGACGCAGACGATCTCCGGCACCAAGAAGCTCGCCACGACCTCCGAGTACGACGCGGCGGGCAACGTCACCAAGCAGACCGTCACCGACGGCACCAGCACCCACATCACCACCGGCACCTACGACGACCGCGGCCTGCCCCTGACCTCGGTCAGCCCGCGCGGCAACGTCACGGGCGCCGACCCGGCCGCGTACACCACCACCTACCGCTACGACGGGCTGGGCCGCCCAGTGCAGCAGACCGCCCCGGCCGTGCAGACCGAGGAGAACGGTGCGGCAGCCACCACGGCCAAGCCGACCACCCTCACCGGATACAACACCTTCGGCGAGGCCACCCACGCGCGGGACGCCCGCGGCAGGACGACCCGCACCGAGGTCGACCGCCTCGGCCGCACCACCGCCGTCACCCTGCCCGACTACACCCCGCCGGGTGCCTCGACCGCTCTGACGGCGACAGCGCGCACCACTTACACGGCGCTCGGTCTTCCGCAGACGGCGACGGATCCGCTGGGCCGCGTCACCCGCTACGCCTACGACCAGTTCGGTCAGTTGACCGCCCAGACGGACCCGGCGGCCGACGCCGCGGCGGCGGTGTCGGCGGAAACCGACTCGGACCTGCTCAACCCCGAGAGCGCGGACGGCGGCGGAGTCACCCGCACCACCTGGACCCCCACCGGCCTCCAGCTCTCGGTCACCGACCCGATGGGCGCACGCACCGAAGCCACGTACGACGAACTGGGCAGGCAGCTGACGGCGACCACCGTCGAGCGCTACCCGAGCAACGCCAACCTGGTCAGCCGCTACACCTGGGACGACGCGAGCAACCAGACCGCGTCGACGACCCCGGCGGGCATCAGCACGAGAAGCACCTACAACCCGGCCGGCGAGCCGAGGACGATCACGGACCCGGCCGGTACGACCAAGCTCGACTACGACGGCCTGGGCCGCCGGACCGAGACCACGGACGCGACCAACCGCCGCACGACCACGGCCTACGACGCCCTCGGCGACGTCACCGCGACGAGCGACTACGGCACCGGCACGACCGCGCTGCGCACAGCCGCTGCCGAGTACGACGTCGAAGGCCACCGCACGGCGGCGGTCTCCGCGCGGACGCAGGCTCGTACGACCTACGCCTACGACGCCCTGGGCCGGATGACGACCCAGGTGGAGCCCGTGTCCGCGACGACGTCGATCACGACGTCACTCGGCTACGACGCGGCGGGCAACCTCACCCGGCTGACGGACGGCCGCGGCAACAAGACCGTCTACACGTTCAACAGCCTGGGCCTGCCCGAGTCGACGATCGAGCCGTCCACCACCGCCCACCCGAACACGGCCGACCGCACCTGGACGACCGTGTACGACAAGGCAGGCCAGGCGGTCACGGAACTCCTGCCGGGCGGGGTGAAGCGTGAGCGCACATACGACGGCCTGGGCCGCCTGACGAAGGAGACGGGCACGGGCGCGGAGGCTTCGACGGCGACCCGCACGCTGGGTTACGACCTGACCGGCCGCCTGACGGCGATCGGAACGGCGGACGGTCTCACCCGCAACACCTACACCTACAACGACCAGGGCGCGCTGCTGACCGCCGAAGGCCCGGGCGGCACCTCCGCGTACGCGTACAACGCCGACGGCAGCATGACGCAACGCACCACCACGGCGGGCACCACCGACTACACCTACGACGCCGCCGGCCGCATCGACACCGTCCGGGACTCGATCACCGGCAACAACCTGCTGTACGACTTCGACGCGGCGGGCCGCCCGAGCGTGGAGCAGTACGCCACCGGCCAGACCGTCACCGCCAAGCGCACCTACGGCTACGACGACCTGGGCCGCCTGGCCACGGACGCCGTCACCTCGGCGAACGGCACGACGACCGCCGCCTCGACGACGTACGGCTACGACCTGGACGACAACCTGACGTCGAAGACGACGACGGGCACGGCAGGCGCGGGCACCAACACCTACGCCTACGACTACGCGAACCGCATGACGTCCTGGACGAAGGACGGCACGGCGACGACGTCCTACGAGTGGGACGCGGCAGGCAACCGCACCAAGGCCGGCTCCGCGACGGCGACCTTCGACGCCCGCAACCGTCAACTGACGGACGGCACGACGACGTACACGTACACGGCACGCGGCACCCAGTCCTCGGTCACCACGGGCAGCGGACCGGCCGCCCGTTCCCTGACCTTCGACGCCTTCGAGCGAAAGATCACCGACGGCGCGACAACCTATTCGTACGACTCCCTGGACCGAGTCCAGACCCACGGCTCGACGACGTTCACCTACGACGGAGGCTCCAACAACCTCGCAGGCGACGGCACAACGGCCTACAACCGCACACCTGCGGGCTCTGTGCTCTCCCTCTCCACGGGCACCACCAAGCAGTGGGCCCTGACCGACCAGCACACGGACCTGGTCGCAGGCCTGACGCCAGACGGCACATCGGTGACCGGCTCGACGACCTACGACCCCTTCGGCAAGGAAACCGCAACGGCCGGCTCCACCCCGGCAATCGGCTACCAGTCCGGCTGGACGGACCCGACGAACGGCGACGTCAACATGGCGGCCCGCTGGTACCAGCCGGGGACGGGGGCGTTCGGGTCACGGGATACGTGGCAGCTGGATCCGATGCCGTCCGGGCGAAGTAACCGCTACTTGTACGGCGGTGGCAGCCCGCTACTGCGTACAGACCCCAGTGGACACAACTGGAACCTCAACGACTACTTCAACGCGGCCATGACTGTGATCCGGCCGAGTGCCTTGGGGGTCTTCTACACCGCTTTCAGCGGGGGCAGCGACAGCATCGGCGACGACTGCTGGGGAATGCCGTGCTACCTCACCTACTCGCACGAGTCGACCCGCGAATTGTTCTGCGACAGTCACCCTTGGACGGCGCAGTGCGGTGGCAGTGGGAGGTCCGCCTACAGCAGTGGTGGGGGCGGGTCGATATCGAGGGGCGGCGGGGGACACCACGGCGGCGGCTCCACCTCTGTCAACGAGCGCTGCAACGGCACATGCACGACCCACCCGACGACGCCCCCGAAGCCGCCGATCGACCAGAACCCCAACAACGGCCCCAACCCCACTACCGCACCCACTCGTCCCGCACCGGTGCCGGATTGGACGGACGCGATCTGGGCTGCCGGACAGGGAGTCAGCGGCACGGTCACGGCACAAGCGATGGTGGACCTCGCTGGGATTGCTGCATTCATTCCGCTCGAAGCCCTGGCTTCGAATGCGCTTCTCTCCGATGGGCATGGGACAGGGGCAGACAGTCGTACACGAGGGGACTGCCGTCTCGGCGGTGAGGGCTGGGTTGAGCTTGGCGATCTCGACAGCACGAACGGCAACCGGGCCACAGGTGTGGAGGCGTGCCTGGACAGCGACTACCTTGCCGGGCACAAGGGAAGCAAAACCGATACGAGCAAGCTCTCCCCAGCTGGCTATCAATGGGGCAAGGCGTACGCGGGGTACCTCGGCCTCAGCCCCAGAATGTCGATCAACGCCTGCCATCTGCTCGGTGACGCCCTCAGCGGATCGGGAACGGATCTGCGGAATTTGGCAACGTGCTCACGCCAGGCGAATTACGCAGTCAGGGGTGACGGGCGCATCGAGGACCACATGTACTCCTACGAGGGCCAGGTGAAGAACGCCATCGACAGCGGGCAAGTGGTGCACTACACGGTGACGCCCCGCTACGCGGGTTCAAGGACCGTTCCGGTGTCCTTCGAAATCACGGCCCGGGGTACTATGCCCGACGGTTCCCCTGGTATTTCCTTCAGTCAGCCCGTCCCGAACTCGATCTACAGTCCGCGGCGGGGCATGAAGAACCTCGGCACGGTCACGGATAGTCGCACCGGCGTTGCCGTGCCGACCGGCTCCATGCCGTAACAACCTTCGAGAGGTGATGGATTCGTGTCCTGGTTTGAAGAAGTGAGGCGCATCATGCCCTCCCATCCGGGAGCCGGTGACACCGTGGATTGGGATGCCATCGAGGCCAGTTGGGGCACGCGCTTCCCCAGTGATTACAAAGAGTTTGTGGCCGAATATGGCGAAGGTGCCATCGATGATTACTTGGGGCTGATGGTGCCTGAGACCCACGTTGATCCTGGCGGCGAGTCCTCCTATTTGGGCATGCAACATGAATCAGAGAACGCTGAGGACGTGTGGCGGGCTGCCAAGCCAGGGGTAGCGGAGATTCCGCGTCTCATTGCCTGGGGAGTGGATTCCAGCGCTGACATTCTGTGCTGGCTGGCCACTGACACCAATCCTGACAAGTGGCCCGTAGTGGTGTGGAGCCGGGGCGACGCGCTATGGACCGAGTACGCGTGCGGCATGATGGAATTCTTGTGCCGCTTGTTCCGTGCGGAATTTGACGAGTGTCCGCTGGGTGATGTCGCGCTCTGGGGGGTCGGTTCCGCCCGCTTCCTGCATAAGGAGGAGGAGCAGCGACTCCGAAAGTCCGGAATCTCTCCGTGGACCGGTGAACCCGATCCGTATGCCGGCATGTTCGGTGATTGAGCACGGCTGAATGGAACGGCAGCTGTAGATAGGTCCCCAACTTGACCAGACGCCCGAGTCAGAGCAACGAGTGAGTGGAACGACGCAAGTGAGCGAAGAGAGATCCCACATGCAGAGACGCCGTATTCTTCGGGCGGCGGTGCCGTGGGCTGCTGTAAGCCTGGCTGGGCTGTGCTTGTTGGGATGTTCAGCTGTCGGCGCTATCGGTGCCGACGAGCCGACAGCGGGGGAGCAATCGCCTACGAACTCTGTTTCCGTGTCGGCGAGTCCGTCGGGCGGTGTTGCGTCGTCGGGCTCTGCTGCGAGTCGCTCGGCGACCGCATCGCCCACGCCCTCACCGTCGAAGACGTCACCATCGAAGATGTCGACTCCGCGGGCGACGAAGGGTTCGTCGACGCACGTGGGCAGTGGCTCTGGCAAGGCGAGCGGTTCCGGTGCGGCTGGGAGCGGGGCAGGCGGGTCAGGTTCCGTTCCGCAGAACCCCAATCGTGGCTCGAATCCTCCGCCCGCGCCGCCTCGTCCGTCCCCCACTCCGGAGTGGACTTCGGCGCAATGGCAGCCCGGCGATCCGGTCGAGACAGGGGTGCCGGGTTCGGGGGGATGAGGACCTGAGTTCGTTCGCTTGAAGTCGGGCCACGTCCTCGTTGGACGAGCTGCGGCCCCAGCTTTCTATGGCCAATGACCGACATCGGCTGTGCCGCCCCGCAGGTGACTCGCAGGAAGGCCGAACGCGCGTGCCCGCCAGACCGTCCGAAGGGCTAGATCCGGTTCGGGACAGGGTGAAGGGGATGGGAAGCCGCCCGATCCCGGCAGCTTCATATCCGACGAGGAATGGGGGAAGTTCGTTCAGGACAGCGGACACGGGGTGCTTGCGTCCGCCGCGAAGGAGCGGTTCGCGCAGGCTCGTATGGTCAAGGAGCGGCTGCGGCAGCAGGAGTCTCGAGAGCTGCCCGAGGGGGGCGTCCGGGCTGGCCTCGTGGGAGACGAACGGGAGGGCGACCCGGAGCAAGCGACGGCTGTGGGCGATCCTTTTGGCACCGGGGAAGCGGGGGCAGCGGTAAACGCGTCACGGCTCCCTGCGGAGACCCCCGTTGATTCTCGGACCGCACCCGTCTCGTTCAAACTGACCGCAAGCGGTGTGTGACCGGTCGGATAAGCAGGACACTCCTTCAGCTAGCTGGTTCCCAACTCCGTCTACAGCCCAGAGGAAGGCTGGAAGAACGTTGGTACCGTCACGGACGGTACCAACGGCAGGGCCGTGCCCACCGGTTCGATTCCCTGAAGCCCCGGAGCCACGAAATGACGCAGCGTATCGACCTTCTCGCCCAGTTGATGCCGCCCCACCCGGGTGCCGGGGACACCGTCGTCTGGGACTCGGTGGAACGGAGCTGGGGAACACGTTTCCCTGGCGACTACAAGGAGTTCATCACCCGCTATGGAGCGGGGGCCATCAGTGACTACCTGGTTCTCATTCCGCCGGAGTCCAGGGCCGAGGAAGGGGCAGAGCCTACCTTCCAGGGGATGGAGGAGGAGACCCTCAACGCCCTGGAGTTCTGGAGGGCCAAGGCTCCGGGAGAGGCCGACCGTGATCGGGTGATCGTCTCGGGTCCGCCGGTGCAGGTCCACATCTGCAGTTTCAACGAGTTGTTGGTGTCGTTGTCGAGGCAGGCCCGCGTGTCCGTGATGTTGATCCCGGTGATGCCCGCGGCCTGTGCGGGTCCACCAGTCAGGGCGGCGATGGTGTCGTGGCTGGAGGAGATCGAGCGGCGGGAGGCGGCTGCTCGGGCCGAAATCAGTGAACTTTGCTCGTGGCTGGAGGAGCTGGCTGGTCGTGTTGCCGAGCGGGAGGCTGGTCTGTCCCGACTGGAGATCACTCGGGACACGATGCCGGAGATCCTGTCCGGCGAGGTGACGGTGCCTGTGGACGAGGCCGAGGGGAAGCTTCACCGGACGCGGGTGGACACGGTAGCCGTTTCATCATCTCGGGCCCCCCAGGCCATAGCTGACGCCTTTGCTCCCCGGCCTGCTCTCGCACGAATCCGCCGTCGCAAACCACCGGTAACAGCGGCTGTGGGCAGGGTCGAGGGCTGCCGCCCTCGACCCTGCCGAACGTTCGTACGCTGCTGTGTATTTGAGCTTGTACTTCACTCTGCGCTTGAGCTCCCCCCAGACACAGCAGTGCCTTCCACCATTCACACGCTCTCAACACCCGTAGTCACTTGAGTGACAAGACAGGGTGCTGGCAGCGGTGACCCTGCCGCTATCCGTTGGACAGTGCCACGGGAATGGTGGTCCATCCGGCCACGCCGGTCAGCGCGAGATCCGTGCGGCCGTCATTGTTGAAATCGCCGCTGACGACGTTCGCCCCGACCCCTTGGGCCCAGCCCGCGAACGAGGGCGAACTCGAGTTGGTGACCGTGAATGAACCGTCACCATTGGACAGTGCCACGGGAATGGTGGTCCATCCGGCTACGCCGGTCAGCGCGAGATCCGTGCGGCCGTCATTGTTGAAATCGCCGCTGGTGACGTTCGCCCCGACCCCTTGGGCCCAGCCCGCGAACGAGGGCGAACTCGAGTTGGTGACCGTGAATGAACCGTCACTCGCGGCGCTGGACAGCGGCCCAGACTGCGCGCTCACGCCGGCTGACGCAGCGATCAGGCTGACGCCGGCCATGGCCAGCACGACGCTGAGCGCACCTAATCTCCTTCTGATCTTCATGTCTCCCAAGCTCCTTTGGATCTGACTGGTCCTCGGCCGACGCCCGAGTGATGAATGTGCACATCGGCCACACCCGGCAGCGACTTGTGCTCGCGCTGTCGGTCACCAGGAACTCTGCGCCGATCGGGTCGGCCCGTCAGGCGTGGAAATACCCCACTGTGGACTCAGGCTTGATCGCGTCGTGCGCTGTACCACGCGGCGATCTGGGCGCGGGACCGGAACCCCAGCCGCAGAAGGATCCGTTCGATGTGCCCCTCGGCCGAGCGCTCATCGATTCCCAGGCGCGTCGCGATCTCGCGGTTCGTGCACCCCTGGCTCACCAGGTCAGCCACCTCGTGCTGGCGCGCCGTCAACCCGTCGGTACGGCGCCGGGGGACGGACAGTCCGAGGAAGCGGCGGATGACGCGCACCAGCTCGTCGCGGTCACCCGCGTACGGCAGGTGCGATCGGCCCTGCAGCCGCACCAGCTGGGCACCGTTGATGCCGGCGGTGAGGGCTTCGGCCTGCGCGACGGGTGCCGCGCGGTCGCCGGTGCGATGCACCACCAGCGTCGGCGCCTGCACCTGGCCGAGGCGGTCGGTGACGTCGATCTCGTAGCTCAACGCGAGCAGCGCCCGGGCGGTCGCGGCGTTCGAGCAGGCGCGCTGGTAGCGGCCGAACTCCGCCCGCGTCGTGGGATCGAGGTCAGGGGCGAAAATGTCGGTCAACACGTCCGATCCCAGCCCCCAGTGCGACTCGACCAGCCCGAGCACATGATCACGAACACCTGGCGCGGACAGGTCGGCGCCGCGCACCCAGCCGCCGTACAGCACCAGGCGCCGAACGGTGCCGGGATGAGCCGCCGCCCACGCCACGGCCACCGGAGCCCCCATCGACGTGCCTATCAGATCGAACGGTTCACCCAGCCATGACGCGATCGCCGCCAGATGCTCCAGCTCGAATGCTAACGACGCCGGGCGATCCACGGTCGGCGACAATCCGCATCCGGAACGGTCATAGCGCACAAGCCGGCAACCCCGAGCCAGCTCCTCGTAAAGCGCCCGCTCGGCCGGCAGCTCCCAACTCAGCTGCAGGTGCGATAGCCAACCCATCACGTAGACCAATGGCCGACCCGCACCGACCGAGGCGCACGCTACTTTGGCGCCACCGGAGGACACCACCCAACCGAGCCGCTGCTGCACCATGCGATTGTCGCTCATTCTCCGCCCGCGCCACCAGCCTCAGTGGGCTCGTCAGATGGCCTGGTGTGCGTAGGCGTCGGGAGGCTCGGGCAGGTTTGGGGCGGGAGTCCACCGACAAGGTCGTCCGTCAGCGGGCGACTTCCCGGTTCGTCAGCACCAGCAGGGCCCGCACGAGCGCAGTCGCCCACCTGGGATCCGTGCGGACCTTGCCCACGGACCCCTACGACCGAAGTAAAGGCATCCCCGTTCAAGAGGGCTGCGGCGTGGTGTCTCGCGTGTGACCTTGCGCGCGACCTGCGCAACCTGGTTTGGAACCGGCTCGGAGTCCGACTATCGGCCAGGATGAGCCGGAAGCCCCCTCAAGCCGTCTATCAGCGTTCGCAAGCCGACCAGGGTCGTTGTGAGGACTACCTCCGGCTCGTCGCTCTCCCGGAGGTGGAGCGTGCCCGTGGGGTCGGCGGCGATGTTGACGCAGTTCGAGCCGTCGCCGCTGTAGGACGACTTCTGCCAGTGGAGGGGCTGCATGGCTGGTCCTTTCACAGGTCCTGTATGCGGTGGTGGATGAAGTCGCGTGACGCGGTGGCGTCCAAGGCACAGGACTCCATGCGATCCAGTACGGCTCGGTATTTGTCCAACTGGGCTTCGGCGTCGAGGAATTCGCAGGCACCGTGGTGTGAGTCCAGCTGGACCGTGTCGAGTTGGGGGAGCGGTCCTTCCACGAAGTCGAAGGACTGGCCCGTGGTCGGGAAGTCGTCCGTGTCGAAGGGGATGACTCGGATGGCGATATGGGGCAGTTCCGTCATGTCGAGCAGGTGTTTCAGTTGGCCTCGGGTGACCACCGGGCCGCCGAAGCCCATGCGCAGTGCCGCCTCGTGAATGATCGCCGTGTACGGGGGCGGGTTTTCCTTGTGCAGGACACCCTGTCGCTTCATGCGGTGGGTCAGGCGATGTTCGATCTCGTACTGCTGCATGGGTGGGACCACGGCCTGGAACAGGGCTCGGGCGTGGTCGGTGGTCTGGAGCAGTGCCGGGATGTGAAAGAGGAGTGCCACGCGAAGCGCGGTGGCGTGGTGCTCCAGCTCGGCCAGGTCGACGAGTGCGACGGGTACGTGTTCGCGGTACTCCTCCCACCAGCCGCGAGTGCGCCGGCCGGTCATGGCGGCCAGGGCGTCGACGAGCCGCTCGTCGGGGCAGTCGTAGGCGTGGGCCATGGAGCGGATGCGGTCGGCGCTCACTGGCGTGCGCCCCGTCTCGACCATGCTGACGCGTGCTTGGTTGACGCCGAGCAGTTGGGCGGCGGTGGTGGTAGTGAGCCCGGCGCGCTCACGGAGTTTACGCAGCTCCGAGCCCAGCCTCCGCTGGCGGAGCGTGGGGCTGTTGGTGGGCGGCACGGAGTCTCCTTCTTGGCCGCAACGCGGCACTCCGGTCCCTCACAGGAGTGAAGGTTGGAGGTTTACAGGTAATTTAGTTAGAGCTATCTAACCATCTGCTCTACGGTGGTCACGTACCCGCTCAACACCCCGCACCCCTAAGCCGGAAGCGCACCGCCAGGCAATGCCACCGCTCGGCGCGGTCGTGAGCGAGTCGTCCAAGTCCCCTTCCTCTGCCCCTCCCTCTCTTCCTCCCGGAGGTCGTCATGGTCACCGTAGCCCCGCCCGACACCTGGACGTACGCCCTCCGGCTGCCGCATGACCCCAGAGCCGCACGGGTCGCACGTATGACCGTGCGGGCGGCACTCGTGGGGCACGGGATGCGTGAAGTGCTCGACGTCGTCGAGTTGTTGACGTCCGAGATGGTGGCCAACGTCTACCGGCACACCGACGGGCCCGCCTCGCTCCGGCTCACCGCCCCGGGGGACGGTCGGCTCAGGGTCGGTGTCTGGGACGGTCATCCGTACATCCCCGCGCCCTTCGCCGAGCCTCCTGGGGATCGTCTCGCGTCCGTCCCGGTCGATGGTGAGGGTGGGCGGGGGTTGTATCTGGTCCAGGAGTACGCGGACTGGTGGGGTGGCTGGCCGCTGGGTCGCGGGGGCGGGAAGTTGTTGTGGTTCGAGGTGGGTGCGCGGCGAGGGATGGCCTGAGGCTGGCGGGCCGTGCACCCGCCCGAGGTGTGGTACATCGTGGTACGGTCTCGGTATGTTCGCAGACGAGAATCAGCCCGAGGTCGTACCGCTCCGGGCGCTCAACCAGCCGAGCAAGATCGCCGAGCAGGTCGAGGCGGGGGCGACGCTGATCGTCACCAGGAACGGTCGGCCGATCATGGGAATCGTCCCGATAGACCGTCTGGACGAGCCTGTCCATCAGTTCCGTACCGACCCCATGGGGGAACTGGACATCCCCGATCTCGATCTTCCCGTCGTCACGGACGAGGAGATCAACACCGCTCTGCGCGGCATGGGGGGCGACCTCGATGAGTAGCGTGCCCGTCGCCATCGCCGACACCAACGGCCTCTATCGCATCCTGGCGAAGAAGGATCCGCGTCACGCCGAGCACACGGCCGCACTCGCCCGTATCGGGCACTTGGTGGTCTCGCCCCTGGTCCTCGCGGAGCTGGACTACTTCCTCTGCGAAAGGAGCGGGAGTCGTGCGGCCGGCATCGCCCTTGACTTCATCGCGAAGCAAGCAGACCTTCGGCGCTTCGAGATCCCCGACGTGGGTCCCCACTTCCGGACTGCCGTCAGTGTGGCGGAGGGCTACCGCGACCTTGACGGGGGCAAGGGCGTGGGGCTGACAGATGCCATGAACGCGGCCCTCGCGGCTGCCTACCGGACCGACGCGGTTTTCACCACGGACAAGCATTTCCGTGTCATCCGTCCCCTGACTCGGCACGACGCGTTCCGCCTGCTGCCCGAAGATCTCTGACGACATCTCTGACGACGACGGGTTCTCGGCAAGGTGGCGCGAAGGCTCCCACCGCAGGTGCGGGAGCCGTGGCGTCGTCGGTCAGCCGCTCCCCGCTACGACTTGTCGCTCTCGCTCAACCCCCGCAACACCACCCCGCACCGCCGGGCGTACGCCTGCTGCATGGCTCGGGTCGCAGGGCCGCCGGCCCTTGCGTACCACTTTGCGCCGCGGCTGAACGCGGACACCGTCAGCCAGACCGTGCCGTCGCCGGTGCGGTCGACGACGAAGGCCTCCTCGCCGCGCTCGGGGTGGCCGGGGAGGGTGCCGTACGCCCAGCCGGCCCGTCGGTGTTCGTCCACCGTCCAGACCACTCGGCAGGGGGCTTTTATGAGGCCGGCCAGGGTGACCGTGACGTCGACGTCCGGGGCCGCCCGGTCCGCGCTCGCGTCGATGCCCACCCCCAGCGCGCGGTGCATCTCCCAGGTCAGGACGGCTTCGGCGGCGCGGCGGAAGACGTCGTGGCCCTCGCCGAGGCGGGTGCGCACATGGAGGGCGTGGAAGCCGGGCGGGCAGAAGCCGGGTCGGTCGCGGGTCGCGCCGACGTCGTCGTACGTGAAGGCCTTGGCAGACATGGGAGCCAAGAGTAGGGCGGCACCCGGGGATGCCTTCGTCCCGGGTGCCGCCCTGCCTCTCAACTACAACAGAGTCAGCTGACGTTGACGGCGGACCAGGCCGCCGCGACCGCCTTGTACTCGGTGCTGGAGGTGCCGCCGTACAGGGCGGAGGCCGCCGACAGGGTGCCGGTGCGGGCCGCCTTGTAGTTCGTCGTCGACGTGAAGTACGTCGTCAGCGCCTTGTACCAGATCTGCAGCGCCTTGTCGCGGCCGATGCCGGTGACCGTGGAGCTGTTGGACGTGGGCGAGTTGTAGGTCACGCCGTTGATCGTCTTGGAGCCGCTGCCCTCCGAGAGGAGGTAGAAGAAGTGGTTCGCGACGCCCGACGAGTAGTGCACGTCGAGGTTGCCGACCGACGAGGACCAGTAGTTGGCGGAGCCGCCGTCCTTGCTGGGCTGGTCCATGTAGCGCAGCGGGGTGCCGTCGCCGTTGATGTCGATCTTCTCGCCGATGAGGTAGTCGCCGACGTCCTTGGAGTTGTTGGCGTAGAACTCCACGCCGGTGCCGAAGATGTCGGAGGTCGCCTCGTTGAGGCCGCCGGACTCGCCCGAGTAGTTCAGGCCCGCGGTGTTGGAGGTGACGCCGTGGCTCATCTCGTGGCCGGCCACGTCCAGCGAGGTCAGCGGGTGGGTGTTGCCGTCGCCGTCGCCGTACGTCATGCAGAAGCAGCTGTCGTCCCAGAACGCGTTGACGTACGCGTTGCCGTAGTGGACGCGGGAGTAGGCGGCCACGCCGTTGTTCTTGATGCCGCTGCGGCCGAACGTGGACTTGTAGAAGTCCCACGTGGTCTGCGCGCCGTAGGCGGCGTCGACGGCGGCGGTCTGGTCCGTGGTGGAGCTGGAGGCCGCGCCGGTGCCCCAGGTGTCGTCCGCGTCGGTGAACAGGGTGCCCGCGGAGGAGGACGTGCCGTGCGCCTTGTTGTACGTCTTGTGGCTGCCGCGGGTGCCGTCCGTCAGCTGGTACGTCGAGCCCGACAGGGTCGTGCCCAGGGTGACCGTGCCCGAGTAGAGGCTCTTGCCGGTGCCGGTCTCGATGCCCTGGTACTCGTAGAGCTTCTTGCCGGTGGCCGCGTCGGTGATGACGTGCAGCTCGCTCGGGGTGCCGTCGTCCTGGAGGCCGCCGACGACCGTCTCGTAGGCGAGGACGGGCGTGCCGTTGCCGGCCCAGACGACCTTGCGGGGGGTCTGGTCTGCGGCGGTGGCCTCGGAGCCGGCGGCCTTGGCCGCGGTCAGCGCCTGGGTCTCGGCCTTGGCGGAGGTGACCTTCGGGGTGAGCGTGGCGACCTTGATGGTCGCCGAGTTGGCCTTGGTGACGCCCTTGGCGCCACCGGTCGCGGACTCGTGGACGACGAGGTCGCCGCCGAGGACCGGCAGGCCCGCGTAGGTGCGCTCGTAGCGCGTGTGGACGGTGCCGTCGGCGTCCTTCACGACGTCCTTGACGACGAGCTTCTCCTGCGCGCCGAGGCCTATTCGCTCGGCGGTCTCGGGCGCGTCCGCCTGCTCCTGCGCGATCAGCGTGGTGCGGGCGGCGGGCGACAGCTGGATCGGCGCGCCGAGCGGGACCGACGTGCCGCTGGACTCCGCGGGAGTCTGGGCGGCGGCGGTACCGGTGGTCAGGCCGGTGGTGACGAGCGCTCCGGCCGCGACGGCGGTGGCGATGGCCAGAGTGGTGCGCTTGTGACGCGCGTAGAGGGAGGTCACACAAGCTCCTTGAAATGTGGGGGGTCCGAACGGCGTGGGGCTGCTGTCCGTGACGGCTGTGAAGTTGTGCGGCGGGTGTGAGGAAGCCTCGCATCAGGTCGCGTACATGTCAGGACCCCAAAGTGATGTTGGCTGAAAATAGACGTCTGAATGAACATTGCTGGAATGTAAACGGAGTTGACCTGTGTAAAGGGCCAACAGGCCGTAGGTAAGGGGCCGGCAAAAAGGGGACGCCGTCCCGGAGGGGAAGAACCTCCGGGACGGCGTCCCCGTACGGCTGTCCGTGCGAGCGCGTGCTGCCTACGGGAAGGTGAGGCTCCAGCCGTTGATGCGGCCGGTGTCCTGGGCCGCGTTGTCCTGGACCCGCAACTGCCAGACGCCGTTGGCGACTTCGGAGGAGGCGTTCACCGTGTACGTGGTGTTGATGTCGTCCGTGCTGCCACCGGTGCTGTACGCCTTCAGCGTGTACGCCGTGCCGTCGGGCGCGACCAGCTGCACCTGAAGGTCGCCGATGTAGGTGTGGGTGATGTCGACCGCCACCGGGAGGCTCGACGGCGCGTTGCCCGTCCGTCCGGAGACGGTGATCGACGAGGTGACCGCCGCCCCGTTGTCCGGAATCGATACGTCGGCGGTGTTCTCGAACACCGTGCCGCCGCCCCCGCCGCCGGGCCGCGAGCCGACCGCGATGGCCGCCCACGCGTTCTGCACCGCCGTGTACTCGGCGCTCGTCGTGCCGTACAGCTCACCCGCCGCCGCGAGGGTGCCGGTGCGGGCGCCCGCGTAGTTGGTCGTCGACGTGAACTTCGTGGTCAGCGCGCGGAACCAGATCTTCTCCGCCTTGTCGCGGCCGATGCCGGTGACCGGCAGACCGTCCGAGGTGGCCGAGTTGTAGGTGACACCGTTGATGGTCTTGGTGCCGCTGCCCTCGCTCAGCAGGTAGAAGAAGTGGTTCGCGGGGCCCGAGGAGTAGTGCACGTCGATCGAGCCGATGCCGGAGTACCAGCTGTCCTTGGACGAGCCGTCCTTGCTGGGCTTGTCCATGTAGCGCAGCGGCGTGCCGTCGCCGTTGATGTTGATCTCCTCGCCGATGAGGTAGTCACCGACGTCGGAGGAGTTGTTGGCGTAGAACTCGACGGTCGAGCCGAAGATGTCGGAGGTCGCCTCGTTCAGACCGCCGGACTCGCCGCTGTAGTTGAGACCCGCGGTGTTGGAGGTGAGCCCGTGGGTCATCTCGTGCGCGGCCACGTCGATCGACGTCAGCGGGTTGGCGTTGCCCGAGCCGTCGCCGTACGTCATGCAGAAGCAGCTGTCGGACCAGAACGCGTTGACGTAGCTGCTGCCGTAGTGGACGCGGGAGTACGCGCCGACGCCGTCGCCGCGGATGCCCGACCGGCCGTGCACGTTCTTGTAGTAGTCCCAGGTCAGCTGGGCGCCGTAGTGGGCGTCGGCGGCGGCCGACTCCAGGTTCGACGCGGCGCCGTTGCCCCAGATGTCGTCGGCGCCGGAGAACAGCGTGCCGGTGCCGGACGTGCCGCGGTTGAGGTTGTACGTCTTGTGGCCGCCGCGCGCGCCGTCGGTGAGGTTGTACGTCGACCCGGACTGGGTGGTGGTCAGCGCGACCTGGCCGCTGTACACCGTGTTGCCGGTGCCGGTCTCGATCGCCTCCCACTCGTACAGCTTCGCGCCCGTGGTGGCGTCGGTGACGACGTGCAGCTCCTGCGGGGTGCCGTCGTGCTGGAACCCGCCGACGACCGTCTCGTACGCCACGGTCGGCGTGCCGCTCGCAGCCCAGATCACCTTGCGCGGCGCCCGGTTGACGTCGGGGCTCTTGGCGTCCTCCGCCTTCGCCGCGGACAGCGCCTGCGCCTCGGCCTTGGCGGTGGGCACGGCGGCCACGGTGGTGGCCGGCGCGATCTTCGCGCCGGTGGCCTTGACGACGGCCTCGGTCGCGTCGGCCTTCGTGGACTCGACGACCAGGTCGCCGCCGAGTACGGGCAGCCCGTCGTAGGTGCGCTCGTAGCGGGTGTGGACGGTGCCGTCGCCGTCCTTCAGGACGTCCCGGACGACCAGCTTCTCCTTGGCGCCCAGGCCGAGCTCCTTGGCGGTCGCCGTCTTGTCGGCGTCGGCCGCGCGTATCAGCTCGGCGCGCTGGGCGGGGGTGAGCTGGACCGACTCGGCGCCCGGGAGGACCCGGCCCGCGGTCGACGGCGCCTGCACCGGGGCGGCGGTCGCGGCGCCGGACTGCACGGCGGCGGCGATGAGCGCGGAGACGCCCACGAGGGCGACGGCCGCGGCGCGACGGGTGGGGGTGTGGGGGGTGCGTCTGTGAGAGGAACTGCTGCTCAACACTGACTCCTTCTGCGCGGCCGCGGATCACGCGGCCAGGGGGAGACCCGACGGCGGGTGGGCCGTACGGGCACGACAAAGGCGGTACGCAGAACAAAGGCGGTACGTGGAGCGGCCCCCCGCCGCAGCCGGGGGCTGTGGGGTTGCTGTGAACCAGCAGTGGGAAGAGTGGCAGTGGATTGCGCTGTCTGTCAGGACCGCGTCAGAGATTTGGCCGGAAACGGTCCGTTGTCCGGGAGTTCATGTTCGATATACGGACCAAAGGGGTCAGCGGTCGTCGGCGGGCGTTCCGTGCCAGGTCCGCCACAGCGCCGCGTACGCGCCGTCCCCCGTCACCAGCGCCTCGTGCGTGCCGAGTTCGGTGAGCAGGCCGTCCTCCATCACCGCGACCCGGTCCGCGTCGTGGGCGGTGTGCAGCCGGTGGGCGATCGCGATGACCGTACGGCCCCGCAGCACGGCCGCCAGGGCGCGTTCGGTGTGCCGGGCGGTCGTCGGGTCCAGCAGGGCCGTCGCCTCGTCCAGGATCAGCGTGTGCGGGTCCGCCAGCACCACCCGGGCCAGGGCGAGTTGCTGGGCCTGCGAGCCGTCCGTGCGGCAACCGTCCCCGCCCAGCACGGCGTCGAGGCCGCCGGGCAGCTCCCGCACCCAGTCCGCGGCGCCCACCGCGGCCAGCGCCGCCCACAACGCCTCGTCGTCCGCGGCCGGTTCGGCGATCAGCAGGTTGTCGCGGACCGTGCCGAGGAAGACATGATGCTCCTGGGTGACCAGCACGACCTGCCGGCGCAGCGTCTCGGGCGCGAGGTCCGCGACCGGCACCCCGCCCACCGTCACCGTGCCCGCGCTCGGCGCGTCCACCCCCGCCAGCAGCCTGCTCAGCGTGGTCTTGCCCGCGCCGGACGGGCCGACGACCGCGAGCCGCTCCCCGGGCCGCACCGTCAGATCGACCCCGCGCAGCACCTCGCCGCCCCGCTCGTAGGCGTACCGCACGCCGGTCACGTCGATCCGGTCGTCCGCCGGGACGGGAGACGCCTCGGACACCGCCCGCGGCGCCTGCGCCAGCCCCTCGACCCGGGCGAACGAGGCACTGCTGGACTGGAGTTGCTCGACGCGGATCAGGATCTCGTCGAGCGGCTCGGTGAGCTGCCGCAGATACAGCGCCGACGCCACCACCGCCCCGAGGCTCACCATGCCCCGCCCGTGCAACACACCGCCGAGCAGCAGCACGCCCGCCACCGGCAACGAGTACGACACCTCGACGACCGGGAAGAACACCGTCCGCAGATAGAGCGTGTGGAAGCGGGTGCGGCGGGCCGTCGCCAGCGCGTCCCGGCTCGCCGTCGTCCGTCGCTCCGCCAACCGGAACGCGTCGACGGTCCGGGCCCCGGCGGCGGTCGAGGCGAGCGACTCGGCTACCTCCGAGTCCGCCGCGCTCTGGTCGAGATAGGCCGAGCGGGCCCGGCGCAGATACCAGCGCAGCGCGCACCAGATCGGGGTCAGCCCCAGCACCCCGACCGCGCCGAGCAGCGGGTCGACCACGAACACCGCGGCGAGCGTGAACAGCGCCTGCACGCTGCAGACCAGCAGCTCCGGCCCGGCGTCGCGCAGGGTCGTGCCGACGGCCGCCACATCCGCGGTGCCACGCGTGGTCAGATCGCCGGTGCCGGCCCGCTCCACGACCGACGCGGGCAGCGCCAGCGCCCGGTCGACGTACTCCTCCCGCACCCGGGCCAGCGTCCGCTCCCCGAACCGGTGCCCCGCGTAGCGCGCCCAGCGGATCAGCAGCAGCTGGGCGAGCGCGCACAGGGCGATCGCCGCGGCCAGCCGGTCCACCGTCCCGATCCCGCGCCCGGCGCGCACCTCGTCGATGATCCGGCCCAGCAGCCAGGGCCCGGCCAGCCCCGAGGCGGCGGCCAGCACGTTGAGCAGCAGCACCCCGACCACCGCTCGTCCGTCGGCCCGCACCAGTCTGCCCGCGGCCCGCCGCACCTCGGCAGGCCCGGCGACGGGCAGCCGCCTTCCGTCGGCCGTCACCGTACGACCTCCTCGGCGTCCTCGGCGTCCTCGGCGTCCTCGGCGTCCCGTGCCACCAATGCCCGGTAGCCCGGCTCCCGTTCCAGCAGCTCGCGATGGCGTCCGGTGGCCGCGAGCTTCCCGTCGACCAGGTAGAGCACCGTGTCCGCCTGGTCGAGGACGAGCGGGGACGTCGTCGTGACGACCGTGGTCCGGCCCGAGCGGGCCGCCCGCAGCCGCTCGGCCACCGCCGCCTCCGTGTGCGCGTCCAGCGCCGACGTCGGCTCCACGGCCAGCAGCACCTCCGGGTCGGCGAGCAGCGCCCGCACCAGCCGGACCCGCTGCCGCTGGCCGCCGGACAGACTGCGGCCCTGCGCGGTCACCGGCGCCTCGAGCCCGTCCGCGAGCCCCTGCACGATGTCGTCGGCGGCCGCCGCCCGCACCGCCGCCCGCAGTCGCTCCGGGCCGGGGTCGCCGCGTCCGCCCACCACCTCGCGCAGCGGCCCGGCGAACAGGTCGGCCTCGTTGTCCGCGACCAGGATCCTGGCCCGCACCTGGGCGAGCGGGATCGCGTCGAGCCGGACCCCGCCCCAGGAGACGTCCGTCGGGCCCAGCCGTCCGAGCCGGTCCACCAGGGCCGTCAGCTCGGGGGCGCGCGCCCCGACCAGCGCGGTCAGCCGGCCCGGCCGTACCCGCACACCCGAGCCCGGGTCGTGCAGCACCGCGGCCTCGGCCGGTGCCTCGGCCGTCCCGGTGTCCGGATCGGGTTCGAGCCGCAGCAGCCGTACGACCCGGTCGGCGGCGACGACGCCCCGGCTGAGCTCGTAGCCCATGTCGACGAGGAACGCCACCGGGCCCACCAGCACGGCCACATAGCCGTACACCGACACCAACTCGCCGACCGTCAGCTTCCCCTGGACGGCCTCCCGGACCGCGAGCCAGGTCACCGCCGCGAGGAACAGCCTCGGCAGCCCCACCCCCAGCGACTGGAGCCAGCTGGCCGACGAGCCCACCCGGTAGCCCTGCTCCCGCAGCCGCCCCGAGTCCCGCCGGAACCCGTCCGCGAACAGGCTCTTCCCGCCCAGCCCGTTGAGCACCCGCAGCCCGCCCGCGAGATCCCCGATCCGCGCCGTGAGCATCCCCTGCCGGTCCCGGTACTCGCTCTCCGCCCCGCGCAGCCGCGCCATCAGCGGCCCGACGAGCACGGCGACGAGCGGCATCCCGAGCAGGACGACGGCCGCCAGCAGCGGCGAGACGGCCAGCAGCAGCCCGGCGACGAACACGTACACGACGACCGAGCCCACGCCGGGCCCGATCACCGTCAGCGCCTGCGCGATGGTGTGCACGTCGCCCACGCCGATGGTGACGACCTCCCCGGCGCCCGTCCGGCGCGGCAGCGCGTCCCCCAGCCGCACCGCCTGCCCTACGGTCACCTTGATCGTGCGGAAGTACGCGTCCATCCGCAGCCGTGTCATCGTGCGGTGCCGCATGATGCTCACCCAGGAGTTGGCCGCCCCGACGACCGTCAGCGCGGCCGTCCAGCCGACCAGCGCGGCCGTGTCACCGGGCTCCAGCCCCTCGTCCACCGCCTTCGACAGCAGATACGGCGCCATCGCCATCAGCACCATCCAGAGGCTGGCCAGCACCGCCCCGGCCACTCCCCGCCACGGCTGGCAGCGCACCAGCCAGGCCAGATAGGCCCAGCCGTTGCGGCAGTCCGGGACGCCGGGATCCCCCTGCACGTCGACCGCGGCGTCCCCCCGCCTCACGCGAGACTGTCCCGCCACGCCCGGTGCAGATCCGCGAACCGGCCGGTGCCCGCGATCAGCTCGGCCGGACTGCCGTCCTCGACGATCCGGCCGTGCTCCATCACGAGCACCCGGTCCGCGATCTCCACGGTCGACAGCCGGTGCGCGATCACCACCGCCGTACGGCCCTTCAGCACCGTCGTCATCGCCGCCTGCACGGCCCGCTCGCCGGGGACGTCCAGCGAGCTGGTCGCCTCGTCGAGGATCAGCACCGCCGGGTCGGCGAGCAACGCCCGGGCGAACGCGACCAGTTGCCGCTGGCCCGCGGAGATACGGCCGCCGCGCTTGCGCACGTCGGTGTCGTAGCCGTCGGGCAGGGCGCTGATGAACTCGTGCGCGCCGATGGCCTTCGCCGCGCGCTCGATCTCCTCCCGGCTCGCGTCCGGCCGGCCGATGGCGATGTTCTCGGCGACCGTGCCGGAGAACAGGAACGCCTCCTGCGTCACCATGACCACCCCGCGCCGCAGCTCGGGCACCGGCAGCTCGCGCAGATCGACGCCGGCCAGCAGCACCCGGCCCGCGGAGGGGTCGTAGAAGCGGGCGAGCAGCTTGGCCAGTGTGGACTTGCCGGCGCCGGTGGAGCCGACGACGGCGACCGTCTGTCCGGCGGGCAGCGTGAGATCGAAGCCGGGGAGGACCTCGCCGCCCGTGCGGTAGCCGAAGGAGACCCCGTCGAAGACGACCTCGCGGCCGGGCGACTCGCCCTCCAGCGGCGGGAGTTCGCGCGGCTTGGCCGGCTCCGGAACGGTGGGCGTCTGGGCCAGCAGCCCCGCGATCTTCTCCAGGGAGGCGGCCGCCGACTGGTAGGAGTTGAGGAACATGGCGAGCCGGTCGATCGGGTCGTACAGCCGCCGCAGATACAGCACCGCCGCCGCCAGCACGCCCAGCTCCAGCGTGCCGTCCGCCACCCGGGAGGCGCCCCACAGCACGATCCCCGCGACCGCCGTGTTGGCGACCAGCCGCGATCCGACGACATACCGGGCCATCTCCAGCAGCGCGTCGCCGTTCCTGCGTTCGTGCCGCCGGTTGAGGACCCGGAAGTCGGCGTCGTTGACGGCCTCGCGGCGGAACGCGCGCACCGGGCGGATGCCGTTCATCGTCTCCACGAACTTCACGATCACGGCCGCGATCGCGGTCGACCGCGCGGTGAACACCCGCCCGGCGCGCCGCCGGTAGACCCGGACGAGGAGGTACAGCGGCACGAAGGAGACCACGGCGACGGCGCCCAGGCCCAGGTCCAGCCAGAGCAGCATCGCGGAGATGAACGCGAAGGACAGCACGACCGTCACGAGCTCCTGCAGACCCTCGTTGAGGAGCTCGCGCAGGGCCTCCACGTCGTTGGTGGAGCGGGAGATGAGCCGGCCCGAGGTGTAGCGCTCGTGGAAGTCGATGCTGAGCGCCTGCGCATGGCGGAAGATCCGGCCGCGCAGATCGAGCAGCACGTCCTGGTTGACGCGGGCGGCGGCGACCAGGAACGCGTACTGCAGGGTGCCGGAGACCAGCGCGCACAGCAGATAGCCGGCGCCGGCCGCGATCAGCGGCCCGTGGTCGTCGGCCCGGAAGGCCGGTACGGCGCGGTCGATGGTGTACGCCACCAGCAGCGGGCCGGCCTGCACCGCCGCCTGCTGGAGCAGCAGCAGGACGGTGGTGAGCGCGACCCGGGCCTTCATGGGGGCGAGCAGGGAGCGCAGCAGCGTGCTCGTGGCACCGGGCGGCGTGGGCAGGACGTCCTTGTCGAAGGGGTCCTCGACGGCCGACGGACGCAGCTCCTCCGGTCGGTCTTCCGAGGCCGAGGCGGGGTCGGTGGAGGGGGAGGAGGTCGTGGGGGTGGTGGTCATCGGTCGTCCTCCTGGCGGCCGGTTCCGGACATGAGGTGGGCGTACTCGGGGTTGCCGCGCAGCAGTTCCTGGTGGGTGCCCACGGCGGTGATCCGGCCGCCGGACAGCAGAGCCACCCGGTCGGCGAGCAGCACGGTGGAGGGGCGGTGGGCGACGATCAGCGCGGTCGTGTCGGCGAGGACCTGGCGCAGCGCGGCCTCCACGGCGGCCTCGGTGTGCACGTCCAGCGCGGAGAGCGGGTCGTCGAGGACGAGGAACCGGGGCCGCCCGACCACGGCTCTGGCCAGCGCGAGGCGCTGCCGCTGGCCGCCGGAGAGGCTGAGCCCCTGCTCGCCGACCTGGGTGTCGGCGCCCTGCGGCAGGGCGTGCACGAAGTCGGCCTGGGCGACGGCGAGGGCCCGCTCCAGCTCGTCGCGGCCGGCGTCTTCCGCGTCGGTGCCCATCAGCACGTTCTCCCCGACGCTCGCCGAGAACAGGGTGGGCTCCTCGAAGGCGACGGCGACCTTCGAGCGCAGCTCGGAGCGGGACATCGCGGTGACGTCCGTGCCGTCGAGGGTGATCCGGCCCGAGGTCGCCTCGTGCAGCCGGGGGACGAGCGCGGTGAGCGTCGTCTTCCCGCTGCCGGTGGCCCCGACCAGGGCCATCGACTCACCCGGCCGGATGTGCAGGTCGACGCGGTCGAGGGTGGGCGGGGAGGTGGGATCGGCGTCCGGGTAGCGGAAGACGACGCCGTCGAACCGGAGTCCGGCGCCGGCCGTCGCGTCCGCCCCGACAACGCTGTCCCTGTCCCTGTCCCGTTCCCCGTTCTCGGCCTCCCGGTTCTCGGCTTCCTCGCTCTCGGCCTTCTCGCTCTCGGGCTCTTCGTCCATCACCTCGAAGTAGCGCTCGGTCGCCGTGGCCGCCTCCTGGCTCATCGCGAGCAGGAAGCCGATCGAGTCCACCGGCCAGCGCAGCGCGAGCGCCGTCGACAGGAAGGCGACCAGTGTGCCCGCGGACAGCTCCCCGTCCGCGACCTGCACCGCGCCCAGCACCAGCGCCGCCCCGATCGCGAGCTCCGGCAGCGTCACGATCACGGCCCAGATCGTGGCGAGGAGACGCGCCTTGGCCAGCTCCGTGCCGCGCAGGGACTTCGAGATCTCCCGGAAGGCCTGCGCCTGGCTGCGGTGCCGGCCGAAGCCCTTGATGATGCGGATCCCGAGGACGCTCTCCTCGACGACCGTCGTCAGATCGCCGACCTGGTCCTGCGCGCGCCGCGCCACGACCGCGTACCGGTGCTCGAAGACCACGCACATCACCATGACCGGGATCGCGGGCCCCAGGATCACCAGGCCGAGCGTCCAGTCCTGGAGCAGCATGATGATCACACCGATGACGATGGTCACGCTGTTGACCAGCAGGAACGTCAGCGGGAAGGCGAGGAACATACGCACCAGACCCAGATCCGCGGTCGCCCGGGACAGCAGCTGACCCGACGGCCAGCGGTCGTGGAACGCCACCGGCAGCCGCTGCAGCCGCCGGTACAGAGCGGCCCGCATCTCCGCCTCGACGTGCGACAGCGGGCGCGCCACCAGCCAGCGTCTCGCCCCGAACAGCAGGGCCTCGGCGAACCCGAGCAGCAGCAGACAGAGGGCGCCCAGCCACACCCCGGCGCGGTCCCGGTCGGCGACCGGCCCGTCCACCATCCACTTCAGGACGAGCGGGATCACCAGACCCGTACAGGAGGCGAGGACCGCGACGAAGGCGGCCGCGGACAGCCGCGCCCGCGCGGGGCGTACGTACGGCCACAGGCGCAGCAGTGTCCGCACCGCGGACCGGTCCTCGGTGTTCTCACGTGTCGTCGGCATCACGGGCGAGCCTACGGATCGGCACTGACATCGCCCACCGAGTTTTGGCCCGATCGGCATTCGACGTCGGACCTACGACCTGCGTTTTTCGCGGTGGTTCAGGGGCCGGCCACGACCGGTCGTAGCGCCGTGTCAACCGATCGGCGGATGCCCGTTCGAGCGAGCCGGCCGATGTGCGGGCCCGGCGCCGGACGGAACGCTGGGGCCATGCCCGTCATCGAAGTCAGCGATCTGCGCAAGTCCTACGACGGCCGTGCGGTCGTCGACGGCGTCTCCTTCACCGTCGAGGAGGGCGAGATCTTCGGGATCCTCGGCCCGAACGGCGCCGGCAAGACGACCACCGTCGAGTGCGTCGAGGGCCTGCGGGCGCCCGACGCGGGCCGGGTCCGGGTCGCCGGTCTCGACCCCGTCGCCGACCACGCGCGCGTGGCCCGCGTCCTCGGCGCGCAGCTCCAGCAGAGCGAGCTGCAGCCGAAGCTCACCGTCCGCGAGGCGCTCGAGCTGTACGCCTCCTTCCACCCGAGGCCGCTCGACTGGGCGCCCCTCGCCGAGCGCCTCGGTCTGACCCCCACGCTCTCCACCCGGTTCGGGAAGCTCTCCGGCGGCCGGCGGCAGCGCCTGTTCATCGCGCTCGCCCTGATCGGGGACCCGCGCATCGTCGTCCTGGACGAGCTGACGACCGGTCTGGACCCCAGGGCCCGCCGGGACACCTGGGAGCTCATCGAGGACATCCGCGCGAACGGCGTGACCGTCCTCCTGGTCACCCACTTCATGGAGGAGGCCCAGCGGCTGTGCGACCGGATCGCGGTGATCGACAAGGGCCGGGTGATCGCCCTGGACACCCCGGGCGGCATCGTCCGCCGCTCGGCGGGGGCGACGGTCATCAGCTTCACCCCGTCCGCCCGGTTGGACGACCACGACCTCAACGCGCTCCCCGGGCTCGCGTCCCTGGACTGCAAGGACGGCCGGGTCTCGCTGTCCGGCACCGACGAGACGGTCGACGCCGTCCTCACCCTCCTCGCCCGCCACCGCATCACCGCCCACCAGCTCCGCGTCCTGGACGCCACGCTCGACGACGCGTTCCTCGACCTGACGAAGGAGGCAGCGGCATGAGCACCGCCGTACTGCGCACCGAGGTCCGCCTGTTCCGCCGCGAACCCGGCAGCCTCTTCTGGATCACCGCGTTCCCCACCCTGCTGCTGGTGATCCTCGGCTCCGTCCCGTCCTTCCGGCAGCACAGCGCCGATCTCGGCGGCCTGCGCACCATCGACGCGTACGTCCCGGTCGCCGTCCTGCTCGGTCTGATCGTCGGCGGCCTGCAGTCGATGCCGCAGACCCTCACCGGCTACCGGGAGCGCGGCATCCTGCGCCGTATGGCCGCCACGCCGGTCCGGCCGTCCACCCTGCTCCGCGCCCAGATGCTGGTCCACGGCGCGGCCTCGCTGGCGTCCGCGCTGCTCGTCCTCGCCGTCGGGCGGCTCGGCTTCGACGTACGCCTGCCGAAGCAGCCCGTCGGCTACGCCCTCGCCCTGCTGCTCGCCGCCGCGGTCGCGCTCGCACTCGGATCGGTGGTGTCGGCCCTGTCCCGCACGACGAAGATCGCCGGCGCGATCGGGTCCGCCGTGTTCTTTCCGTCGATGTTCTGCGCGGGCCTGTGGCTGCCGGTGCAGGCCATGCCGGACGTCCTCGCCCGGATCGTCGGCTGCACCCCCTTCGGGGCGGCCGCGCAGGCCCTGGACCAGGCGGCGGCGGGTCACTGGCCGGGTTGGAGCCACCTCGGCGTACTGGCGATCTGGATCCTGCTGCTGACCGGCGCGGCGGCCCGCTGGTTCCGCTGGGAGTAGGGGGATCCGCACGGTGCAGACTGGAGGAGTGACGGAGGCGGACGTCCAGCTCGAACAGCGGTGGGCGCAGGCCAACCGCTGGGGGCCGTACGTGATGCTCGGCTTCGCGGTCCTGTTCGCGTGCGTCACCGCCGCTCTGACGCCCGGCCCGGCCGAACGGTGGGCGGTCGGCGGGCTGGTCCTCGTGGCGATCGCGCTCCAGCTGCTCTGGGGCCGCTACGGGCGGCGGCGGGAGCCGTCCGCCGTCGGCGTCACGTACTACGTCGTCCGGTGGGCGCTCGCCTTCGCGCTCACCTGGCTGAACCCGTTCTTCGCGTTCTTCGCGGCCACCGGCTACTTCGACGCCGACGAGGTGATCCCCGGCCGGCTCCGGCAGCGGCTCGCGCTGGTCGCCACGTCGATCCCCGTGGCGGGCGCGCAGTCCGGCGGGCTGCCGATCCACGGCGGCACCCAGTGGGCGGTCTTCGCCGGGCTCCTCGTCGTCAACAACGTGCTGTGGATCGTCGTGGGGAACCTCACCCACCAGGAGGAGGAACGCTCCCGCGCCCGCGCCGGGACCATCGCCGAACTCGAACGCACCAACGCGGCGTTGCAGCAGGCGCTGGCGGAGAACGCCGCCCTGCACGCCCAACTCCTCGTCCAGGCGCGGGAAGCGGGCGTCGCCGACGAACGCCGACGCCTCGCCGCCGAGATCCACGACACCCTCGCCCAGGGCCTGACCGGCATCATCGCCCAGCTGCAGGTCGTCGCGAACACCCCCGACCCCGCCGGTGCGCGCGAGCACGTGGGCCGCGCCATGGACCTGGCCCGGCACAGCCTCGGCGAGGCCCGCCGCTCGGTGCACAACCTGGCCCCGGTGGCGCTGGAGAGCGACGGACTGCCCGAAGCCCTGCAGAAGACGGTCGCCGAATGGGGCGAACGGACCGGCGTCCGCGCCGGGTTCACCGTCACCGGCACCGCGGAACAACTCCACGAGGAGGTCGCGGCGACCCTCCTGAGGATCGTCCAGGAGGCCCTGTCCAACGCGTCCCGGCACGCCCACGCGACCCGCGTCGGCGTCACGCTCTCCTTCCTGGGCGACGAGGTGATCCTCGACATCCGCGACGACGGCCGCGGCTTCGACCCCCTCGCTCTCCCCGCCCGCACCCCCGTCGGCGGGTTCGGCCTCGACGGCATGCGCGCCCGCGCCGAACGCATCGTCGGCTCGCTCACCGTCGAGTCCGAGCCGGGCCACGGCACGGCGCTGTCGGCTCGCGTACCGTTGGTCCGCGATGAGCGATGACCTGGTGATCAGCCTCCTGATCGTCGACGACCATCCCGTCGTACGGGACGGTCTGCACGGCATGTTCGACTCCGCACCCGGCTTCACCGTCCTCGGCGAGGCCGCGAGCGGCGAGGAGGCGCTGACCCGGGCCGCCGAACTCGACCCCGACGTGGTCCTCATGGACCTGCGCATGCCGGGCGGCGGCGGAGTGGCCGCCATCGCCGAACTCACCCGCCGCCGCTCGCGCGCCAAGGTCCTCGTCCTGACCACGTACGACACCGACTCCGACACCATCCCGGCGATCGAGGCGGGCGCGACCGGCTACCTCCTCAAGGACGCGCCGCGCGAGGAGCTCTTCGCGGCGGTGCGGGCCGCCGCGGAAGGCCGTACGGTCCTCTCCCCGGCGGTCGCCTCCCGGCTGGTCTCCGCGGTCCGCGCCCCCGGCGGCAACGAGCCCCTGTCCGCCCGCGAGCGGGAGGTGCTGGCGCTGGTCGCCGAGGGCACGTCCAACCGCGAGATCGCCCGCGAGCTCTTCATCAGCGAGGCGACGGTGAAGACCCACCTCACCCACCTCTACGCCAAGCTGTCCGTCAACGACCGTGCGGCGGCGGTGGCGAGGGCGTACGAACGGGGGATTCTGGGCCGGGACCGGCCGTGAGCACCCGTCCCGCCCGCGGGACCCGTCACCCCACCACGCGCAGCAGCAGCACCGTCCGCCCCGGCACCCGCACCGCCGCCCCCGCGGGGTGCGTCACCCCCGGCGCCTCCCCCTGCTCCTCCCTCGACGTGTCCACGACCACCTCGTACCGCTCCGCCCACGGCGGCCCCGGCAGGACGAAGTCGACCGGTCCGTCCCCCGCGTGCAGCACCGCGAGGAAGCTGTCGTCGGTGATCGGCGCGCCCTGCTCGTCCCGGCCGGGAATGTCCCGCCCGGACAGGTACATCCCCAGCGTCGCGGCGGGCGCGTACCAGTCGCCCTCCGTCATCTCCGCGCCCCGCGGCGTGAACCAGGCCAGGTCCCGCAGCCCGTCCACCGAGTGGGCCCGCCCGGAGAAGAACGCCCGGCGCCGCAGCACCGGGTGACGATGGCGCAGCGCGATGAGCCGGGCGGTGAGGTCGTACAGGGCCCGCCAGCCCGGGTCCTCCAGCAGCCCCCAGTCCACCCAGCTGATCTCGTTGTCCTGGCAGTAGGCGTTGTTGTTGCCGCCCTGCGTGCGCCCGAGTTCGTCGCCCGCGACCAGCATCGGCACGCCCGTCGACAGCAGCAGGGTCGTCAGCAGGTTCCTCAGCTGGCGGCGCCGTAGCGCCAGTACGCGTTCGTCGGAGGTCCGGCCCTCGACCCCGCCGTTCCAGGAACGGTTGTCGTTCGTGCCGTCCCGGTTTCCCTCGCCGTTGGCCTCGTTGTGCTTGCGCTCGTAGGACACCAGGTCGCGCAGGGTGAAACCGTCGTGCGCGGTGACGAAGTTGACGGACGCGTACGGTCGCCGTCCGCCCCACGCGTACAGGTCGCTGGAGCCCGACAGGCGGTAGCCCATCTCCCGGACGTCCGGCAGCGCGTGCCGCCAGAAGTCGCGGACCGTGTCGCGGTAGCGGTCGTTCCACTCCGTCCACAGGGGTGGGAAGGCGCCCACCTGGTAGCCGCCCGAGCCCACGTCCCACGGCTCCGCGATCAGCTTGACCCGGCGCAGCACCGGGTCCTGCGCGATCACCGCCAGGAACGGGGAGAGCATGTCGACGTCGTGCATGGAGCGGGCCAGGGCCGCCGCCAGGTCGAAGCGGAAGCCGTCGACGCCCATCTCCGTCACCCAGTAGCGCAGCGAGTCGGTGATCAGACGCAGCACATGCGGCTGGACCACGTGCAGGGTGTTCCCGCAGCCCGTGTAGTCCGCGTACCGGCGGGCGTCGGACTGGAGGCGGTAGTAGCCGCGGTTGTCGATGCCCTTCAGGGAGAGGGTCGGGCCGAGCTCGCCCGCCTCCGCCGTGTGGTTGTAGACGACGTCCAGGATGACCTCGATGCCGGCCGCGTGCAGGGCGCGCACCATCCGCTTGAACTCGCCGACCTGCCGGCCCGTCGTCCCGGTGGCGGCGTACGCGGCGTGCGGGGCGAAGTAGCCGATCGAGTTGTAGCCCCAGTAGTTCTTCAGACCGCGGCGCAGCAGATGGTCCTCGTGCGCGAACTGGTGGACGGGCAGCAGCTCCACCGCCGTCACGCCCAGCTTCACCAGATGGTCCACCGCGGCCGGGTGCGCCAGACCGGCGTACGTTCCCCTCAGCTCCTCCGGGATGCCCGGGTGCAGCCGGGTGAAGCCGCGGACGTGCAGCTCGTAGATCACCGAGTCCGCCCACGGGGTCTTCGGCCGGTGGTCGTCGGCCCAGTCGTCGTCATCGTGCACGACGATGCCCTTGGGGACGAACGGCGCCGAGTCGCGTTCGTCGCGGACGGTGTCGGCGACCTGCTGCTGGGGCCAGTCGCGGACATGCCCGTACACCTCCGGGGGCAGGCCGAACTCGCCGTCCACCGCGCGGGCGTAGGGGTCCAGGAGCAGCTTCGCCGGGTTCCAGCGGCCCCCGGTCCACGGGTCCCAGCGGCCGTGCACGCGGTAGCCGTAGCGCTGGCCCGGCATGACCCCGGGCACGAAGCCGTGCCAGATCTCGTGCGTGAGCTCGGTCAGCCGGGCCCGTGTCTCCCGCCCCGCCTCGTCGAACAGACAGAGCTCGACGGACTCCGCCCCGCCCGCCCACAGCGCGAAGTTGGTGCCCGCGACCCCGTCCGGGCCGACCCGGAACCGGGCGCCCAACGGCGTGGACGCACCCGGCCGCACGGGCGGTCCCGGCACCTTGCGCGGCGCACCGTTCACGACGATGTCCGGCGTGGCGCGTTCTGCCGCCACCGCCTCCTGCTCGGCTGCGCTGGACACCGGCTTGCCTCCCGCGGCTCATGGAACGACGTGGGGAAAGAGCGCGCGGTGTCCCGCCGCGGCCCCTCGTCGCGTCGTCCTCCCCCCTTTTCTGCCCAGAGCGGCCGTCGCACTCACGTTTCCCCGGAGCGTGCCCGATCGTTGGGTACGCCGTGAGGCACGTACAAGGGCGCGCACGGCGCGCGGGGGTCGCACTGGCCGCCGTAATGACATGGGCAGGACTACTGGCTGGGGCCGCGGGCTGCACCGGCGGCGACAGCCGGAGCGGGCTCGACCGGATGGTCGGCAAACCCCCGGCCCCCGAGGACGTCATCCGGGTCGCCCCGGCGGACGGCGCCAAGGGCGTGCAGCCCGGAGAGGAGTTGCGGGTGCGGGTGCCCGACGGACGGCTGGAGTCGGTGAAGGTCGTCCGGTCGCAGGACGCCCGGGAGGCCGTCGTCCCGGGCCGGATCGCCGCGGACGGTCTGAGCTGGCAGCCGGACGACGACCGGCTCGGGCTCGCCGCCCGCTACACCGTGGACGTCGTGGCGCTGGACGGCAAGGGCAACCGCTCGGCCCGCCACACCACGTTCACCACCTACGTCCCCAAGGAGCGCTTCATCGGCTACGTCACCCCCGAGAACCGTTCCACCGTCGGCACCGGGATGATCGTCTCGCTGGAGTTCAACCGGGAGATCGACGACCGCGCGGCCGTCGAACGGGCCGTCAGGGTGACGGCCGAACCGGCGGCGGACATCCGGCCCCACTGGTTCGGGAACACCCGGCTCGACTTCCGCCCCGAGGAGTACTGGAAGCCCGGCACCCGGGTCACGGTCGCGCTCGGGCTGCGGGACGTCGAAGGGGCGCCCGGCGTCTACGGGCTGCAGCAGAAGTCGTTCTCGTTCACCGTCGGCCGCAGCCAGACGTCCCTGGTGGACGCGGCGAAGCACACCATGCAGGTGCGCCGCGACGGCGAACTGCTGGCCACCGTGCCGATCACGGCCGGGGCGCCGAAGAACACCACGTACAACGGCAAGATGGTGGTGACCGAGATGCTGGAGCTGACCCGGATGAACGGCGCCACGGTCGGCTTCAAGAAGGCCGACGGCAAGGGCGAGTACGACATCCCGGACGTTCCGCACGCCATGCGCCTGACCAGCTCCGGCACTTTCCTGCACGGCAACTACTGGGCGGAGGACGTCTTCGGCAACGCCAACGTCAGCCACGGCTGCGTCGGTCTGCGGGACGTCAAGGGGGGCGGGGCGGACACGCCCGCGGGCTGGTTCTTCGACCGCAGTCTCGTCGGGGACGTCGTCGAGGTCGTCCACAGCAAGGACAAGGTGGTCGCCCCCGACAACGGGCTCGGCGGCTGGAACATGAGCTGGCAGGAGTGGCTCGCCGGAGGCGCCGTGAACTGACCCCGCCCCGCATGCAACCTTCCCCCCGCATTCCCGGTCCTACTTGGGACCGAACGGTGACAATCTTGGCCCGCCGGGGCCGCTGACCATGTGGTTAATATGCGGCGAACGCGGGTGACGCGTCGCTGCGGGCCCGGGGAGGGCCCGGGGGAGTGGGGAGAACGACTTTGAACGTGCGACCGATATCGGGGGCGTCGGTTGGGGGGCGCTCGCGCGGCCGTGACAAGCGGTTGGCGCTGATCGTCGGAGGGCTGCTGCTGGCCGTCACGGCGTGCGGCGGAGGCGGGGACTCGGACTCCGGGTCCACCGCCAAGGACGACGGCGACAAGGGCGCTTCCGCCGCCGCCGAGAGCAAGCAGTCGGAGGCGGTCGTCACCATCGCCCCGAAGACCGGCGCGAAGGACGTGGACACCAGCGGCGCCCTGAAGGTCAGCGCGGCCAAGGGCAAGCTGACCGAGGTCACCGTCAAGGACGCCAAGGGCAAGAAGATCGACGGCGCGATCTCGGCCGACGGCGCCGGCTGGACGCCCGCCACGCATCTGGCCGCGTCCACCGCGTACCAGGTGCACGCGGTCGCCAAGGACTCCGCGGGCCGGACGGCCGCCGAGGACTCCTCCTTCACCACGCTGAGCCCGAAGAACACCTTCATCGGCAACTTCACGCCCGAGGACGGCTCCACCGTCGGCGTCGGCATGCCGTTCTCGGTGAACTTCACGCGTGGCATCACCAAGCCGGCCGACGTCGAGAAGGCCATCACGATCAAGACCGTGCCGGCCGTCGAGGTCGAGGGCCACTGGTTCGGCAACGACCGCCTGGACTTCCGTCCCGAGAAGTACTGGAAGGCCGGCACCAAGGTGACGGTCTCGCTCAACCTCGACGGCGTCGAGGGCCGCAAGGGCGTCTACGGCGAGCAGTCCAAGACCGTGTCCTTCACCATCGGCCGCGACCAGGTGTCCGTGGTGGACGCCAAGAAGCACACGATGAAGGTCATGCAGGAGGGCAAGGTCGTCAAGACCATCCCGGTCACCACCGGCAAGCCCGGCTACGCGACCTGGAACGGCCAGATGGTCATCAGCGAGAAGTTCACCGTGACCCGGATGAACGGCGACACGGTCGGCTACGACGGCGAGTACGACATCAAGGACGTCCCGCACGCCATGCGGCTGACCAACTCCGGCACCTTCGTGCACGGCAACTACTGGGGCGGCGACGCCTTCGGCAACTACAACGCCAGCCACGGCTGCATCGGCCTGCGGGACGTGCGCGGCGGCTACGACAGCTCCATCGCCGCCGCGTGGTTCTTCAACCACTCGATGGTCGGCGACGTCGTGACCGTGAAGAACTCCACCGACCCGACGGTCGACCCGGCCAACGGCCTCAACGGCTGGAACATCCCCTGGGCGGAGTGGAAGAAGTAGCAGTCCCCTGACGACGGGCCCGGCGCTGTGACACACAGCACCGGGCCCACCGTCGTTAGCCCCCGTTAACCTGCTGGCATGACCGTGAATCTCGAAGTCGCCGAAGGCGTCGGCACGCTCCGCCTCGACCGCCCGCCCATGAACGCGCTGGACATCGCCACGCAGGACCGTCTCAAGGAGCTCGCCGAGGAGGCGACCCGGCGGGACGACGTCCGCGCGGTCGTCGTGTACGGCGGCGAGAAGGCGTTCGCGGCGGGCGCGGACATCAAGGAGATGCAGGAGATGGACCACACCGCGATGGTCCTGCGCGCCCGCGCCCTGCAGGACTCCTTCACGGCCGTGGCCCGGATCCCCAAGCCGGTCGTCGCGGCCGTCACCGGGTACGCGCTGGGCGGCGGCTGCGAGCTCGCGCTGTGCGCGGACTTCCGCGTCGCCGGGGACAACGCCAAGCTGGGCCAGCCGGAGATCCTGCTCGGGCTGATCCCCGGCGCCGGCGGCACCCAGCGGCTGGCCCGGCTGATCGGCCCCTCCAAGGCCAAGGACCTCATCTTCACGGGCCGGATGGTGAAGGCCGACGAGGCGCTGAGTCTGGGTCTGGTGGACCGGGTCGTCCCGGCCGCCGACGTGTACACCGAGGCGCATGCCTGGGCGGCGAGGCTGGCGCAGGGCCCGGCGATCGCGCTGCGCGCCGCGAAGGAGTCGATCGACACCGGCCTGGAGACGGATCTCGACACCGGCCTGGCGGTCGAACGCAGCTGGTTCGCGGGCCTGTTCGCGACCGCCGACCGCGAGATCGGCATGCGCAGCTTCGTGGAGGAAGGGCCGGGCAAGGCCAAGTTCCTGTGAGTGACGTCTCCTTCAAACTGCCCGGAATCACTTGCAATTGACGGGATGTCTCACCCGGGTCCCACCCTGGTCCCTCGATGGGGCGGTTTATCGAAACCTTAAGGCGACCTTAAGCCTGCCTTGTCGAGGGAGCCTGTGGATTGCCGGTGAGTGAGCCGTTGCTGCAGGTCGACGCGGGTTTGTCAGGCTTTGCGCTGCCACTGGCATATGCCGAACGCATCATCCGGAACGGTGGATTCCGGGGGGCGTATTCCGTCGGAACGGCCCCGGAGGGCGTGCTGGGCGGCCATGATGGGGGCATGGCGGGGCTGGAGGGCATCGAACAGCCGCGGGGACCGGGCCGTGCGACCGCGGCGCGCTGGTCGCCTGCGGTCGAGGACGAACGGGCGCTCAAGGCGCTGGAGTTGTTCGGCAACCCGACGGAGGGCGAGGTTCCGCTGCCGTCCCGCCCCGAGTCCGCCGCGACGGCCCGCCGACTGGCCCAGGTCGTCGTCCTGAGGCAGTGGGGACTGACCCCCAAGATGACGGAGGACGCGGTCCTTCTCGTCTCCGAACTCGTCGGCAACGCCGTACGGCACACCGGCGCCCGCGTCTTCGGTCTCCGGATGCGCCGCCGCCGCGGCTGGATCCGCGTCGAGGTCCGCGACCCCTCCCGCGGCCTCCCCTGTCTGATGCCGGTCCAGGAGCTGGACGTCAGCGGCCGCGGCCTGTTCCTGGTCGACAAACTGTCCGACCGCTGGGGCGTGGACCTGCTGCCCCGGGGCAAGACGACCTGGTTCGAGATGAGGGTCGCCGACCGCTAGGCGCTGCCGCGAGGTCGGTCCGGGTCCCTTCTCGGGCGCCCGGTGCCGGTGTCGCCGTCCCTGGGGGCTGCCGCCCCCAGGCCCCCGCTTCGGCCTGACGGCCTCGTCCTCGAACGCCGGACGGGCTGAAAGGGTGGGTCAATCGTCGGGATTGCGACATCTCGCCCCTTAAATGGTGCGGGTGACCACATCCGACCGTCGTTATCTGCTGCGGGCGGGCGCCGGGCTCGTCGCCGGGGGTGCGTGTGCAGCCGCGTGCTCGCCCTCCGGGAGTCCCTCGGGTGCCGTCGCCCCCCGCGCGCCCGCGAGCACAGCCCCCTCCGCCGGCGCGGCCCCCGGCCCCCGGGCCTTCCCCCGGCAGCCCGCCCAGATCGCCCATGGCCCCCGGGGCCGTCCCCGGGTCGCGCTCACCTTCCACGGGCAGGGGGAACCCGCCGTCGCCCGGGCCCTGCTCGGCGAAGCCGAGCGGCACGGGGCCCGGGTCACCGTCCTGGCGGTCGGGAGTTGGCTCGACGAGTACCCCGACCTGGCCCGCCGGATCCTGGACGGCGGTCACGACCTCGGCAACCACACCCAGCGGCACCTGGACGTCAACGCCATGTCGGAGACGGACGCGGCGGCCGAGATCGCCGGGTGCGCCGAGCGGCTGCGCAGGCTCACCGGGTCCATCGGCACCTGGTTCCGCCCCTCCCGGGCCGTCCGCGCCTCGCCGCTCGTCGAGACGCTGGCCCGCCGCGCCGGCTACCCGCACGTCCTCTCCTACGACGTCGACTCCCTCGACTTCACCTCGCCCGGCGCTCCCGCCGTCGCCCGCAACGTCCTCGGCCAGGTCCGGGGCGGGTCCGTCGTGAGCCTGCACTTCGGGTACGCGGACACGGTCGCCGCGCTTCCGGCCGTCCTGGACGAACTCGCCCGCCGCGGACTGCACGCGGTCACCACCACGGAGCTGATCGGCTGATGCACCGAAACCTCGCGAAATGCGCCCTGCCGGCCGTCCTCGCCCTCGCCCTCCTCGCCGCCTGCGGCGCCGAGGGCGAGGACGGCGCGGCCAAGGCCACCCGGGCGGCAGCGCCGGCGCCCGTGAAGAAGCCGGTGAAACCGCTCGTCGACGGACTGCCCGGCATGCCGCCCGTGCTGGACCCGAAGGACGTCTACGCCGCCGACCGCCCGAACAGGCTCTCCCCGGTCGTCAAGGACTTCCCGTCCCGGGTGTACGTCCCCAACACCGAGTCCGACACCGTCTCCGTCATCGACCCGAAGACGTACACGGTGATCGAGACCGTCCACGTCGGCCGCCAGCCCCAACATGTCGTCCCCTCCTGGGACCTGAAGACCCTGTGGGTCAACAACAACCGCGGGCACACCCTCACCCCCATCGACCCGAAGACCGGCAAGGCGGGCAGATCGGTCGAGGTGCACGACCCGTACAACCTCTACTTCACGCCCAACGGCAAGTACGCGATCGTCATGGCCTCCCTCGACCGCGAGCTCGTCTTCCGCGACCCGCACACCATGAAGCGGATCAAGACCGAACCGGTCACCTGCTACGGCGTCAACCACGCCGACTTCTCGCTCGACGGGAGGTACTTCATCGTGTCCTGCGAGTTCAGCGGCGAACTGCTGAAGGTCGACACCGAGCAGATGAAGGTCGTCGGACAGCAGCGACTGCCGTTCAAGGGCGCCATGCCGCAGGACGTGAAGGTCTCGCCCGACGGGAAGCGGTTCTACGTCGCGGACATGATGGCCCACGGGATGTGGATCGTCGACGGCGACACGTTCGGCGAGCCGGAGTTCCTGCACACCGGCAAGGGCTGCCACGGGCTGTACATCGGCCGCGACTCCCGCGAGATGTACATCTCCAACCGAGGCGAGGGCAGCGTCTCCGTCTTCGACTTCCAGGAGAACCGGCTCACGAAGAAGTGGCGACTCCCGCAGGGCGGCAGCCCGGACATGGGCGGCGTCTCCGCGGACGGCAAGGTCCTGTGGCTGTCCGGGCGGTACAACTCCGAGGTGTACGCCATCGACACCGCCACCGGCCGCCAGCTCGCCCGCATCAAGGTCGGCAGCGGCCCGCACGGCCTCGCCGTCTACCCCCAGCCCGGCCGCTACTCCCTCGGCCACACGGGCATCTTCCGGTAGGAGACGATGAAGAGCGGCTCCGCGCTCCTTGAGTCTCCACCCGCTGGAAGGTCCAGACTCCCAGGCATGATCGACGACGGCACCGGACTCCTCACCATCGGCGAACTGGCCCGCGCCACCGGACTGTCCGTGCGCACCATCCGCTACTGGTCCGACGAGGGCGTCCTGGCCCCCGTGGCCCGGTCGGCCGGCGGCTACCGCCTCTACGGCGCCGAGTCCGCCGCCCGGCTGGAGCTGATCCGCACCCTGCGCGAGCTGGGCCTCGGCCTGGCCGACGTGCGCCGGGTGCTGGCCGGGGAACGGACGGTCGCGGAGGTCGCGGCGGCCCATGTGACCGCGCTGGACGCGCAGATCAGAGCGCTGAAGGTGACCCGTGCGGTGCTGTCGTCGGTGGCCCGACGCGGTGCGAACGCACAGGAGACGACCTTGATGAACAGACTGGCCCGACTGTCGGCGGCCGAGCGGTCGCGGATCGTCGACGACTTCATGGCGGAGATCTTCGACGGCCTCGACACCGCCGACCCCGACATCCGCACCCGGCTGCGGTTCGCGGCGGCGGACCTGCCGGACGACCCCACCCCCGAGCAGGTGGACGCCTGGGTGGAGCTGGCCGAGCTGATCCAGGACCCGGCGTTCCGGACGCAGATGCGGCAGACGGTGGAGTTCAACGCGGCGGACCGGGGGCCGGAGGCGCCGGCCGGCACGTCCCTGTGGTTCATCAGCCGGCTGGTACGGCTCGCCGGCGACGCCCTGCGCAGGGGGCTCGCCCCCGACGCCCCGGAGGCCGCGGAGATCGTGCGGGGCCTGATCGGCGACGCCGACCCCGCCGCCGTACTGGAGAAGCTGACCGCCGCGACGAACGTACAGGTGGCGCGTTACCGGGAGTTGTCGGCCGTCGTGCAGGGGCTCGGCCCGCAGCCGGCCTACCAGGAGGAGTTCGCGTGGGCGGTCGCCGCACTCGCCGCTCGCGCGGCCGGTTAATCTGACCTGCGTCAGTACGACAGCAGGACAAGAAAAAGAAAAAGGGGCGGATCGGTGGCCGACATCGAAGAGGCGCGCAAGCAGTTCCAGCGGATCGACACGGACGGTGACGGCTTCATCACCGCGGCCGAGTTCAAGACCGCCCTCGCTCAGGAGGGTGACTGGAACGTCACCGAGGCGGTCGCCGAGGTCCTCATCAAGAGCCGTGACCTCAACGGGGACAAGGTTCTCTCGTTCGACGAGTTCTGGGCCTACCTGAGCAAGTGACGCGCGCGGAAAAGGGGCGCCCCGCAGCCGCGGGGCGCCCCTTCCGCATACCCGGCCGCCCTCAGGCCCCGCTGCGCTCGCTCCAGCGGCCCCCGTGCTCACGGCGGAACTCGAGGATCCGTTCGCCGCACCGGAATAACCGGCGAACCACTCCGGTTGACGCCGCTCAGAAGCATGCACACGCATTGATTCTTATCTGGATCCGACGTGCCACTCCGGAAGGCAGGGCCAGTCATGAAGATCGGCATCATCGGCGCGGGCAACATCGGCGGCAACCTCACCCGGCGACTCACCGCCCTCGGCCATGACGTCTCCGTCGCGAACTCCCGCGGCCCGCAGACGCTCACGGAACTCGCCGAGGAGACGGGAGCGACCCCCGTCACCGTCGAGGAGGCGGCGAAGGGCGCGGAGGTCGTGGTGATCACGATCCCGGTGAAGGCGGTCCCGAACCTGCCGTCCGGCATCCTGGACGGCGCGGCCGCCGACGTGGCCGTCATCGACACCAACAACTACTACCCGCAGCAGCGCGACGGCCGGATCGCGGCGATCGAGGACGAGGGCCTCACCGAGAGCGGCTGGACGGAACGTCAGATCGGCCACCCCGTCGTCAAGGCGTTCAACGGCACCTACGCCCAGGACATCCTGGACCGCGCGCTCCCGGCCGGCGACCCCGACCGCATGGCGCTCCCGGTCGCCGGCGACGAGCCGGCGAAAGCGAAGGTCCGCGCCCTGATCGACGAGCTCGGCTTCGACACCGTCGACACGGGCGGCGTCGCCGACTCCTGGCGCCAGCAGCCCGACACCCCCGTCTACGGCCTGCAGGCCGGCGCGGAGGCGGTCGCCAAGGCGCTGACCGAGGCGAGCCCGGAACGCCCCGCGGCGTTCCGCGGCTAGACCGGCTCCTGGTCCGGGTCAGGGTCCCCTTCCGGGTTCTGTTCCGGGTTCTGTTCCGGTCAGACGATCGCGAGGGGCAGGTGCGGTCCGTCCGGCAGCTCGACGGTGATCGAGTCCCCGGGCCGCACCACGCCCCCGCTGAGCACGACGCTCATGATCCCGGACTTGAACGCCGGACGGCCGTCCGGCCCGCGCCCGACGACCTGCTTCATGAGCCCCTTCCGGAAGCCGTCGATCTGGGCGCAGGGGTTGCGCAGCCCGGTCACCTCGACCACGGCCTCGGCCCCGAGCCGCAGGCGAGCCCCGACGGGCAGCCCGAGCAGGTCGATCCCGCGCGTGGTCACGTTCTCCCCGAGCTGTCCGGCGGCCACCTCGAACCCGGCCGTACGCACCTCCTCGAACAGCTCCTCGTGTATGAGGTGCACCTGCCGCAGATTCGGCTGCGAGGGATCCTTCTCCATCCGGAACCGGTGCTTCACCGTGGCCCCGGCATGCACGTCCCCCTCCACCCCGATCCCGGCGACCAGCGTGACGCTCTCCCGGTTCGGCTTGGTGAAGGAGTACGTGCCGCTGCTGCTGACAGCGCTGACGACGGACCTGCTCATATCGGGGGAAGCTCCCTCGGCACTCGATGTTCGACCTGTGGATTCGGTACGAGCGGGCTCGCCTCGAGTCACCTCGGGGACTGTACCGACCGTCGAGGGCCGGGCGCTGCCTGCGCGCATGGCTGCATTCTGACGAACCGGCGCCGTACGTCCCAAATGCAGGGTGCTACCTGGTGAGAGGCCCCCGGACGGATCCGGGGGCCTCTCGTGTCGGGCTCGTACGGCAGGGCAGTTCCGCAACCGCGTCGGCGTCTCCTCCCACCGCCGGGTCCTCCAGGGCCGGCGCCTCGAAATCAGCCGGCAGATCGACTCCGGTGACAGATCACGCCCGTGCAGGAGCGGCGAAATAGCTGGGCGCGTTGTATCCCGAGTGAGGGTAGGAGGCCGCCCAGCTCACGGCCTCGGGCTGGGTACGAGGGAAGTCCGCGGCCACCAGCGTCGCCAGGTCGAAGTAGGCCTCGCGGGTCCGTGCCTTCATCTGCTCCAGATCGACCTCCGAGCCCGTCGCGAGGTGCTCGTCGAACGGGATCATCACCACACCCCGGCAACGGGCACGGAAATGGTCCACGACCTCGTTCACCTTCACCACCTTGCTCTTCCGGCGCGCCTCGGACACCACGGTGATACTCCGGCTGACGAGGTCCTCGTACTGGTGCGCAATGAGCCAGTCCAGGGTGGTACTGGCGCTGGTCGCGCCGTCCACGCTGGGCGTGGCGACCACGATCAGCTGATCGGCGAAATCCAGGATGCCCCGCATCGCGCTGTGCAGCAGGCCGGTGCCGGAGTCGGTGAGGATGATCGGGTAGTGCTGTCCCAGGCAGTTGACGACCTGTCGGTAGTCCTCGTCGTTGAACGCCGTCGAGAGAGCGGGGTCCACCTCATTGGCCAGGACCTCGAGGCCGCTCGTGGACTGGGAGGTGAAGCGCCGTACGGACATGTAGTTGGTGAGGTTCGGGATTTCGGCTACGAGGTCGCGGATGGTCGCGCCGGTTTCGCGACGGACACGGCGGCTGAGGGTGCCTGCGTCCGGATTGGCGTCGATCGCGACGACCCGGTCCTGCCGCTCGGTGGCGAGAGTCGCGCCCAGGGCGGTCGTGGTGGTCGTCTTGCCGACTCCGCCCTTGAGGCTGATGACGGCGATCTTGTGGCACTGCATCACCGGCGTACGGAGGATGGCCAACTTCTGCTGGCGCTCTCGTTCGGCGGTCCTCCCGCCGATGCGCAACCGGCTGAGGATCTTTCGGCCGTTGGGCTGGCCGCGCAGCAGTCGGTCGGGGGACAGCTCGACAGTCGCACTGTGCCCCAGTACCCCGCGGCCGTTCCAGTCCGGCTCCGGCCATGGGGCCGGAGTGTGGTGCGCCGGCGGGCGAGCGTAGGGCGCTGTCCCGCCGGCGACCCGGGTCGCCGGCGCTCCCCTGTCATAGGGAATCGCAAGGGGTACTGCGCCGAAGCGGTTCCCCGCAGACGCCGGGGAGTGATTCTCCGCCGGCCCGCCCGGCGTCACGGTCTCGTAGGCCGCCCGCGGGCTGGTCAACGGCTCCGTCGGCACGGAGGCCTGGGGCCCGCCGGCGAGGTGCGGGTCCGGCGGCGTGGGAACGAGCCCGTCGGAGAGCTCCCGGCCCCTGCCGGGTGCAGGATCGTCGGCGTACGTGTCGCGATCGTTCGTCATGTTCTGTCCTTTCGGCGAGATGGTGGGCCCCTCGGGCACGGAGTCGACGGCGTGGCGGCGGGCAGGCTTTACGCCCGGTACCACGCCTGCGGGCTCGAGCGCCGGACGCCCGCCCTGCCCGGACGCGGGGGCACGCACCGCGTGACCGGACCGAGACAGGACAACGACGCCCGGGCGGTCCGTCACGGGCTCGATGGGGCGGAGCGGCCGCGGTGGCGCGACGAGAGTGCTCGGCGGGGTGGCGCGGATCAAGCTGCCGTTTTCGCTGAATGAAAGCCCCATTGATATAAACTGATCAGGGGTCAGTGCCCGCTTGTAGCCCCGCAGGACATGCGGCGGCGGTTGGGCGTGCTGGACCTCGGGCGGCACCTCGAGGCGGCTGCGCACGCGATACTGCCCGACCTTCAAGTTCTCCGTCCGCTGTAGCTGAACCTTCAACGGACCTACGAACGAGTAGTGCTGTTCCTCGGCATGTGCGCGGACCTTCTCGACCAGCTGTTCGCCGAGCATGACCAGGCATGCGCCGTAAGCCTCGTGGTCGCCCGGACTGAGTTCGACGACGAAACCGTTGGGTGCGATGGTGCAGCCCTGGATCCAGATCCTGGCGTTGACGTCGCACTCGCGCCGGAGCGCGCCGGCAAACTCCAGGGGCTGCACGGCGGATCTGAAGATCTTGGCGAAGGTGTCGTTGACTAGAGCCTCGAAGCGCTGTTCCAGCTTGTTCAGCGTTCCCACTTCAGCCTCCGGGTGCCGATCCGCTGCATGGCAGTCGGATCAGCCGATGATGTTACTGATAGTACTTATGTAGACACGGAGAGTACTGATCTTGCGACATGCCTCTGCATTTCACCGGATCGGTCGTAAAGCCCCGCCCATCGGGCGGCGTGGTGTCGTCAGGCTGGGGTGGCGGAACGAGTACGCGTCCGCGGGATCGATGACGACGAGAGACAGCGCCTGTCAGGGATCGTCCGCAGAGGCGCCGGGTGAGTGGTGACCTGGCGGCGGGACCGGACGCTGCTCTTGTCCGCGCAGGGCAAGCCGGTGGCGAAGATCGCCGGAGTCAAGATGGTCCCGGGGATATTCCGCCTCGTGATCAGGGAAGGCCTGATTTCCCTAGCACTCGATGATGTTGACCGCCAGCCCGCCGCGGGCCGTCTCCTTGTACTTGACGCTCATGTCGGCGCCCGTTTCCTTCATCGTCTTGATGACCTTGTCCAGGGACACCTTGTGCGAACCGTCGCCGCGCATCGCCATGCGGGCCGCCGTGACCGCCTTCACCGCGGCCATGCCGTTGCGTTCGATGCAGGGGATCTGGACCAGGCCGCCGACGGGGTCGCAGGTGAGGCCGAGGTTGTGTTCCATGCCGATCTCGGCGGCGTTCTCGACCTGCTCGGGGGAGCCGCCGAGGACTTCGGCGAGGGCGCCGGCGGCCATGGAGCAGGCGGAGCCGACCTCGCCCTGGCAGCCGACCTCGGCGCCGGAGATGGAGGCGTTCTCCTTGAAGAGCATGCCGATGGCGCCGGCGGCGAGCAGGAAGCGGACGACTCCGTCCTCGTCGGCGCCGGGCACGAAGTTCATGTAGTAGTGCAGGACCGCCGGGATGATGCCGGCCGCGCCGTTGGTGGGAGCCGTCACGACCCTGCCGCCGGCCGCGTTCTCCTCGTTCACCGCCATCGCGTACAGCGTGATCCACTCCATCGAGTGGGCCAACGGATCGCCCTCCGCCCGGAGTTGACGAGCCGTCATGGCGGCGCGGCGGCGGACTCGAAGGCCGCCCGGCAGGATGCCCTCGCGGGACATGCCCCGGGACACACACCGCTGCATCACCTGCCAGATCTCCAGCAGGCCCGCCCGGATCTCGTCCTCCGTGCGCCAGGAGTGCTCGTTCTCCAGCATCAGCGAGGAGATCGACAGGCCGGTCTCCTTCGCCAGGCGCAGCAGCTCGTCGCCCGTGCGGAACGGGTACTTCAGGACCGTGTCGTCGAGTTTTATCCGGTCCGCGCCGACCGCTTCCTCGTCCACGACGAACCCGCCGCCGACCGAGTAGTACGTCTTCGACAGCAGTTCCGTGCCCGAGGCGTCGTGCGCCCGGATGGTCATGCCGTTGGCGTGGTACGGGAGGGCCTTGCGGCGGTGCAGGACCAGGTCGTCGTCGAAGGAGAACGGGATCTCGTGCGAGTCCAGCAGCCGCAGCCGGCCGGTCTCCTTGATCTGCTCCACCCTGTCGTCGGCCCCCTCCACGTCCACCGTGCGGGGCGAGGAGCCCTCCAGGCCGAGCAGGACCGCCTTCGGCGTCCCGTGGCCGTGGCCGGTCGCGCCGAGCGAGCCGTACAGCTCGCACCGGACCGACGCCGTGGAGTCCAGCAGACCGTCCTTGCCCAGCCGCCGCGCGAACATGGCGGCCGCGCGCATCGGGCCGACCGTGTGGGAACTGGACGGGCCGATGCCGATCGAGAACAGGTCGAAGACCGAGATGGCCACGGGGACTCCTCAATGACAGGGGTGGTGCGGGATTCCGGGGCCCCCGCGCACCCCTCACAGTGTGCGCGGCGACCCCGGAAAGGGAACTACTTGTTCAGACCGGGGTAGAGCGGGTGCTTGTCGGCGAGGGCGGTGACCCGGGCCTTGAGCGCCGCCGCGTCGGCCTCCGCGAACGGGGACGGCGCCTTCAGCGTCTGGGCGATGAC
>NZ_JBEYIL010000035.1:0-47586 GCF_040635845.1 Streptomyces sp. NPDC006872
CCAGGCGCTGGCCGGCCTCGGGCTTGAGTGGGCGACGGCGTGACGTCCCGGCCCGCAGCTTCGGGCGGATCCGCCCGAAGCTGCGGGCGCGCGTCCACGTGCTCGCCCGGCTGTGCCGTTCCCGGCCGCGAGCGGGGGCCTGGGGAGGACCCTGGAGGCGTGGCCAGGAAGAAGGTTCGAGGGTGCAGCCAGTGCGGTGCTCCGCTGCCCGAGGACAGTCGGCGTTCCCGTCGGTACTGCTCAGCGGCCTGCCGTACGCGGGCGTACCGGCAGAGGCTTTCCCGTTCAGAAGGCGTCACGGGGTGACGCCTTCACGTGACGCTATCGGGCTCCGGAGACGGGCGCGGTCCATGCCGTGTGTCCGGTGCCGGCGAAGGTTGTGCATGTGTCATCGAAGCTTGATCGACGATGGCAGGTCTTCACAGGTGCCGGAGATCCTGACGGATCTTGTCTCGGAGCGTGTCGACACTCTGACTGAATATCTCTCGATCTTCGGCATATCGCCTGTGATACGCCCCCACGGCTGAGTCTCCGCGCCCAGCCAGCTCCAGCCAGATGTCCACGTCGGCAATGACCTGCTTGGCCCTCGCGAGCAGGTCCGTTACGGCTTCGGCAACCTGGTTGGGCGCTTCCAAATCGACAACCTGCGCTCGTTCCAGGAGGGCCGTCTCCGCGGATCGCAGGTTTTCAGCTCCGTGCTGGACCGGTTCCAGCTGGCTCCCGCCAAGGGATGGCGACACGGAGCGCGCTTCGGCCTGGAAGCGATGAGCCGCATTGAGGAACGCCACGTAGGCATCTCGGCGCAGCTGCCGACGCCACTGTGCGTGCGTCCCGGCCAGTTGGTCTCGTGACTGTCGCCGGAGTGCTGTCGCGGAGACCAAGCCTGAGATCACGGCTCCTAAAACGCCGACACCGGCACCCGCCACGGCGGCCCATCCCTGATCCATGGCGGCATTATCGGCAGGGAAGCGACCCCGCGGTACCTGGCGCGTCAGCGCTCCACGTCGGTCAACGTTCGATGACAACGCTCAGCCTTCGCCGGCGCAGGACACCGTGCCCCGGCTGTGAGCGGCGTCAACACGCCCGCCGAACGCCATCCGGAAGGGTTAAATCCAGAGCTGTTGAAGATGCGGGCGGCCTCCTGTCCCGTGATCGTCTTGCCGGCGCCGGTGGTGTCGGTGACCACCACGATGCCCGCTCCCTGTTCCTTAACCACGGGCTCGAGCCTGCTGATGACCGAGGCCTGCAGATGGTTCGGGCCGGTGGTGTGCGGATGAGCCTGGGTGAAGGGCACGTGTGGCAGGTCGACCCGTTCGAGACCGGACTCGGTCACTACAGCGGCGGCCCATCCCTCCTCGGCGTCGGCGTCAGCGGGGCGGCGGGTGGCGATCCAGTGCTCCAGAGCGCCCGAGGCCGGCGTCATGGCCTTCGGCATCCACACATGGGGCTGGCTCACCAGCCGGTCCGCGACCATGATCAGCCCCGACAGCAGCACGGCAGCCTCGGCGGAGATCCGCGCCGGCGGGGCGGCCGCGCCCGTGAGGTAGCGGATCTGGGCGAGGTAGCGGCGGCGCAGGTCCTGCCACAACGGGCCGCCGAGATCGAGACGGACCCGCTCGGGGTCGGCCGCTCCCCGCACGTCGCACTGCAGATAGCGGCCGTGATGGGCGCCCAGGATCTGGGCCGCGCGTACTGCCGGGCTGGTGTTGCCTCCCAGCCGGTAGCCGAGATCGGCCAGAATTCCCAGGGCCGCGTGCATGGAAGCACGTTCGTGCGGCATCAGCCGCCACGGCCCGGCGTCCGCGCGCAGTTCCTCGCCGACCAGCGCCCACGCCCCCGGCTCGCAACGCTGGAACCGGCTCGCCTTGCCGATGTCGTGGCCCCCGGCCAGGAACATCGCCTCACATCGCGCGGCCGCCTCGTCCAGAGCCAGGCCGCGGCAGACCACCCGGCGCTGCGCGGGCGTGAGGCAGCGGTCCCACAACTCCCCCGTCACCGCGGCCGCGTCCAACTGATGGAACAGCATCGGGTAGGCCAGGCCGTAGCGCAGGCTGTACTTGCCCCACGGCGACAGATCCAGACCGCCCGCACGGCTGTCCTCCGCCACGCCCATCCGGCAGGCCCTCCCCGCTGTCCGAGCCAGGACAGCAGCCGGGGCAGGGTCCTGGCCATCCCCCACACCGGTGAACCGTGGTCCGTGTCCTTGTCGTGGCCCACGTCGAAACGGCGCGTGCCAGTGCTGGCCGGGGGCGCCCGTGTCTCCATCTCCTGAGAGCGCACACCGGGCGGGGGGCCGGCGGGCGGCGGGCGGCGTCTGTGGTTCAGTTTCCTTCGCTTTCGCTCATACCAACTCACAGGCCTGTGACGGGTAGTACCGTCTTCGTGCGAGGCGCTCTTTCGCACACAGCAGTCTCATGTCTCAGGATCCCAGCCACGTTCTCGTTGCTGGCCGGCCGTGGCAGTTCGTGGGGGTCGTACCGTCTTCTCCACGAGTCGGCATCACCCGCACCGTCGTCCCCACGCACAGGCCGCTGCTGAAGCGAACCCGTCCCTCGGACGGCGGACGCCGAGGCGGCACGCACAGCCATCAGAACCCTACGAAAGCGGGCAAGCGTCTCGATGTTGCGGACAGGACATTGCCTCAGCCGAACACACGCCGTAGGCAGCCGCCCGTGCCCGGCCTGCCGCATGTCGTCCTGGCGGCCGTCCGGCGTTTCCTGCATACAGGAGGTCTGCCCAGGGGCGTGGTAGCGACGTCGATGCCGGCATTGCGCTCTCCCAGACGTGGAGGTCCGTCTCCCATACAGCTCGCGCTGTGGCAGGGGCACGGGTTCTCTCTCCACATTCCGTCTGTGGGGGTGTGTCCAGTACGCCGGGCTTGATGGCGGGCAGGATGCCGTTCACTCCCCATGCAGAGCAGAAAGGCCTTCCTTCCCCGCGTGCACGGGGGTCTGTCTCACTCGCGAACCGAGCGGATCTCGATGTGCTGGCGCCATGACTTGGTATCAACCGGGCTTGGTCGTCGCTGCGCTCGGAGCCGGCATCACCGCGATCTTCCCGATGCGCGGATGCCTATCCGCCACGATGCCCATGGCGGTGCTGTGGTCCAGGTTTTCTCCACACCTGGCGTGGAGGTCTGTCCGGCGCCTACCTGTCCGTTCTGAGAACCCACCTGCCTTCCGCGCGCGTGGGGGTCTGTCCTGCGGAGAGCACCGCCGGAGGGCGGAGACTCAGTTTCTCCCTACGCGCGTAGGGGGCAGGGGCTGCGGCCGTAGGTGGCTTCACCCAGGAGTGTGCTGCATGCCGGTCAGGGCCCTGAGAGCGGGAACGCTCATGCCTGCCGCAATCGGGGAACCCCGGGTGAAGGCATCCTGTCGTCAACCGCCCGCACGGGCCGCCTATGCTGACCGCATGGTGCGGGGGGTCGACTGGACGAGACTCGCCTACGGCATTCGCATGCCCGGCATAGGCATCGAAGAGTTCGAGGCCGATGGCAAGTGGGGCATGCAAGAGCTCTCGCCGTTCGGGCTGCTGGTACCCCTTCCGCTCACCACGGAAGGCTTCTACGAGGCGTCCCTGGCAGCGCCCTCTCTCGAGGACGTGCTGTTCATCGCAGACTGCACCGCGTTCGACCACGACTCCCCCACCGCCGTCGCTCCCCTCCACGAACCGGCCGTCGCGCCTTACGCGCCGATCGGGCACGACCGACCGTGGGTCTCGGCCCATCGTACGTATGCCGACGTCCTCGAATCCGTCGCCCAGCAGGCCCACGAGATCCGCTACACCGACGCGCTCCGGCTGCGGTACAGCACGTACGACGATCCGCTGACCCGGTTCAGCCACCGGTTCGCGGGCCGCACCGAACCTCTTGCCCTGTATGCCATGGCCATCCGGCATGTCGATCTGCTCGCCGAGTACTTGGGGCTGTATCGCGTGCTGGAGGCACCGCGAAGCGACAACGGCATAAGCTTCATCAACGACCACCTCGATTCCCTCGAGCTGTACGACTTCGGGAAGCTGCTGACCATTCCGGCGTTCCTCCCGGAACACTCCGAGGAGCCCGTCGAGGTGTTCTCCGTGCTCAAGGAGCGAGCGCTCGGCCGGGTGGAGGCCCTGACCACAGCGGGCGTCGACATCGCCAAGCATCTGTACGCCATCCGCAACGGCCTCGCACATGGCAAGAAGGACCTCATCCTCAACGACTTCGGTAACACCGTCGATGCCGTGGCGGCCGACCTGCCCCTGCTGAAGCTTCTGGCCCGTATCGCCGTCGAGCAACGCTGACCGTCCCTGCCTCATGCATGTGCGCACGGGCGTGCCGCGTCGAGCCCTTCGGCGCACGTAGGCCAACAAACCAGGCCGGCTCCGTGACGGCGTGCCCTCACAATGCCCGCGGCCCCACCGACACAACAGCCGGTCATGGTGATGGTCACACATGCACCCTTCGCGGTTGGCCCGACGGGCAGAGCAAGGAAGGACAAACCCGCTCCGGCAACGGCTACAACGCCCAGTCCGAGCCGGCCCCGCAGCGACGCGACACGGCTGCCGAGGTCGACGCTCATCGAACCGGCAGTGCCGCCGTCATGCTGCACGACGGCCCGCACCCGCTTTCTGGACGGAGGAGCACTCCTCACCGCACGCGACGAGACGGTTCACCAGTTGAATGCCGGCTCGTCCCGATCCCGGAGAACCGACCCGTCTCTGCGACGCCGGAGATGGACTGGGCTGGCTCTTCCATTCCGTGGGCACCGCAGCCGCTCGCACACCTAAGCTGAGCGATAGTCAGGCGGCTCCCTTTTTGAGGCCGCACGGCAGACGCGGTCTTCCCTACAGGAGTGGGGTCTGTCTGCCTGCGCCTCAATCGTCCGGTGCTGGAAGGTGCGTTCCCTACATGCGTGGGGGTCAGTCCGTCATGACAGTACGGAGGTTGTGCGGGGCCGCGTTTCCCCTACGCAAGGGGATCTGCCCCCAGTTCGACCGCCCACCCGGTCAGGTCTTCCCCGCGCGTGGGGGGTGCGTCCTGCGCGGCGGTAAACGTGCAGCGCGTTTACGGGTCTTCCTCACAGCGCGTGGGGGTCTGTCGTCGGCCACCAGCTCGTCGAACGCCGCATCCTGTCCCGTGAGGAGTTTCCTCCCCATCGTGGGGGTCTGCCGCTCAGATGACCGGGGAGTTGAACCACCGCTGCGTCCCTCCCCACGGCCTGGGGTCCGTCCCGGCGGACGGTCTCACTGTGGCTGGCGACCCAGTCCAGCCCCGCCTGTGGGGGTCAGCCCTCCTCCCGCGCCCGCTTGGTCTGCTCGCGCACGTCCAGCCCCTGCGCGTGAGATGTCGGGGAGCGTCTCATTCTGCGGTGGCTGCGGGACTGTCGGGGATGTCCGACCGATGAGCCTTCTCGACTTGTTCGGCCAGGTATTCGCCTCCGAACTCCGCGGCCACCGTGCACAGCCGGTCGATGATGAACCGTTTGGCGTCAGGAGCCATGTCCCTGAACCAGGCGTCGAGCAGGCGCGCGGTCTGTACCCAGGTGGCGCCGGGTGCGTGCGCGGCCACTTGCTCCGCGATGCGCGGGATGAGCGAGATGGTCTGGTCGGTGACCGTCTGCGGTGCGTCGAGGAGCATCTGCGCGAGGACGAGGGTGGGGTCCTCCCGCAGCTGGTCGCGGTAGGCGACTGCCTGGGCCATGCGTAGTTGTTTCGCCTCCCACTCCGCCCGTCTGCGTGCTTCAAGGCGTGTACGGGTGTGGGCTGTGCGAGTGTCCTCGGGGTCGACGTGCACGTGGACTGTGGTCCAGTTCAGGCGTATGCCTGTTCCGGCCAGTCGCCGGGGATGCCCCAGCAGCGCGTTGACCCGATGCTGCAAGATCACCGGAGCGAGAAGGGGGCTGGCGGCCGCCAGCGGGGTGACCTCATCGATGATGTGGAGTGCGGCGACAGCGCCCGGGTCGTGGTGGCGGCCGGCGTCACGCCACTGGCCCTGCGCGCTGATGGCGAAGCAGAGGCCCTGGTCTGCGCTCGGCGCGGTGAAGTCCACTGCGAACAGCTCCTGTTGCCGCGACCAGGGCCAGCGCCTATTCACCGGCAGGCTCGTGGTCTCTTGGGCCGGGGAGACGTCGGGGGTCGGCGGACTGGGTTTGCTGCATCAGCACGGTGTGGATCTTGTTGCAGTGTTCCTGCCGGGAGGGCTGGGTTTGGATGAGCCAGCGCTCGGCGAGCCGGACGAGGTTGAGGAAGCGCAGGCCGCGCAGCCGGTCGCCGGCCGTGTCGTGCACCGCGCGGGCCAGCGTGGTGGTGATCTGCTCGGTTGTATCCGGCAGTGATGCGGCAGTGTCCAGCCAGGCGGAGCTTGCGCGGTGGGCGAGAGGGCTGGGCTGGTCGCTTTCCAGAGCGGTGCGCCATCCTCGGACCACCCAGTCGGGCACCGCGGTCTCGTCCGCCGCGAGCAGCGCGGGGGCCCCGGACGGATCCTTCTGCAGTGCCAGGTGCAGGAAGGCGCTCGATGCGGAGTGCTGAAGGCCCTGGTTGTCGCTCGCGAACCAGAGGCCGAGGGTCTCACGGACCTGGGGGCGGAGTTTGTCGTTGCTCCACAGGACGTCGATGGCTTCCCCGACGGCTTCGGCGACCTCTTCCTTTGCTGAGCGGGCGGAGGAGAGGGCGAGGCCGCCGAGGCGGCGCAGCATCTGTTCGGGGTTCACCGGTGTGAGCGTCTGGTACACCTTGGCCAGTGTCCGCAGGAGGCGGGGGCTGCTGTCGTCGTTGTCGGCCCACCGGTTGGTCGCGTTCCGGGCGAGCTGTCCGATCTGGGGGTCGAGGATGGCCGCGACCAGGATGTCGTGCGTGTGCTGCGCAAGGATGTCGTCTTGCGCCCAGTCGTCGGCCACCAGGCGCAGCAGCCTGGTGGAGCGGGCCGCCTGGGTGTGGTGGAGGATCCAGGGGGCCATGCGCTGGGCCAGCTGTGTGCGTGGGGTCGGTTTGAGTTCCAGGCACAGTCTGGCGGTCCACTTGGTGAAGGCTTCGGTGAGTTCCGGCCGGTCTCTCCAGAAGTAGCGGACGACCGCCTCGGCGTAGGCGGGGCCGGCGAAGCGCAGGGTGCCGTCGGGCAGGGGTTCGGCGTCGATCTGGCGTGCCAGCTGGATCAGTCCCGGGCCCTGCTGGCCGGTGGGCCGTGCTGATCCTTCTTCCTTCTCTTTGAAGGCCACCGCGAGTGAGGCGATCTTCTCGTGCACGTTGTCGATGGCGGCGCCGTCGTAGACGGCGGCCAGAAGGAGGTAGTTGCGGTCGTAGCTGGTGCGGCCCGGCTCGGAGTGCCAGTCGGTGAGGACGTCCATCCAGCCTGATGCTGCCCTGGTGAGGGTCGTGATGACCTTGTCGAACCCGTCGGAGCCTGGTTGTGTGCCCCGGCCGGTGGCGGCCCGGTACTGGGCCTCGGCCTGCACGAGGGTCCTGGCCCAGTCGGCGACCTGTCCGGGGCGCAGGTGGCTCAGGCCTTGGCGGAGGCGGTGGTCGTCCGCCCATGAGCGCGGGTTGTCGATTCCGGCGGAGTGCAGGTAGTGGGTGAACAGGTCGGCCGGCTCGGGGGGTTTGGGGGTGCGGGCGAGATGGCCGGCTCCGAGTCCGGTGCGCTCCCACAGGTCTGTGCCGGCGATGACTATGAGGTAGGAGCCGTCGGCGAGCAGGTCGTCGTGGTGACAGAGTTCGAGGCCGAAGTCGCAGGCGGCGGGGATGTTTTCTGCGGTGTCGCGCAGGTCCAGGATCCATCCGGTGTGCTTTTTGCCTTTGAGTCCCTCGGTGCTGAAGCTGTCACCGGGGTCTCGGCGGATCCGGCGCACGGTCAAGGATTCGCCGGGAACGGTGGTCAGCAGGCGGAGCGCGGTCGTCCAGCGTCCGCTGCCGAGGTGATCCGCGGTCAGGACGAGGACCCGGTGTTCCTCCAGGAGCGCGGCGAGGTCCTTCTCGTTGCCGACCGGCAGGTAGTTGGCCAGTTCGCGCTGCACCCATGCATCGGGCAGAGGTGCGCCGCTGTGGCGCTGCACGGCCTCGAAGAGCTGGCCGATCAGGGTGCCGTGATTGGTGTCGGCGTGGACGCTGGCGTACGGGGCGCGGACCGCCGGTGTCGGAGGCGGTGTTTCGCCGGCGCTCGGGACAACGTCACGGTCGGCGGGTGCGGAGCTGGTGGTGGCGGGGTCGGCCGTGTCCGGGGCTGGCCCGGCTTGTGGTTCTCCTGGGCCTTGTGCCGGGTGGTCATCCGGCGTGGAAGGCGGATGGGCAGTCGTCGCCTCCGTCGGCTGCTCCTCGGGTGTCGCGGTACCGGTGAGGCTGCCGGCTGCCGCTGAAGGGGCTGCATCGGGTCCGAGGTCCCGTTGCGGGCTTTCGGCAGCAGGGGCGGAAAGCGCGGAGGGCGCATATGCGGGCTGCTCGACGGCGGGTTCGCCGCTCGCGCTGTCCTCGTCTCGCGTGGCCGGGGTCGATTCGGTGGGGGCGTCGAGGGCAGGCTCGGCCATGAGGGCTCCTGTGTGTCGTGAACGGACAGATAGCCGTGGCTGAAGGGGCGGTGCCGATCCGTCAGCCGCGGTCTTCGATGACAGGCGCCTTCATGCCGGTGATCCGGCCTTGGGGTTCCACGCGTTCCGCCCTGATCCTGCTCACGACGGAACCGCGGATGGCCTCTCCTGCTGCCAGGCCGGTCACTTCGCCCGCCACCGAGCCGTACTGGTGGTCGGCCAGGGGCCCGGACTTCCCGCGAGTCTCTCCCTGGAAGGTGAAGCGCTGGCCGTAGACGTCCTCCAGTGCTGTGCGTACCCGCGCGAGGGTCTCGAGCAGCTTGGTGTTGTCGCCGGTGATCAGACTGGGCTGTTGTCCGTAGGCCGCCATCGCAAGGGCGAGGATCTCCAGTGCGGGTGCCTGGTCCGCGAGCCTGCCCGTGTCGATGCGCAGCGGCAGCTGAAGGCCGCCCACCAACTCGGCGGGGACGTCGGGCTCACGCTCCGCCTCTGGCTCGATGCCAGAACGCCAGCGATCGAGCGCCACATCCAGCCGCTGGAAGAGGAAGGTGAAAGCGGCGGGCAGAGCGCTGGTGGCGATCATGGAAAGGTCGGCCGTATCAGGCATGGAAATCCCCCGTGTCCTCGGATGGCAAACGCGTCGAGGAAACGAGATTCTTTCATACCCATGCAGGACGTCCGCCTGCCTCTTTTCAGCCGACCGCGTCCCGGTTCGAGCCTTTTCTTCTTGGTGTCCGAAATCGTGTGCGAAAGTATTCGAGCGGCTCACGGCTGATGCCGAACAAAGATGTCAGTGTGACTAGTGCGGTTCACGTGGCGGGCGGGATGCCGGCGCAGCCCGGGGTTCCTGCATACGGGGCGCACGGTGTCCGGCGTTGCGATAGCCCAGCTCATCGGGGTGGGCGGCGATGCGTGAGGCCCTCCAGGCCGCATCGAACGAAAGGGCCCAGCCCGACTTGTGCATCATGCGCACTGCTTTCCAACCGGTAACCGGAGAGAGCAGTAAGCGTATCGTCATCAAATTCACGAAGCGAGTGTGACAGTAGACCCTGAATATCCTGGAAGGGGTTTCCAGTCAACACGCTATGCACATTTAACCCCAGAGGTTTAACGGCATCACACGAGTGACGGTCCAGCATCTGGTTCAGGACACCCCATTCTTTTCCGTCCGGCTCTTCTGCACAGGCCGGTGTTCCTCATCCCGGGGCAACCGCCGCCGGCCCGGCGCGTAGGACATGGCGGCGATCTTCACTCTTCGCCCGTGGCTGTTGAGGGCCGGGGAAGATCCCGCGGGGCCTCTGCCCTGGTTGCACTGCCGTCTGTAGCGGCGGTGGCTCACAGCGGCGGGTGTTGCGCCATGCCCGCCTCAACGATGGCCGTTGCCATCGTCGGTGTGAACCCGTGCTGTTCGGTCAGCAGATGCGTCACCGCCGGGCGAAGCAGGGCCAGGAACTCGTCGGCGGTGGGTAGCTGCACCTCCGGGGTGGGCTGTCTGCTCAGAGTGCGCTGGCGGGACACTGCCTGGCTTCACGTCTCGAGTGCGTTGAGTGCGGCGGGCCGCAGAAGCTGCGTCGGCTCTGGGCGGCGCCGCCTTCGGCAATTCAGCGCCGGACGGCCGCCGCGCCGGGGCCACCCGCCCCCTGCCAGACCACAGCAGCCCCCGCACACAGTCGACGTACCCGTCAGTTCTCTCCTGCAGCCCCAGTACGTGCACAGGATGAGAGAACACCCCCTCACCCCCGCACAAACAACAGTAAAATCGCCTCCGCACGGCAATGACAGTGCGGGTCAACAAGAGTCCAGTCCCCACGCGTGGGGGTCAGTCCCTCGCCCGGTACATCAAGGACGGCACCGTCACGTCCAGTCCCTACGCGTGGGCGTCAGTCCGCCGCCTGAGCCACGCTCCGCTGCCGTACGGGGTCCAGTCCCCACTCGTGAGGGTCCGTCCGGGAAGATGATCGCCATCTGGATGGAGGTGTCGTCCAGTCCCCACGCGTGGGGGTCAGTCCAGAGCCCGGGTGGGAAACCTCCTGCTGGCCGGCTCCCTTCCCACCCCTGGGGGTCCGTCCGCCCCTCACATCCTGGCGGATACGCTCAAGCGGTCCTGACCCAACGGCCTGTCCAGCACCGTAGCGCCCATCCCCATACACGAGGGTCTCTCCAGGGTGTTGATCGAGCCGAAGGTGCACTCGACGCTCTCCCTGTCTGCTTGGGAGAGTCTCCGGGGAAAATCCGGCCTGGTCGGCAGACCGGGGTCTGTCCACGGGCACGATGATCCGCGCGACCTTGGTGGAGGCCCGTCCCCATGCGTGTGTGGGGGATCTCGCCGACTTGGCATCCGGCCTGGTGGAGCGTCGAGCGTCGTCCCCACGGATGGGTGGTGGAGTGGTGTCCTGCCGCATTCCAAGGACGTGAGCGGCAGCGTGCTGACGGTGCTGCAGATGCGGCCACGACGTCAGGCTTGAGAGGAGTCAAGAGCGGCGGCGATCCGCTGGTACAGGCGGTCCTGGGCGTGCGGATCGGCGACGGGGCTCAACGGCGTCGCAGTGAAGCCGTCGGCCGTAAGGGAGTTGAGCTGGTACGGCGCGAGAACACTGGGATCTTTGAGCTCATAGCGGGTGTGCCGGCTGCCGTATTTGCCGACCGTGAGCATGACGATCCGCTGGGCTCCGGCTGCGGTCAGCAGGATGCGGGCCCATTCCAGGGACATGCCGTGGGTCGTGGAGTCGTCGAGGACGACGACGGTCTTCGTGCCGAGTTTGCCGCGGTATCTGGGTCCCAGGTGCACGGTCTGAGCCTGGGTGGCGATGGTGACGGTCTTGGCGGGCTGCCCCTGTCCGGCTTTCCATCGCTCCAGGCTGGTGTCCGGGGCGTCGATGGCGCGGACGAGGAGGTCCTCGCGGTAGTAGCCGTGGAAAAGTTTCGCTGCCTTGTCGAGGTAGGTCTGCAGAGCCGCGACCGAGTTCGGCGGCAGCCACGTTCTCCGGCCCGCTTCGAGCAGCCGCGCGCTACGAGAGGATCACGGACCTGGACGGCGTCAGTCGCCTGCTGAAGGAGCAGAGTTGTTCGCTGACCTTGCCGCTTGTGCTGCTGGGGTAGACACAGAAGAAGCGATTGGCGGGGATCAGGCGCTTCCATGCAGGCGTTGGCGATGACGAAGAGCATGAGAACGCTTCGTGCATCCGCGTCTCCGATGTTCACGGTCCCGTTGCAGGTGAAGATGCGACAGCGCTGTCGAGCAGGATGTGGGCCAGCCGCAGCTGAGGAACCCGTCCGACCTCGATGAGGTGTTTGACCTCTTCAAATTGCACGATTACCAGTTCGAGGCGCTTCATCGCCGTCTGCCTTCCGTATTCCGTTCGGCTCTCGGCCGACGGTTCCTCACGGTAGTGAGCGGGCAACGCGGCCAGCACCTGAGTTTTCCGCGGCTTGTGCCGCCCGTGACGGCGTACGAACTTCGCTCCATGGCCGAGTACGCATCAACGTCCCCAGCTGACCGATGATGAGTACGAACACGCGGACCGACGAGCTGGATCCAAAGCTGGAGGAGCGTGACCGTGGAACTGGCCGAGCCCCGGGTGCTGGTCTGCGGAAGCCGACGGTGGCCGTGGCCGACGACCGTCGCCACGGTGCTGGACCGGCTGGCGAGGCGTCACGGCGACGGACTCGTCGTGATCGAAGGAGCGGCCGCCGGCGCTGATCAAGCTGCTCACCAGTGGTGTGACGAACATGGCCTCGGGGCTGATCGTCACCGCTGCCATCCGGTGGACTGGCAGGCCGAGCGACGGGCCCGGCCCAACCAGTGGCGGATGGCCGGGCCTGAGCGGAACACCCGGATGCTTCTCCAGGAACGTCCGCGCCTGATCGTGGCCTTCCACGACCACTTCGACGGGGGGTCCGGCGGGACGTCCGACATGTGCCTGCGGGGCCTGCTGAAGAACGTGCCCGTGTGGCTCGTTCCCGACGAGGATGCCGGGACGGGCTTCTGGCTGCGGCTGGGGATCTTCCCGCAGACGAGAGTGGACCGGGTCCGGCGAGAGCTCGGGATCGGCCCGGCCCTGCCCGACACCCCGGGACTGTTCGACGCGCCCGCAGGGTGACCGCGTACCGGTTCGCGACGCCGACTCCTCGTCAGCGGGCGGACATTGCCCGGAAGACCCTCGATCTGCTCCTTGAGCTGTTGGTTCTCCCGGGCAAGCTCGTTGATCGCGTGAGCATAAGTCTGGACGAGCTCTTCGGGGCCCGCGCAGTGGCGTCGCAGTTTGCCGTGGTCCTTCTTGAGCTTCTCGTGCGCGTCGTGGGTCCTGCGGGCAGCAGCGGGGATGTTCTGGGCCCCCGGATCAGCCGCTGGAAGTGTTCCCGCACATCGGTGTGCTTCTACGCGACCACCCGCTACCTCACCCCGGCCTCGACGGCCAGTTGGACGGTGGACAGCTGGCGGCTGGACTTGCGCGGTGTGCCCACCAGGAGCCGTCGGCCGCGGCGAGGATCGCCCGCCGTTGCCGGTCGGTCTCCTACAGAGGCCAGGTCTCGGTCGCGGTGCCCATGTGACGTGTCATTGGCGACCGCTGGTGCGCGTGCATGATGGCGCGGTTGATCCGGCCAGAGCTTCTGGCGGGTCCGGCGGGCGGAGCCCCCGGGGAAAACGTTTCGCGGTGAACAGCTGTCGGGGCTCGGGCTCTCGTGGGAGTCTTTTCATGGAAAAGATGACTGGCCTGCACCCGCACGCGTTCCGTCCCCACACGTGGGGGTTTCTCCCTTCCGCCGTTCCTCCCGTACCGCGGGGAGCTCACCTGTCCATACACGTGGGGGTCTGTCCCAGCCACACCAGGCCGGGTTGGTCAACCCCTGGCCTTCCCCGCACGTGCGGGGGTCTCTCCTGCGGTCATTGCAGCGAGCCGACCGGGGTGCCGCGCTCCCCACGCGTGGGGCAGTCGTTCATTGCGTGGATACGCAGGGCGATGGCCCGGGCCGGCGTCACCAAGACGCCGGCCCGGTCTCGAAGGGCGCGCCTTAACGGCGCCCGTCATTGTTCGGGGCAGGCGTCGTGTATGGCCCCCGCAGCGGCTGGGGCCGGACACGACGGCCTCGACGCTAGCGTCCTGTCATGCCACGAACTGCACCTAGTCGCGCCGACCTGGCGCTCATGGCCCAGGCTGCGGCGTCCGGTTTCCCGGTCAGCGCCAGCCAGTTGGAGCGCTGGCGCCGTCACGGCCTCATCCCGCGCCCGGACATCCGGCGCACGGGACATGGAGGAAGCCAAGCCTGTTATCCGGAGGGGACCGGGGATCTGGTGTGCGCCCTGGCCCGGCACGCCGGCCCCGGACGCTCCTATGACGACGTGGCGCTGCTCGCCTTCTTCTCCGGGGCCGACGTCCCGGAGCTTGCGCTCAAGATCGCCCTCGCCCGCACCTACTTCACACGCCGTGCAGAGCACGAGGACGAGGTCCAGCGGGTACAGACGCAGGTTCCCCCCGAGTGGGCCGCCGAGATGGACAGCGAGTACGAAGCGGCCGAGGCCGAAGCGAAGATCTCCCTGGCCGAGAACGGCAGGGCGATACGCCAGATGCGCGTCAATCTGCGCCGCCTGCCCGACCTGGCCCGCTCGACGCGGGAAGAGGTCGACGCACGGCTGCTGGGCGTGCTGGTCGGCCTGGAGATGCGGAAACTGCCGCAAGAGGACCGGGCGTTCATGACCGACCTCACGGCAGCCCTGCATCTCGACTGCAACGCGGCCGAGGACTGCCTTGCGGTCTGGGACTACGCGGCCGCCTGCCACGTCTCGCAGATGGCCCGGCAGCAGGAGACGTCGCCCGAGGAGCGCATCGACAAGCTGGCACGCCTCAGCGGAGCGGAGTTGGCAGCCCTGCGCGAGGAAGTGCGCGAGAGTCACGACCAGATCTGGACCCGGGCGACCGGAGGCCGCCAGACGCACAGCGCGATGGACCAGCCGTGGGAGGCACGCAATGCCGCCGGCGTCCTGATGGAGTGGGTCAGCACGCGGGAGGCGCACCCGCCCGGATCCGTTCTAGCGGGCCGCCACTTCATCGAAAGCCTCGCAGACCTGACACTGCGATGCCTGATCTCCCAGACACAAGCCCGCATCGGCGACAAGCCGGGAGAGGGCCGAGCCGCGTTCGTCGCACGCACCAGCCGGCAGTGACCCCTTGAGGCCGGATTCCTGCGAAGGGCTCGACGCAGGTCTTGTCCGGGCCGGCAAGGCGTGCCGGGGCCCGGCCGTACGATTCTCACACGAAGCGCTGCTCGTATGCGTGGTGGAAGGGGCCGGGCGCCGTGGCGGAAACGGGCTCCGAGATGCCGTGATCTGCTGCGCGTGAGCGCTGGCCCTTGGTGGTTCCGACGCGTCTCCTCGTCGTCAAGGCAGGCACAGGACTGCACCGTCCCAGGCCGCGTTTCCCCGGTCGGGGCCTTGCCGGTGTCGTGGTTACGGATCGCTGGAGCGGGGCGGCGGCGCCCGACCGGCAAGGTGCGCCTGCGTCAAGCGTGTCGTTCTTCGGCCGGACCGCCAGCCCACGAAGCCGCCCGTTCCGCATGCACGGAAGACAGTAAGACTGACCCAAACGAAGGGAAAGCGCACGCAGTTCAACCAGGGTCCCGTTCACACTCCTGAGGGTCTCTCTCCTGCTGCTCGTCGTCACCGCAGACCTGGCGCAGGACCCCGTCCCCCCACGTGGGAGGTCTGCCCGTCCCGGCCGTCATCCGGCGTGTGGGGCCGCGCACTGTGTTGTGGCTCAATGAAGCCCAGCACTATCTGGGTGACGCCCAAAAGGGTCCGGACATCGCCGCCGCGGTCCGCTCCTTGCTCACCGACCCGGGTGTCGGGCCGGTCTTGGTGCTGGGAACCCTCTGGCCCGAATACGACCGCGCCTACACAACGCTCCCTTTTCCGGGAGAGCCGGACCGCTACGCGCAGGTCCGTGCGTTGCTGGCAGGACGGACCGTCCCCGTGCCCGATGCATTCGACGACGCCGAGCAGTCGGCGGCCCGTGACCTTGCAGCGGCCGGTGACCGGGTGCTCTCTGCCGCATTGCAACGTGCCGAAGCAGGGCGCATCACGCAGGACCTGGCCGGTGCGCCCGAGCTGCTGCACCGCTTCCGCACCGCCAGTGCGCCGGCGCGTGCCGTTCTTCATGCCGCGATGGACGCCCGTCGGTTTGGCGTCGTCCTCCACCTTCCGCTGGCGTTTCTCACCGACGCCGCCGACTACCTCACCGACCGCGAGTACGACGCACTGAGTCCGGACTGGGCGGAGAAGGCTCTGGCGGAACTCGCGGCACCCGTGCACGGACGGCTCGCCCCTTTGCAGCGTGCCCGGCGGCGTCCCTCCCGCCGCGCTCCCGGTGCTCCTCGGGATCGGGACACCACTCACGGCGTCGTCTACCGGCTGGCCGACTATCTCGAACAGCACGGCCGCGCAGAACGCCGCTGCCTGTGCCCGCCCGCCTCCTTCTGGGAGGCCGCGCACCACCACCTCACCGATGTCCAGGACCTCGGCAGGCTCGCCCACGCCGCGGAAACGCGGCACCGGCTTCAATGGGCCTATCACCTCTACGAGCGCGTGGATCCCTGGTTCGCGCTCAAGCGGCAGGTCGGCTTCCGCCAGGGTGCAGGCGACAGGGAAGGGGCGGCAGAACTGCTCAGCGAAGCCGCCGAGCAGGGAAGCCGTGATGCCCTGTTCGAGCTCGTCGATCTCCGTCTGGGCTCCGGTGACCGGCACGGTGCCGAGGTGCTCCTGGCCCAGCCCGCCGCCAGCGGTGACCCGCGCGCGCTCAGGGAACTCGCGGCGCTCCGTGAGAAAGCGGGAGACGTCACGACTGCCGAGCAGCTGTTGACCACGGCCGCCGATGCCGGCGATACGCCAGCCCTCATCGACCTTGCGGGCCTTCGCCGTGCGGCCGGTGATGTGGAGGGTGCCGAACGCCTGTTGAGCCAGGCTGCCGACGCCGGGGATGCCATAGCCCAAGAGATCCTGAGCAGCGAGCGCATGCGGCGTGTCCGCCGGAAGGTGAGAGGCCCGCTCCCCCGTCCCGCTGAGGTCTCGGCCGAGGCGGATGCTGCACCGCTTCCCCGCCGGCCGGGAGCCCGGGACGATCCGGCGGCAGACCGGCTCTCCCAAGCTGCCGAGGCTGGCAAGCCATGGGCCGTTGTCGAACTCGCCCGTCGCCGGCAGCAGGCCGGGGACCTTCAAGGCGCTGAGCGGTTCCTCACCAATGCGGCTGCGGCTGGTCATCAGTGGGCCGTCATCCAGCTTGCCCGTCTCCGCCACACTGCCGGAGACCGCGAGGGCGCCGAGCAACTCCTGGCAGAAGGCGCTGGCAGAGGCGAGCCGACCGCCTTTTTCGAGATGGCCCGGATCCGCCGAGCGACCGGTGATCTACCCGGCGCGGAACAGGCGCTCAACCAGGCCGACGAGACCGGTCATCCGCAAGCCCTCATCGAACTCTTCCTGCTCCTGACAGCGGCCGGAGACGATGCCCGCGCCGAAGACACCGTCAAACGCGCCCTCAACGCCGGGAAAGCCTGGGGCGGAACCGCAAGAGACGTCTTCAGCATGTGGAGCTACGGGCTTGACCCGGACGGAACCCCCACGGCATCCGGCCAGCCGATGACTGCGTGCAGTGTCATCGAGCTCAGCAGCCCCACGATCATGAAGCCAATGACCGAACGCCGTCTCCAGCCCTTATCGGGCCATGCGTTGCTGTCGCCACCACGCCAGTAGACGCAGGACTCGTTGTCCATGTCGTCCGGGTAGCCGAGACGACGGAGTGCCTTGCGCAGGTCGCGGAGGGACCATGCGCTGCCCACCATGCTGCCGTTGATAGTGATCTTACGAAGGCCGCGGCTGTCAGGCGGCTCGACTATCACCCAAGGCCGAATGTCCATGGGATCACATTCGGCCTTCAGTCAGCCCAGGTCGCGCCGAACTACTGTGGTCGAGTGAATCGGCGAAATAGTTGAAGCTACGGCAACGCTAACTACTGACTTGTAATGCATGATGTCGTGGGGTGCTGACAGGTCGTGATCGTCGCGGTACACCGCGGTCATGAGGTACGCGCAGGGTGGTGGGCTGACTGCCGAGCGGAGGGCATTTCGCGAGCAGATCCGTCTGGACGCGCGCGGCCGGTAGTGACAACGCCGAGGTGGCGAAGGTGCTGCGGGTGCATGTGCGCTCGGTGCAGCGCTGGCGGCGCGAGTGGGCCGGGCGGGGTGAGGCGGGACTGGTCTCGAAGGGGCTGGCGTCCCTGCCCGAGCTCAGCGACGAGCTGTTCGTGAAGCTGGAGGCGGCGCTGGCGTTGGGGGCGGTGGCGCACGGCTGGCCTGACGAGCGCTGGACGCTCGCGCGGATCCGGACGCTGATCGGGCGGATGTTCCACAGGAGCTACACCAGGCCTGGGGTGTGCCTGTTGCTGCACCGGCACGGCTGGTCCGCCCCAGGTCCCGGCTCGCAGGGCGGTGCAGTGCGACGACAACTCGGTCGCGACGTGGGTGAAGGAAACCTGGCCGGTCGTGGAACCACCGCGGCGGCGCTCGGCGCCTGGACCGTCTTCGCCGACGAGGCCGGGTTCTCGATGGGTTCTGCCAAGATTTTCGTGAAGCGGTAACGGAGTGTCATGCGCCGTCGATGTGCTTGGTCTGTGCTGCGCTGCGCCGGTGACGCGCCAGTGGAGGCAGCAGGACGCTGCGATCGTGTCGAGGACCGAGGAGTCGTAACGGTGAGTGATCGGCTGCCCGTGTGCTCCTGCACAAGCGCCACTGACTTGCCCGCGCCCCGCTCTCCGAACAGGGCGAGCACCGGCACGTCCCGTAGCTCCTCCAGCCGCCTGCCGTGGTCTCCTTCCGCGGCAGGCGCGCTGCTCTGGTCTCGGCCAGGTGCCCAGTCTCCCAGCGGTACCGTCTGCCGCGCCCAGGGGTAGACCGCTCCGGACAATGCTGCTGTCGTCACAGGTCCAGAGCGTAGAGGGATGCACTGACATCGCCAGTGACGGAGCTGGTTGGCCATCACCGAGAAGCCGCCGTGCGGGGCCGCGGATCGCGCACCCCACCGTCGGCAGAGCCGGCAACGCCGAGCGGCTGAGCCTCTTCATGTTCGACGTCACAACCTTCAGGCGGACCAGGGGCTGTGGGCGATGGGGTGTAGCAGTTCGTACAGCGGGAGTTCGGCGCCGCCGGGGAGCCGGATCGCAGTCAGTCTGCCCCAGCGCCGCTCGCTGACCGGACAGGTGATCTCGACACCCTGCGCGCGGAACTCGCCGAGCCGGGCATCAAGGCCGTCGCACATCAGGAAGAACTCGTGCTGCGGCGGACCGTCGGTCGGGTGCACGGCCACCTCGGCCGGGGGCAGTTTGAAGATGAGCCAGCCGCCGCCCGCGTCGACGCTGGGAAAGCCGAGGACGTCACGGAGAAAGGCGCGGTCCGCCTCGGCGTCCTGGCTGTAGAGGATGACATGTGCACCACCGATCATGGCCGGCTCCTGCCCCGTCGACATGCCGGCGGTCGTGCCCCCGGCATCCTGGCACGCCCAGGTCCAAGAAGACCTTCGACTGCATTCGACGACACGACGACTGCATTGCATGACAAGGGACATTGAGTGTCCTGACTCCAAGGATCTGGTCCCCGTCTCGGGTGATCTGGTCCTATTCGCTCGTGCGCTCAGGGGATCTGGTTCGCCGACGTGTTCGAAGCGGGCTGTCGCTCGTTGAGTGATGCCTTCCGCGTACAGGCCCTCATGCTCCGCGACGTGTCCGCCCCCTCAGCGCAGGGCCGAGAGCGGCGGGGGGGCGAGCTCGCGGCGGTTGCACTGCCCAGGGGCGCACCGCCCGATCACTTCCTGCGGTGACTGTCTTGTGCGGCTGGCCCGTCGTCCGCCCGGTCGGGACGAGCCGCCCACTGGAGGAGGAAGCGCAGTGCTTCCCGGGAGGGAGAGCCGGATGGGGCTGTGTATGCGACCAGTTGCTGGTCAGGTTGCGTGTCGACGGAGAACTGCTGGACGTCCAGGGTGATGCTGCCCGCGACGGGGTGGAGGTAGGTCTTGGTGAGCTGCCGCGGCCCGCGGACCCGGTGGCCGGCCCACCAGGTGCGGAAGTCCGGGTCGCGCATGCTCAACTCGCCGACCAGCGCGGCGAGGGCCTGATCCTTGGGGTGGCGGCCGGCTTCCATGCGGAGAACGGCCACGCACTCGTGTGCGGCTCGCGGCCAGTCCGCGTACAGCGCCCGGTAGGCGTCGTCGAGGAAGGTCAGCCGGATCAAGTTGCGTTCGGCCGGGGCGAGCGCGCCGAAGTCGGTGAGCAGGGCGGCCGCGCCCCGGTTCCAGGCCAGGACGTCCAGGCGCCGGTTGAGAACCATGGCCGGGATGTCGTGCATGGTCGAGAGCAGTTGCTGCAGCTGCGGGTCGACCTGCGGCCTGCCCGGTCCCGGCGTGGGAGCGCCGGGGGTGACGTCGGCGACGGTGAAGAGGTAGGCGCGTTCGTCCGGAGCGAGTTGCAGTGCGTCGGCGAGCGCGTCGAGGACCGGGCGGGAGACCCGGCGGGTGCGCCCCTGCTCCAGGCGGACGATGTAGTCGATGCTCACGTGTGCGAGCTGGGCCAGCTCCTCGCGGCGCAAACCCGGTACCCGGCGCGGACGGCCGTCGTCGGGAAGGCCGACCTGGTGCGGATCGAGGGCGGCACGGCGGGAGCGCAGGAAGTCGCCGAGCTCGTTGCCGCCGGAAGCGTCGTCCTGGAGTTCCTGGAGTTCCATGGCTCAAGTGTCCGCAGGCGTACAGCCGCGCGCCTGGTACCGGCGTGCATAGGCAGCACCCTCCCTGGTACCCCCCCACGCGCCGAGGCCACCGTGGATGTGCGGCCGCCGGCAGGAGGCCACCGGAGCCCGCCCGTCGCGAGCCTGTCCCTTTGCGACTGGAGCACCGCCGTGAGGACCGACGTCACCTTTCCCAGTGCCGGCCTGAAGCTCGCCGGCCACCTGTACACGCCGGACGACGGGGCCGCCGGCCCGCGCCCGGCGATCGTCGTCAGCCACCCCGGCAGCGGTGTGAAGGAGCAGGCCGCCGGCCTGTACGCGCAGCGCCTGGCCGAGCAGGGCTTCGTCGCCCTCGCGTTCGACGCCGCCTACCAAGGCGAGAGCGAGGGCGAGCCGCGTGGCCTGGAGGACCCAGCCCAGCGCGTCGAGGACGTCAAGGCCGCAGTCTCATTCCTTGCCACCTGCGACGATGTCGACGCCGACCGTATCGGGGCGTTGGGCATCTGCGCCTCCGGCGGCTACGTCCTCGCCTCGACGGCGTCCGACCACCGGATCAAGGCCGTCGGCGCCGTCAGCACCGTAGACATCGCCCGCCAGTTCCGCGACGGCGCCGACGGCGCCCAGGACCCGGCAGTCTTCCCGCGCATGCTCGCCACGGCCGCGGCCGCACGCACTGCCGAGGCCCGCGGTGAGAGAGTCCAGACCTTCCCGCTCTTCCCCGACACGGCCGAGCAGGCCCGCGCTCTGGGAGGCCCCCATGCCGTGGAGGGCTACAAGTACTACTGCTCCGACCGCGCCCAGCACCCACGCTCGGCGAAGTCCTTCACCTGGTCCAGCGTCGACCGCATGGCCTTCTTCGACGCCTTCCGCTTCGTCCACCTGATCGCGCCGCGCCCGCTTCTCATGATCGTCGGACGCGAGGCGGTGACCTCCTGGATGAGCGTGGAAGCGTTCCAGAACGCCCGCCCGCCGAAGGAACTCCACTGGATCCACGGCGCCAGCCACGTCGATCTCTACGACAAGGAGCCGTACGTCGGGCCCGCGGCCGAAAAACTGACCGACTTCTTCCGGACCCACCTCGCCGACGCCGAGCAGACGTCAGAGCGGGACTGCCGACCCGGGCGCTCTACCAACCAGCCCCGACCGCCTGCCGAACCGGACCAGATCACCCAAGACAGCACCCGGCACCCACTCACCCGGAACCACACCAACCGAGATGCCCAGCACCCCCACATCTCAACTGAAGTGACCGCCGCACACCACCGGACCTGAAGCGTCCGACAGAAGGCCGTGAATTCGCAGGCCATGGCCCGGCCGCGGCTGTGCTGATCACACGGCCAGGGCGAGGTCGTGCATGCGCGCGACGGCTCGGACCGCGCGGTGGAGACCTTCACCGTGCCGTCGGCAATCACGCAGGATCCTGTAGTTCTTCAGCCGGCCGACCGCATCCTCGACCCGTGCGCGGACCCGGCGACGCTCCGCGTTGTCGGCTTCCTCGCCGGCCAGCAGGGACCTGCCGGTGCGTTTGCGCTGCGCGACGACAAGGCCCGTGTCGATGTAGGCGCCGTCGCCGAGCACGGTGACGCCCCGGCACTGGTCCGGCGGGCCGCAGTCGCGCCACACAAGGGGCATCGGCCCAGTTGCCGGGAGCCGGGCGGGCGGCAGCCACGACCAGGCGTGTGTCAACAGCCAGGTCTCGGTGTGCCCGTCGCGGAAGTGACATTCAAAGGGCGTCCAGTTGCCGGGACGCTTGACATCCCGCCAGGCCAGGGCATGGGCGGCCTCAGCAGGAGTGCACAGCTGATCGACCGGGGCCCAACACCGTTGGGACGCCTGAGCACCACCCGCAAAGGCCAGACCTGCCTCGCTCAGTGCCAGACACCAGTCGTCGTCGACCGAGTAGGCGCAGTCGCCAGCCACCGCAGACAGTAGAAGCCGGCCTCCTTCCCACGGGCCACGAGAGCAGCGGCCAGCTGCGGGTTCCCTGCGAAAGACCGGATCGGACCGGCCGCAGGCGAAATGGTCGGCGGGGGTGTGAGGAGGCGCGTGCAGCAGGCTGCACGCGCCGGATTCAACGAACTACCGGCAACCGCCCTCACAGTGTCAGCAACATGCCGCCAACGGCGGCGAGCCGCGCGCCCAGAGCGAACGCTCCTTGGGAGCGAGGTCCGCGCCGGGCGCCCGGATGCTACGGGTCTGTCTCGGCGTTCACCTGAGTCACCCGCACCCCAGAGATCCCCAGAGATCCCCAGAGCCTCAACGATCCGAGCGGCGTCGCCCTCGGAGAAGAGCCCCCTGGTCACGCTGACGCCGAACCGAGGCGTAGGAGGACGGTCCGCTTCCCGCTGCAGGAAGAAGGCTTCCCCTTCTGCGGGAGAGAAGGCGAAGCAGATCCACTCCGCAAGGTCGTCGTGGACGGTCTGCGGACTGCCCCAGCGCTCCTCCAGCGCCGCACGACCGATATCGACCTCAGCGAGCCACCTGATAGCGCGCAGACTGACATCCCGTTCGGGAATCCTCTTCAGTCCGGCCGGGCCCAGGGCTTTAGGATCCATACCATCGCACCTCCGTGACGATGATCGGAACGGAAGCCCACTCATCGCCACCGCTGCACACGCACCTGGACGTGCTGCGCGACGCCCTGGAGCGGGCCGCAACCGACGGCATCTACGCCACGCCGGTGCCCGGCAGCCGGGCCCTGTTCGTCGTCGACCAGTACGGATGCGTCCAGCAGGGCATGTCCTCCAAGCAGTTCAACGAGCGTCTTCAGCACGCCGCCGACAGCCCCCTGCAACGGGCAGGGATCGCGGCCGGCCGGGAGGACTACAACATCAACGCCACCAGTCTGGACAGCACGGCACGCGACCCGCTGCGGGTGCCCTGGGCGAACTACCCGCTGCATCCGGTGGCCTGCGCCCGGCTGATCGGCGACTACGCCGTGGCGACCGTGGAGACCTCCGGTCCCGTACTGACCCGCCTGCTACAGGCCGCCGGCCTGGACGCGCTGGGTCCGCCCGTCGGGCAATGCGGACCTCCAGCAGGGCGAGGTCATCATGGAGATCCACCAGCAGGAACAGCTGCGGTCCATGGCCCTTCAGGGCGGTCTGACGATGACGCCGGGATGGACGCTGCAGATGCGCCGATCCGAGCTGGACCGCTATCTGATTGAGCTACTGCAACCAGGCTCATGGGCCGCGGGCATCAAACACGTCCTCGCCACACGGCAGGCCGGGCGGCCGTGGCCTCACCACCGCAACGAGCACGAGATTTGGCTCTAGGCGGCGCGCTCCACAGTGCACTGCTCGATCCAGCGGGCGAGGACGCTCAAGGTCGCCAGGTGCTCCAACGCCTCCTGTTCGGTCCAGGTCACCTCATCCTCGTGAGCGGCAACGTTCCGCAGGGCGAGGAAGGCACCGGCCGCGAGGTACTTGGCGCCTTCCTGGCGGGCACGCCACGTAGGTGTGTTGCGGTCGCCGTCGAACCGCAGGCGCGGTTTCCCTGCGACAGGGTCCTTCATGTCGAAGGCCTGCATGCACAAGTCCATCTCGCCGATGTCGTGGCGCCCCAGCTTCTGCTGGAGTCGGCGGTTGACCGTGCGGGCAGCAGCCAGGACGGCGTCCTGCCGGGCCTCTGCGCCCCACAGGGGGGCGGCCGGCTCCCACACCCAGGGTTGGAACTGGTCGGCGGGCAGAGTGGGTGCATCTGGTACGAGACGGGCGGCCCATTCGTCCATGTCGGCCAGAATGCCCAGGCCCCGGTGAACCTCATGGCGGGCCATGGCTTCGCCCGCCATCTGATCGAGGTTGATCTTTTCGGCAAGCTGCGGGTCCAGGAGCCGCAGGATCTGCTTGACCGTGGGCTCTGCGCGGTGCAGCTGCTCATACAGCGCCGGATCACCCACGTAGTCGCCCGGCCTTGTACTGCGCTCGTAGCGCAGGGCCAGGTCGCCAAACGCCTCAAGCGGCTGTCGCATCCAGTCTCGATCCACGGGCCGCATCCTAGGAGCGGGGTCTGGCAGTCCCTGTCTCACAGGCTCGGCAAAGCCAGGAGCAGCAGCAAGGGCCCGAACCTGGAAGTGTGACTGAGCGCTCCAGTTGGCGGATCCACGGCTCCCCGAGACGCCCGCTGATCACGGTTGTTAGCCTCTCGGGATGACTGCGATATTTGACGAGGCCGTCCGCGCCCGGCTGCAAGCCGCCAACATCTGGTACGTCGGCACCGTGTTCGCCGACGGAGCGCCGCAAGTCAGCCCGATGTGGGTGGACCTGGAGGGCGAGGGGGAGCTGACGTTCAACACCTCGGTGGGCCGGGTGAAGGAGGAGAACCTGCGCCGCGACCCCCGCGTCTACCTCTCCCATGCGGACGCCGCCAATCCCTTCGACCGGGTGCAGATCAGCGGGGAGGTGACCCGCTTCATCGAGGGCGAGGAGGCGCACCACCGGATGGACCGGCTGGCCCGCAAGTACCTGGGCAGCGAGCGGTTCGAGTGGGTCATGCCGGGGGAGCAGCGGGTCGCGGTGATCGTGCGCCCGGTCAAGGTGCGGCACATCGTCGGGGTGGAGCGGTTCCGGCCGGGCGGTCCCGTCCCCGCTCCCTGACCGAGCCCGCCAACTGGCACGCTCAGCCCCGCCAACTCAAGCGCTGACTCGCTGCTGAGGATTAATGCGTGATGTCGGGCTCATGGCGAGGCCGGTGCCCATGAGGCAGCCAGTGATGATGGTGGGCCGGTACTGGATCTGGCGTAGGCCCCGGCGGACTCGGTCTCCGCACAACCCCCGCAAGGTCGCCGACGCCCCATGGAACCGAGGCCTGGCCGCGCCGAGCAGGCGTTCGGCTGGTCGGGCGGTAGCGATCCGTCAAACGCGCTCCGCAGTGATGACCAATGGGCCGTCGTAGTTGTTGAACACCAGCACCAGCTTCTTGCCATCCCAGGTGATGGGGACCTGGCTTTGGTCGGTGTCGTAGCTCCACTGGACGGTGGAGGACTCCGAGCCTGAAACCTGGGAGGGCAGTGACGTCCCGACCCCGCGCTTGGGTCCGGCGTCGTTCTCACGCTCCTGTGCCGAGACCTCCAGGACGCCGCCGGTGAGAGCGTAGGTCCCGTACAGTTCCCGCGTGAGCGGGCCGTCCTCGCCGGGTAGATCCGTTCCCTCCGACAGGTCCCACTTGCCATCGGCGACGGTGAGAGTGCACTCGCTCCCCTGCGCGGCGAGCTTCCATTTGCCCTTGGCGAAGGCTTCGACCGTGTTCCCGGCGACTCCTGAACGGCCCTCGTCGCCCCCGCACGCGCTGAGCACCGCTGCGACCAAACCCAAGCCGGCGTACTTCAGGGCCGATCGGCGTCCCACTACGGACGCCAACTGCCGCACTTCCCCGATCACGATGAACTCCCTGCGATGCCTGACAGAGCATGGACATGACGAAAGGTGGATGCCCAGCAGCCTGACACGCCAGCACGTGATCACGCTACGGTGAAGCGCTCATCGGTCACCGCCCGGCCGGCGACACGGCGCGTGTGAAGAGCGGTTCCAGGGAACGGCGCCCCACACCTTGATCACGACACGAAAACCAGCGATTGCACTCTCCGTGACCGAACACCGTAGACAGCAGAGCCGATATCTACGCCATCACGCCAACCCGCGCCGCCGAGACCCTCGTTGCCCACCGACCGGCCGAACGGCAATTCCAGGCCCGCGCACAGCTCCTGGCCGACGAGTTGCTCCGGTACGCGTAGAGGCGCCGGTAAGAACACTGCCAGTGCGCCACGAAGCGCCGGGTCTGTTCGGCCCGGGCGGCCGTCTTGCGGTGGCCGGGGGGCTTGGTGCGCCCCGGCGGCGGGAACTCGACGTCCCAGATCGGCAGCCGTCCGAAGGCCCGGCTGATCAGGTGGCGGGACTCAAGGACCAGCAGCCGGTCCCCGGGAAGGCGGATCACGGGCCACCGCCGGAGGGGCTCGAAGGACCATTCGTCGATGAAGCTCCACCCCTGGTGCAGGGTGTGGAGCCCAGCTCACTCAGCGGAAGGGACCGTCGGTCGCGAAGGCGTGGGCTGCGAAGCGCTTGCCCATGCGCCGGTATGCGGCGGCGGTGGGGTGAAGGCCGTCGGCCAGGTCATCTGCCTCGTCCGGGCCGAGCAGCTCGCGTCCGTCGAGATAGTGGAGGCGGGCATCGGACGCCTGTCGTGCCGCAGCTATCCGGGCCAGCTCGGCACGGACCACCGCCAGCGACAATGCCCCGCCGGCCACATCGGCCGGGTCGCCCAGGGCGGCGAGCCTGCCGTCCGGGCCGGTCGCGGTCGGACCGGGGGCCTCCTCCAGGGCCGGACAGCTCACCGGAGAGATCAACAGCAGCGGGGTGTCCGGGTGTCCCTCTCGGATCGTGTCCAGGAATCCGTGTACCGCCGGGCCGAACGTCCGCAGCCGGAAGGCGGACAGGCTCACGATGTTGATGCCCACCTTGAGGCTGATCAGGTCGGCGGGCGTATCGCGGATCGTCCGGGCGACATAGGGATCCAGCAGCGCGTTGCCCGCCTGGCTGAGGTTGATCACCTCCACTGCTGCGAGCGCAGCTGCCACCACCGGCCAGGTTCCGGTCGGGCCGTCAGCCCCGATGCAGTGGCTGATGGAACTGCCGTGGTGCACCCAGCGGCGCCGCCCGTCCGGCAGCGGTGCCAGCACGTCGCCGTCAGCGCGCAGTGCCACCAGTTCCGTCGGGGTCTGCTGCGGCAGCCACAGCTCGACGTCCTTCATGCCGGCCGGCAGCCCGGCGAACCGTACGGTTGCCGGCTCGCCCGGGATGAGTCGCTGTACGGCTCCGGGGCCCGCCATCCGCAGCACGTTGCCCACCGGCGCCTGCTGACGCCCGGCCAGGGCGCCGTCCACCAGCAACTCCAGCATCCCGGTCGGGCGAGGGCGGGAGTCGCAGTCGAGCTGGCCGGTGGAGGTGAGTACCTCAAACTCCAATGCGTGCGCATCGGTGCGGAACACCAGCCGCACCCCCGACGGCATCACGCTCACCCCGTAGACCGACGGGTCCTGGTACTGCTCCTTGGTCCACGCGGGCAACCGGCGCGGCATCACCCCCGCCTGTGTGGTCTCCAGGTCCAGCGCGCCCCGCAACTCCACCGGCCCGCCCACCAGTGGAACCGCCCGCAGCGCCACCCTCACCGCTCCTGTCCCAGGTCAATGTGGTCCGCAGACGACATCAACCCGGCGCCTTCGTTGCTCATCGACGCCCGCCGAACTCCCAGTCGTGGACCTCGACGTCCGCGTACCGGTCCACTGTCAGGACGGCTCGTGCCGTGTCCGGATCCGGGGCTGTGAGCAGCACCGCCGTACCCAGCCAGGTGTCGCCGTCGTCGGACAGCAGCGGCCCGTACGCGACCAGATCGTCCCCATCGAGCGGCAGGGCAAGGTCGGCGGCCGGGCCCTCGCCCAGGCCGAGCACCAGGTACCGGCTGCCACCGGTCGGGCCGCCGGGGAAATCCCACATGGTGCGCCCCAGCACGTTGCGCCACCGGCGCAGCAGCACGTCCCGGTACGCGCCGGCCTGGTAGTTGGGCTCGTCGAAGGCGAACGCGCGGGCGGCGGCGGGATCGGGCAGGTCGACGATGTGCACGCTGCCGGTGGGTGTTTCACCGTCATCGGCGAAGGTCGGGCCGCGAGCGATCAGCTCCTTGGCGTACCGGTCCATGTAGGACCAGTGCTCCTCCAGCAACTCCTCGCGTAACGCGAGGGAGCCGGGCCGATCACGGTGATAGCAGAAGAACTCCATGACCACAGACCCTTCCCCATCAAGGGCACCAACTCAACTGGCTTTCGGCGACGCTGACCCCGCGCCCCGAACCAGGCAGCATTCCGCCATCCCGTTCGGCGCTGATCGTCGCGATGACAGCTCCGTCGCCGACTGGGAGCGGCCCTCAACGAGCAGCGCCCCTGCCATCGGGCAGGGCGTTGCGCGAGACGGTCTGTTTCAGGATGCCTTCTGGTCGGCGGGCTTCTCTATCTCGGGGGCCACCCGTGCCCCTCGGAAGAGCACCGGGAGCCACAGCAGACATGCCAGCAGAGGGACCGCGGCGTAGGTGGCCATGCCCACACTGGAGCCCAGCCCGTCCATGAGCGCGCCGAGGACGAGATAGCCGATGCCGATGAGCGCCGACTCCACGAATGCGATCATCGACAGCAGGCTCGCCCGGTGGCGCGACGGCACTGCCTCGTTGAACACGTTGTCCACGATCACGGCGGTGATCTCGGGAATCCCGACCAGGACCAGGAACGCGGCGATGGTGACCCGGACAAGGCCGAGGCCGCTCAGGCCGAGTGCCGCGGCGAGCGTCAGGAGGGACACCGGGACGATGACCCGATACCCGATGCGCCGGTCCGCGCGGTCCGACAGCAATGGAGTGAGCCCGCCGGCGAAGAATCCCGCCGCTATGACCACGCTGACCCATGCGGTGCCCGCTCCCTGATCGGAGAGGGTCTTCTGCGTAAAGATGATGTACGGCGTCAAAGTCGCATGCATCAATCCGGACACCACGACAAGCGTCACGAGCGCCGGCGTGGCGACCCGAAGCATCGCCCGCCATGCTGTGGCGTCGCCATGCTCCTCGGCCCCGTCCTGCTCGTCCACCGCGTCCGCGCCGCGGATCTCGGGCACCCCTGACATCAGCACCACCACGGCCAGAACGAGGCACGCCGCCGAACCGACGTAGACGACTCCCCAGGAAATCTCCTGCAGTTGGCCGCCGAGGACGATGGCGGCTCCCGAAGTGACCGTCCCGAGCGTGGTGAACCGGGACTTGATCTTGACGTACTTGGCCGTTGCACCACGACGCACGAGCAGGTCGTACAGCAGGGCGGTGTCCGAACCGGACACACACGCCATGCCCACGCCCTGCCCGATGAACAGCGCCAGGAACACCCAGTAGTTGGAGAACGCCACCTGACCGAGCAGACATCCAGCTATCAGCACCTGGCCGATCACGATGCTGGCACGCCTGCCGATTCGATCGGCGATGACTCCCGTCGGCAACTCCGCAAGTCCGCTGACCAGGTAGAGCAGCGTCTGCAGCAGGGCCACTTGCCCGACGGAGAAGCCGCGCTGATAAAGGAAGAGGACGAATACGCCGCGCTGGAACAGCGTGTTGGCGAGCACGGCGTATACGTAGAACGAGCGCGTGACACTTCGTGCTGCATCGTCGACTGCAGCCGACCCGCCAAGGGCCTGCGTGGTGCCGGTCATGCTGCGGGCTCCCCCTGGTGACTCCGGCGATCATTGGTGCTGGGCCTCCGCCGCCGACCGGAACCTCCAGTCCATACTTCGCACAGGATATCGGGCCGGCCATCCGGGAACCGTTGCCAGCGCCGGACACACCCATCGCAGTCCGCCCGCCACCATGCTGAACAGCAGCACAGCCGCCACTACGAACAACACGCCCTGCACCACCAAGCCGGTGTCCATGACCGCGCGGAGCGGCGAACAGACCGTCCGGCCGTCGACCCCGCCCCCGCAGGAGGGCACCCCCAGGCCGCTGACCAAGTCGAAGGAGCAGCGACACCGCGGAGCCTTCCAGGACGACGCCGCCACCGCATCGGTGACCACGCACCGATCCGCGGCAACGATCAGCGCGACGACTGCCGCATTCCGCGCGAGCGGCCCGATCACGACAGGATCGACCGGAAGAACTCAAGCAGGACAACGCGCTGCCGCTCGACCGAATCCTCAGGACAGACGGTTCCGACGGCGCCGACCCAGCGGTCGGCCGGCAAGCCGAACGGCTCGATCAACTGCGGCGCGATGACCTGCATATCGGTGAACCTCATGTGCCCCAGCGCCTTCAGGGCACGGCGGATCGCCTGGGTCCCTTCTGGTGTCTCCAGAACAGGCCCCACGTCGGGTCGTAACAGGTGAAGGGCGAGTGCTCCACGGTCTTGCCCGGCTCGACCTCCTGCCTGCCATACAGGAAGACCGGGCGGTCAAGGCCGCGTTCCGCGACTTTCCCGAGGCCGGTGAAGAGATGGCCGTGCATGTTCACACCCGCGTCGATCCGCTGATCGTCCAGCATGGCCTCAGCGACGGTGAAGCCGCCAAAGGACTAGCCGAACATGCCGACCTTGTCGAGATTCCACCCGCGCCTTCCCAGGCCGTCGAGGACGAACCGGGCATCGCCGAGGCACGCTTCGGCCGCCTTGCCCAGCCGGCCCCTGGAGATCTCAACGGGATTCTCGACCCGTCCGCCCGGAAACTCCACGGCGGCCTCAAAGCCCTCCCTCTCAACTGCCACTGGAAGTAATCTTCAGTGAGAAAACCTCAATGAGCTCCGAGGCGTTGCTGCCGAGGGCCTGGTTTATGAACGTCGACCACTCAGAAGCTGTCCTAGGTTTTAGGCGCGGGCATCAGCCGATGGGGCAGGACCGTCCGGCGGCCGAAGCCCGAGGTGAGTAACGGATCGGCGTATGACATTTGAGAAGTCTGCCGCCCTCGTTGCGTTGACGCGCAAAGCACAGACGGGGAGCGTGCCCCGATCGCAGTGACCTCGGGGTGACGCCGTCTCTGCACCGCCGCCGCTGACAGAAGTACCGATACCGGGCTACGCACGTCGCTGTGTTGGCCGGGTGGCTGTGCCGCTGGTATCCGGACACCGGGCTCCTCATGCCTCACCGCCGCACTCCGGGCGAGGAGTTGTCCGACTGGAAGCGGGAACACAACCGCTCGCACAAACAGGTCCGCGCCCGTGTCGAGCACGCCTTCGCCCGCATGAAGACCTGGAAGATCCTCCGCGACTGTCGCCTACATGGCGACGGCGTTCATCACGCCATGCTCGGCATCGCCCGCCTGCACAACCTCAACCTTGCCGGACAGACACCGGGCCCGACTGCAGCCGGCCCCACCCCGAACACCTCAAAGATCATTTACGGGACAGCCCTTATATACGCGGCTTCGCCCATGAGCCCAGATAGCAATGACGGCGAGCCCTGGCCGGGGGGTGATCGACGAGGTCCCTGAGCTGTTCAAGCCCTTTGTCGAGGAGCCGGCGCTCACTGACGAGGACGGCGTGCCCGTCACGACGGCCCGCTTGTGGCGGGAAGCGACGGATGATCGGTGGCACCACGGGACGATCGGCTTCCCTGCGGGCGCTGTCGATCCCGCCGCAGATTCCGACGCCCGGGCTCGCGGTGACAAACGGCCATGACGGCCATATCGACGTATTGGGCAAATCTGCTTCTTCCACCAGGTCGTCATTACCGTCCAGGCGAGCGTGCGCGCAAAACCCGGGCACAGAACGAGGCGATATCGAAGCAACCATTCTGCGATGGTCGCCGTCTCCACAGCACGACAGTGGTGTCGTGATCCTCACGGCTTTGCGGTGGCGTCAACCGCCCGCTGTCCTACCCAATGGGGAGAAAAATTGAAGAACATACGTCGCGTTCTGACTGTTTCCGCTGCAGGCGCCATCGCCGCTTCGTCTCTGGCGCTGGGAGCCGGTTCGGCCTCCGCCGCCACCGCCAAGCCTCGCCTCTTCAGCAGCGCCGTCGCCTGTCAGACCGCGGGCAACACCTGGGCACAGCAGGGGAAGATCACGGGCTTCCGATGTGCCCAGACCAAGGACAACGCGTGGGCCCTCTACACCTGGTAGACCCTGCCCGGTAAGGGGAGGGGGCGCGGACGCACCCCCTCCCCTTCATCAGGAAGGCGGCACCGGACCGCTCGCCGCATTCGTGAAACATCCGGATGCATCCGGCTACATCCACTATGCGAATATCTCGGCGCCTCGCGAATGACGGCATGTGACCCCGCTCGCCCATCCGCCGGGAATTACGGGACAGCCAGAGGGCACGCCGAGCCTGCTGGCGTTCAACAAGGCGTCGACCGGCTGACCATCTCCCCACAGAAGGCCTCGGCACTCAAGGCCAGGCACAGTTCAGCCTGCAGAGCCGAGACGGGAGAACTCCGTCGTCGCTAAGGGTTGTCCCGTAACTGCTGGTCACGGGTGAGATGATCTTGATGTGGCTGGTGTGATCACGGCGTCGGAGCCGTCCTGGACAGCCCCGTTTACGGGGCTGAGTCCGCGTCAGTTCGGCAAGCTGATCACAGCGTTGCGGCGCGAGGGCGCGGACCCGGTGCGCAAGGGCCCGCCCTGGAGCCTGCCGCTGGAGGACCGGGTCCTGCTGGTCGCCGCGTACTGGCGGACCAATCTCACGCTGCGGCAGTTGGCGCCGTTGTTCGGGGTGTCCAAGTCCGCCGCCGACCGCATCATCGACCACCTCGGGCCGCAGCTCGCCCTCCAGCAGCGCAAGCGGTTCCGCAAGGACACCGTCCTGATCGTGGACGGCACTCTGGTCCCCACCCGCGACCACACCATCGCCGAGCAGTCGAAGAACTACCGCTACTCCACCAACCACCAGGTCGTCATCGACGCCGACACCCGGCTTGTCGTCGCCGTCGGCCGCCCGCTGCCCGGCAATCGCAACGACTGCAAGGCGTGGGAACTGTCCGGCGCGAAAGCCACCGTCGGCAAGACCACGGTGATCGCGGACGGCGGCTACCGGGGCACCGGCCTCGCCATCCCGCACCGCCGCGAACCCGGCCAGACAAAACTCCCGGCCTGGAAAGAGGAACACAACACCTCCCACCGCAAGGTCCGCGCCCGCGTCGAGCACGCCTTCGCCCGCATGAAGACCTGGAAGATCCTCCGCGACTGCCGCCTGAAGGGCGACGGCGTCCACCACGCCATGCTCGGCATCGCCCGCCTGCACAACCTCACTCTCGCCGGGTGACGAAGAAACGAGCAGGTCATCCAGCACGTCGGAGATCATTTACGGGACAGCCCTTAGCAAGCTCGTGCGTCGTGCTTCTCGCGGTTGGCGAGGACTTGGTCCATGTGGGTCTGCGCCCACTGACGGAGCCCACGCGTCATGTGGTGGAGTGAGAGGCCGAGGTCAGTCAGCTCGTAGGTAACGGTGACGGGGACCGTCGGCGTCACAGTGCGGGTGAGCAAGCCGTCGCGTTCGAGGGCTCGTAGGGTCTGAGTCAGCATCTTCTGGCTGACGCCGGCCAGTAGCCGGGCAAGCTCCGAGTAGCGCATCGCCTTTGGGGCGTGCGACGCGCCGGACTGGTCGGACGCGTCACCGCCCAGCGCGCACAGGATCAGGACGACCCACTTGTCCGAGATCCGGTCGAGAAGCTGACGACTGGGGCATATCGCTAGAAACGCGTTGTACTCCGCCTTGGCCTGCGCCTTCTTGTCGGCCTTCATCGTCGTCACCGAGGTCGCCTCTCACTCTCTGGGTGGTTACGCACTTCATAGTGCCTACTTCCAGTAAGGAAGTAACTCCCCAACACTGATGCAAGGGGTCGGAGACACCACCCCTGGCAAGAAGCGAAAGGCACTGGGATGAACACGCCCTCCACATCATCTCTTCCGGGCGGAATCTGGACGCTGGGTGACTCGACCGTCACCCGGTTCGGATACGGCGCGATGCAGCTCGCCGGCCCGTGGGTCATGGGTCCGCCCGCCGACCACGACGGCGCCCTGGCCGTCCTGCGCGAGGCAGTCAGTCTCGGGATCACCCACATCGACACCAGCGACGCCTACGGACCACGCATCACGAATGAGCTGATCCGCGAAGCACTGCACCCGTACCCGGAGTCGCTGTTCATCGCCACCAAAGTGGGCGCGACCCGCGACGCACAGGGCGGCTGGCCCACGGCCCGGCGCCCCGAGGACCTGCACAAGCAGGTCCACGAGAACCTCGAATCCCTCGGCGTCGAGGCTCTCGACCTGGTCAACATGCGCATGGGCGATGCTCAGGGCCCCCAGCCCGGCTCGATCACCGAAGCATTCGAGACGCTTGTCGACCTCCAACGGGAGGGCCTGATCCAACACCTCGGCGTCAGCAATGTCACGCCGGAGCAGGTCGCCGAGGCACGCGGTATCGCCCCGATCGTGTGCGTGCAGAACATGTACAACCTCGCCCACCGCCATGACGACGATCTCGTAGACCGCCTCGCCGCCGATGGCATCGCCTATGTGCCGTTCTTCCCCTTGGGAGGCTTCACGCCGCTACAGTCCGAGGCCCTTTCGAAGGTCGCGAGCCGGCTGGGGACGACGCCGATGTCGGTCGCGCTGGCCTGGCTGATGCAACGCTCGCCGAACATCCTGCTCATCCCCGGTACGTCGTCCACCGCCCACCTGCGCGAAAACATCGCAGGCGCCGGACTCTCTCTTTCCGACGAGAATCTGGCCGAACTGGACAGCATCGGCCACTGAGTAACACACAGGTCACCGACCGGGACCAGGCTGTTCCTTCCACTCGGACTATCAGGTGCCTGGACCTCGTCGTAGGTCAGAGGCCGACGTCGGGGATCGCCTTCATACTCCACCGAGTGCGGGACAGAGTTGCCCTCGTGAAAGATCACCTGCGGTGACAGGCCGAACCGTTCCTGGCAGGTCTCGACCCACCCATACCGGCGGTCCAGCAGGTACTCCACGAACAGCTCGATCACCACCTCGTACGACCGAGCCGTAGACAACTGGATCGGCTTGGTCCCGCTGCGAAGGCGGACGATGAACGCCTCGCCATCGGCGGGAGGCCATTGCCACGGGTACAACCCCGTGAACTCCTCGAACCGTTGGATCAGACGCAGCCGGGGCTGGATCGTCGAAGCCTGGAGAAACCGCGCGCACTGCCGCCGAGCCCAGCCCTCCTTCATTGCAGAGGAAACCGCTGGCTCCGGGTTCAGAAGGACAACGTTCGGAGCCAGGGCAAGACGCACCGAACCGGGTGCCTCAGCGACCATGCCCGCCGTTGCATCAAACGCATCATTGTTGTGTCCATACCGATCGACGCTGGTCAGTCGCGCAAGGGCGCTCCAGATATTCCCGCATCAGGGTCTCTGATCAGCCAGGACGTTCGTACCGAGGCTCTACGAACTGTTGCAACCAATGCAATTCATTCTATTTCTTACCTTTTTTCAGATCTGCCCTGCTTTGTGTGCTTAGTTGGTCGGCTTACAGACGATGCCCTCGACGCCGTGCTTGTTCGCGCGGTGGGTGGGTCCCGCGCTGGTCGCGTCTCTTTGAGTTGGATCAGCGCGGGATCCGATGTCCCGTTGAGGAGGGCGTTCGTGTCGCTCTCAGGGGCTGCGGGAGGCCACCCTGAGGTGGGTGTCGAACCGGCGTGCTGTCAGCCGCAGTTGCAGCCGGATGCGCTCTTGACCTCGGCGACCGTGCTGTTCGGGTCGTCGGCCTGTTCAGCGGGAGTGCAGCAGGAGTCGCTGCCCGTGCTCGCCTCAGCCTTGTTGCTGGTGGTGGGCTTCGTGGCGCGGACGATGGCGGAGTGCATGCCGTCGGCGACCGCGTGGGTGGGGCTGAGTTCGATGTTGGTGAACCCGACGGCTTCGAGGCCCTGGCGGTACTCGGCGAGGGAGAGGGCCCCGGCGATACAGCCGACGTAGTCGCCGCGCTCGGCACGCTGATCGGGGATGAGGGTGTCGTCGGCGACGACGTCGGAGATTCCGATCCGGCCGCCGGGCTTGAGGACCCGGATCATCTCGGCGAAGACGGCGGGCTTGTCGGTGGACAGGTTGATGACGCAGTTGGAGATGACGACGTCGATGGTGTTCGCGGGCAGCGGGATGGCCTCGATGGTGCCCTTGAGGAACTCGGCGTTGGTAGCGCCGGCCTTCTGCTGATTCTCGAGCGCGAGGGCGAGGGCGAGCATCTCCTCGGTCATGTCGAGCCCGTACGCCTTGCCGGTGGGGCCGACGCGGCGAGCGGAAAGCAGTACGTCGATGCCGCCGCCGGAGCCGAGGTCCAGGACGCGTTCGCCTTCGTGGAGGTCGGCCACCGCGGTCGGGTTGCCGCAGCCGAGGGAGGCGGCGAGGGCCTCAGCGGGCAGGGTGTCGCGCTCGTCTTCGGCGTACAGGGTGGAGCCGAAGTTGTCGTCGATCTCGATGGCCTCGGGTCCGCAACAGGCGTTGCCGCCCGCGCCAGTCGACCATTTCCATAACCTATGAATATAAAAACGCTATGCTTCGAGCATGAGTCGTCAAGACACCGCTCCTGGCGCGTCCGCCGCCATCGGGGCAGCCCTCTACGGCCTGGCCACCAGGGCCGCGAGACGCCTGCCCCGGGACATGAGCCTGACGTCCGCCGCCACCCTGGCCACCCTGGACCGGACCGGCCCGCGGCGCATCACCGATCTGGCCGCGGTCGAGGGCGTCACCCAGCCCGCGATGACCACCCTGGTCCGGGTGATGGAGGAGTCCGGCCTGGTCGAGCGGCAGGGCGACGCGTCCGACAAGCGGGTCACGCTGGTGTGCCTGACCGAGGCCGGCGCCTCCTATGTCCGGACGCGGCGCCAGGCGGGCGTCCACGCGTTCGAGCGGTTGATCGGCGAGCTCACCGGCGACGAGGTCGAGGCGCTGGTGGCGGCCCTTCCGGCGCTGAAGCATCTGGCAGAGCTCGAAAGCCAGGACCGCGAAGGGCCGAAGCAGTGACCGGGCAGCCGGCCGGCGGGGTCGCGGTGAAGGCGTTCCCGGTGGCGCGTTCCGAGGCGCGGCTGCTGGTCCCCGCCCTGATGTTCATCGCTCTGGTCGTGGCGGCGGTCGCCAGCCTCGGGACGCCGCTCATCACCAGCGTGGCGACCTCGTTCCACGTCTCGCTCGGCAGCGCGCAGTGGACGCTGACCGTCGCGCTGCTCAGCGGCGCCGTCGCCACGCCGGTCCTGGGCCGGCTCGGAGCCGGCCCGCACCGGCGGGCCACGATCCTCGCCACGCTGGCGGTCGTCGTCGCCGGCAGCGCGCTCACCGTGCTGCCGCTGCCGTTCGCGTGGCTGCTGGCCGGCAGGGCGGCCCAGGGCGTCGGGCTCGGGCTGACGGCGCTGATGATGGGCGTGGCCCGGGACCACCTCCCCGAGGAGCGCAGCCCGGCCGTGATCGCCCTGATCTCGGTGGTCTCGATCATCGGGGCCGGCGTCGGCTACCCGCTGGCCGCACTGCTCGCCGAGCTCGGCGGGGTACGGGCCGCCTACGGCCTCGGCCTGGTCGTCACCGCCGCCGCCCTCCTGACCGCGTGGCGCTCCATGCCCGAAGCCCCCGAAGGCCGCTCCGCCCACGTGGACGTGGCAGGCGCGGTCGTCCTGGCCGCTGCGCTGCTCCTGGTGCTGTTCCTCGCCGGCGAACGGAATCTGTGGAGCCGGCACCTCGCCGTGGCGGCGGGCCTCGCCGTCGTCGCGGTGGTGCTGCTCTGCGTCTGGGCCGTCATCGAGTTGCGCAGCACGACGCCCCTGGTCGATGTGCGGGCGGTGCGGCACCCGGCGGTCGCCGGGGCGAACCTCGCCATGTTCGTCGGCGGGATCGGCATGTACCTCCTGCTCACGCTCATCACCCGCTACGCGCAGACGCCGCACGGCGCCGGCTACGGCTTCGGACTGACGACCTTCGTCGCCGGGCTGGTCCTCATCCCGTTCTCGGTGCTGGGGTTCGTCGCCGGCAAGCTCACGCCGCGGGTCCGGACGCGGATCGCCGACCCCCTGCTCCTGGCCGGCAGCGCCGTCGTGGTCGGCGGCGGGTTCGCCCTGTTCGCGGCGGCCCGGTCGAACCTGGCCGAACTGTTCGCGGCGATGGGCGTGCTCGGCTTCGGCGTCGGCGGCTTCTCGGCCGCGATGCCCGGCGTCATCCTGGCCGTCACCCCCAAGAGCGAGACGTCGAGCGCCATGAGCTTCAACTACGTCGTCCGCAGCGTCGGGTACTCCCTGGGCAGCGCCATCGGCGGCCTGATCCTCGCCGCGGGCACCGGCCCCGGCCACCTCTTCCCCGACGACAGCGCCTACACCACCGCGGCGCTGGCCGGCATCGGCGCCATGGCGATCACGACGCTGACAAGCCTCGCTCTCGCCCGCCGACGCTCGTCCGAGACCAACTCGTAAGTCAGATGCACTCATCCCCACACTGGAGGTTCCATGCCCAAGGGCTACTGGGTCAGCGCCTACCGCACCATTTCAGACCCTGAGAAGCTGGCTGCCTACAACAAGCTGGCCGCTCCGGCCGTCAAGGCCGGGGGCGGTCGGGTCCTCGTCCGTGGCGGTCGGGTCGTGGCGCATGACGCCGGAATCGCGGAGCGCACCGTCCTGATCGAGTTCGACAGCTTCGAGCAGGCCGTCGCGGCGCACGAGAGTGCGGCCTACCAGGAGGCGCTGGTCGCCCTCTCCGACGGCGTCGAGCGCGACTTCCGCATCGTCGAAGGCATCGACTGACCGAGGTCCAGTCGGATCTTCATTGAAGATCCACCATCTTGGTTTTCGCTGGTGCGGCTGCTGGTGTGGCGGGGTTCGGATCCGTCGCACGATGGGCACGTCACCGAACCCGGTGGCGGCGGTGATCGACTCCCAGTCCGTCAAGGTCGCCGCCACCGTCCCGCGCTCCACGTCCGGATACGACGCCGGAAAAAGACGCCGGGCCGGAAGAGGCACATAATCGTGGACCTCAAAGGACTCCCGCTGTTCGTGATGGTCACTCCGGCCGACATGCACGACAGCGTCGCCACCCGTGAAGCCTTCTTCCGGCTCCGGCTGATGCACCCCGAAATCACCATCGTCTGGGCCGACTTGGCCTACGCGGGCACCCTCGTGGCCTGGGCCAAGTCCTTCCTCCACCTGACGATCAAGACCGTGAGCAGGCCCAAGGGCGCCAAGGGCTTCGTGATCCTGTCGAGGCGTTGGGTGGTAGAGAGGTCACTGGCTTGGTTGTCGCATGCGCGTCGGAACGTGCGCGACTACGAGACCCGGCCTGAGCACTCCGAGGCGGTGCTTACCCTCGCCTCGATCACGCTTATGACCCGCAGGCCCACCCGGCCCGCCGTCCAGCCCGACGCATCCATGCCCCGATCTGCCGAACCCGTCCACGCTGCTTGAGGCGTCCCAGGCATGACGCCGACCACGCCTGGTGCCAGCATGTTCGCCTGGGTCATGCCCCCAGATCCTCCGTCACGGGCAGGCACTCGGTGAGCAGGTCGACGACGTCGCGCCAGGCTCGCTGCGCGTGCCGCGGGTGGTAGCCGACGCCGGGGACAACGGGGTGGTCGACCGGCGGGTGGTGGAAGGCGTGCAATGCGCCGCCGTAGACCGCGAGGCGCCAGTCGACGCCCGCGGCCTGCATCTCAGCGGTGAACGCGTTTCGTTGCGCGGGCGGCATGATCGGGTCTTCCGACCCGACCCCGGCCCACACCGGGCAGCGAATGCGCGCTGCCTCGCCCGGTCGGCCCGTGGTCAGTGCGTTGACTGTACCGATCGCGCGCAGGTTGACGCCGTCGCGCCCGAGTTCCAGCCCGACGGCGCCCCCGGTGCCGTAGCCGACGGCGGCGATCCGGTCGGAATCGGTCCGCGGTTCGGTGCGCAACACGTCGAGCGCTGCATGGCCGATTCCCCGCATCCGGTCGGGATCAGCGAGCAGTGGCATGCAACGGGCCAGCATCTCCTCGGGGTCGCTCAAATAGCGCCCGCCGTGGAGGTCGAAGGCCAGCGCTATGTATCCCAACTCGGCGAGAGCATCGGCCCGGCGGCGCTCGACGTCGCTGAGCCCCGTGCCCTCTGGTCCGAGCAGCACCGCGGGCCGGCGGTCGACACCGGCCGGGAGCGCGAGGTGCCCGATCATCGTCAGACCATCGGCCGGGTACTCGACCGTACGCGTCGTAATCGTCGTCATGAGACTGGACTGTAGTGATCGTCGAGCCCGGTCCGGCCGCTGTTCTGCCGTTGGCAGAGCAGCGCGGGTGTCCCCCTGAAATACGGCGAGGGCTCACAAGAACCGTCACAAACCTCGTCCCCACGGCAGCTATCCATCCCGTTGCCCCTTTGACCCGTATCTCGGTCAGACCTCTCACCGGTTTGAAGATGGGTTCTCAACCCGCCCCGGTGACCGGCCAGTCGGCTGCCCTCGAAGAAGGAACCGCTCGTGTGTGAAACCGTCTCCGGCAAGCCGTCCGTGCTGTTCGTGTGCGTGCACAACGCCGCACGCTCCCAGATGGCCGCCGCCTTCCTCACGCACCTGTCCGCCGGCCGGGTGGAGGTCCGCTCGGCCGGGTCCGCCCCGGCCGAGACCGTGAACCCGGCGGTCATCGAGGCGATGGCCGAGGCCGGGATCGATCTGTCCGCCGAGGTGCCCAAGGTGCTGACCATCGAGGCGGTCCAGGCGTCCGACGTGGTGATCACGATGGGGTGCGGGGATGCCTGCCCGGTCTTCCCGGGCAAGCAGTATCGGGACTGGAAGCTCGACGACCCGGCTGGTCAGGGCGTCGAGGCGGTCCGCTCGATCTGGGACGAGATCGAGGCGCGCGTCCGCACTCTGCTCGCCGATCTCCTTCCCGTGCAGTGACGCCTCGCCGGTACGTCGGCTGCAGGAGCCGATGGTCTAGTGACCTGAGTCGGAGATTCTCTGGCAGTAGGCGGCGACTTTGTCGAGGATCTCGTCGGCGGTCTTCGTCCAGACGAAAGGTCCGGGGTGTTCGTTCCAGTCGGCGAGCCAGGCTCGCATGTCGCGCTCGAGGGCCTGGACGGAGCGGTGGACACCGCGGCGGAGCTTCTTCGAGGTCAGCTCGCCGAACCATCGCTCCACCAGGTTGAGCCACGATGAGCCGGTGGGCGTGAAGTGCAGGTGGAAGCGGGCATGTGCCAGCAGCCACTTTTTGACGGCAGGCGTCTTGTGGGTGGCGTGGTTGTCCAGGATCAGATGCACGTCCAGGTCTGCGGGCACTTCCTTGTCGATCCTGGTGAGGAACCTCTTGAACTCGGCGGCCCGGTGCCTGCGATGGATCGAGCCGATCACCTTGCCGGTGGCCACTTCCAGAGCCGCGAACAGGGTGGTGGTGCCGGCGCGGACGTAGTCGTGGCTGCGGCGATCGGGGACGCCTGGCATTGTCGGCAGCACCGGCTGCGAACGGTCCAGGGCCTGGATCTGCGACTTCTCGTCCACAGACAGCACCAGGGCCTTCTCCGGCGGGTCGAGGTAGAGGCCGACGACATCGCGGACTTTGTCGATGAACAGCGGGTCTGTGGACAGCTTGAACGTCTCGCAGCGGTGCGGGGCCAGGGCGAAGGCACGCCAGATCCTTGAGACGGCCGACTGGGACATCCCGGTCGCCGCTGCCGTCGACCGGGTCGACCAGTGTGTGGCGTTCGCCGGTTTCTCCTCCAACGTCTTGACGATGACCCGTTCTACGTCGGCGTCGGTGATCTTCCTGGAGACACCCGGTCTGGGATCGTCGGACAGGCCGTCCAGAGCGCGGTCGAGAAAGCGCCGTCGCCAGGTGCGGACCGTGTCCGGAGCGACCTTGAGCCGTCGCGACACCTCCATGATCGAGTGTCCCTGGGCGCACTCCAGCACGATCCGCAACCGCAAGGCCAGAGCCTGAGCCGTCGAGCGGCGGCGCACCCACCCTTCAAGCACAGCCCGCTGGGCATCCGTTACCGACAATGGCGGGATCTTCGGTCCACGACGTTCCACCAAACCAACGACGAACCTCTGACTCAGGTCACTAGATAGCAGAGACCTCACGATCGACACGCTCGTCCTGGCCGGGCTTCCCCGGCATCCACCGACCGACGGTCGTCGCCCTCCACACTCCTTGCCTGCCGAGGGACAAGACATCGGTCGATTCACTGCGCCGTGAGAACGAAAGTCAGCACTGCCAGCGACAGGGTGGCACTGCCCGCGAAGGCCAGGGCACCCCGTAGCAGGGCAGTGGCGTAGGTGGCTCCGTCGATCCGGGCAAGCAGACCGGCCGCTGCTCCTACGAGAGTGCAGAAGAGCGCGACGACTGCCAGGAGCAGGACCAGAAGCATCAAGTGGGTGGATGAGGTGTTCATGGCTTCTTCCCGGAACGTTCGACGACGGTGACTCCGGGGAATTTCGCGGTTTCCGTGTTCACCGGGGTTCAGCCTGAACAAGGATGAACGAAGACGGTCGCCCCGGGGGATGGAGAAGCCGGACATGGGGGACGTGCACGAGGATCCGTTGGCTGAACTCGCGCTGCGGCTGCGCACCCTCAGGGCGCAGCGGGGTCTACAGATGGGCGGGGTGCAGCAGCGAACCGGGCTGGGACGGACAACGCTCAGCCAGGCGCTGAACGGCCAAGTGGTGCCCTCCGAAGCCACGCTGGTGGCCCTGGCGAAGGCACTGGGTACGGATATTGAGCCGCTGCTGGCCCTACGCCACGCCGCCGCGCGCACACGGCAGTTGGGCGAGGAGCCTCCAAGGAGGGTTGTTCGCAGGTCGGGGCAGCCGGCGGTGCAGCCTTCGTTCGAGGAGCGGTACCTCGTCGACCGGGACGACCAAGGCACGATGACCACCCACGTCACGGTGCTCCCGCCGACCGCGATCCGCTCGGCTGCCGACACCGAGGCTCGCGGCGAATCCCACCTGCGCCCCCCGAAGACGACCTTCACCGGCCGGGCGGTGGAGGTGGCCGCGATCCGGACCGAGCTGCTCCGGCTCGCCGGTGGCGTCCACATCCCGGTCGTGGTGGTGCATGGCCTGGGCGGCGTCGGCAAGACCGAGCTGGCCGTGCAGTACGCCCAGACCCACCGACACACCTACGATCTGGCCTGGTGGATCGACGCCGCCGTCCCCGGGGCCATCGACGCGGCCCTCGCCAACATCGCGGTCCGGCTGAGTCCGTTCTGGGTCGGCACCCGGCCGTCCGAGCGCGCGCTCACCGCCTGGGCCCTGTCCTGGCTCCAGCGGCACGACAACTGGCTGCTGGTCTATAACAACGTCGAGGACCCGAACCTGCTCTGGCAGCACCTGGGCGACCTCGGGCGCGGGCACCATCTGATCACCAGCCGCCACGCCACCGGGTGGAACCGCCGGGTGGCGTTGATCGGCCTGGACGTCCTGCCGCGCACCGACTCCGTCGCGCTACTCAACGCCTGGGAGCCCTTCAGCTCCCTGGAGGAGAAGTGGCATGCAGGCCAACTGGCGAAGGAGCTGGGCGACTTGCCACTGGCCCTGGAACAGGCCGCCGCCTACATGGCCCAGACCGTGACCAGCATCCAGTTCTACCGCGACAGCCTCGCCGAGCAGTTGGACGAGGCCGCCCAGGACCACTCCGGCGAGGAGCAGACGGTGGCCCGGGTCTGGAAGCTCACCCTCGCCACGCTGGACGAGACCGACCCGCTGGCCGTCGAGCTGCTCCACGTCCTGGCCTGGCTTGACCCCGACGGCTGCCCCCGGCCCCTGCTGGCCCCGCTCGCCCCTGGCAAGCTCCGGGTGGTCAGTGCCCTGGGGTGGCTGAACGCCTTCAGCATGGTCACCCTCACCCACGAGACGGTCTCCGTTCACCGCCTGGTACAGACCGTGGTGCGCGACGGGGCGGTCCGGCGGGCCGGTCGCGTCGCGGCCGAGGGCAGCGCCCCTCCGCCGCCACGCGGCCGGCCCCAGGCCGAGCGCGTCCTGCTCGAAGCCGTGTATCCCGACGGGAGCGACGCCGCCCCGGACCAGGCCCAACTCGCCCTACTCGCACCGCATGTGATCGCCCTCTCCGGCACCGACCCTGGGGCCTACCGCCCGGACCTGGCCAGGCTCTTCGCCGAGACCGCGCTGCACCTGCGCGGCCAGGGCCAGACCGTCCGGGCCCTACCAGTCCTCCGGGCGTACTCGCGGCAGGTCGTGGCGGGTTTCGGCCCCGACCACCGGACCGCCCTGATCGGCCGCAACGCGCTCGCCTCCGCCCTAACGGCGGCCGGCGAGCTCGGCGACGCGGTCGATGTCCTGGAGGAACTCCGCGAGCGGAGCATCCGGGTGCTCGGCCCGGGCGACCTTTCCGCCCTGAACATCCGGGCCAACCTTGCCTCCGCCTACCACGACAGCGGCCGATTCGATTCCGCCGTGGAGGAGTTCATCGATGCCACCGCCGTCGCCGCCGAGCACCTGGGCCCGGAGCACGCCCGGACCCTGACCCTGCGCAACGGCCTGGCCCGGGCGTACGAGGACAGCGGCCGGTACGAGCAGGCGATCGAGACCTACGAGGACCTGCTCCGCCACGAGGAGCGCCTGGTCCGCTGGGAGCCCGACTCGACCCCGCTGACACCGAACGCGGCCCGGGTGCGGAACAACCTCGCCGGGGCGTACGAGAGCGTCGGCCGGTACGAGGAGTCGGTCGCGCACTACCGTGCGGCACTCGCCGAGCTGACCGGCCTCCTCGGGCCCGGGCACCCGACCACCGTGGACTGCCTCGGCAACCTGGGCTACGCCCTGGAGTCGGCCGGTCGGCTCGACGAGGCGTCCGGCATCTACCGGGACGTGCTGGAGCGGCGGGTGACGACCCTGGGCGAGGACCACCCCGACACCCTGCTGAGCCAGAGCAACCTCGCCTACCTGCACCTAACGAAGGGTGAGGTCGACACCGGGCTGCAGCTGTGCCGCCGGACGCTGGTCCAACGCGAGCAGATCCTGGGCCGGACCCACGTCGACACTCTGCTGAGCCGGAACATGCTGGCCGCGGCCCACGAGTCCGCCGGGGAGCTGGAGCGGGCGGCCGACCTGTTCGAGACCACCCTCGGGCAGCGCCGGGAGGTCCTCGGGAGCGAGCACCCCGCGACCCTGCTCACCCTGGCCAACCTGGCGGTCTGCCGCCTCCGGCTGGGGGACGCCGCGGCGGCTGTCCCGCTGCTCGAGGAGGCGCTCACCCGCCAGCAGCGGCTCTCCGGGCCGAAAAGCCCCGATGCCCTGCGCCACCTCCACAACTTGGCCGCCGCCTGCCGGGAGGCCGGAGACCTCGACCGGGCCCGGGAGCTGTTCACCACCGCGCTGGACCGGCGCACCCAGGTGCTGGGCGCGAACCACTTCGAGACCCTCACCACGCTCAGCGGCCTGGCCCGGCTGCACCAGGCCGACGGGGACCTGGACCGCGCCATCCCCTTCTACGAGGCTGCGATCGCCGGTCTCACCAAGGCGCTCGGCCCCGACCACCCCACCACCCGGGCCGTCTCCGGCCACCTCGCTGAGGCCCGCACCCCCTGACCGCCGCGCCCTGGGCCCCGCCGACCGTCATCGGCGGGGCCCAGGCCGGCTCACCGCCGACCGGCGGCATCGCGGCAGCTCCCCTCCTGCAGGCCAGCAGGCGAGGCAGCCGCGTACCCCGTCGGCCACCCGTCCCGATCCGGGAGGCAGCCCCTACTAGGGCGCGTATCGAGAGGCCGGCGTCATGGCCAACTGACCTTACTGAGCTTCTAGTTGTGATTGACAGCCCTGCCTATCTGACGCAAGAACCACTCGGCTGGTCTGGTTGGGAGACTCAGTCGGAATGTGACGATCTAAGGAGTACAAGGCATGGCAGCAGATGCCCCCGACGGACTGGTTCCGGCAGCAGCCGCACGTGGGCGGCAGGCCCTCGACCGCCTCGATCAGGCGATCAACGCCCAGCGCCCACTGGCGCGCAGGAGCATCGCCCGGGCCCGCCGGCGGAACACGGAGGCGACACCAGCACAGGTCATCCGCGACCTGGAGTGGAAGTACATCAGGGACTTCGCCGGGAGAGGGGCCGTAGTCGGAGCCGTTGCGGCCGCGCCCGGCTTCAGCACGGGATCTGCGTCGGCAGGCGAGGCCCTCTCATCTCTTCAGCTGAGGACCCTCTTCGCGCTCTCGATCGCCGAAATCCACGGAGTCCCCGACGACGAGGACGAGGGCCTGCGATTGATCGTCGGCGGAATCGTGCTTGACGGGATCGGCTCCGCCGCGATTCCCAGGATCGCCGCACGTACCGGAACACACTGGGGACGTCAGGCGGTCGCCAGGGTTTCTGTCGCGACGCTGCATCAGATCAACGGGGTCGTGGGGAGGAACTTCTTCACGAAATACGGGACCAAGGAGGGAATCGTTGTGCTCGGCCAAGTAGCACCGCTCGGTTTCGGCGCCGCGATTGGCGGTGGTGCCAACGCCGCCCTCGCCGCTCTGCACGTGCGGGCCGCTCGCCGCGCATTCGGCCCGCCCCCGACGTCGTGGCCATCGCCGACGTGCACGCCGCTCACGTCCGAGGACTCGCTTGGCTGATCCTCGGTGCGCTTGAAGTGTGCCGTGCGCACCGCCCGCTGGCGCGTCGTACGCAGTGTTGGCCGGCCCGGGAGCTCAGTCATCGTCCGGAGCGGTCCCCACCCAGGCCACGGGCTGCCCTTCGGAGTTGGTCGGCGGTGTGGGGTACGTCTCGCCCTACCCCTTCAGGCAGGCTCACGTCCGGCGGGTGTCAGGCGCCAGGCTGGTCCGCCTCTGTCGGGCCGCAGTGCAATAGGCCGTGATCCGGACGCCTCCCGCAGCCATGGAGAACTGCCCGGCCAGGTCCGCGCCATGGAAGTCATCGATGCCGTCGCGGACGCGTTCCGAGAGACTCAGCGCGCCAACGTCACCTCCCCCCGGGCGCGTGATGCAGAGGCACCGCAACGGCCCCGGCTTCCCTACGTCACCTGAGCACCGGAGTAGCCCCCTGACCTGTGGGTCTGTGCAGCTCAGACTGTGCGTTCTCCGGCGCTCGGTGGCGGCTCAACGACCCGCCCGTGCTCCCAGGCCGTGAGCACGCGTTCGCGCCCCTCGGTCTCCTCGGCGAGCCGGCGGTGGTTTCGTCGGCCACTCCCCAGTGACCCCGGGCCGTCGACCTCGAACTGAAGCCGGGCCAGGCACTTCGTCTCCATCGTGCGTTCCTCTGGCTTCATCGACGGACGCGGCGTCCGGCGGGGGTAGCGGGCAGCACCGCGTCGGTACCGAAGCGACGGCGGGCTCGGTCTGCGGCGGCGAGCTCAAGCGGTCAGCGCATCACCGCTGTTCAGAAGGTCAGCGTAGACCTCTGCCGGAGTGCGGTAGCCGTGGGTCTTGCGCGGACGGTGGTTGAGTTCGTGGGCGATGGCGTCCAGGTCGGCCTGGCTGAACGTGCGGAGGTCCGCGCCCTTGGGGAGGTACTGCCGAAGGAGCCGGTTGATGTTCTCGTTGGTGCCGCGCTGCCACGGGCTCCGCGGCTTACAGAGGTAGACCGGCATCCCTGTCCCGACGGTGATGGTCTGGTGCTCGGCCATCTCCCGGCCCCAGTCCCAGGTGAGCGTCCGCCGCAGTCGGGGCGGGATGCCGAGGAGACTCCGGGTGAGGTGCGAAGTGACCTGCCCAGCCTTGATGCCGTCCGGCAGCGCGACGATGGCCGTGTAGCGGCTGGTGCGCTCGACGAGCGTGGCGACCGCCGAGGGCCGGGTGCCCATCACGAGTCGGGTAGCGGGGACGCATTACTGCGTCCCCGCCCCCTCAGAACCGTGCAAGCAGCTTTCACCGCACACGGCTCAAGCAAGCCCCAAAGGCTC
>NZ_JBEYIL010000036.1:0-45187 GCF_040635845.1 Streptomyces sp. NPDC006872
CTCCTCGTCCACGGCCGGGGCTCTCGGACCGCTCCACCGGTGTGTGGAGTCGGCTGCCCCGCGCTTGCTCTTCGATCCTGCTCCCGAACCTCCCTTCCAGGCCACGGCTCATCTGCCAGTGTTCGCATTTTTTGGGCCAGAATGGGTCGGGTGGGACCTTGCTTTCCGGTCACACGATTAGCGTCTTGATCAGGGGATTCATGCCGAGGACATCCCTGGGTCAGGGTGTGGCGACCCGCTGGCCCTCCCTGCGGTGTGGGTGTCGGACGTAATATTGCAGCCATGAACAAGCATCGGGTCATGGTCCTGGCGGTCGACGGCGTCCTGCCCATGGATCTGGGGATCCCCACGCAGATCTTCAACGCCCGTCCGAACACTCCCTACGAGCTCACCGTGTGCGGAGACACCGAGGAGGCCGTGACCACGAGCTCCGGGTTCACTCTCGGGCTGACCGCGGGTCTCGAAGCGCTCGCCGAAGCGGACACGATCATCGTCCCGGGCTTCGAGGACTTCCGTCGCCCTCCGCGCCCGCGGGTGAGGGCCGCTCTCAAGCTCGCCGGCCGCGCCGGGATACGTATCGCTTCCATCTGTACCGGTGCCTTCGCCGTCTCATCGGCCGGACTGCTCGACGGGCGCACCGTCACCACCCACTGGGCCATGGCGGATGACCTCGAAGAGCTCTACCCCCGGCTGCGCGTCGACCGCAACGTCCTCTACATCGACAACGACACCATCCTGACCTCCGCGGGATTTACGGCCGGCATCGACCTGTGTCTGCACCTGGTCCGCAAAGACCTCGGCGCAGCCGTCGCGAACGACATCGCCAGGGACATCGTCGCCGCCCCACACCGCGACGGCGGACAGGCCCAATACATCAACAGGACCCTCCCCACCCCCCAGGCCACCACGCTCGCCGACACCCGTGAACGGGCCCTGCTCCACCTCGAAGAAGAGCTCACCATCCCCCACCTCGCCGACCATGCCGGCGTCTCCCCGCGCACCCTGACCCGCCTATGGCGCCAGGAAACCGGCGTCAGCCCCCACCAATGGCTCCTGACCGCCCGTATCAACCGCGCGCGAGAACTCCTGGAGACCACCGACCTCCAGGTGGAACAGATCGCCGTCCGGTGCGGCCTCGGCAGCGGCGCAAACATGCGCGCCCGATTCCGTGGCGCCCTCGGTGTCACGCCCACGGCCTATCGCCGCACATTCCACCACCAGGTCCCTGACGGCGCGGGCCGGGCGGGCGCCGCAGGGAGGTGGTAGTCGGGGAGGCGACGCGCCGTCTCGCTCGCCATCCTGGGCTCGCTGTCCAGGACCACGGCCACCGCGGGAGCCAGGAGCGGTGCGTCGCTCAAGATGTGGCCGGGCTTGCTCGATGTATTCAGGCGTGACCGGGTAAGGGTGGACGCCGACGGCCCGGTCGCGGGCATGGCCCAGCATCCTCGGCCCGCTGCCGAGATCCGGCCCAAGGAGTACTCGGACTGCGCAAGAGGTACGGCGACACCAGACTCGAAGCCGCATACCGCCAAGGCGGTCGCGATCGGTGACGCGTCCTACCGCACCGTCAAGGGCATCCTGGTCGCCGGCGCCGAGACCGACCCGGAACCGGAGACCGGCGACGCTGGAGCCTCGGCTTTCCTGCACGGCCCCGAGGACTCGTTCGCCACCGCCGTCCCCATACGGATCCCGGCGAGGTTCATGACGGTCAGGGGTACGCCGACGCCGAGGAGGCCGACCGGTGAGCGTGTTCCCGCCAGGCATGCCAGTCCTCCTCGGTTCCGCACCGCACTGTGCATGCCTTCTCACCGTGCAGGAACCATCCGGGCGCCAGGGCCCACTACAGGGCACCATGCCTGCCGGACGCGTCACAGCATGACCCGCAAGGTCGGAGGCAAGCCGAAGGCCAGAACCAGGCGGTCCTGGCCTCGAATCTCTCTTATGAGGTCCTAACCGAGGCGTTGGACGTGGCGGTGGGTGATGAGGCAGGTGGCGAGGCCGAGGAAGGCTTCGTGGATGTCGTCGCGTCGTTCCCAGCGGATCCGCAGGCGGCGGACGCCGTGCACTCAGGCGATCGTGCGCTCGACCACATAGTGGAAGACGCCCAGGCCGCTGCCGTGTGCCTGTCCTCGTTCGGCGATGACCGGGCGAATGCCACGGGCCCAGAGCAGTCGGCGGTATTTGTCGTGGTCGGCGAGGAGCGCGTCGGGTCCGTGTCTGGGCCGGCCGACGATGCCTGCGACTGCCGGGATCTTGTCCAGCGGGGGCAGCAGCTGCGTGACGTCGTTGCGGTTGCCACCCGTCGGTGACACGGCGAGCGCGATGCCCTGGCCGTCGGTGAGGACGTGGTGCTTGCTGCCCGGTCGTGCACGGTCGACCGGGCTGGGCCCGCTTTTGGGCCCCGTCGAGCGGCCCGCACGTGGGAGGGGTCGATCACCGCCCGCGACCAGTCCAGCTTCTTCGCGGCCCGCAGCTGCTTCAGCAGCGCGAGGTGCAGTTCGTCCCGGACGCCGGCCTCGTTCCACGCGGCCAGGCGCCGCCAGCAGGTCACGCCGGAGCCGAAGGCCAGCGCCTGGGGCAGGTACTCCCACTGGATGCCGGTGTGCAGCACGAACAGAATGCCGCACAAGGCCTGCCGGTCCGGAACCCGAGGCCGGCCCTCCACCAGCTTCGGTCCCGGCTCGGGCAGCAACGGCTCGATGAGCGACCACAGTTCGTCCGACACGATCCGTGGCCGAGACTGTCGTTTCCCGCGACCAGACCAACGAGTATCCAAGCGGAACCTGGCTGTCGAGGGCGGAGTCGTGTAGCCGTGGTCGGCCAGGAGGGGTTGAACTTGTTGGACGGCCCTGGTGAGGGTGCTGCCGTTGTCTCCGACGAGCTGGGCGAGCAAGTTTCGGGTGCCGAGTTTGCGCAGGTAGAGCACGGTGGCCAACACTCTGTCGGCGGTGGTCAGCTTGTCCTTGGCCCCTGCACCGCGAGCGCGGAGGCGCTCTGCGCCTCGCTGCTGGAGCCGTCGTTGCGGGGTGACCTGAAGGATGCCGAGTGGGAACGGCTTCGGCCCTTCCTACCGGTCAGCGCCGACCCGCCGTCGGCTCCCGCCTCAAAGGGGGACGCAGCGACGCCTGTTCCAAGGTCATGCGCCGCTACCGCGAGGAAGCCGACGGGTTCAACGAGAACGCCCTGTACGGCGTGCTGTAGGACTCCGGCCGCCCGTAGACGCCCTGCAGCAGCCCGTCGAGCGGGCGCGGGTTCCCGCGCCGGGAGAGGGGCCCAACTCCTCTGCCCTGCACGGCTACTGCGAGGCCTTCGGACGGGGGAGGCGGCCAGGTCAGGACGAACGTTCCTGACCCGGCGGGGTGTTCACAACACTGCCCCTCCACATCGTCGCGTGCCGCATGGCCTGCGACCTGCATCACTCGGCCTGGGTGAGGGCCTGCCGTCTCGGTCCCGGGAGGTCACGGTGGGGTGGCCGGGGGTTCGGCCGGCGGCTGGGCCTGCGTCGCTGGGTCCGGAGCGGGAGGTGGGGGAGGGGCGGGCTGCTGGAGGAGGGCGATGTGTTCCAGGCCTGCTCTGTTGCCGGTCGGGTCGGTGAGGAAGGCGTCCTCGTGCCGCCGTCGCATGGCGCTGGTCCGGGCGTCGGAGCAGGCGGTGAGCAGGGTGGCGATGGCCGAGGCCGCGGCGGGGAGGGCGTACAGCAGGAGCGGGATCACGATCCACCACGGGGCGCCTGCCGCGGCTGCGCCTGCGGCGGCGAGGCCGGGGAGAAGGCCGGGGAGTGTCGGGGTGTTCATGGTCGGCTCCTGGAGGGGTGCGGCGAGCAGGGCGCGGGCAAGTGCCGCGGCCGGAGACTGGGGCGGCGGTGTGGGCGGTGCGGGGTGTGGCAGGCATGGTGACGGGGGCGGCGGTTAGCCGCGCAACCCCGCTGGAGGGGCAGCGCTCTTGCCTGCGGCCCGGGCGTGTTCGAGGCCTGCGAGCTGCAACTTCCTGCTCGCGCGAAGCCTTGAATCCGTATTGCCCGCATGAGTCAGAGGGTTGGCCGCCAGCCGGGCGGCCGGGTCGAAGCGTGTGGGCGAGGCGCCGGCTCGGAAACGCGCGTCCTGCCTCATCGCACTGCTCGCTCCGCAACCCCTCACCGGCCCGCCCGTGTCCTGTGCCGGCCAGTCTTGAGCGGGTGTCATCGAAAGCTGAGCAGGATCCACGGCCGGGGCGCCCCGGGTCACCGGTCCTCCATCAGGAGGTGCAGCAGCGTCACCACACCGACTCCGACCAAGCGCGACGCCGAACGGGGGGTGCTTGAAGGCCGCATGCACGGCGCCGCGACGAACGAGCAAGAGCAGCACTGTCCGCTGATCCAGCTGACCGTTCATGGACAAGGACCTCCGCAAGTCGTGACATCCGCGCAAGCTTCGGCGCGTCTGCGGATGTAGTGCGGAACGGGCCCAATGGTCAGTCGGATTGCACACCTCGCGGAAATCACACATGCGGGTGGTTTCCGCAGGTCAGACGTGCCGTAGCCGGTGAGTTGGCCACCGTCGACGGGGTGAATGAACGTGCGCCCCCTCGATGTGGCAATCACGGGCATTCCGCACGTCAGGCGGCTCATCGGCTCAGGGCTGGGGAGCGCACAACGGCTCCGGGGCTTCGTCGGCGAGTGCTGACAATCGTTCACTGCCCAAAGCGGACGACACGCGGTCAGGCTTCGATGGCACAGGACAGCCCGGACCGGGCTGTCCTCGAAGGGGGCCGCTTGGCAAGAAAATCGAACAAGCGATCTAATGCCGGTATGGACGGCATCGACTTCCCCGACGACCTGATGCAGACGCAGCACGCCTGGAACGCCACCTACCGCGCGCTCGCCGCGCCCCGGCCCCGCAACGTCACAGCGCTGCGCCGCCGCCTGCTCCGGCTTTCCGCACGCTTGTGGTGGCACCCGTACTGGACGCAGGCATCGGCGGCGGCACCGGCCGGACGGGAAGAACTGCGCCGCCGGAGCCGCGCACTGGAGCGGTAGCGGTGAACCGCGGCCGGAACACCTGACGGCACGGGAGGAGGAGATCCTCCGTGCGATCCGCCACTCCCCTCCAGCCGGGCGGCGATGCGCTTCGACATCGCAGGCCGCCAGGGCGGCCTCGTCGCAGCGGGCATCGGCGGCAGCCTCACTGGCGAGGGCGCCACCATCGCCCTCGTCGACGACCCCGTGCAGGACATGGCCTCAGCCGACTCGCCCAGCATGCGCCGCAGAACCTGGGAATGGTGGCAGTCCTCCTGCAGACCCGCCTCGAACCCGACGGCGCGATCTGCGTCATCCAGACCCGCTGGAACGAAGACGACCTCGCCGGGCGCATCCTCGCCGACGCGCAGGCTGACGAGTGGAAGATCATCGACCTTCCCGCGCTCGCGGACAGCGACACCGACCCGCTCGGCCGCAGACTCGGTGAACCGCTGTGGCCCGAACGCTTCGACGTCGAGCACCACGCCACCACCCGCCGCCGCGTCGGCGAACGCGTCTGGGCCGCGCTCTACCAACAGAAACCGCGCCCGCCGGAGGGAGGAGTGTGGCAGCGGGCCTGGATCACCGACCACCGGCTCACCACCATCGAGTTCGGCGGCCTCGACATGGCGCGCGTCATCGTCGCCGTCGACCCAGCCGGCGGAGAATCCGCGATCGGTGACGAGACTGGCATCATCGGCGCCGCGCGCGGATACGACGGCCACCTCTACGTCCTCGAGGATCGCTCCGGAAGCATGGGCGCGAACGACTGGGGCCGCACGGCCTGCCTCCTCGCACTCGCCCTCAAAGCCGACGCGATCGTGGTCGAGTCGAACTACGGCGGAGACATGGCCCGGCAGGTCCTCGCCCAGGCATGGGAGCAGCTGCGCCGCGAGGGCTCCGCCAACGGCGCTCTCATGCCCCGTGTCCTCGAAGTCACCGCCAAGGTCGGCAAGCGGCTGCGGGCCGAACCGATCGCCCAGCTGTACGAGCAGGGCCTGGTCCACCACGTCGGGGCGCACGTAGCCCTGGAGGACCAGATGGTCACCTGGGTCGTCGGCATGGACAGCCCCGACCGCATGGACGCCGCAGTCCACGGCCTGACGGAACTCGCCGACCCCGACCAGCTCGCCGCCGTCGCCGGCCACATCCACGACGACCGCCTCGGCGGACGCCGATAACCCCCGGAAAACGGCCCCATATAGGACAACGGCCCAGCCGGGGCACCCGATCGGCCTCGGCTGATGGCCTTCCGGGCCATGGGGATCATCCCCGCAAGCGCGGGGAGCAGGGCGCGAGCCAGGCCCGCCGCTATCAGGGCAAGGGATCATCCCCGCGGGCGCGGGGAGCAGTCCTCCGGTTCAGGGTCGTAACGGTCGGGCCCGGGATCATCCCCGCGGGCGTGGGGAGCAGTCTTGTGTTCCGGCGAGGCCCCCGCCGATCTCGGGACCATCCCCGCGGGTGCGGGGAGCAGGAGACGCGCCTGTCCGAGCTGGCGGTGAAGGTGGGACCATCCCCGCGGGTGCGGGGAGCAGGGTGCCTACCAACGGATGCTGACCGACCCGGCGGGACCATCCCCGCAGGTGCGGGGAGCAGGACCAGCCAGCAAAGGAGGTGCCTCGCATGAAGGGACCATCCCCGCAGGTGCGGGGAGCAGGTGACCGTCTCCCGTGACAGCGCCGGGCGCTGGGGACCATCCCCGCAGGTGCGGGGAGCAGACTGTCTGACCTGCGCCTCTATCGCTTGGAGCGCAGGGGTTCAGCCACTTTCACAAATTCCGGCAAGTGGAACATAGGAGACCTTTACCCTTGGGGCAGCGACAGCGAACTGGACACCGTACGACTTGAGCGTGCCTGGTGGAAGTTGTACGGCTGGCTGAGCTGCGGATCAGGCTTGTTTCTTCGATTTGGCCTGCTGGGTGCCGGTTTGCGTGTAGGCATATTGCATGACGAGTGGGGGAGATTCCCTCTCTGGCCTGCTGGCGCGGCTTGGGGCTGCGGCGCGGTCGGTGTGGGCGAAGCATGATCGTGATGCGGACGGCTGGCTGCCGTTGTGGCGGCACATGGAGGACAGCGCTGCCGTCGCCGGCCTTCTGTGGGACGAGTGGCTGCCTTTGGGTGTACGGCGGTTCATCGCCGCGGCGTTGCCCGATGGCGATACGGATGGTCGCAGGCTCGTTGTGTGGCTGGCTGGTGTGCATGACATCGGTAAGGCGACGCCGGCGTTCGCCTGTCAGGTCGATCAACTCGCCGATGTCATGCGGGACAAGGGTCTGGAAATGCGGTCGCGTCAGGCGATGGGGCCGGACCGGCGCCTGGCGCCGCACGGGCTGGCCGGTCAGGTGCTGCTGGGTGAGTGGCTGGAGGAGCGGCACGGGTGGGCTCCCAAGCAGACGGGGCAGTTCGCCGTCGCGGTGGGTGGGCATCACGGGGTGCCGCCGGAGAACGGTCAGATCAAGGCCCTGTACGACCATGAGGAGTTGCTGCGTACTCCTGGCCGTAGCGGCGGGGTGTGGCGGCAGGTGCAGACGGAGCTGCTCGACGCGTGCGCGGCGCACTTCGCTGTGGCGGAGCGGCTGGAGGCGTGGCGGGCAGTGAAACTGCCGCAGCCCGTCCAGGTGTTGCTGACCGCCCTGGTCATCGTCTCCGACTGGATCGCCAGTAATCCCGATCTCTTCCCGTACTTCCCGGAGGCCGGATCCCGTAGCAGTGAGGAGCGGCTGGCGGCGGCGTGGCGGGGGCTGGACCTCCCGGCCCCGTGGCGGGCGGCGGAGCCTGTCGGGGATGCGCAGGAGTTGTTCGCCTCGCGCTTCGGGCTTCCGGCGGGGGCGAAGGTCCGTCCTGTCCAGGAGGCGGCCGTCGCGTTGGCCCGGGAGATGGAGGCGCCCGGGCTGATGGTCATCGAAGCTCCGATGGGGGAAGGGAAGACGGAGGCCGCGCTGGCTGCGGCGGAGATCTTCGCGGCACGTTCCGGTGCGGGCGGCGTGTTCTTCGCGCTGCCGACGATGGCGACGGGCAACGCGATGTTCCCGCGTCTGCTGGAGTGGCTGAAACGACTGCCGAACGACGGGAGTTACCGGCACTCTGTGCACCTCGCCCACTCCAAGGCGGCTCTGAACGAGGACTTCGCCGGGCTGCTGGCCCGTGCCGGGCGGGTGGCGGCGGTCGACGTCGATGCAGCCGCACCCGCGCCGCGGCGGCTGGGGGATCCGGCGCGGTCCGCGGGCGCCGAGCTGGTGGCGCACACCTGGCTGCGGGGCCGTAAGCGGGCGATGCTGGCCTCGTTCGTGGCCGGCACCGTCGACCAGTTGCTGTTCGCCGGACTGAAGAGCCGGCACCTGGCCCTTCGTCACCTGGCGGTGGCGGGCAAAGTCGTCGTGATCGACGAGGCGCACGCCTACGACGCCTACATGAGCGTCTACCTGGACCGGGTGCTGGCCTGGCTGGGCGCCTACCGCGTGCCTGTGGTCGTGCTCTCTGCGACTCTGCCTGCTGCGCGTCGGCGTCAGCTGGTCGAGGCGTACTCCGGGGTCATCGGAGCCCAGGCCGACAGCGCTGAGGAAGAGGCGGTGTATCCGCTGCTCACCGCCGTCGCGCCGGGCGGCAGGCCCGTCGTGCGTCATCCGGCCGCTTCGGCCCGGCGCACGGACGTCCGGGTGGACCGGCTTGCCGACGGTCTGGATGTGCTGGCCGACCGGCTGGAGACAGAGCTGGCGGACGGCGGGTGTGTGCTCGTCGTCCGCAACACGGTCAAGCGGGTGCTGGAGACGGCCCGGGTGCTGCGGGCCAGGTTCGGCGACGGGGACGTCACCGTGGCGCACTCGTGTTTCGTGGACGTCGACCGGGCGGCCAAGGACAGTGACCTGCTGAGGCGGTTCGGGCCTCCTGGCAAGGCGACGGGGCGACCGACCGGGCGGCACATCGTGGTGGCCAGTCAGGTGGCCGAGCAGTCCCTCGACGTGGACTTCGATCTCCTGGTCAGCGACCTGTGCCCGGTGGACTTGCTGCTACAGCGCATGGGCCGGCTGCACCGTCACCAGCGCGGTGAGGATCAGAGCGAGCGGCCCGCGCGGCTGCGTGCGGCCCGGTGTCTGCTGACCGGTGCCGACTGGGAGGCCGACGTGCCCGTCCCGGTGCGCGGGTCGGTCGCGGTGTACGGGGCGTATGCGCTGCTGCGGTCGGCGGCGGTGCTGCTGCCCCATCTCGACGGCGGCCCGCAGCGGCCCGTGCGGCTGCCCGCTGACATCAGCCTCCTCGTCCAGGGCGCGTACGCCGAGGCTGCGGTGGGGCCGGAGCACTGGGCTCCGGTGCTGGAAGAGGCGAGGGGGCGGTTCGAGCGGCACCGGGCCGACCAGGCCGACAGGGCAACCGTGTTCCGCCTCGGCGAAGTCGGCCGCGCCGGCAGGCCGTTGTTCGGCTGGGTGGCAGCCGGCGTCGGCGACGCCGACGACACCCGTGCGGGGCGGGCCCAGGTCCGCGACAGCCGGGAGAGCGTGGAAGTCGTCGTCGTGCAGCGGCGTGCCGACGGCGCTCTCCTCACCCTGCCGTGGCTGGACCCCGACAAGAAAGGCCGCCCGCGCGGGGGACTCGAGCTGCCCCAGGACCAAGCCCCCACGGCGTTCGCCGCCCGTACAGCGGCAAGCTGCGGACTGCGGCTGCCCATCCAGTTCTCCTACGCCGAGACCCTCGACAAAGCCATCGCAGAACTGGAGCAGCTGTACGTGCCCGCCTGGCAGGGCAAGGACAGCCCCTGGCTGGCTGACCAGCTGATCCTCGCGCTCGATGAGGATTGTCAGACCCGGCTGGCAGGCTATGGGCTCCAGTACAGCCCATCCGACGGCCTGGAGGTGACCCGTGGCTGAGCGCGCTGGGAGCGGCTCGGTACGTACTTCGTTCCAAAGATCCCCGCTGACGCGGGGAGCAATGCGCTATGCCCCTGGAATCGGGACCATCCCCACGCTGATGGGGAGCAAGGCGTGCGTGTCAAAACGGCCGCCTGGTGCGGCATCAGTCCGCTGTGGGAGCTTATCCGACTCGGCCTATGACAGTTCGTGTGGCTTGTGGGGTCACGCTTCCTGCGACGAGCCAGGCTTCGCCTCTGCCCAGCGCGCCATGGGCAGGCCGGCAACCGTACTGACGACACTTGCGAGGGTTGTTGCGATCCCCCATCTGACCGCGTCGTCCCCTGGTCCTCCGAAGGGCAGCCATCTGCCCAGTAGGAGAGTCAGCCAGAAAGTGACGATGACTCCGATGATCACGGCTCCCCACCGCATCCATCCCGACACAGCTTGATGTCCTCCCCTTGAATCGTTGCCGCGAGTACGTCGATACTGTGGAGGGGCGCGTTGGGATCTGTCAAACCTCCGTTTCGGCAACCAAGTTGATGTTGTGTCACACGCTCGCCGTTGCGAGCCGTGTGACCAGCGGCAGAAGGCATCCCGTTCATGATTCCTTGTAGGTTTGGAGACGTTGCATGGTGGAGCCGCCTCAAATCGCACCGGCAGTCCGCTCCTTCGACCTGACGAACCAGCCGTGGATTGTGGTGCTCAGACGCGACGGCTCGATGGCGGAGCTGTCGCTGCGCGAGGTGTTCGCCCAATCAGATGAAGTGCGGCGTCTGGTGGGGGATCTGCCGACGCAGGAGTTCGCGCTGCTGCGGCTGCTGCTCGCGCTCGCGCATGACGCCCTGGAGGGGCCTGGCGACGTGGAGGCGTGGGCGGACCTGTGGTCCGACTCCCAGTGCTTCTCGCCGGTCACGGCCTATCTGGACGCGCATCATGAGCGCTTCGACCTTCTCCATCCGGCCACCCCGTTCTTCCAGACTGCCGGGCTGCGGACGGCGAAGGACGAGGTGTTCTCCCTCAACCGGATCGTGGCCGATGTGCCCAACGGGGAGCCGTTCTTCACCGCGCGGATGCCTACCGTGGACCGGTTGTCGTTCGCGGAGGCGGCCCGCTGGGTCGTGCACGCCCACGCCTATGACACCTCCGGTATCAAGTCCGGCATGGTGGGCGACGAGCGGGTCAAGGGCGGCAAGGTGTACCCGCGCGGCACGGGGTGGGCGGGCGGCCTCGGCGGGGTCTTCGTGGAAGGAGACAGCCTGCGCGAGACGCTGCTGCTGAATCTGGTGGCGGCCGACACCGACGCTCTGGACTTCACCGCAGACGACCTGCCCGCCTGGCGGCGGGAGCCGAGTCCTCCCGGCGGCACCGAACGCACCCCGACCGGGGTACGCGATCTGTACACGTGGCAGTCGCGCCGGCTGCGCCTGCACCACGACGCCGACGGCGTCACCGGCGTCGTCCTCGGCTACGGCGATCCGCTCACCGCACGCAACATGCACCGCCGCGAGCCGATGACCGCGTGGCGGCGCAGCCCGGCTCAGGAGAAGAAGCTGCGCCAGCCGCTGATCTACCTGCCGAGAGACCATGACCCGGCGCGAGCCGCCTGGCGGGGCGTCGCCTCCCTGGTCTCCGACCGGTCGGAGACCGCCCAAGGCGCGGAGGCCGCCCCGTACCTGCGGCCGGGGATCCTGGAGTGGGTGGCCCGGTTGGTCACCGAGGGGGAGCTGCCGCGGGACTTCTTGATCCGGGCCCGGGTCATCGGCGCCAAGTACGGGACGCAGCAGTCCGTGATCGACGAGGTCGTCGACGACCGTCTCGTCATGCCGGTCGTGCTGCTGCACCGTCAGGACCGCACGTGCGCCCGGCAGGCGATAGGAGCCGCCGAGAACGCCGATCAGGCGGTGCGGGCGCTCGGGGATCTGGCCACCGACCTGGCCCGCGCGGCCGGCTCCGAAGGGGAGCAGCGGCGATCGGCAGCGCGTGAGCTCGGTTTCACCGCGCTGGAGAATCCCTACCGCACCTGGCTCGCAGACCTCGCGGACGCCGGGGAGGCATTCGAACAGCGCCGCCTGTGGCAGCGCGAGGTACACGGCCTGGTCAGCCGCCTCGGCGACCGCCTCATCCAGGACGCAGGGGACGCGGCTTGGCAGGGCAGGACCGTCTCCGCCGCCAAGGGCGGCACGCAGTGGCTCAACGCCGGCCTGGCCGACCGGTGGTTCCGCAGCCGTCTGACCAAGGCGCTGGGAGAGCTGTCCGTATCTGACCCGCAGCCACAGGTAGGGCTGCAACGGTCCGCCATGGTCTCCCCGGACGACTCCGATCAGCCCCAGCCCGGCTCTTTCACGACCGACCCGAAGGTGCCCGCATGACCACCGCAACAGCCGCGCCGACCGTCCGCTCGCGGGTCGCCGAGCTCGCCGCAGCGCAGATCAAGAGATCGCAGGAGGGCTACCTGCGCGACAGTCCCCAGGACGTTGCCGCGCTGGCCCGCCTGCGCCGCGGCGCGGGCCGAGACGCCGCCGACCTGCCCGACCTGTGGACGCTCGTTGACACGTCGCCTCTGCACGCGCGCCTCGACGGCGTGCGTCCGCTCAGCGAGGAGGAACTCGTGCGGGCGGAGAACGCCCTGCATTCGGCTCTCACCCTGTGGGCCATGCACCAGCAGTCCCGGGGCACGCGCATGCACCGCCCCCACACCCGCGGCCGGCCGACTGGACTGGGGGCGGCCGTGCGGCGTCTGATGCCGCCGGACGGCGTGGACGAGCCAGTCCGCAAGCGTCTGGTGCGGGCCGGCACCGCGCCCGATCTGACCAGTCTGTCCCAGCGGCTGCGCGACCTGATCGTGCTGCTGCGCCGCGCGGACATCCCTCTCGACTACGGCCTGCTCGCCGGGCAGCTCTACACCTGGCAGCGGCCGGGTGGCGCCGACGCCGTCCGCCGTGAGTGGGGCCGCTCGTTCCACTCCTGGCAGGAACCGGCCGCACCAGCCCCAGCCCGGAGCACCGCCGGCACGGCCGCCCGCTCCGACGACAGCGACAAGGACGCCTCGTGAACCGCATCTTCCTGGACGTGCACGCCCTGCAGACCGTCCCGCCCAGCAACCTCAACCGTGACGACACGGGCGCGCCGAAAACGGCCGTGTACGGCGGTGTGCCGCGTGCCCGCGTCTCCAGCCAGGCGTGGAAGCGGGCCACCCGCACCTACTTCGACGACGAGCGGCTGCTCGATCCGAGCGAACTCGGCGTGCGGACCAAGAAGGTCGTGGAACTGCTCGCCAAGCGCATCACCGCGCTCGACGAATCCATCGCCGACGACACGGCCCTCGCTCTGGCCGACGAGACGGTCAGGGCCACCGGGCTGAGGACCGAGGTGCCCAAGCGGAAAGCCGACGCCGCGAAGGAGTCCGGGGAAACCCCGGCGCCCGAGGCGAAGTACCTGGTGTTCCTCAGCTCCCGCCAGCTCGACGGCCTGGCCCGCCTCGCCGTCGACGGCGCCGCCGACATCACGTCGTACCTCAAGGAGAAGGCGAACAAGGAGAAGGCCAAGGAGATTGCGGACAGTCGTCACTCCGTCGACATCGCGCTCTTCGGTCGGATGGTCGCCGACGCGGCCGACTTCAACGTCGACGCCGCCGTCCAGGTCGCCCACGCCATCAGCGTGCACCGGGTGGAGAACGAGTCCGACTACTACACGGCCGTGGACGACGAGAACACCGAGGTGGAGACCGGCGCCGGGATGATCGGCACCGTCGACTTCAACTCCGCCACGCTCTACCGCTACGCCGCCCTGAGCGTCCACAAGCTCGCCGACAACCTCGGCCAGGGCCTGCGCGACGACGAGCCGCGGACCGATCCGGTACGGCGTGCGGTCGAGGCGTTCGTGCACAGCTTCGTCGCCTCGCTGCCGACCGGGAAGATCAACACCTTCGGGCACCACACCCTGCCCGACGCCGTCGTCGTCAAGCTGCGCACCACCCGCCCGATCAGCTTCGTCGCCGCCTTCGAAGAGCCCGTCCGGGGCGACCAGGGCGGTCATGTCCGGGAGGCGTCCGACCGCCTCGCCGCCTACGTCCCCGACATCGAACGCGCCTACGGCGACCAGGACTCCACCCTCAGCTGGGTTCTGCGCGTCGGCCCCAACACCCTCAAACTCGCCGACCTCGGCACCGAGTCCGACACCTTGGGCGGCCTCGTCACGGCCGTCGGCCGAGCCGTCGCCGAACGGCTGGAGACGCCCGCATGAGCGGCGTGCTGGCCCTGCGGCTGGCCGGTCCCCTGCAGTCCTGGGGGGCCTCCTCCCGCTTCACCCGCCGCACCACCGAATCCGCCCCCACCAAGAGCGGCGTCATCGGCCTGCTCGCGGCCGCGGCTGGCATCGAACGCGGCGACGACATCGCGCTCGCGCCCCTCGCGGCGCTGCGGTTCGGCGTCCGCATCGACCAACCCGGCACCCGCATCCGCGACTTCCACACCGCGCACCACGGCGTCACCGGCAAGTCCATGCCGCTGTCGGAGCGTTACTACCTCGCGGACGCCGTCTTCGTCGCCGCCGTCGAAGGCGAGCACGCGCTGCTCGCCGAGCTGCATGCCGCGCTGAAGTCCCCCGTCTACCTGCCGTTCCTCGGCCGCCGCTCCTGCCCGCCGGCCGAACCCGTAGAGCTGGGCCTGTTCAACAACGCCCGCCTGGAGCACGTGCTCCAGGCGGTGCCGTGGCAGGCGTCCGCCTGGTATCGCAGACAGCACCGCTCCCGCATCCCGGAAGCGCTGCCCGTACTGGTGGAGGCGGCAGCCGGCGACGAGCACAGTCGCGCCGACACCCTGCGCGACCAGCCGCTCAGCTTCGCCGCCGCACACCGCCGTCACGCCCTGCGCACCGTCGTCACCACCGCGGTGCCCATGCCGCGCGTCGCGGCCGGCGCTCCGGCGCACGACCCGTTCGATGCTCTGGAGGATGAGAGCAGCTGATGTTCCTTTCCCGCTTCCGCGTGAACACCGCCCGTCCCGGCGCACGCCGCCTGCTGTCCTCGCCGCAGGTCCTGCACGCCGCTGTGATGTCGTCGTTCCCCGGCCTGCTGCCCACGGACGTCCCCGCCCCGGACGGGCCGAGGGTGCTGTGGCGCCTGGACCACACGGCTCCCGCCGAGGTGGTCCTGTACATCGTCAGCCCCGACCGCCCGGACCTGACCCACCTGGTCGAGCAGGCCGGCTGGCCGGCGGCAGCCGCGGCCGATCCCGCGACGCCCGGCTGGCAGAGCAGGCCCTACGCCCCCTTCCTCGACAAACTCTCCACCGGCGACCGCTGGGCGTTCCGGCTGACCGCCAACCCGGTCCACACCATCCGCCGCAACCCGGACGAGCCCCGCAAGATCACCGCCCACCTCACCCCCGTCCACCAGACGGCCTGGCTGATCGAGCGCCAGGAGCGCAGCGGCTTCCGCATCCTGGAGAAGGCCGACGGCACACGCCTGCTGCCCGGCGGCACGACGCACCGGGGCAAACACGAGCACCACGGCGACCGCTACGAGCTGTCCGTCCGCGACCACAACAGCCGCTCCTTCGACAAACGGCGCACGGACGACGGCAGGAAGGGCAAACCCGTCACCCTGGTCGCCGTCACCTTCGACGGCCGCCTCGAAGTCACCGACCCCGAAGCCCTGCGCCGCACCCTCACCCAGGGAATCGGCCGCGCCAAGGCCTACGGCTGCGGCCTGCTCACCCTGGCGCCCCTCGCCCCGCCCGCCCGGCAGAGACCATGACGACGATCTCCCAGCGCACCGCACTGACCCCGCGGCAGCTCACCCGCACCGCCGAGCGCACCTCCTTCGTCTACCTGGAGCGGTGCACCGTCCACCGGGACGCCAACGCCATCACCGCCCAGGACGCCGAAGGCACCACCCACATCCCGTCGGCGACCATCGGCACCCTCCTTCTGGGCCCCGGCACCCGCATCACCCACCAGGCGATGTCCGTCCTGGGAGAGACCGGCGCGGCCGTCTGCTGGGTCGGAGAACGCGGCGTGCGCTACTACGCCTCCGGACGCGCCCTCACCCGCTCCTCAGCCCTCATGGAAGCCCAGGCCCGGCAATGGGCCAACCCGCGCAGCCGTCTCGCCGTCGCCCGCGCCATGTACCGGCTGCGCTTCCCCGACGAAGACCCCGCCGGCCTCACCCGCCACGAACTCCTGGGCCGGGAAGGACGCCGCGTTAAAGACTGCTACCGCGCTCAGGCCGCCCGCACCGGCATCCCCTGGCGCGGCCGCCAGTACACCCCCGGCGACTTCACCGCCGCAGACCCCGTCAACCAGGGCATCACCGCAGCAGCCCAGTGCATGTACGGCATCGCCCACGCCGTCGTCACCTCGCTGGGGTGCAGCCCGGCCCTCGGCTTCGTCCACTCCGGACACGAACTGTCCTTCGTCCTCGACATCGCTGACCTGTACAAAACCGAGATCGGCATCCCCCTCGCGTTCGACGTCGCCGCGCAGGACGAGGAGGACGTCGGCCCCCGCACCCGCCGCGCACTGCGCGACCGCATCAACGAAACGTCCCTGCTGGAGCGATGCGTCAACGACGTCAAGCACCTGCTGCTGGCAGGAACGAGCCCGGTCGCCTCCGGCGACGACCGGGACGTCGTCACCCTCCACAGCGACGGCGGCCGCGAAGTCCCCTCCGGCTTCAACCACGACACCACCAGCGATGACGAACAGGTGAGCTGGTGACCGTCATCGTTCTCACCAACTGCCCTGCAGGCCTCCGTGGCTTCCTGACCCGCTGACTGCTGGAAATCTCCGCAGGCGTGTTCGTGGGCAACCCGTCAGCCCGCATTCGCGACGCACTCTGGCACGAGGTCCAGCAATACGCCGGCCAAGGACGCGCTCTGCTCGCCCACACCACCAACAACGAACAGGGCTTCACCTTCCGCACCCACGACCACGCGTGGCACCCCGTCGACCACGAGGGCGTCACCCTCATCCACCGCCCCGACACGAAACTCCCACCGTCAGAGGCCGCCCCGCCGACCACGGCTCCGACGGGATGGAGCAAGGCGGCCAAACGCCGACGCTTCGGAAGAACGTGAGGCGCATTGCGATGATTAGTGACGCATTGCCAGATTCAGTGAAAGTACTCAGAAACCCGTCGTCTCCGCGCTAAAGCGCCAGGTCAAACAGTCTGCTCCCCGCGCCCGCGGGGATGATCCCTGCCCAGCGACGTGATCGCGGTCCACGCCATCCTGCTCCCCGCGCCCGCGGGGATGATCCACATCACCATCGACCTCGACCCCTTCGGCGACGCTGCTCCCCGCGCCCGCGGGGATGATCCCTCGCCGAGGCCGAAAAGATCGTCGCCAAACAGCTGCTCCCCGCGCCCGCGGGGATGATCCCTCCCCGCTGATCGCGGACGATCCGGTCGTCACCTGCTCCCCGCGCCCGCGGGGATGATCCCCTTTCGGCGGAGGACGACCCTTCGAGGACGCTCTGCTCCCCGCGCCCGCGGGGATGATCCCTGGACTCACCGCGCCCGCACTGCGATCACGGCCTGCTCCCCGCGCCCGCGGGGATGATCCCGCAGCTGGCGAAGCTCCGACGTCGCTCCTGGGCTGCTCCCCGCGCCCGCGGGGATGATCCCAGGCCCGGCCGCTATGCGGCGGCGGAAGCGGACTGCTCCCCGCGCCCGCGGGGATGATCCCGACGTCCAACTCCCGTCTGGCCTCTCGCCCATCTGCTCCCCGCGCCCGCGGGGATGATCCCGCCGCCTACCGCCGCGGCCTGCGCGAGCGCGCCTGCTCCCCGCGCCCGCGGGGATGATCCCTGCCGCGGTCACCGCCGTGCAGGACGGCGCGCCTGCTCCCCGCGCCCGCGGGGATGATCCCGAGCGTCTTCGGCAGGCGGCCGACGGCGCGACCTGCTCCCCGCGCCCGCGGGGATGATCCCCACTCGCCGCACCTCGCGCACTGCCAGGTGAACTGCTCCCCGCGCACGCGGGGATGATCCCGTCAACCTCGATGCCGCCTACTGGATCGGCCTCTGCTCCCCGCGCCCGCGGGGATGATCCCGACCCGGAGATGTGCATCCTGCGCCTGGTGAACTGCTCCCCGCGCCCGCGGGGATGATCCCTGGACCGGCTGGTAACCGTGGCCGGCGGGGCGCTGCTCCCCGCGCCCGCGGGGATGATCCCGGCTCGCCCACCTGCGGGAAAGCTCCGATTCCCTGCTCCCCGCGCCCGCGGGGATGATCCCGTCTACGTGGACGCTCAGGGCGACACGGTCGACTGCTCCCCGCGCCCGCGGGGATGATCCCGCTCAGGTGTCGGCCGTGGCCGTGGCTGATGCCTGCTCCCCGCGCCCGCGGGGATGATCCCGTCTACGTGGACGCTCAGGGCGACACGGTCGACTGCTCCCCGCGCCCGCGGGGATGATCCCCGTTGCGAAGGATGCGGCGAGCCCTGCAACAACTGCTCCCCGCGCCCGCGGGGATGATCCCGGAACATCAACAACATCAAGTTCCGCACCAGCCTGCTCCCCGCGCCCGCGGGGATGATCCTGACGCCGAGGGTCCGGCTCGCCATGGTGATGCTGCTCCCCGCGCCCGCGGGGATGATCCCAGCGCTTCGTACCCGTCCGGGTCAGCGCCGCTCTGCTCCCCGCGCCCGCGGGGATGATCCCGTCGACCAGAACAGGGCATTCTGGGGCGAGCTCTGCTCCCCGCGCCCGCGGGGATGATCCCGGTGCCGTGCAGCACTGCTACTCGGCCGATGGCTGCTCCCCGCGCCCGCGGGGATGATCCCCCGCGCCCAGAAGCAGTTGCTGCCGCCGATTGCTGCTCCCCGCGCCCGCGGGGATGATCCCCGCGGGGCCCCGAGGAGAGGAGGGGAGATGTCCTGCTCCCCGCGCCCGCGGGGATGATCCCGACGCCAGGGGATCGATGCTCACGGCGTGTTCCTGCTCCCCGCGCCCGCGGGGATGATCCCTTTCCGGCGGGGCTTTTCCATGCCTGTGGCTACTGCTCCCCGCGCCCGCGGGGATGATCCCTGGGGAAGGGACGCCCCCTGATGCACTGGGAGCTGCTCCCCGCGCCCGCGGGGATGATCCCGGCCTGCCAGATGTCCCGTAAAGAACGGAGCACTGCTCCCCGCGCCCGCGGGGATGATCCCTCCGGCTACCGCAAGCACATCCGGGACAAGACCTGCTCCCCGCGCCCGCGGGGATGATCCCGATCAGCGCCTTGAGGTTCGCCGGGGTACGGACTGCTCCCCGCGCCCGCGGGGATGATCCCGACGTCAACGCCACCGCGAGGACCTTGACGCACTGCTCCCCGCGCCCGCGGGGATGATCCCCCGCGCTGCCCATGCCGTAGAGGCCGCTGAGCACTGCTCCCCGCGCCCGCGGGGATGATCCCGCGTGCTTCTCGTCGTTGCCCGTCGGCCGGCGCTGCTCCCCGCGCCCGCGGGGATGATCCCCCGCTGCCGTTCCCGGAGCGCGCGCCCAAGTCCTGCTCCCCGCGCCCGCGGGGATGATCCCCTCCCGGGGGCGTGATCCCGATGTCCTTCAGCCTGCTCCCCGCGCCCGCGGGGATGATCCCCGCGCCCAGTCCCGGGGGAGTCGTGACCGTGGCTGCTCCCCGCGCCCGCGGGGATGATCCCCGGCGCGCGCTCGAAGTCTTCGCCGAGTGCACCTGCTCCCCGCGCCCGCGGGGATGATCCCGCGCGGCACGTCGCGCTGACGCTGGCTCACTACTGCTCCCCGCGCCCGCGGGGATGATCCCATCAACGGCATGAGCAACCTCTTCTGGGCTGCCTGCTCCCCGCGCCCGCGGGGATGATCCCGGCACCGCCCCCGGCCACAGCGACATGGTGGACTGCTCCCCGCGCCCGCGGGGATGATCCCGTCCGCACGGCCGTGATGCCGTGCCCCGTCGTCTGCTCCCCGCGCCCGCGGGGATGATCCCAGCCGCGATAATCCCTTCAGACACGACAGTTACTGCTCCCCGCGCCCGCGGGGATGATCCCGGCGTGCTGGCGCGCGGCGAGAACACGGCTGACTGCTCCCCGCGCCCGCGGGGATGATCCCAGCGTCAGCGTCGCCGCCGCCCCCAACCCGCCCTGCTCCCCGCGCCCGCGGGGATGATCCCAGCGTCAGCGTCGCCGCCGCCCCCAACCCGCCCTGCTCCCCGCGCCCGCGGGGATGATCCCGGCAATCCCGGCAAGGGAGAGCAGTACGGACGCTGCTCCCCGCGCCCGCGGGGATGATCCCGTGGTGGACGTGTCGACGGTCACGGTGCCGGCCTGCTCCCCGCGCCCGCGGGGATGATCCCGGCGTCGACAAGGGCGTCATGTCCCTGGAGACCTGCTCCCCGCGCCCGCGGGGATGATCCCGGCACCGCCCAGGTACGCAAGAGGGACGACCGCTGCTCCCCGCGCCCGCGGGGATGATCCCACGACGCTGAAACCCGGGATGACACGCTGGCCCTGCTCCCCGCGCCCGCGGGGATGATCCCCTGGGTCTCTCGGCCCGCGACACCTGGGAACCCTGCTCCCCGCGCCCGCGGGGATGATCCCCGGTCTGGATCGCAGCGCCCTTGATCGCTGCGCTGCTCCCCGCGCCCGCGGGGATGATCCCCGCAAGGAGCTGAAGGAGGCCCTCGACACTGCCTGCTCCCCGCGCCCGCGGGGATGATCCCACCGAGGCGTAGGCCTCGACGGTGCGGCCGTCCTGCTCCCCGCGCCCGCGGGGATGATCCCGGGGCCTGGACGTGCGACTCGGAGTACTGGGTCTGCTCCCCGCGCCCGCGGGGATGATCCCTGGAACCAGGACCCAATCCACCTGCGGGTAGCCTGCTCCCCGCGCCCGCGGGGATGATCCCATCTCGTACGTGGCGGTCGAGCCCTGGGCAGGCTGCTCCCCGCGCCCGCGGGGATGATCCCTACTTCGACATCCACTACAACGACCCGCCCGGCTGCTCCCCGCGCCCGCGGGGATGATCCCCGCCGAGCCGCTTGTGCAGCTCATGCAGCCCCCTGCTCCCCGCGCCCGCGGGGATGATCCCGTCGCCAACACCCTCGGCCGGTACGTCCCGGACTGCTCCCCGCGTCCGCGGGGATGATCCCGTGCGCAGCGTCGTGCAGCATCATCTCCAGGACTGCTCCCCGCGCCCGCGGGGATGATCCCCCCGTCCAGTACAACGACGGCGCTTTCCCGACCTGCTCCCCGTGCCCGCGGGGATGATCCCCCGTTCTCCGAGATGCGCCGCCACAAGAAGGGCTGCTCCCCGCGCCCGCGGGATGATCCCATGGGCACGGACGAAGCCCCGGACTGGCAGCTCTGCTCCCCGCGCCCGCGGGGATGATCCGGTACCGCGCAGGGCCCCCTGTCACCTAGGACCTGCTCCCCGCGCCCGCGGGGATGATCCCCGCACGTTGAACGCGACCGCGCTGGTGAACTGCTGCTCCCCGCGCCCGCGGGGATGATCCCATCCCGCTCCGGGTCAAGCGCGACGGCCACTGCTGCTCCCCGCGCCCGCGGGGATGATCCCGGTTCAAGCGCTACTCCGAGGTCGCCCGGACCCTGCTCCCCGCGCCCGCGGGGATGATCCCGGAGGGACGTCGTTCCAGCCGCCGGGCTGGTTCTGCTCCCCGCGCCCGCGGGGATGATCCCAGGGTCTGCGGCGCGATCGCGGCGACCATGAACTGCTCCCCGCACCCGCGGGGATGATCCCAGGCCGAGCTCGCGGCCGCCGGCCGTGTTGACCTGCTCCCCGCGCCCGCGGGGATGATCCCGGACGCGCTGCCACCCGGTGACCCGGGATCCGCTGCTCCCCGCGCCCGCGGGGATGATCCCAACACGGACGACGTCAGGAACTACTGCAACCACTGCTCCCCGCGCCCGCGGGGATGATCCCGTGGACGTACGCACGACGCCCGGATTCGATGCCTGCTCCCCGCGCCCGCGGAGATGATCCCGACAACGCCGCCGCCGCGCTGACGGAGTTCAACTGCTCCCCGCGCCCGCGGGGATGATCCCGGCACCACCGACTACGTCGAGACGCAGTGCTACTGCTCCCCGAGCCCGCGGGGATGCTCCCTCCCGGTCTGGGGACCCCTGGAGACTGTCGCCCTGCTCCCCGCACCCGCGGGGATGGTCCCGGCTGGAACCACGGCTACCCGCCCTACCCCTACTGCTCCCTGCACCAGCGGGGATGGTCCCACGCAGGCCCTGAAGACCGCGCTCCGCAGACTCTGTCACTGCCCAGACCACATCGGTGGATCAAGGCCTAAGCTGGCTGCGGGCGCGGGGCCCGGTCGCCTGGAGGGGCACCCGTGAGGCACCTGCGTGAACTGCTCATCGACGCCTGGTCGTGGCTCAACTACAAGCAGACGATGGCCCACCCCAGTCGGCCGGGCCACCATGCGTTCCCCGAGCTGAACACTTCGTGGGTGCCCGCCGAGGACCTGCGCCGTCTGGCCGCCTACAAGTTCTTGGCCGCCTACGACTCCAACCAGGCCGGACAGCTCGCCTCCGTCACCGGTGACGACCACCACGGCGCAGAACGCCGCGAGTTGGGCGACCCGTCCAAACTTATCGACACCACGCTCGGCTACCTGCTGGGCACGGAGCAGACCATCGTGGTGCCCGGGGCCGAGCATCCCGGCCGGGCAGACGAAAAACCCAGCCCCGGGGCCAAAGCGGCGGCCGACCTGCAGGACAGGCTGCGCTCGTGGGCGGACAAGGAGCTGCTGCCGCTGCGTGTGCAGCAGGCCGAACGGTGCGCGGTGCGCAGCGGCGACGGCGTCTACACGCTGGCGTGGGAGCCTTCCAAGCGGCGGGTGTTGCTGCGCACCTACGACCCCGGCTGGTACTTCCCCGAGTGGGACGAGGGTGAGCAGGACGCCCAGGAGTACCCGCAGCGGGTGCACTTCGCGTGGGAGCTGCCCGCCGACCCGGTGCGCGGCCTCAAGGACCGCGTGCGGCGCATCACCTACGAGCTCGGTCCGATCGGGCCCGCCACCGCGTCCGGCCAGACCAGCGACGGCCGTGCGGTCCGTGAACAGGTGGCCGGCGCGGACGGCGACCCGGTGCTGACCGTCGGCGACGCCCTCGACCCGCTCACCGGCACGGTGACCCGCATCTACCCGTGGGCGCCGGGCAGGCCGTCGTCGACGACGTGCTATCTGATGGACGCCGAATGGCTGCTGGAGGACCTCGGCTCCGCACACGACGTGTTCAGCCTGCCCGCAGACAAGGCCGCCCACCGAGTGCGCTCCGACGGCCAGGTCCTCGACCGGCTCGACCTCATGGTGGACTTCATCCCGGTCGTGCACGTCCCGAACTCGATCCCCGACGCCGGCGAGCACTGGGGCAAGCCCACGCTGGCGACCGTGCTGCAACTGCTGGACGAGCTGCAGGCCACCGACACCGACAGCGCGTCCGCGTCATCGACCACAGGCACGCCGATCGTGGCTCTCGCCGGGGCGCGGCTGCCCATCGACCGCTCCACCGGCCAGCCGCTCCCGGTGCGTGTGGAGGCCGGAACGGTGTGGCAGCTGGCCGACAACGGCCGCATGGACACCCTGGACACGTCCGCGCAGCTCGCCGAACTCCGCAGCCGCGTCGATCACTTGCTCGACCGGCTGGCCTCCAACACCCGCCTGACGACGGCCGGGCTCGGCACCCTCGACGTGGCCAAGGTGCCGTCCGGGTACGCGCTGCAACTCGCCCTCGGCCCGCTCGACTCCCTGGTCGGCGCGATGCGTCTGGCCCGCGACCACAAGTACCAGCTGCTGCTGCGCCTGGTGCAGCGGCTGCACCAGGCCGGGCAGGAGTGGCCCGCCGGCGAGTCGCTGCCCGCCCGCTTGGTGTGGGGCGCGCACACCCCCACCGACCGCACCACCGTCCTCAACGACGTCACGGCGGGCTACGACGCCGGTGTGTTCTCCCTGGAGACCGCGGTCCGCATGCTGAAGGAAGCCGGATATCCCGTCGACGATGTCACCGAGGAGATCGAACGCCTTCAAAAGCGGGCCTTCGACCAGGCCTCCCGCCTCGCGGATGCGACCGGCGACAACAAGGCGGTGCGCGAATACCTGGGCCTGCCTGAAGCCGACCCAGTCCCTACGGTGCCGCTCGTTCAGCCGGGTCAGCTTGCGCAGGATGGGCGCTGACCAGCCCGCCCTCGGCCAAGTCACTGCGGCTGCCCGGAACTACCGGGGTCACCGGCGAGGCCGGTACACCCGGTTCCCGCTCGCCGGCCGCGCGCAGGGCTGTGGCTACACTGATCGACGGCGCGGGGGCGCTGCCGCTGGAGGACTCGATCCGCATGGACAGGCAACTCCCGACCCCCGTACGCCCGTCGGCTACCGGCGCGACGGTGCCCCCATCTTCCCCATCCTGGGCGCGGACCCCACCGACCCGTCCAACCAGCAGCTGCCGCCCACCTCGAACCAGGATCCTGCCGGGTCGCCCCCGCCGACGCTGGACCAGGAGGCGCTGAACCGGCTGCTGGCCCGCGAGAAGCAGCAGGGCGAACGCGCCGCAGTCCGCCGTCTCGTCGAGCAGCTGGGCTTCACCAAGGCCGAGGACCTGACCGCGTTCGTGACGCAGCAGCGCGACGCCCAGACGGCCGCCATGTCCGAACTGGAGCGGCGTGAGCAGGCTGCCGCCGAGGCCACGGCCGCCGCGGCGCAGCGCGAGGCGCAGGCCCTGACGCGTGAGCGCGCCGCGGTGCGCCGCGCCGTCCTCGTCGGACTCGGCGCCACCGGTGACGACCTCGCCGACGCGGAACGGCTCCTCGTCCTCGTCGACGACGCCGACGAGGACGCCGTCGCCGAGGCCGCCCAGGCCCTCAAGGACCGCCGCCCCGAGTTGTTCGGCACCACCGCCCAGGCACCGCCCGCAGCCCCTGGCGGTTCCCCGGCCGGCGGGCCGCCGCCGCGCGGTGCCAACGTGCCCAAGCCCGGTCAGGCCGGGGCCGACATGGCCCGCCAACGCGGGTTTGTGACCAGCAGCTGAACCTCCCACCGGCGGGACAAAGGCCGGATGCGCGGGGACCACGCCCCGATCTCCTTTCGTGGACGACGCCACCAGCCGGTGAGCGGACGATCACCCGCTTCGTCGCGTCCCCGGGAGGACTCATGACCGTTCAGCCGGTCACCACCACCCAGAACCTGACGGCCGACCGGTCCTGGCTCGCCAGCCTGCACGGCACCGACTCGGTCGACTCCGTCACCCTCGACATGTCCACCTTCACATCCGGCACGCACTACTCCCCGTCCACCGACACGGACATCCCCTACTCGCGGCTCCTGTCCGGCCTCCCTCTCGGGAGGATCACCGCGAGCGGCCTGTACGGGCTCTACTCCACGGCCGCCCCCGACGGCCGACAGACCCTTACCGGGTTCGTGTTCGCAGAGGTGCTGTTCGCGCCGACGCAGATCAAGGTCCCGGCCGCGCTGCTGTGGCACGGCTCGGTGAGGACCGCGAAGCTGCCGGTCGCCGTCGCCGCCGTGGCCCCGTCCGCCGTCTGCCAGATCCGGTTCGTGTAAGGGAGCCCTGTCGATGACTGTTCAGGACCTGATCAAGGACGTCACCACGGCGGACCTGACGACGTTCGCCCGCTACATCCCCTCCCCGGCCGACTTCCTGCTCACCCAGACCGTGTTCGCCAAGGTGTCGGTGCAGGACGTCATGTGGCGGATCAAGAACACCGGCCGCTACGTCAACGCTGCGAAGTACCGCAGCTTCGACGCCTCGGTGCCGTTCGCGGACCGGCAGGCGTGGCAGACGTCCACGCAGGGCATGCTGCCTGCCCTGGGCGAGAAGCTCATGGTCGGCGAAGTCGAGCTGCTGCTGCAGGAGGCGGCCCGCGGCGCTGACGCGTCCCGTCTGGAGCAGCTGCTGTACGACGACGTGGAGCGGCACGTCGAGGCCGTCAACTCCCGACTGGAGCTGGCCGCCGGCGACGTCCTCACGGACGGCAGGTTCTCCCTGTCGTCGGAGAACGGGCTCACCCTCGACGTCGACTTCGGCGTCCCGGCCGCGAACATGCCGACCGCGCCGAAGGCGTGGTCGGACCCGACCGCCGACGCCATCGGGGACGAGCTCGGCTGGATCGCCTACCTCGACTCCATCGGCGCGCCCGTGCCCGTGCTGGTCGTCACCTCGCGGCGCGTCTACTCCTACCTGGCGGGAAACAACGCCTACCGGGCCGCCTACTACGGGTCGGTGAACCCGTCGACGACCCCCACCGCATCTCTGACGCCGCAGCAGATCAACGTGGTCCGCGACAACTACGGTCTGCCGCCGATCACCCTGTACCGGGCGCAGGTCCGCGTGGACGGCACCTCCACCAAGTGTCTGCCGGACGACCGGTGGGTGATGCTGCCGCCGGACCGGGCGAAGTGGGGGCAGACCCTGTACGGCACCACAGCCGAGTCGCTGGTCCTGTCGCGGGGAAGCAACCCGCAGATCACCCGCGAGGACGCCCCCGGCCTGATCATCACCCGCGGCGGCCAGGACGACCCGGTGCAGATCTGGACCAAGGGCGCGGCCGTGGCCATGCCCGTGCTGTACGCCCCGGACTGCCACATCACTGCGAAGGTGCTGTGACATGGGGCGGCGACTGGCGGCAGCGGTGCACGTGCGGCACCCCAAGACGAACGAGCAGCTGATCCTGCAGCCCGGCGACGAACCCGACGACGACCTGGCCGGGGCCATCACGCACCCGGACGCCTGGGAACCGGAAGAGGACGACGACGCGAGCGAAGGCGAGGAGGACGCCGGCGACGGCGGCACCGAACCCGACCCCGCACCCACCCCGGACCTCGAACCGGAGGCAAAGCCCACGCGGTCCCGGACCCGCAAGCAGGCCGACGAGCAGTAACCGAGACCGGCGCGGCCCGACACCCCTGTGCGCCGGGGCTGCCGGGCCGCGCCACCATTCCGGAAGGACACCGCCCGTGGACCCCGCCGTCCTCGCCTGGCTCCTGGCACAGCTCGGCCCCGACACCGACCAGACCGACCTGCAGACCCGCTACGCACGACTCGGCTCGGCCAGAGCCGTGGCCCTGGAAGTGCTCAACGAGCGGAGGGCCAAGCTGCTTTCCGAGCCCCTGCAGCTGACCGTCAACGGCGTGGCCACCCTCGACCAGTCCAACAACCTCACCGGCCTCGAACGACAGATCGCCTCCGTGGAGGACGCGACCGGCCCCGACGAGCCGAACGGCGCGGACACCCTCGTCATCGCCCCGCTGCACTCCGCCCGTCGCCGCCGCCACGACTGGTGGCGGTAGTGGCGCACGAGTTCCAGCCGCTCACGCCCGGCGACGCCGAGACCGTGGCCGCGCGCGTCGCCGCGGTACTGGAGGACGCCTGGCAACGCCTCGCGGACCATCAGACCGCCGTCCTCGCCGCGATCGGCGACAACGCCCGCTCCCGGACAGTCGCCGACCGGCTCGCACAGTTCCAGGCCGCCATCGCCGACTTCCAACAGCGCGCCGACACCGAGGCCCGCGCGTTCGTCACCCGCCAACTGCCCCACCTGTACGAAGAAGCGGCGCGGGCCGCAGCCGCGACGGTCGGCGGGCACTTCTCGTGGACGCTCATCCACACCCAGGCCCTGCAGTCACTGGCCTCCGACTCCTACGCCGACTTCCTGCGCCGCTCCGAGGAGGAGAAACGCATGGCCGCCGCGTTCTACCGTGCCGTACGAGACGCCGCCCGCCGCGAAGTCCCGCTGCTGGCAGCCGGCCACACCACCGCCCTGCAGGCCGCGAAGGCCCTCGCCGACCGGCTTGCCGCCGAACACCAGTTCACATACGTGATCTACCGCAACGGTGCGCGCATGCCAGTGCGGGCGTGGGCCGAGGCGGCGACACTCGCCAAGTCGGCCGTCGCCTACAACGCCGGCACTCTCAACCGGGCCCGCCAGGAAGGCGTCACCATTCTCGAGGTCTTCGACGGAGCCGACTGCGGCTGGACTACCCATCGGGATCCCGACAAGGCCAACCGAACCGTGCGCACCGTCGAAGAGGCGGCCGAGTGGCCGATCTCCCATCCACGCTGCCGACGCGGGTTCGGACCCCGCCCGGATCTCGTGAAAGCGGCGCGCAACTGAGATAACGGGAGCCTCGCCGCGCTGGTGCGGCCGGGCTTGTTCAGCCTGCCCAACCCATGTCGTACACCTCGACCCCGTCGGAGTACGCGGCGAACGCGACCCACGACTGCGGCCTCCAGCAGAGTGCGCCGTGCCGACCGCCGGGCGGTGGCCAAGAGTCCGGCCGGACGAGAACCGCCGCGATCATCTCGAAGATCTCCTGCTGGCTTTTGCCTGGGAGGCTGGCCAGCGTCTCCTCCACCCCAAATGCCAGTGCTGTGACCGCATTAGGTTCGCAGGGTTGGTGGTCATGGCGGTTGGATGTGCGGTGACATCCGATCCGATCACTGGAGCTGCGGTGGCCGAGCCTGTCCAGACTCAGGACGGTGATGCTGTGGTGGTGCCCAGCCTGCCCGTGGTCGGCACGCAGTCCGTCAGGGCGCACCCGGCCCTGGTGTGCAGCTTTTCGGACACGGTGACCGCGCTCACCCGGCTGGTCGGGACAAGTACGAGCTGCGGCGGGAGCGCATTGTCGTGCTCGTCGAAGCTGTACTCGCCCAGATATACCCAGTCGCTGGCTGCGCCGATGATGCGGGCCTCCAGCTCGTAACCCGATCCGCAGGCCCGTGCGTACTGCAGCGGCAGGCCCCCTGCGCCGACCACGGCCCCCGGGATGGCCGCCAACATCACGGCCATGGTGACCACCGCGATCCAGAGGCCAGGACGTGCCTCGCGGAACTTCTGCATTTGCTGCACTGCGGACCCGATCATCAAAGCGAAGCCGACCACAGCGATCACCGCCAGGCAGATCAGCCCCGCCTCGGGGATGTAGCTGTCCCACTGAAGCCACAAGATGACGCCTGGCACCATGAGCAGCACAGTCAACAGGAGGAACGCCGACCTGGGGAATTTGTCTAAGAACTGGCCGAGTCGGCGGGGCAACCACGAATTGGTTGGCAGGAGAATCCGTGGGACCAGATAGCCGAACAAGGCGAGCAACGCGGCAGGGAGGAAAACCGACGAGGCCGCGATCTCCTGCAGCACCGGGCGAGGCATCTGACTGAGCACCAGCGCGGACCGGAAGCCGCTCGCCTCCATACGGAGCGCGAGAACTACCGCGCCGGCGAAGTAGATCAATACGGCGGATACAGTAAACACTGCTGCTGCTCCGCCCAGTAGCTCCTTCGCGGTGGCCGTCACTCCTTCGGTCGGGCCGACCTTGCTCTGGTCGAGGTTTTCCATACCTCATCTGTGTGTTGTCATGAGTGGTCGCACACGTCCCGATTTGATATGCACCCGATTGGCGAGGTAACGGTCGTTATCGGATGGCGGAGGGTGGTGGTGCTGCCTCCGGTCGCCCACCTGCCCAGCCTCGCGATGCGGCGGATCGCCGACGCGGCCCGGACGATGCCTCACACGCTGCGCTCGCTGAAGCGGGCAACAAAGACAAGAGGGCTTCCGGGAACCACTCGGAACGGGATCGCACCCCCGAGCCACCAGGAGGCCCTGCTTTCACGTGCGGAAACCGCCGCGGTCACCCGATCGAGACTCCCGTTCGATCGACAGCCTTCGAGATCGGTACGGGCAACAACCGCTTACGCGTCGGGGTGCTCCGGCAGGGCGAGCCAGTCCGACCAGGAGATCTCACGGCCGAGGAAGCGCGGCTGCTGGAACGGCCAGTCGGCGGCGATCCACTGCGGCACCAGCGCGTCGAGGTCCTGCTCGACCTTGCTGCCCACCAGCTCGTCCACCACCCACCAGGAGATCTCGCCGTCCGCGCCGGCCTTCTCCGGTGGGTCGATGTAGACACAGCCGAGCAGAGCTGTCTCCGCCGCGTCGAACAGCGCGTAGTTGAAGGACTGGTGCGCGGCGATCTCCTTCTCGTGCCGCAACAGGTCCGCCTGGTCGGCCTCGTAGGTCATGGTGGCCGCGGGCCAGCCCCAGGCCGGGCCGAAGATGGTCCACAGCCGCTCGCGCGAACCCATCACAGCCGGATAGTCGAGCGGGGTGTCCGCCTCCCGGATCGGCCGCAGGTGATGACCACCGCCCGGCAGCGGTACCCGGACGGGGTGGACGAAGTCATCGGGAAGCCAGCTCATGGCGCCCGACCGTAGCAGCGCGTGGCCGTCCGCTCCCCTGGATTCTCCCCGCATACCGCCAGGCCCTGCTCTCGTGCCGGGCAGGGCCCGCGATCACCCGATCGAGACTCCCGTTCGATCGACAGACTCCATGATCGGTATGGCAATGGCTTCTGATCCCAGGGCGGATACCTGCCGCAGTTGCTCATCGTCGGCACTCAAATCGATGGCACACGCTCAAGGTTCGCTGTCACAGGACACTGGTTGTGCCAGAAGTCTGATCAGTGCCGGAGTTCGCGTGCATCCCCAGGTCCATTAGGGCCTGGGCAGCGGTAGGTCGGGCAGCTGTGGGTGGCGCAGGTGCTGCCCGCCGTCGTAGACGTGCAGGGTGAACGTCTCCGGCTTGGGTCGGCCCGCCTCGTCGTACGCGTTCAGCACGTTCTCGATCCGCTCCCACAGTTTCACCGGGCCGCCTTCGCGCACCTCCCAACGGCCCTCGACGGGGGTGAGGGTGGCGGCGGAGCCGGTGACGACGTCGACCAGGTGCACCACCTCGCCCACGGTCGTCATCTGCGCGTTGGGCACCGCGCTCTGGGCGAGGAACCGCAGGTGGAATGCTTCCTCGGTCGCGTCCGTGATGCGCCCTGGGTCGTGCGGGGTGGTCCGTGCCTTGTCCGGTAGGCACGCGGCCCAGTGGGCGGGGTTCCCGAAGGCCGGCGCGGCGTGGGTGCGGGCGGACATGAACGACACGGTGCCGCCCAGCAGCCGGCCATCGGCGGTGCCATCGCCGTTTACGGTGAGCAGGACGCGGGCGTATCCGTAGAGCCAGCCGGAAAGGGTGAGGAGGATCTTCCCGCCCCGCCGGGTCTGCGCGAGCAGGGCCGGGGGCACGGCGCGGAAGGAGCAGGCGGCCACAATCCGGTCGAAGGACGCCTCGGGCCAGTAGCCGTACAGTCCGTCCGCCACCGCCAGGGTCGGCGTATAGCCGCAGGCGTGGAGCGCGCTCGCGGCCGTCTCCAGTCGGCGGCCGTCCACCTCGATGCTGGTGACGTCGGCGGAGCCGAGCCGTTCGCACGCGAGCGCGGTCGAGTATCCGGTGCCGGTGCCGATTTCCAGCACGGTGTGCCCCTCGGTGACCTCGGCGTCCGCCCACATCCGCACGACCAGCGACGGCAGCGTGGACGATGAGGTCGGGGCGCCGCCGTGCCGAACCTGCGGGTTCTTCCAGTCGGGCTCGTCGCCGTCGAACTGCGTGATGAGCGTGGTGTCGGAGTACGCGGCGGCCAGCCAGCGGCCGTAGTCGAGCCCGGCGGTGACCGGCTCCCACACCGTCAGCCCCTGCCCGTCGCGCTCTCCGGGCAGGTAGAAGCCGGGCACGAACCGGTGCCGCGGCACCGTCTCCACCGCCTGCCGCCAGGCCGGATCTGCGAGGACGCCGTCCGCGGCGAGGGCCTTCGTCATCGCCGCGCGCAGCCGTACGGCGTCTGTCTCAAGGTCGGCGGGCATGGTCATGGCCTGCCGCCTCCTTCCGTGCTCAGGATGTCGGCGAACGCCTCGGTGATGGCCGGCGCGTCCGGGAGCCAGCCCCACTGGCCGTTCGGATTGCACTCGATCGCGGTCCAGTGCTCCAGGCGGTCCCCGTCGCCCGTCAGGGCGAAGTCGAAGCAGCCGAAGACCAGGCCGAATGACGCCAGATAGCTGTGGAGCGCGGCCTCGATCGCGGCCGGGACCGTGATGGGGGTGTGGATCAGCTCGTCCCAGTCGCCCCGACGCCAGTCCAACGCGCCGTCCGGGGCGGCGATCTGCTGGGCGAACACCTTCTCGCCGACCACGCTCACCCGCACGTCGCCGGTCTTGGGGACCTCGGCCTGGAACAGGTGCGCGGTCACCGCGAGCGCGTCGTCGAAGGACTCCGGACCGACACGCTGGGCCCAGATCGCCCCGGTGTGACCGTCCTCGGAGCGAGGCAGGCCGCGGAACGTCTTGTAGATCACGTGTTCGTGGTCGGCGGCGAACTTCCGTGCTGCCTCGATGTCGTTGGTGACCAGAGTCGGCGGGATCGCAAGGCCCAGCTCGGCGAACCGCTGGAGCTGAGCGGGCTTGAAGTCGGCGCGGGTCACTGCGGCGGGGTGGTTGACGTACAGCGCGCCGTGCAGGTGGTTCAGGACGCCGCCGAGCCCGTGTCTGGCCTCGGCGGCGGCGAACTCGCGCTGCTGCTGGGGCAGGTGCTCGAACCGGGCGGCGTAGGGGGTGGGGCGGCGGTAGTACACCGCCGCCACCTCCCCCAGCTCCACGTCCCGGCTCGCCGTACGCAGCCGTCCGCCCCATGCCTGGCTGTCCGCACCGATGCGGAACGCGAAGGTCAGGGAGGGCCCGACGTCGGCAGGATCGACGCGTACGACGGGCACCTCACGCTCGTTCAGCGCGGCGATGACCCAGTCCGCGGTGACGTCTTCCAGCGCGGTGACGACCAGGACGGTGGAGGCCACCGGTCAGTCCGACTCGTAGTCGGTTGTCGTCCTGCGACTGCGGCTGCGGGTTCTGCCCGTCCCCGCCCCCCGACATCGATGCGGTGCCCTTCGTCCTCGACGAGCCGTGCTTGCCCATTTCGATGATCTGGCCGGCGGCGTCGGTGTAGCGGGCGGTCTGCGCGGACGCGTCCAGCGTCACCGTCGCGTACGACGGCGGACCGACCGGCAGCCGGTCCGTCACCAGCCGCATCGCCCACGGAGCCTCGGGTGCAAACGTCGCCATACGTTGTCCCTTCCCCTCAACCAGTAGCGGCCGGACGGCCGCCTGAGCAGAATCAGTGCCCACCCAGGGCCCTGACCAGTACCGTAGGGGTCGCGAACGGTGGCGGAAAGGCCACGCTCCGTATACGGAGAGCAGGGAGGGCGAGGCGCCGATGGCCAGCGGATCCGGCAACCCGCACCTGGCGCTGTGGATCGCCGCGAGTGGCCTGTCCCACGGCGAGGTCGCCCGACGGATCGCCGTGACGGGCAAAGCCCGAGGCCACAACCAGATCGCCCCGGACACGACCCGCGTACGGCGCTGGACCGACGGGGAAAGGCCCCGTCCGCCGGTCCCGGCACTGCTCGCCGACGTGCTCTCCCAGGCGGTCGGCCAGCCGCTCACGCCCGGTGATCTCGGCCTGACTGCCACCGGTCCGGTACTGGATGGCATCCAGCTCCCGCTGCTGACCGAGGCGGCCGCCCACGCCCTGGCCGGATGGACGCAGATGGATCTGTTCATGAACCGCCGCGACACCCTCAAGCTCGCCCTCGGCACCCCGCTGATCCTTGCCGTCGAACGGATGCTCGGCGGCACCGCCCGCGCGCTGAACCGCCAGGCCAAGGGCTTCGACACGGACACCGTCGCGGCACTGAAAGAAGCACCTGAACCTCACGATCAAAACCGTCGCCAGGCCAAAGGACACCTCCGGATTCGTCCTCCTGCCCCGCCGCTGGGGCGTCGAACGGTCCCTGGCCTGGATCATGAACGCCCGCCGGCATGCCCGCGACTACGAACGGCTCATCCAGCACTCAGAAACCCTCATCACCTGGGCCGCCATCACCCTGATGACACGCCGCATCACCCGCTCCAGCAGCATGAAAAGCGTTAAGACCGTCACTTTGAGCGCATGAGACTCGTCAAGAGATCCTCCTCGATGGGCACACCCTCCGTATCTCCGTGTGAAGCCTGACGCAGATGCCGACTCACCGCACGGGACACGGAAAGACATGAGCCAGAAATCCTTTAGCGAAAATATCCTTGAAGCGAGCATTGAAGGCCTCCCCTACGTTCTTCAGGGTGCTGGCACCATCGCAAAGAACCTCAAAGTCTACGGAACCGGAGTTGCGATAGCCGGAACGGTGGGCCTTAAGCAAGTTGCCGACGAAGCCCACCGCTACCTGCAAATATATTGGGACCCGGACCACATTCACCCGAAACCCAACTATTACAAGGCCGGAAGTGGCCTAGCCTCAATACCGGTAACTTAGGGCTTTGGTATCCGTTTGACCCGTTTGGGTTTGGTGGCGCCAACGATGGTGACAGCCGCAGCACATGGGCGGTCTGCAACGCGGTGGGCGGCGCGTTTGAGGGGCCAGTTGGCGACTTTGCGTTTGATGACGCGGGGGTTGGCCCGGCGGCGTCGCCGTGGCAGGAGGCGTTCGAGGAGTTCAGCGTGGGTGGCTTTGACCGCGCGGGCGAGTCGGCCGGGGGGAAAATGCCGCCTGGTCGGTGACCTGGCGGCGCACGACGCGCAGTGAGCGGGTGAAGGAGATCCGGTCGGGGTCCCGGTCGGCTTGTCGTGCGGCCTGGTGCATCAGGTGCCGGATGGCGTGGTGGACGAGCAGGAAGCCGTAAAGTTCCTGCTCGGCACCGTCAGGGTGCTACGTGTCCTTGAAGCGGTCGTCGACGGCCATCTGCTGCTCGATCTCCCGGGCAGCCCTCATCAGTTCGAGGGCCTCGCGGCGCAGGTCCTTGGCGCGTTCCCGCAGCTGCCGGACGCGCCGGCGCTGCTGCTGCGGGCTGAACTCGTTGACGTACTGCCCGCGCGGCCCCACCAGGACCCCTTCGGTCACCAACTGGCGCACCGCGGCCGCAGCCTCCTTCGTACCGATGTCGAGGCTCTGGGCGATGTCGAAGCGGGTCATGAACCGCTCGCCTGGCAGGTAGCTTCGGTGGATCACGGTTCGGATGAGCCGATAGGCGCGCTCGGTCGGGGTCATCGTGCCGACGCTGTAGAGCCGGTAGCCGTCGTGGAGGGTCACCAGCCCCTCGGTGGCGAGCTGCTCCAGGGCGGAACGGACCATGGGCGCGGACAGCTGGAGCTGCCTCGCGATCGTGGTCAGCGCGGGCAGGTGGGTGCCCGGCTCGGTGCACGAGAGCCGTACCCACCGGCGTACCGAATGCACGTCTTCGTCGCTCGCCACCACGCTGTCCGCAGCTGTCATGCCTGTGCTCCCTGTCCCCGGTGTTCCGATGCGGGATCCAGCCTGACGGGCCGCGTGACGTGGGCACCACGAAGTTGCAGGGCATTGCGTGCACCGGGCCCGGACAGGCCGGATACGTGCGGGTCCGTCGGGGTCAGCGGGCCTTGATGATCCGGCTGATCCCGTACGGAACCTCCTCCGCCACCACGAGTAGCGGTTCCAGGATCCCCTGGTATACCGGGTCCGTGTACGACGGGCTGTGCTCGGTCATCAAGCAGCCCGCCGCCTCCTCCCTGGTCCGGGGATAGGCCGCTCCCTCGTCGTCGGCGATCCCGACAACAATCCCGATCGCGGTGTCCACGCCGTCGCGCAGATCTGCCCACCGCTCCGCCATTTCCTTCCGCTCGTCACGGAAGCTGCGCTCGCGGTCGGGCAGGAAGTCGGCCGCCGACACCGACAGCGCATCGCGCAGCCGGCCAAGGGTCGGCTCCTGACACAGCTCTTCCACGGTGGAGGCCGTCAGCGACGGTTTCGCTCGGGCCACGCGTTCCAGCACGGTGATGCCCAGGACGGCCGCCGAGGCCGCGTACCGCCAGGTGAGCAGTGCCGTGTGCCGCTCGTAGTCGGAGGCGTCGCTTGCGATCTCCTCGACGGCTTCCTCGTAGTACCGGAACGGGGGCTGCTCCGTTGCGCGCAGGTCGGCCAGGTCGCGAGCGGTGTAGAGGCGGTCCCAGACTGCGACGGCCGACTGCCACTCGTACCGTGCGGTCATGTACGCCGCGTGCAACGACCGCAGCGCCTCCAACTCGATCGTCGTCAGCGTCCCCTGGTCGTCGAACGGCGGAAACCGCATGTCACTCCCCCACCTCCGCAGCACGGACAGTGATCGGCACCGTACTACCCGGCGCTGGCGCACGAGGGCCGGGCGGGAATCTCCGCAGCCTCCGACCGACACTCTGGCCGGAACACGGCGGACCGCACCGGATCCAGGGCGGCGGTTCGTGTGAGTACCTTCACCGCAGTCCGCCGACTCACTACAGTCACGTATGCCGCGCCCTGGGGGCCCTCCTCGGGGATCGGCTCCACGTCGGTCAGGAACGGGGCGTGGCCGATGCCGCCCGCGTCCCGGAACCAGACGGCCTTGTCGCCGGGCGAGGCGTCGTCGATGCTGCGGATGTGCGGGCTGCGGCGCAGCGCTTCGGCGATGCGGACGATGTCGTGTTCGGCGGCAAGTAACGGGCCCTTGTCGCGGTCGATAGCAGGATGCGCCTGAGTGCTTCAGTTGGCGATCTGAGTGATCGGATGTTCGGCTCAGCTAGGGTGTGACACTGCTCAATCGGCTGTGCCGAGGCGGGGCGCGAGGGCATCCCACAGGATCGGGCCGTCGAGGGTGTGGCTGAAGTGTGCACGGCTCCGCTGCCATGGGGTGCCGTCCATCCACGACTCCAGCCACTCGGCCAGGCTCTCGGACTCCACGAGCCAGGTGTCAGCCGCCCCGGCTGTACCGGGGGAATAGCGCAACACCAGTTCCTGCGGGCTGGTGCAGTCCACAGCGGTGTACTGCCCGGCTCCCCAGTGGAGAACCGGCAGCACGCCGCGCGGCCACCATGGCCGCCCGCCAGACCGAGAGCTGATTCGTGCCGGATAGCCGTCGACGGCTCCGAACCCGACGTTGAAGAGCGGCATCAGCCCGTGTCCCGGTCCGAATCCCCCGTCCGAGATCTCTCCGTACAGGCGGCGAAGCAGCGGAGACAGAGGCAGCCCGAAAATCTCGACGGCACGCTCCATCGCCGTGTCCGTGACCGTCAGCGCAAGCCGACCATGTGCAGCGTGCTCCGCCCATGCGACAAGCCGCCGGAGCAGGTTGTCCTCATCAGCAGGTCGGGGTAGCTCAGGCATGCGGAACATCATTTCCGGGCCTCTCGGCCTCGGTCCAGAGAGTTTCCGCCTCACCGCTGTCATCGACAGGCAGCGCTCAGTCCGCCAACCCAACCACTCAATCGCTAACTGGAGCGCTCCTTACCGTGTTGGCGGGTTGATTCCGGTCCTTCGTACGATCGGGAGACCCAGGGGCCTGGGTGTGGCTTTGGAGCGCTCATGCCGTGGTTGTGGCTTTGACTGATTGGTCGCCCAGTGCCCCGCGACGACACGGCCACTCATTGGGATAAGCGAATAGAGATCGCTTTGTAAGGACACGTCGGCGTGGTCGTCTGCAGGGACCAGTCAACCGATCGACGAGGGAGGCTCGGGTGCCCGAGCTCTGGGCGGGGACGGATGCCGGCAAGGCCGCGCATCACTGCACGGTGATCGACACGGATGGGTCGAAGGTGCTCTCGCGCCGGGTTCCCAACAACGAGCCCGAGCTCCTGGAGCTGATAGGCGACGTCCTCGCACTGGCCGAGGACAGCCCGGTGACCTGGGCGGTTGACCTGAATGCCGGCGGCGGCGCTCTGCTTATCGCTCTCCTGGCCAGCCATGGTCAGCGGCTCCTCTACATTCCTGGCCGAACCATCCACCACGCCTCCCGTGGCTACCGCGGAGACGGCAAGACCGATGCGAAGGACGCCTACGTCATCGCTGACCAGGCACGGATGCGCCGGGATCTGCAGCCTCTGCAGGAGTGGGACGAGATCGCGGTGGACTTGAAGATCCTCACCGCTCGCCGCTACGACCTCGCCGCCGACCGCACCCGCGCCATCAACCGGATGCGAGCACAGCTCCTGGAGTACTTCCCTGCCTTGGAACGGACCTTCGACTACGCCGCATCCAAAGCCGCCCTCATCCTGCTGACCGGTTACCAAACACCGGCCGGCCTGCGCCGGATTGGACCGAGTCGGCTCGCGGCCTGGCTGAAGAACCGCAAAGTCCGTGGCGAGGCCATGGCCGATGCGGCGGTCGCCGCGGCGCAGGCCCAGCACACCGCCGTGGCCGGGGAGAGCACAGCCGCCACCGTGGTGAACACCCTGGCCCGGTCGGTCCTGGCTCTGGACGAAGAGATTGCCGCCATCGACGCACGCATCGCGGCCCGTTTCCGAGAGCACCGGGATGCCAAGGTGATCCTCAGCGTGCCTGGCATGGGCCCGTTGCTGGGGGCGGAGTTCATCGCCTGCACCGGCGGGGACATGGACGCCTTCGGCAGCGCGGGCCGCCTCGCCGGAGTCGCCGGTCTCGCACCGGTCCCGCGGGACTCCGGCCGCATCAGCGGCAACATGCGTCGGCCACACCGCTACCACCGTCGGCTCTTGCGGGTCCTCTACCTCTCCGCCCAGATCGCCGCCCGCTTCTGCCCTATCTCGACGGCCTTCTACGACCGCAAGCGAGCCGAGGGCAAGAGCCACAAGCAGGCGATTCTTGCCCTCGCCCGCCGCCGCCTCGACGTCCTATGGGCACTCATCCGCGACCAACGCCAATGGACAGCCCAGCCACCAGTACCGGCACTGGCCGCCGCATGAAGCGCATGCCTCCCTCACGGTGATGCGGATCCCGAATCTTCCCCAGGGCCGCTCGTCGTGCCGCGGAGGGGCTTGTGCTGACGGGCCTCGGTTGCCTGGTCACGAACGTACGGGTCGGCGTCCGCTGCCAGCTGGTCGAGCACGGACGAGGTCGCGGGGTCTGCGGGCTCCAGGGCGGAAAAGTGGCCCAAGGCGATCGCGACCCAGGCTCGGACACGGGGGTTGTCGTCGTTCGCGAGCAGGCGGATTTTCCGCAGTGTTCTGGGTTGCTGGAGGAAGCCGAGGGAACTGAGGGCGGAGATTCGCACCTGCGGGGAGGGATCGTCCAGCAGGTTCAACAGCAGGTCGATGGCTGCCGGCTCTGTTCCGTGACTGCCGAGTGTGCCCACGACCGCGCTGCGGATTCCTTCGTCTGAGTCCTGCGCAGCGTGGGCCAGCAGATTGAGATCAGAGGGTTCGGGGACGAAACCGAGCAGCCAGATCGCCGACCTGCGAAGGTCCTCATCGTTGCCAACGGCGCAGGGCAGGAGGATTTCGCGCGCGGTGGCTGGATCTTCCTGCGCGAGTACGTAGAGCGTCGTTGAGAGCGAGTCCTGGTCGTCACCCAGATTGCGGGAATAGGCCCGCAACAGGGCGGCTAGGGACGTGCGGCCGGCAGTCTCGGCAAGAATCCGAGCGAGGACATGACGGGCGTACCAGTTGCCTGCTTCCACGGCTGCCGCGAGATGCCCCTCCACGTGCGGAATCAGCTCCCGCCGCTGGGCAGCTACGAGCTCCTCTTCGATTCCTGCAAGGTCATCGAGGTCGCAGTCCGGATCCATGAGGCCGGCCGCCAGCTCATCAAGGCGCAGGGTGAGATCGCACGCTGCCCGTTGGTCTTCCAATCCGTCCTCCTCGTAATCCTTCAGACCGTACCGAGCTGCCCCAGCGGGCCTCCAGCGGGGCCCCTGCTTCTGCCGAACGAATTGTCCAACAGGCCTCTGACAACAGCGTTCGGGGCGGCCGACTCACCCAGCCGCCCAGACCCTCCCTACGTCTCCACAGGACTCCGTGACCTTGACAAGAACGATTGGGAATCAGTCACACAAGCGGGTGCCGGGCTCGCGGTCGGCGTCAAATCAGTAGTCGAGGTCGAGGTAGTCGATGTCGTTGAGGGTGACGTCGGAGAGTCCTGTGGCGCGGCTTCCGCCGTCTTGGAAGTACACGTCTTTGAAGCCTTCGGCGATGATCGCGCGCATCTCCTGGTCGCCGGCGCCCGATTCGCGGGCGTCGAAGAGGCGTTGTGCGTAGGCCGGGGGGAGGTGCACGGTGAGTCGCCGGAAGCGTCCGTCGTCGGTCGTGCCGACCGGTGCGGTGTACCCGAAGCGGGCCCTCGTCTCCACCGTGATCCCGGTCGCGGTGGCGGCCTGCTTCTGCCGGCGCTTGCGGACCTGCGGCTGCCACCGCTGCCGGACTGCGTCGTCGATCCGGTCCGTGATCGCCTTGGGCGGGTGCTTGCGTTCGCCCTTGCGGTAGCGCTCCACCGACCGCTGGCTGACACCGAGCTCCGCCGCGACGGCCTTGGTCGTCTTGAGCTGCTTCATCAGGAAGTTGATGCGGCCCTGGAGGGTCTTGGGCGGCTGGCGGGTGAACGATTCCCGGTCGGCGCGCTCGATGGCGTCGTCGATCTCTGCCACGGTCTACTCGCCTTCGTCCAGGACGGCGTCGCCGCCCTTGATGTGGCGGGCCGGGTTGTAGCCCTGCTCCATCAGGTCGACCGCCCACAGCATCGACTGGACGCCCTCAAGCTTGGCCAGGCCCGGCGTGGGCCCGAGGCGGAACCCGCCGGGCTGCGGCTTGCCGGACGCCGCGTACGGCAGGAAGTCCAGCGGACTGTCGCCCGGTGAGGGGTAGACGACGCAGTCGGACAGCACGGCGAGCGGGAACAGGCCTGTCATCCGGGACATGTTCAGCAGTTTGCGGTGCATGTTGACCCGGGCCTTGCTGATGACGGCGGCGCGGATGTCGGGGCGCCAGGTCGGGCGTTCCAGGGCCGGCCACCGCTCGCCCTCCTTGTAGTGCTTGCCCTGGGGGCGCTCGCGGAGCTTGCCGACGCCGCCCTTGACCGTGGCCTTGATGGCGGCAAGTACGGCGGCCAGGGCCTCGTCGTTCTGCTTGTGCTGCTCCATCGCGGCGAGGAAGGCTCGGTCGTCCAGGTCCCGGGTGACGCCGAGGTCGGCGAGGGTGTCGACGTAGGCGGTCTTGAGGCGGTCGTGCCAGGGGTCCAGGTAGGCGCCGGTCTCGCGGCGCAGGTAGGCCTCGATCGGGTGGACGTCGTAGCCGAGCTCCTGGGCGTAGGCGACGGTGTGCGTCTGGTACCAGGCCGGGCCCGTCGGGCGGCTGCCGTCCGGCGTGAACGGGCTGGGCAGGCGCGGGTCCAGCTCGATGTGGCTGAGGTCGACCAGCCAGCTCCCGGGGATCTTCGGGTTGAACTTCGGGTTGTGGAAGTGATCCGGGGCGGACAGGCCGACGACCAGGCGGGCCGCGGCGGCGAGGAAGGCGGTGTTGAGGTCGAGGCCGACCGCGAAGGGCAGGGTGCACTCCTCATCGGTGAGCAGGTCCACCGACCGCACCCACTGGTACGCCTCCTCATTGAGGAACCCGCCGGTCCAGCCGGAGTTCACGACCACGGGGTGCTCCGGGGTGGCCTCCGGCGGCGCCGGGTCCATCGGTTCCGTCCCCAGCGAGCCCGCGTTGTAGCCGGACACCCAGTTCCCGGTTGCCGGGTCCTGCACGGCCTTCGTCGGCGGGCGCAGCGCCGTCATCAGCTCCAGCCCGGACACGGCCGTCGACCCGCGCGGGGTGATGACACGGGTCGCGTACATACCGAGGACGCGGGCGATGTCGGCCGCATCCATGTCCGTGACGCCGGGCCAGGACCGCTCATCGAGGGCGTCCCAGGACAGGATGGCGAGCTGCACGCACTGCCGCTCGCGGCCCTGGGCCTTGCGGTAGATCCGCGCCCATGGGCCGAACCCGCGCTGTGTGAGCTGCCACTTCGCCTTCGCGACCTGCTTGACCACCGGGTGGTCGTCGGGCAGGCGCAGGGAGCGGCGCTGCTCGTGGCCCTCCAGGCGCTCCGGGAGCCCCAGCTTCACGGCGGCCGCGGCGGTGAGCACGATCAGTGGGTCGGAGTCCTTGCCGTACCGGTTCAGCTTCGCAGCCCCGAGGCCGGACTCGCGCAGCGTCCACTCCACCAACTCCACCACGGTGGTCGCGGGGCAGTCGAGCACGATGCCGCCCGTGCCGTACGCGGACCCGTCACCGTCCAGGACCGCGAGCGGGCCGTGCGGGAACCGCGGATCGGCTGCGGGCTGAGCTGCTTTCTTCGCGGCCGGGCGGCGCGATGCCGCGGCCGGCCGGGTGGCGGGACGTGCCGGTCCGGCGGCTGGAACGGTGGGAGCCTGCGGGGCGTCTGCCGTCTCCCCCTCGGACGCGGCCGGTTCACTGGACGCCGCCGGTGCCGTCGCGGCAGTCGAGGCTGCACCGTGTGCGGGATACTTCGCGGCCCACCCGTTCAGCAGCCGCTGGTAGGCATCAAGGCGCGGCGACTTCGGCTCCGAGCGGCCGTTCTCCCAGTTCTTCACCGACTGGGTCGTCGTCTTCAACGCGGTGGCGAGGCGGGTCTGGGTGATGCCGGCGGCCTCACGAAGCCGGGCACGCTCCGCCGGAGGCGGGAGATGCGGCTCCTCGTTCAACAGAGCGTCGACGGACGCGAACAGCTCTTCCTCAGACGCCATTCCCTGCACCTTCACATCAGGACCCGATACTGCTTAACCAAAAACTTAGCCCACTCCTTAACCTTCCTGTGCCCATTCCAACCCCAGCGCGGCGAGCGCGGCGAGTTTGTCGACGGTGAGCTTCGCGCGGCGGCTTTTGCTGTTGCTGAGGAACACTCCGAGTCGGACTTCTGCCCCGTCCTCCAACTGCTCTGTGTGGCCTCTGGGGACGGTCACGGAGCCCTCCCGCGCCTTGTACTGCGCCAGGGCTGCAATACCCCGTTCGAAGGCTCCAGAGGCGCCCTGGGGGGCCTTGGCGGGCGTTTCCTGCTCCGGTGGGAGCGGTACGACACCAAGTTGCTCCAGGCGCTCGCGCTGCCCGTCCATCAGTGAAGCCCACACCGCCGGTTGGCGCTGTTTCGCGGCCCATCGTCCGATGTCCATGCCGTGGATGGTGACGCCGGGTAGGACGTCGGCTGGGCCTTCTTCGTCGCGTACGAGTTCGCGTAGTGCGGCGTAGTGGCGTTGCTAGTCCGCCGGCCATGCCGGGTTCCAGTCCTCGTCCACGGCTTCCAGCGCCGTCTTCCACTCGGGGTGGTCATCCAGCGCACCTGGACGCCGCAAATTCGCGAGCCACATCCCCAACGGCCTGTCCAGCGCGCTGGCGGTCCGGGGTGCGCAGAGGGTCCAGTGCTGGTCGTAGTACGCCTTGGCGGCTTCCAGATTTTCCTGGAACCGCTCATCCGCTACGGACCAGACCATGCCGAGCCGCTCCAGGCGCTGCGCGCGCTGCCCGTTCATCTCCCCGGCTCCGTAAGCGCGTCGTTGTTCCGCCACCCACTGTCCTAGGGGTGTCGCGCCCTCGCGGTGTCCGTAGGGCACCCTCGCGTTCCCGACCCGTTCGACGTACGTCTTCAGCTTCGCCCAGCCGCGGGCCCAGTCCTGGCGTTCGGTGTCGATGACGTTGAAGGACACCCAGTCCGCGACCATCACCGGGTCGCGCGGAGCGGCGAAACGGAGCAGCAGGCGAGATTCGTCCTCGCCTTCCTCGGGCGGCGTACCGATGTGCTGGGACGGTTGCGCGACGTCCTTCTGGGGCTCCTGCGGAATCGCCAACAATTCCACGGCCTCTTCATCATGAGCCCGTAGACCTTCGAGAACCTTCACCAAGGGCCGATACGATCCGGAGGTGAACATGTCTTCCGGCTTTTCCCCGGGCTGGAGAAATACCGGCACGATCAGAGAGGCTAGCTTGCCCTGTCCGGGCTTCTGACGCAAAGCGCGCCCGATGGCCTGGACGATGTCATGCGGCGCGCCCTTGGGATCCAGGAGAGCCACGGAATCCACGGCGCGAATATCAACGCCCTCACCCAATACGCGGCAATTCGAGAGAATGGCACGCAGTGCCGTGGTGCCGAATTTGCCCAGGACTCCGCGCCGGCGTTCGGGTACGTGCTCGCCGCAGAGCCAGTCGGCCCAGATCTGAGCCGGGTACCGCTCAGGCTGGTCGGCGTGCAGCTTGGCCGCAACCCGCTCCAGGCCCTCCGCGTACGCCTGTGCCTCGATGGTGCGGTGGTGGAAGGTGATGCACGTCGACAGGTCGTGCTGCGCCATTGTGTGCAACAGTGCGGCCTGCAAGGCCCCGAGCCGCTGACCCCGAACCTCCTCGCTGCGCCGCTCCTCGCCCATCAGCCGCTCGGGCGTGACGACCGGGTCCTGGAGCTCCAGGACGATGATCTGGTAGCGCGCCAGCAGCCCGCGCGACACCGCTGACGCGAGCGAGAGCTTGTAGAGGACGGGCCCGAAGACTCTCTCGTCGTCCATGGAAGCCGCCATCTCCCGCGGCAGCCGGTCACGAACCCCCTCAGCGACCTCCCGGTTCAGCCGCTCTTCCCAGATCCGCGGCGTCGCCGTCAGGTACAGCCGGCGCACCGATGGAATGACCCCCTGGTCGTGCACCGCGGCCCAGGCCTTACCCATCGAGCCACTGGTCCTGTGGGCCTCATCAACCACCGTCAGGTCCATGAGAGACAACTGCTGCCCGTAGACGCCCTCGAACGCCTCGGAAAGGACACCGAGGCTGGCGTACGTCGCAAAGATGGTGACCGGCCCCTGCCCATGCCACAGGGCGAGCTGCACCGGATTCGTGGTGCTCCGGACCTTGAGATTCCACAATTCCGGGTCGTCCTGGAGAGAACACACCGCGACCGCCGGACCCGCGTGCCCGGCGGCATTCCACGCCTGAACCGTCTGGGACAGCAAATCCAGCGTCGGCACCAGAACGAGAATGCGCCCCTTGGGCGCGAGCCGCTTTGCCGCCGCAGCCGCGATGATGGTCTTTCCCGTTCCGCACGCGGCGTGTACCTGTCCGCGCAGGCCATTCACGGGAATCCCGCCCGGCGGGATATCGAGACCGCGCACAATGGCGGCAACGGCCTCGATCTGGTGGGCACGTAGTTTCACGGCCATTCCCGTGTTCTCCTTTTCGCGGAATGATGCGCGTATCAGAATGGAGATTCCCGGAGCGGCGAAGGGCCCAGGGGTGATGCTGCCTGTTTCCAGACTCTACACAGTGCACAAGCATGATGCATCACTCTTGCGTCAACTTCCGCACTCTAGGGTGACACATGGCTGATTCCCGCCTTCCAGTGACCGGTCGGGGTGTATGCTCGTGAGGTTCGGTGGGATTGCGTACGGGCAGTTGAGAACGGGGGAGGGGTTCGGGTGGAGCGCAGCGGAGCCCGTCACTACGGTGGGGCCGGCACTTCGTCAGGCCGACGATCTGTCACATGCGTTGCAGAGGTGGTAGCTGGGAATCCCAGACCCTACACAGTCCCACACATGATGCACCTCCCCTTGCCGCCAGCCCAAGCGACCGCGCTTGCGCGGGTGCCCCAATTCGCGCTTGCGCGAATTGGTTTCATTTCAGAATTCCGTTTACGGAATTCCATTCCCGCGTTTACGCGGGAATTCAAATTGCGCTTGCGCAATTCATGCACTATGCAGCGCGCCAGCGCTGCATATCCCGCGGAGCGGGATATGCAG
>NZ_JBEYIL010000037.1:0-45061 GCF_040635845.1 Streptomyces sp. NPDC006872
GGCGCAAACCTACGGAGAAGGTGCGGCGGCGTGCGCGGTCGTGCTCGGCGAGCTGGCCCGGCTTGCCACGCGCGGGGAGCTGGAGGTGCCGATCGGCCGCACCTACCCGCTGGAGCGGGTGCGAGACGCGTTCCGCGAGCTGGAACGGGGGCACACCCACGGCAAGATCGTGCTCCGTCCGTAGCCCCGGCTGGCCGAGGCGACCATCGAGCTGGCACCCCGGAACATCAACGCAGTGTCACCGTTGGCGGCCAGATGACTCCCCGTCAAGTGGCCGCCAGCGGGGAAACACAACTGGCCACTGACACGGGCCCATGAGCGGGCCATCGCCACCATGCTGCGCTGGCTGGAGGACGAGGTCGCGGAGACCCGGTGGTCCTCGGGCCGAAAGCGTGCGAAGGCACCGGCTCTGGTGGTCTCGCGGTGGAGGCACTTCGACAACAGGGACGGCTTCCCTCTACTCCATGACCATCTTCTGATCCTGAATCGCGTGCAGCGCCCGGACGGCATCTGGGGTGCGCTCGACACCCGGCGTCTTTACCAGAACGTCGTGGCGGCCGGGACGCTCTACACCCTCACGATGACGACAGAGGTGTGTGAGGAGCTCCGGCTGGCGACCGTGCCCCGGGAGGTGACGCCCGGTCTGCGTCCGGTCATGGAGATCGCCGGGGTGGAGCAGGAGCTCATCGACTGGTCGGCCACCCGCCGCCAGCAGATCGACGCGGCCCTGGAAGGCATCACCGACACGTGCGTCGCCAGGCACGGGCGACTGCCCGGCGAGCGCGCCCGCCATGGACTCGGGTGGTGGGCGGCGCAGGACACGCGCCGGGCGAAGAAGACCCCGAAGCCGCTGGAGCAACTGCGCGCGTGGTGGCGTGCGTCCGCGATCCTGCGCTTCGGCAGGCAGATGGTCGACGGGCTGCTGGAGCGGTGCCGGGCGGCCGGCGCGGCGATCCGGGCCCGGGTGGGCCCGCGGGTGGATACCGCGCTCGCCGCCGTGGACGTCGCCGCCATTGTCTTCACCGTGCGCCGCACCTTCGCCCGCCGTCACGTCCTGGCCGAAGCGCGCCGGCACCTTCTGGAGACACTGCGTGGTCGCGCCTTCGAGCCCGGCCTGGACGACGACATCGCCGACGCGGCCCTCGCCCGCCACTCCCGCCGGCTCACCGTTCCCCGACCAGGCCGCCCGACCCCGGCACCGGACCAGCTCACCTACACCGCCGACTTCGCCTGGCCCCATCGGTGGTGGATCGCCAGCACCGACGGCAAGCCACCCCGGGAGTCGAGCAGGGACGAGCGCGCCCGGGTCGCCAGCCTCGCCCTGCGGAACGCGATCCGCGACGCCCGCACCGCACCCACCGCGCGGGACGAAGCACGGGCCGCGCCCACGTCGGCCGCCGCACACGCCAACGACTACAACCACGACCAGGCGGCGACCGAGCCGCACGCCGTCGACCACCCGGACCGGGACGCCGCCCTCACCCCGGCGCAGCGGGCCGCGGCCATCCAGGCCCACCAGCAGGCCGCGATGCCCGAGCTGCTGGAGGGCCGCACGACCGACCCGGAGACGTGGATGCACACCCCGGAGAACCTCGCCCGGCTCGCCGCCCTCAAGCTCGAGACCGACGCCCGTGGACGCGCCGTCGCCGAACATCAGCTCAAGCACTCCGAGCAGCCGGAGCTGGCCACGGACGCGGTCGGTCCCGCAGACCAGCAGCAGCACCACGCAACTCCCAGGGGAGAGGGGGCGGCCTCGAGCGCTGAAGGGGGACAGAACGGCCCGTAGATGGAGGTGGTGCCTTGCCGACGTGCTGGTCAAGGCCCGAAATCCGGTCGGGGAAAAGCGTTTTGCCGCCAACGATCAGTAATCGACCCACCGCACGGAGTGGTTCGGGGTTACTTGTGGGCTGGGACGTTCGGGTCTGACGGGGAGGGCTGGCCGGATGGTTCTGACGATCAATGTGGCGGTGCTGCTGGCGGTCATCATCGTCATGCGGCTGCGGCGGCGTACGCAGGCCCGAAGCCGGAACGACGAGCAGCTGACCGTCGTCATCGTGTTGGTCTTCGGCGTGCTGATCGCCCCCACCGCGTTCGGCCAGACCGTCTTCGACGTCGTCGGCCAACTCGCGCGGGGTGTCACGCAGTCGGGCAGTCCCTGAACTCTGTGAGCCTTGTCCGTCCAACGACGCCATCCCTACCCGCCCTGCGGGACGGGGGACGAAGTCGCCGGGCCAGATGCCGGGACGCGACCGGCGGGCGGGCCCCGGCATCTGGCGGGCGGCGGCGAGGGTACGGGGAGAGACCAGCCGAAGCCTGGAGGCCCCGATGGTTGATCCGATCCCGCTGCTCTCCCCGGAGCGTCTGGAGCGACTGAAAGAGCTCGCCGACACGTCCCGGCTGCGGGTGGCGCTGTACCCGGCCCCGAGGTTGCCGCCGCGCCGTCGCCGCATCCGGCAGCACCCCAGCGGCAAGCCGAACCCGCCGTGGCAGCCCGTGCACCGCCGCAGACACCGCCGGGGATGAACCGAACGACGCGCGCACCGTGCCCGCCGATGAAACGCATCGCGCGCACCGAGGCGCACCACGATGAACTTCATCCTGCGTACCGGTGCGCGCACCGGCGATGACGTTCACTCCCGGCCGCCGCACCGGTGCGCCCCGGCGAGCCTCCGCCAACTTGAAGTCGCAGATCAAAGGGCTGGTGTGACCGGTTCTCGGAGTGCTCACGCTGGTGGTGGCCGGGAGTCCGCGGAGAAGATCGTTCGTCAGGAGCCGCTCTCGTTAGGGGAGACACCAACAGCGGGGTAAAGCGGTTCGTCCTGAGGTACCTGTGCCACTACGGTGGCGCGATGGTGCACGTGCGGGAGATGGATGCGGCCGACATCGAGGCCGTTTCGGCGATCCGAGTCCGAGGATGGCAGGCGGCGTACGCCGGCGTCGTTCCCCAGACGTATTTGGATGCCATGACGGTGGAAGGTGATGCCGGTCAACGGCGGCAGTGGTTTTCTCAACCCGGACGAAAGTCACGAGACCTTGTGGCGCTCGGTGACGGTGGCCCGGTGGGGTGGATCTGCTTTGGGCCGTGTCGAAGTGAGATGCCCGGTCTGGGACGGGTCGGTGAGGTCTACGCCCTGTACCTCTCGCCTGATCTGATCGGCCAGGGCATCGGCCGGATCCTCCTCGGTGAGGCTCATGCTCAGATGAAGAGCCAGGGCTTCGAGGCGTCAGCTTTGTGGGTTCTGCGTGACAACCAACGAGCCCAGCGCTTCTACGAACGAGCCGGCTACCAGGCTGACGGTGCGGCTCAGGACGACGTCTACGACGGGATCACGCTCACGGAGCTCCGCTACCAGCGCCTGCTTTGAGTCAAGCGACGCTGTGTGCATCCTTGTCAGGTCGAGGACTGCCATCTCCCTCTCCAGGGGCCAACTTGTCGGTTCCCCTCACCGTGAACGGGCGGCCTTCTACGATCCGGTCCATGCTGGATCCCGAACTGCTGGAACGGATCACCGCGCGTCGCGCGGAGCTGGACGAACTCGAAGAACAGCTGGCCAAACAGCTTGCGGAAGTGCGGGCCGAGCGGGACGAACTCGCCGTCGCCGAACGTGTCCTTGAACGGATGACTGGGCAGCTCGCCGAGGAACGCGCCATGGCCGGGCCAGTGCCCGGGCAGGTGGCTGGACGAGCAGTGATGCTGATCCCGCACCGCGAACCGGGCGTGGAGGAAGACTCGCTCCCGGGGGACTACCAGCGCATCATCGCCGCCGTGCGGCAGGCTGCTGGACCGGTCATGGCCCGCGAGGTCGGCGAGGTGGTGGGGGTGGACGTCAGCGTTCGGGCCAAGCTGGAACCGCTACGCAGCAAGCTGGTCAGACTCGCTGATCGCGGCTGGCTGCGGAAACTGCCCGACGGCCGGTTCACCACTCGTCCGTGACCAGAGCACCGCCACTCGGAGCGGCTTGGCACGGGCGTAACCTGGGTGCCCCCGGCTGCCGTTGGAATTGTGTGACGAATACCAAAGAGCGCGCCGAGGACACCTGCCCGCTTGTCTACCAGTGCCGTCTGCCGCTGTCCCCGCGCACCGTCAACCACCTCGCCGATCTGCTGCGGCGCCACCTGAAGGCAATACGGTCCAGTTGGCGGATCCTGCCACCCGGGAAGATCGCGGTGATCGTCCTGGCTGTCCTGCGTCACGACCAGCGCTTGGCCGACATGGCCAGCGGCAACAACGTGTCCGAGTCCACCGTCCGCCGCTGGCGCGACGAGCTGATCACCCTGCTCGCCGCCCAGGCGCCGCGCCTGGACCGCGCCCTGAAGAAGGTCGCCAAGCAGGGTGGGGAGGTGGTCCTGATCGACGGCACCCTCATCCCCACACAGCGCCGCACCGGAAAGGCCAACCGGCGGAACTACTCCGGTAAACACCACCATCACGGCCTGCACTTTCTCGCCCTGACCGACGAGAGGGGTCGCTTGATCTGGATATCTGCCGCACGGCCCGGCCGCACCCATGACAACACCGCCGCCCGCCACGACCACATCCTGGCCCACCTACGTGCCGCCGGCCTCGGGGCGCTGGCGGACCTCGGCTTCCGCGGCTTGGACAACGACGTACTGGACCCCGTGATCGTCACCGGCTTCCACGCCAGCCGCACTCACAAGCTCACTCCCGGCCAGAGGACCGCCAACCGAGTCCTCGCCGTCGGACGGGCACCGGTCGAACACGGCTTCGCCCACCTCAAGAACTGGCGGATCCTCACCAAGCTCCGTACCGATCCCGCTCGCGCCACGCGCCTCCTGCGGGCCCTGCTCGTCCTGACAAGTCTCGAAGTCAACCGCTGAGACGACATCCAGCCTCGTCCTGTACCTAGCCTGGGTGTAGTGGGAAGTTGGAGGGCCTGCGCCGCTCAGGCGGCAGGCCCTCCAACTGCTGCAGAGAGGACCGATCATGACCTCGGACCACGACACGCTGTGGCGTCGCTGCGCGTACCTGGGTCGCGTCCTGCTGCCACTGCTGGACCAGGAGCCATGGCGCCAGGATCGCCGCCGAGAGCGGCTGCACTCCTGGGGCATTGACGTGGCGGTGGGAGAACGACTCATTGAGGTCTTCGCGGCCTTAGCCGCCCACGCTGTCGCGGTGGACACTTCCTTGTCCGCATCAGAGGTCGAGACCCTGACCCTCAGCGCCGTGGCCGACGCGGCGACCGGCAAGCAAGACTTCGAACTACTCGCCGGGCTCCCAGACACCTTCGCCGACGACCGCGACGAAATCGCGGTCAAAGTCTTCCGCCTGCACGCCTATAAGGGCGGCCAGACCAGTCTCCAGCTCGTTCGGCTGAGCACGGAAGTGCGCCATACGCTGACCGTCGTTGCAGCCCGCGAGGCGGTGTCCTCCCCTACGTGCGGAGACATCTTCCGCAAGGCGGACGAGTCCAACCTGCCGCAGTAGGCATGAAGATTGGCGCTGCGGGCCGTTGGCGCCAGCAATACAACACAGCCTGACGGACGATCTACTGCTCAAACTGCCGTCAGTGACCAGCGTGAGCAACCCGAGAACCGGTCACACCATCCCTTTGACCTGCGTCTTCAAGTTGGCGGAGGCTCAAAGAAGTGCTTACAAACAGGCTTCGGCAGGTTGGGCCTTCTGGCGGACCATGGCGTAGAAAGCGTTCTTCAGATCCGGATGGCGTTGGGTGAGTGCGTTGCGGGGGACGCCGGCTTCCTGGGCAAGGGCGACGATGGTCAGGGCTCCGTCACCGCCTCGAAGAACAACGCCGCGAGACCGCCGCCTTCCTGACCCGACACGCCCCGGAGCCCCCGCCGTGAAACGCGCCCTGCCCGACACCGACGCCGTCAAGGCCGCCATCGACCACATCCTCGACCAGGCCGCCGCCACCGGACGCCGCCCCACCGTCGAACGCCACCTCGGCATCCCGCACGCCACCTTCCACCGCCACTACAACGACCTGATCGACACCCACTTCCGGCCCCGCGTCCCCACCCCCGCCCCACCCGCGGCGCCCAACGAGAAGACCAGCGAGCGCAGGGAGGCGAACCTGCACCGGCTCCGGCAGGAGAACACGGACCTGCGCCGCACCCTGGCCCTGTACGAGGAGGCCATTCGGCAGTTCACCCTCGAAAGCACCGCCCTGCGCCAAGGTGCCACCGTTCTGGCACTGCCCGCTCGCGCCCGGCCGGACCCGGCGATCCAGAGCCAAGAGGCGGCAGCGACGAGAGCTGAGGCGTTCGCGGGGTGCTGGGAGGGTCCAGGCCGATCGCTCAGGTCTCGTCGACGGTAGGGACCGAGGGCTGCTGATCGTGGGTGGCCGCCCAGGTCGCCAGCAGGCGCAGGCCGTCCTCGGATGCGGTGCCTGGCTCGGCGCCGAAGGCGAGGAGGGTCAGGTCGTCGTCGGTGACGAGTGCCATGGCCTCGAAGGTGAGGTGGAGGGTGCCGACGGCGGGGTGGCGGAGGTGTTTGAAGCCGGTGGTGTGTCGGCGTACGTCGTGGCGGGCCCAGCGGGCGCGGAAGTCCGTGCTGCGGGTGGACAGTTCGCCGATCAGGGCGGTCAGGTCCGGGTCGAAGGGGTTGCGGCCGGCGTGTGCGTGCAGCAGGGCCACGGCGTCGTCCGCGGCGTGGTCCCAGTTGTCCCAGAAGTCGCGGGAGCGGGCGTCGAGGTAGATGAACCTGGCGTGGTTGGGCGGGTGCGTCGTGGTGTCGTGGAGCGGTGCGAACAGGGCGCGGCCGAGTGCGTTGGTCGCCAGGACGTCGGTGCGGCCGTTGATGACGGCTGCCGGGGTGTCGGTCATCGTGTCGAGGAGGCGCTGGACGTTGGGGCGCACGCTCTGCGGGGCCCTGGTCGGTCTGCGTCGGCGCGGACTCGTTCCGGCGGCGCGGGCCAGGTCGTGGAGGTGGGCCCGTTCGGCGTCGTCCAGGCGCAGGGCGCGGGCCAGCGCGTCCAGGACCGTGTCGGACACCCCGGTGAGGTTGCCGCGCTCCAGGCGGGCGTAGTACTCGACGCTGACCCCGGCGAGCTGCGCGGCCTCCGCGCGGCGCAGCCCGGGGACCCGGCGGGTGCCGTAGCTGGGCAGTCCGGCCTGGTCGGGGGTGATCCTGGCCCGGCGGGAGGTCAGGAACTCGCGGATCTCGCTGCGGTGGTCCATGCCTTCCAGGCTAGGCAGCCGCAGGGCCGGGTGGGGTGCCCCGCCATGACACCTTTCAGCGGTGACTCCCTCGTTCGGCGATGCGGCGGTTGCATGGTCGTCGGCTCGCGGATCGCATGGTTTCGGACCGGCTCCGCGGGCTTGGTTTCACCCCGATCGGGGGAACGGCGGTCTCCCGGCCTTTTCCCGGACAGATCAGCGAAGGACATCACCGTGCAGCACGTCACCTTCGACAACGCCGGCGTCACCATGGCCGGGAACCTCCACCTCCCGGACGGCTTCTCCGAGGACCGGTCGTATCCGGCGGTCGTGTCCGTGCACCCCGGTGGCGGCGTCAAGGAGCAGACGGCCGGCCTCTACGCCGCCCAGCTCGCCCGCGAGGGCTTCGTCACCCTCGCCTTCGACGCCTCCCACCAGGGGGAGAGCGGCGGAACGCCCCGCCACCTCGAAGACCCCGCCTCCCGCGTCGAGGACGTGCGGGCGGCCGTGGACCACCTGTCCACGCTCGGCTTCGTCGACGCCGACCGCATCGGCGTGCTGGGCATCTGCGCCGGCGCCGGGTACGCCGTCAACGCCACGATGACCGATCGCCGTATCGAGGCCGTCGGCACCATCAGCCCGATCGACATCGGAGCCGCCTACCGCCTGGGCTGGGACGGCGCCGAGCCCGTCGCCACCCAGCTCGCCACCCTCGACGCGGTCGCGGCCCAGCGGACCGCCGAGGCCCGGGGCGCCGACGCCGCCGTCGTGCCGTACGTGCCCGAGACCGTGGACGAGACCACCGTCCCCGACATGGCCGAGGCCCACGACTACTACCGCACACCCCGCGCCCAGCACCCGAACGCCGACAACCGCATGCTCTTCACCAGCATCGCGAACATCTACGCCTTCGACGCGTTCCACCAGGTCGAGACGCTGCTCACCCAGCCGCTCCTCATGGTCGCCGGCAGCAGGGCGGGCTCCCTGTGGCAGGCCGAGCAGCTCCTGCCCCGGGCCAACGCCCCACGGAGCTGGCCGTCGTCGAGGGTGCCGGGCACGTCTCCCTCTACGACGCTCCCGAGTACGTCGACCAGGTGACGGCCCACCTGACGCCGTTCTTCACGAAGTACCTCTGACCCGGCGGCGCCCCGTCGGTCGAGGCCTCGGACGCCGGTGACGGCGTTGACGTAGGTGAGGTCCGGGAATCCGAAGGCGCTGCGGAATGCCGGGGCGCACGGATCCGGCTGATGGTGCCGCTCATCTCTCCTGCGAAAGGAGAGCCGAAGGAAATGAAGACGAACGTGGGGGCTCGTCTTGCCAAGGAGGAGTCATGAAGGCAGTGACGTCATCCCCGAGCACAGTGGTGTCGGTGGTCGACGTCCCCCAGCCGCAGCCGTCGGCAGGGCAGGTTCTGGTGCGGGTCGCCGCAGCCGGGATCAACCCCATCGACGTGGACACATCCCGGTCCGGTCCGCGGAACCGAACCCTGGGCTGGGAGGCGGCGGGCGTCGTGGACGCCGTCGGCCAGGGTGTCCGCGGGTTCCGTCCGGGAGACGCCGTCATCGGGTGGACCTACTGGCTGTCCAGCGGCCGTGGGACCCAGGCGGAATACGTGGTCCTCGACGCGTCGGCGACAGCCGAGGCGCCTCGCACCATCGACGCCGCACACGCCGCGACGCTGCCGCTCAATGGCTCGACGGCGTGGCAGGCGCTGGCCGGGCTGGGCATCACGGCCGGTGAATCGTTGCTGGTTGTCGGTGCCGCCGGTTCGATCGGAGGGTTCGCGATCGACCTCGCCGTCGCCCAGGGGGCCGAGGTGTGGGGCGTCGCGTCACCGGCGGACGCCGATTTCGTGGCCGGGCTCGGAGCCCGCTTCGTCGCTCGCGGTCACACCGCCGTCGCCGAAGTGCGGGCCGCCTGCCCCTTGGGGGTGGACAAGATGCTCGCCACCGCGCGCATCGACGACGCATGGCGTCACGTGATCCGTCCTGGCGGCCGTTTCCTGAGCACGGTCGGGCAGTCGCTCCCCGAAGTCGAGAGCGGGTTCCTCAACGCCCATCCCGACGCGAGCCAGCTGACCGCTCTGGCCGCGCACGTCGACCGGGGCGAGCTACGCGTCAGAACGGCCGAACAGCAGACGTTCGACCAGGCCGCGACCGCCTATGCCCACGCATCCGCGCCCGGGCTCCGAGGACGCGTCGTCCTCACACCCTGACCCCTGCACAGGCCCACCGGACTGCCTCCGGCAGCTGGCAGGGCATGGCGCCGCGCCCCGCCTCCCGGCACGCCCGGCGCGAACCGATTCACATCATCCAACCGACAACGAACGAGGTGTTTCCCCCGTGGAATCCGTGACCTTCAAGAACAAGAACCTGGACGTCGCCGCCGACCTCTACTTCCCGCCCGGCTTCGACCCGGACCGGACGTACCCGGCGATCGTCAGCGCCCACCCGATCGGCAGCTGCAAGGAGCAGACCTCCGGCAACATCTATGGCGCCAAGCTCGCCGAAGCCGGCTACGTCGTCCTCGCCTTCGATGCCACCCACCAGGGCGCCAGCGGCGGCGAGCCCCGCTGGATCGAGGACCCCGGCCTGCGGGTGGAGGACTTCCGCTGCGCCGTGGACTACCTGGTCACCCTCGACTACATCGACGAGGACCGCATCGGCGTCCTGGGCATCTGCGGCGGTGGCGGCTACGCCGTGAATGCGGCGATGACCGAACGCCGCTTCAAGGCTGTCGGCACCGTCACCGCCGTCAACTTCGGCCGCCTGATGCGCGAGGGCGCCCTCAGCGCCGACACCGGCTCCGACAAGGCGATCACGGCCCTGGACGCCGTCGCCAAGCAGCGCACCGCCGAAGCCCGGGGCGCCGAGCCGCGCGTCGACGTCGCCCTGCCCGAATCGCCGGAGAAGGCGGCCGAGCTCGGCATCACCGCGCTCGACGTACTGGAGGCCACCAAGTACTACCGCACCGACCGCGGGCAGCAGCCCAACGGCGTGAACAAATCCCTGTTCTCCCACATGGGAGCCACCCTCGGCTGGGACGCCTACCACCTGGCCGAGAAGCTCCTCACACAGCCGCTCCAGATCGTGGTCGGCGGCATCCCGGGCGAGTTCGGCGCCTACCGCGACGGGTTCGACCTCCTCAACCGGGCGCGCTCGCAGGAGAAGGACATCCTCGTCGTGCCCGGCCAGTCCCACTACGACATGTACTGGAAGCCCGAGGCCACCGAGCAGGCCCTGGCCACCCTGATCCCCTTCTACAACAAGCACCTCTGACCAGTCGGCTCCACCGGCCGGTCCGCTGACCCCCCTGGCCGGCGCCGGGACACCGGCGCCGGCCACCCCCTCGCACCCCCGCTGCCAGGCGTCCCAGGGCCGAACCACCACGGACCCCGGCCGGTGACCGCCCAGACGGGGGCGCGGAGATGCACCCCACCCCCTCCATCTGGAGAACGAGCAATGCCCCAGACACCCGACCCCTACAGCTTCCTGCCCCCGGTGCCGACCTTCCGACTGCGCAGTGACGACATCGCCGACGGCCAGGCCCTCGGTGTCGCGCAGCGCAGCGGGATCTTCGGCGGCCTGGGTCAGGACCGCTCGCCGCACCTGGCCTGGGAGGGACAGCCCTCAGCGACGCAGAGTCTCGCAGTGACCTGCTACGACGCGGACGCCCCGACCGCGAGCGGGTTCTGGCACTGGGCGGTCCTCGACATCCCCGCCACCGTCACCGAGCTGGCTTCCGGCGCCGGCGACGGGAGTGGAGCCGGCCTGCCCGACGGCGCGAGGACGCTGGCCAACGACGCCGGACAGCGGCGGTTCCTGGGCGCCGCGCCACCGCCCGGCCACGGCCCGCACCGCTACTACTTCGTCGTCCACGCACTCGACACCCCGCACCTCGACATCGACGACAGCGCCACCCCGGCCTGGCTGGGCTTCCAGCTGTACGGCCACACCCTGGCCCGCGCCACCCTCACCCCCACCTCACAGACACCTGCCTGACCCCATCAAGCAGACAGCGGTCGAGGCAGTCGGCATCACGTCCACGGGCCAGTCCCCTCCCCGGCCGCCCCGTCCTCACACGGCACCGCGTTGCCGCACGGCGCACGGACACCGGGAGATTCATGACCACGAGGCGCCCGACGACCATGACCGCTCTCTTCGGCGGCCTCGGCCCCGACTGGCAGGCCCGCGAGGTGCCTGTGCCCGAGCCGGGCCCCGGCCAGGTGCTGGTGCGGGCGCGGGCGGTCTCCCTCAACCACGCCGACGTGCCGCTGCTCCGGCAGTCCTACGACCCGTCCACAGGTCAGGGCGAGGCGTACCAGGCGGGCTACGAGTTCGCGGGAGAGGTCGTCGCGCTCGGCGACGGCGTCGACACCCTGGCAGTGGGCCGACCCGTCATGGGCACCGCCCCGCGTGCCTTCGCCCAGTACGTGCCGGCCGACCACCGGCACGTGATCGGCATTCCCGAAGGCATCGGCTACGAGGAGGCAGCAGCCCTGCCCACCGGCCTGCTCACCGAACACGGCGCCCTCTCGGTGTCCGGCTTCCGCCCAGGCCACCGGGTTCTCATCACCGGGGCCACCTCCGCCATCGGCCTGCTCGGCATCCGGATCGCCAAAACCCTCGGCGCATCTGGCGTGCTGGCCACCACCCGGTCGCCCAGCAGGGCTGCTCTGCTCACCGCGGCCGGGGCCGACACGGTCATCGTCACCACCCGCCAGGACCTCACCCAGGCTGTCCTGAAGGCGACCGGCGGCGACGGCGCGGACATCGTCCTCGACCATGTCGGCGGCCCCGCCTTCGCCGCCTGCCTGCCCGCCACCCGCACCGGTGGCCATGTCGTCAACATCGGTCGCCTGGACGGGTCCGCCTCCACCGTCGACCTCGACGCCCTCTCCTACCGCAATCTGACCGTGCACGGCGTCTCCTACGGCTTCATCCGCCCGGCCAACCTCGGCCGCGTCATCACCGCCCTGACCCACCAGGTCCTGCCCGCCGTCGCCGACGGCCGGATCCGCCCCGTCATCGACAGCGTCCACGGCTTCCACCAAGCGCAGGAAGCGGCCCAGCGCATACGCACCCACCAGGCCCGTGGAAAGACCGTTCTGACGGTGCCCTGACTTTGGCCCCGACAGCCCCTGACGCTCCCTCCCGACAGCCCTTGCCCGCACACGACCACGGAGGACTGCCGTGCTCGCTCTCGAACTCGTCGTGGTCCTCGGCCTGGCCGTGCTGCTGTGCAACGCCGCCGGACCTCACCTGCGCATCGCCCCGCCCATCCTCCTGCTGCTCACCGGAGCCGTCCTCGGCTTCATCCCCGCCCTGCGCGAGGTGCAGATGCCCCCCGAGGCGGTGCTGCTGCTGTTCCTCCCCGCCCTGCTGTTCTGGGAGAGCCTGACCACCTCCCTGCGAGAGATCCGCCGGGACCTGCGCGGCATCGTGTTGATGAGTACCCTGCTCGTCATCGCCACCGCATGGGCCGTGGCCGCCGTCGCCCACGCCCTCGGCCTGCCCTGGGGACCGGCCTGGGTACTCGGAGCGGCCCTCGCCCCCACCGACGCGACCGCGGTCGGCGTGCTGGCCCGGGTGCTTCCCCGCCGCAACGTCACCCTGCTGCGCGCCGAGAGCCTGATCAACGACGGCACCGCCCTGGTGATCTACGGGCTAGCGGTCGGTATCACGGTCGGGGAGGAGGCCTTCAGCGTGCCCCACGTGACCTGGCTGTTCCTGATCTCCTACGCCGGCGGAGCGGCGGCCGGCGCGGTCACCGCCTGGCTCGGCCTGCGGCTGCGCTGCCTGTTCACCGACCCGCTGCTGGGCAACGTCGCCCTGATCGTGATCCCCTTCACCGCCTACCTGCTCGCCGAGGAGATCGAAGCCTCCGGCGTCCTGGCGGTGGTGGTCGCCGGGCTCGTCATGAGCCAGGCCGGCCCGCGCTTCGCCGGAGTCGCCGCGATGCGACGGCAGGCCGAGGCGTTCTGGTCCCTGGCGACCTTCGGCCTCAACGGCGCCCTGTTCGTCCTCGTCGGACTCCAGGCCCAGTCGGCCGCCCGCACTCTGAGCGGCTCCGACCTCACCGACGCCCTCGTCGCTGTCGCCACCGTCTCCGCGACACTGATCGCGGCCCGCTTCGCCTTCCTCCACAGCTTCCCGTACCTGATCCGCCTGCTCGACCGCCGCCCCCAGCAACGGCTGCGCCGCATGGGCAACCGCCCCCGGGCCGTCATGTCGCTGGCAGGCTTCCGCGGCGCGGTCTCACTCGCACTGGCCCTGTCGGTGCCCGACATGCTCGATTCCGGCGAGGCCTTCCCCCACCGCGACACGATCGTCTTCGTCACCTCCGGCGTCATCGTCATCACCCTCCTGGTACAGGGCCTGCTGCTGCCCGCCGTGGTCCTCTGGGCCGGGCTGCCCCGGGACACCGCGGTGGACGAAGAACGTCTCCTCGCCGAGAGCACCGCCACCGAGGAGGCGTACGAGGCCCTCCCGCGGATCGCCGCCGGGCTCGGCACCGACCCCGAGATCACCGAGCGGATCCGCCGCGAGTACGAGACCCACCTCCAGGCCACCAGCGCCGGAGAAAGCGAGAGCGACGACGGGCAGACGCTGCGCCACGCGGAGCAGGACACCGCCCTACGCCTTGCCCTCCTCACCCACAAACGCGCCACCGTCGTCCGCCTCCGCGACGACAACCACATCGACGACAGCGTCCTGCGACAGGTCCAGGCCCGCCTCGACATCGACGAAGTCCGGCTGACCCCGCAGGAGGCGGCGGACTGATGGAGGCCTGTCGGTTCGCGCCGCAGGTCTGACCGGAAGCAGGCCCATCACCACGAAGGACCTCGGCGGGACCGCCGGGGTTCTCCGCTGTCTCACCCTTCGATCTAAGGGTCATTAGCGGGCTACTTGTCGCCAGGTTCACCCTTCGTCAACGGCGCCCCCTTACGGACGACCGCTTGCTGCGCACCGGACAATGGACAGGGCAAAACCCTGTCCATAACTTCGGTTATGCGCTGTTGGTCTGTCCGCTAGCGACGTCTCTGGCCGAGAAGAGATCTGAGGTCGGCGCGGCCGGCTGTCGGTGTGAGGTCTCAGGACACTCTTGACGTCTTGTCACCAGGACCTGCTTGTCGTACTGATAGGCGATTCAGGAGATCTTTGACGGTATTTCGCTCGGCCACTCCGGTTCCCCGGGGCTGGCTCAGTGTGGTGCTCAGCTCATTGCTGCCTGAGGCCTCGGCGGTCGAGATAGTCGATCAACGCGGCCTCCTTGCGGAGCAGCCGGTCGCGATCGCCGGGAGGAAGCGACGCAAGGGCGTCGACCAGGACCCGCTCGCGAGGAACGTGAACCATGTTGCCCGAGTAGATCCGGCACCCGGAGCACCATGCCAGCCCGACGCAGCGCTCGAAACTGGAGGACTCGGGCGGATGGAAGCGGTACTGGTAAGAACTGACGGGTTCCCGGCACACAATGCAGATCCAGCGTTCATCGTCGAAGACGGACCAGCCGATCCCCCTCTTGCGCCAGGCCGTGCGTCCTGCCGGCGCTCTTCAAGTCGTCATGGCGATCATTCTGCCTCGGGGCGGCCTCAGTGGATACTCGACTACTTCTGGCTGTCCTCGCGTTTCGAGACGATGCGGACACGGTCGAGCGGCCCTGGCTTTCTTCGTTCCTTCACGGCGATCGCTTCGCCCTCGTGGAGGATGCGGAAGTGGGTGTCCTCGATCACGACGACGACCTGCTTGCCGACGTTCCTCTTGCCCAGTTTGAGGTGTTGGGAGGCAACCATGATCCGGCCGTCGCCGTTGACGCGCCGCTGGACCCGCATGGCCCCGCTGGGCACCATCGCTGGTGGTAGCGGGCCAGCCGTCGCCCGCACTCCGCGGAGCGCAGGGAGCCGGTCACTGCTCACTGGGCAGGGCCAGGTACCCACGAGGATTCCGTCGGCGACCGTGTGCATGAGGTGCCCGTCCAGCCGCAGGGTGACCGTCTGGCCGACCAGCCTGGCGTCGACGCGGAACAGGTTGCCGCCGACCGTCACGTTGCCGTCGCGGTGGACGAGTCGGTCGGTCTCAACGGCTTGTCCGGCGGCGGCCGCGCGCATCCGCGGCAGTGCCGCCGTGCCGGGCGGAGGGGATGCTGGCGTCGCAGCTCACAGACCTCCGCTTCCACGGCGGCCGACAACCGCGACGGCGAGTTCCGCGGCCTACACGACCGGTCGACCAGACCCGGCAGGCCCTCCTGCTCGAACCGCTTCCGCCACGTATGCAGCGACTGCCGACTCGTTGCGTACCGCTCGGCCACCTCGCCCACCGGTGAACCGCCCAGAACCTCGCACACCGCGCGGTACCGGTACTGCGTCATCGCCCCCGGATCCATGCCACCCCCTCAAAACGCCCAGTGAGCGATGTGCATCGTGAAGTCGCAGCTCACGGGTCTGGTGTGAATGACGAGTTGAGTACTTGTGCCGGTGGGAGGCCGATGACCATGGCGTAGATCATCGGGCGGGGCCGTTCCGCCGGGATGCCGGATTCGGCTGCGCCTGCGACCGGCCCCCGCCTAGGATCCGTCAGCAGGTCGGCACGCGTGAGAACGCGCGAGGGCAAGGGGGATGCGGAAGCGGCATTGGATCACGGCCCGCCGGAGCGAACTGGATGCCCTTGCCGAGGAGTTGGCCAAGAAACTACAGGGGGGTCCAGGCCGAGCGGGGTGAACTGACGATCACGGAGCGGGTGTTGAGGCTCGTGGCGAACACGCCCGGGCCGACGCCGGGGCTTCGTCGGCCTCGACAACGGTGGCCCCGGCGGTGATCACCGGCTACAAGGCCGCCCGGCACCGGCCCCTGACGCGAGGCCAGAAGCCGTCCACACGGCACTGGCGGCCGTCCGGGCACTGTCGAGCAGTGCTTCGCCCACCTCAAGAACTGGCGCGTCCTCGCCAAGGTGCGCACCGGGCCGGGCGCAGGCGAGATGCCGGGGGCGGAGGCGGGCCTTGGCCATTTCGTGCTCTGGAGGCACCTTGCCGCGACGTCGTAGGGTGTTTCGCGCTTCTATTTGTATATCGTTGAAACCTGGGGTCGAGGATGTGGGGCGATGTTCTGGATCGCGACTGCGGCTGTTTACGGCTACGTCATCGTCCTGTCGTTGTGGGCGATGCGGGTGCAGCGGCAAGCCGCCAGGGTTCCCCACCACCCTCACGATCATCCCGCGATGCAGCATGCTGTCGAGCGAAGCGTGCATGGGCACATCGCCACAGTGCTGGTCGTCTCGCTTGTCGTCCGGCTAACGCAGTTGACCACCGGTCTTACGCCTTGGGTACTCGTTCCGCTGACCGTGTTGGTGGCGCTGCCAACGACAGGAGTGTTGACCGCGGTGTGGCGGATGGCCAGCGAAGACTTGCACAACTGGCACATCATGTCGCTCAATAGATTGAAGACGACGGTCCTTCTTGTGTGCACTGCTGGACTCATAATCGATCAGGTGTGGCGCGTGGTGACGCTCTTCTGATTCTGATTCCGCGCCATGGCCGGTTTGCGCAACACCACTCTCGCAATCGCCGAGATCGTCGGCTGGCGCAACCGCTGCGGTAGTCGATCAGTGCAGATCACACCTTGAGCACGCACTTGGTCGAACCGGACCGCGTACTCCTCCAACGCCCCCGGCGCAGTCGGACATGGACGGCGAGCAGTCATCTTCAGCCCCCAGCATGGCAGTTGACCACCCATCTGCTCCCAACTGCGAACCGGCAACGTACCCCCGTGCGATGGCCTCGCTGAGGCCCGTGCGGGCGGGGCGAGATACAGCGGTGTGTCGAAAAAGCACACCTCATGCTCCGCGCGCCCGTGCATCTCCTCCAGGCGTGCCGCGATGGCGCCCTCGCCGGAGGCCACCTGGATCAGCCTAGACGGCTCCTCGCGCAGCAGCCCCGCCTCGTACGCGGTCGCCATCTCCTCGGCGGTGGCGGCCAGCAGTTCGGACTCCGTCTCGCGTCGCCGGATCAGCGCGCGGATCGCCACCCGGGGGTCGACCGCCCGTAATCCGCCCATGGAGTCCGGTGGTTGCAGGAGCCCGAGTGTGAGCAGTCGGTTGCAGGACTCGAGGACCCGGGCCGGGGAGGCACCGGTCAGCAGCGCCCAGCCGGACGCGCCGGCGTCGGGCTGGTTGAGGGATGGCCTGGTACAACAGCTCGTCGAACGCGGAGACCCCCACCGCGGCCCAGGGGCTCGCGGCAGGGGTCTCCCTTGCCGTGTCGTATGCCGTGTTCACCATGGCCCGGCACGGTAGACGATCTTTGTTGAGAATTTTCGCAATGTTTGGCGGCGGTCGTCTACTTCAGGCCGAACGCCCGTACGACCGTCTGGTTGACCGTGTTGCCGTCCCGGTCGGAGGCCCGTACGCGCAGCGACACGAACCCGGCGCCCTTCTTCGGGTGCTTGAGCTCCGCCTTGCCGTTCTTGACCTTCACTTCCTTCCAGGAGGTGCCGTCGTCGTACGAGACCCAGGCCTTCAGGGAACCGGCGGTGACGCCGCCCGACTGGTTCCGGAGGGAGAGGCCGAGTTTCGACGTGTGCCCGGCCTCAGCACGGTTGAGGAGGTTGAGCCCGGCCACGTCGTAGTCGACCGAGAGCACCCCGAGTGCCGTCTGCTGGTCCGTGTGCGCCGAGGCGAAGGACCATTCGGTGTGCGTGCCGGTGGAGTAAGCCGCCCAGTCGGCCGTGCGCTGTGTGTCGACCACGAGGCGGTACGAGGACTTCGCCGCCGGGACGGTGAAGGTGCCGTAGCCGCCGAGCGCGGTGTCGCCGACCAACTGCCCGTCCGCGTACAGCTTGCCCTTCGCGGTGTCCAGGACGTTGTCCACGGATCCGTAGTGGCCCGGTGTCGCATCGCTCAACTCCGGGATGCGGAAGGAGAGTTTGTCACCGGTGCGCTGGGAGAGGCCATACCGCTGGGCGGTCGCCGGGCGGACGACCTGGCCCAGCCAGTCCTCGGCGGGCTGTTTGCCCGCCTTGTCGAAGGTCCGCACGAGACCCCACTGAGGCTGGGTCGCCTTCCAGTTGGGATAGACGGCGTGCCAGATCCGGGTGTCGGAGACGTTGTAGTACTCGGTGCGCTCCGTGGCGAGCTGCACGTTGTTGGTGGTCGCGATGTCGGCCGACTGCCAGGGGCGGTACCGGTACACGGCGTCCTTGCCGACATCACCGGCCCGGGCCCCGCGGTAACGAACCGTCTGCTTCACCGTGTTGGAGCTGTTCAGGTTGTACGTCTGGTTGGCCGAGACGCCCCCCACCTGCGGGAACATCACGCTGTACACGTACGGACTGACCGGAGTGCCGGCCAGCTTCAGCTTGACCTTCTTCCCGCTCTTCAGCAGGGCGCCGAGCTTCGCGCCGTCCTCGCCGGTGGCGAGCATCAGCGGGATGGTCATGCTCTGCACGGAACCGAGCCAGTACCCGGGCGTCTCCTGGTAGGCGAGGACGTAACCGGCCCCGGCCGCGGTCGCGTTGGTCAGTGCCTCGTCCGCCCTCTTGCCGGCGCCCACGTGGACGACCGCCACCTTGCCCTTGACATCGAGTCCCTCGAAGTCGGCCGCGGTTCCGGCGCCCGCGTCCACCGCCCGCACCGTGTGATCACCGCTGACCTTCACGGGGAGGCCGCTGTACGTCTGCGCGTAGTCGAGGGGCAGCGCGTACTTCTCCGGGCCGGTGACGCTCGCCGTCAGCTCCTTGGCGTACAGACGGAACTTCGAGGAGAACTCGAACACGCCCTGGGTGACCTTCTCGGTGGGCGCCACATAGACGTGGTCGGTCCACCAGCCCTGGCTGTAGGTCACCCCCAGGCCAGTGCCCGGGCCTTCCCTGTGCCAGGTGGTGGTGAAGCCCCGGAACTCGGAGTCCTCCTTGGTCTTCGGCTTGATCTCGACCGCCTTGCGGGCGTCGAGGACGACCTCGGTGTCCTTGTCGACCTCGATCTCCGGATCACCGACGATCGAGGTGTCGACCTCCAGTCCGGCCGCGTCCCGCTTGGAGATCCAGGACGCCATGGAATACGTACCGGCCGGCACCTTGAAGGTGTAGCCCTTGCCGATGAACCCGTAGGTGTCCGCGTACGCGCCGTTCAGCTCCTGAAGCATGAAGAGCGACGCGGACGTGGACGGCTCGCCGTCGCGGCCCAGCAGCGACACCTTCAGGTCGTAGGTCTTCGGCAGCTTCTCGAAGCCGACGGCGGTGGTGACGAGAACACCGTCGGCGCTCGCGGTGATGTGGCCCGTGTACCGGCCCGTCGCCTCCTTGGCCGGGTCGACCGTGACCGCGACGGTGGCGGTGCCCTTCGCCGGGACGGTGACCGCGTCCGCGTTCAGTGCGGCGTCGCGAAGTGACGAGGACACCTTCAACTCCACCGCTTTGTCCGTGGTGTTGGTGTACGTGATGTCCTTGGTGGCGACCTCGGTGTCGGCCTCCTCGTACTTGCCGAAGCTCAGTGCCGGGGTCGCGAAGACGCCCTGACTCACGGCCCGTACGGCGTCGACGCGGCCGTCGCCCTGCTGGAAGACGTCGGCGTCCGGCATGGTCTTCGCCGTGGTCGCCAGCGCCTGCTTGATCTGCTGGCCCGTCCAGTCGGGGTGGGCCTGGGCGACCAGCGCCGCGGCGCCCGCGACATGCGGGGTGGCCATCGACGTACCGCTCGCCGTCGAGTAGTAGTCGTCGACCGGCGTACTGCCGGCCATGGTGGTGCCGGCGGCGCGGGCCGCGGTGATGGCCACACCCGGCGCAGTGATCTCCGGCTTGACCGCGGAGTCGCCGAGGCGCGGACCGCGGCTGGAGAAGGAGGCCAGCTTGTCGGACTTGTCGACGGCGCCGACCGTCAGCGCCGAGTCGGCGATGCCCGGGGTGCCGACCGTCTGCTCGGCCGGACCGGAGTTGCCCGCCGCGATCACGAAGAGGGTGCCGGTGGAGGCGGACAGCTCGTCGACGGTCTCGCTCAGGATGTCGGAGGGGCCGGTCGCCGTACCGCCCAACGACATGGAGACGATCTTCGCCCCGGAGTGGGCCGCCCAGTCCATGCCCGCGATGATCCACGAGTCCTGGCCGTGGCCGGTGTTGTCGAGCACCTTGCCGACGAACAGATCAGCACCCGGCGCGACGCCCTTGCGCTTGCCGTCCGAGGCCGCGCCGGAGCCGACGATCGTGGACGCCACATGGGTGCCGTGGCCGTGACCGTCCTGCGCCGACTCGCCCGGCACGAAGCTCTGCGTCTCGGCGAGCTTCCCCGCCAGATCCGGGTGCCCGGTGTCCACGCCGGTGTCCAGGACCGCGACGTCGACGCCCGTGCCGTCGTAGCCCGCCTGCCACACCTCGGGTGCGCCGATCTGCGGCACGCTGACGTCGAGGGACGCCTGCACCTTGCCGTCGAGCCAGAGCTTGTCGATGCCCTCGCCGAGCTGCTTCGCGGCCTTCGTGGTGGGTGCGGTGCCTAGTGCGGGAGCGATGTCGGCCCAGAACGAGGTCGACTTCTTCGCGCTCAGCGCGGCCCCGTCGATCGCGGGCAGCGCGAGCGTCCGGCGTGCGCCCTCGGGGGTCACGCTGCCGCTCTTGTACGTCGCGATCACCGGCGTGGTGCCGGTCTTCGAGTCCGCGTACCCCTGCTTCACCAGCTGGGTGACGTTGAACAGGGCCGGGTCGAGACGGCCCGCCTGCACCAGCGGGATCGCGTCCGCCGGCAGGACGCTGACCTCGCCGTCGCGCTCGGTGGACAGGAAGGTGGCGGCCTCACGGCCCTTGCCGCGCTCGATGTCGACGGCGGACTTGCCGTCGGGCCCGGTGGTGACCGAAACCGTGTCGCCCGTGATGAGGGTGACGGTCTGGGTGTCGGCGCGTGGTGCCCGCGTGGTGTCCGGCTGGGTGAGCGGGGACGCGGGATCGGCCACCGCGGGCGTGACCGCCCCGGCGAGCAGCCCGGCCGCTCCTGCCACGGCCCAAAGGGCGTGGAGTCTTCGCATGTGTGGAGGTCCTCCCCTGAACGCTGAAACGCCTCCGCCCTCGTGGAGCGGAAGCCAGTACTCAGAGTGAGTGCCGCGCGCAGAGCGACTCAAGGGATTGCTGTGGCCAGGGAGTGCCAATGCCTTTCTCGGCCACGAGGGTTGACGGGCGGATAGGGCTTCGGAGCGAGCAGCCGCACCCCAAAGTCACTCGCCCGACAGTGCGATCGGGGGTTCAAAGACGGGTTCTGACCTCTGGAACCTGAAATCCCGTGGCTGGCACAGGATGAGGCGCTGGCCGAACAAGATGAGGGCCGTGGAGTGCCAGGTCGCGGCTGTGAGCGTTACTGCTCTGTCCCCGTCACTGCAGCGGACGGCTCCCGAGAGGACAGAGCACTGCCCGCTTTTGCCCCCCTCGGCGCTGACCGGGTCCGCGTGCGGGCAGGTGGCGACGTTCAGAGCTGTGAGTCGGGAGTGGGGCTGGAGTGCTGAGTGTGCAGTCGGTGTACATGTGCGGCGGCTTGATCGGCGGGGAGTCCGGCGGCTTGCAGCCACCCGAAGATGTTGTTTGCGATGACCGGGATGAGGGGGTCGTCGGGGCTGAGGAGCCGGCCCGCGTCGCGGAGCATGGTGGTGAGGATCTGGACTGCACCGACTGGGTCGCCGGCGCGCCCCTGCCACATCGCGAGCCTGTCCTGCACGGCAAGGACGAGCGGGTTGTCGTGGTCGGGGTGACGCCGGATGTGGGTCAGCAACTGCCGGTAGGCGTCGACAGCAGATGAGGCATCTGCGCTCGTGTTCTGCCATTGATCGAGCGTGTTGAAGGCGGCGCGTGCGTGGGGGTGGCCGGGGCCGAGCACGCGTATCTGTTCGGCGAGGACTTTGGCGAGAACGGACGTGGCTGCTGCAGTGTCTCCGGCCCGGTGACGCATGACCGCGAGCTGGTGACGGACACTGAGGTTGTTCGGATGCCCGACGGGCAGATGCTGTTGCTGGTCACGCAGGAGTTGTTCCAGGTCCTGCACCGCTTTCCCGGGGAATCCAGCCTGGCCCCGCTGTAACGCCAGGCTGCAGCGGGAGCCGAAGGTGTCCGGGTGGTGCGGTCCGAAGATCCTCGCACGGTCGGCCACCACTTCCTCGAGCGCTGAGACCGCCTCCGCATGGTGTCCGGCATTGCCTCGCAGGTGGGCGAAATTGTGGCGAGCGGTGATCACCTCGGGGTGGTCGGGGCCGAGTACCTCCCGCATGTCCGGGATCAGCTTCTGGTAGCCGTCGAAGGCGTTGTCGAATTCTCCCGCCTCTCCCTGCCAGCGGTGCAGGCTTTGCCGGGTGAACAGCACGCGCGGATGCCGCTGGCCGAGCGCGCGTCGTTGATCCTGCAGGAGGGACCGAAGCGAGGTGATGGCGGCGCCGGCGTCACCCGACTCGCCCTGCCACCGCGCGAGGTTGTGACGGGCGGTGAGCGTGTGCTCGTTGTCGGCGCCGTACTCCTCCTCCATGTGCGGGATCAGCTCCTGGCAGATGCCGATCGCTCCCGTCGCGTCCTCGCACGCGCCCTTCCAGTAGGCGAGGTTGTGGAGAGTCGCGAGGATCGCTGATCGCGTTGCCTGCGTTCGCCTCCGGTCCGCGAGCACCTCCTCGAGTGCGCGGACCGCCCCGAGAACGTCTCCTGCCTCGCCACGGATGACGGCCAGATTGTGGCGGATCACCAGCGTGACAGGGTCGTCGGGGCCGTGCAGCTTCGTGTGGCGGTCCTCCAACTCCTCCAGGATTGCCACCGCGTCGCGATGGCTCCCGGCCGCGCTCGTCCAGCGGGCGTGCTCCATACGGACGACCACGGTGGACCGGTGATCGCGGCCGAGCCGCTCGTGCGCGAGTTGAGCGAGAGCCGCGAAGAGGCTGACTGCCGAGAGGATGCCGCCGGATTCACCGATGCTGACGCCGTGACGGTGGAAGAGACTGTGCACGGTCTCGTTCTGCCACAGAGGACTCGGCTCGTCGAGGTCATGCCCGGTCAGCACATGCCCGTTGGCTCGAAGCCGTTGCGCGTGCTCCTGGTCCTGCTCGACCTCCGGCCAGATGTCCAGCAGAGCATCGGCGCAAGCCGGGAGGACGGCCGCCCTGCGCGCATCACATGCGTCGTGGGTTTCGGAGGGCGGCTGGTACTCGCGCACGGCACGCTGGATGAGCTGGTGCACATGTACCAGCCAGTCCGTACGTCCGGTGCCGGCGGACGTGTGGTCGAGAAGATGGAGACGGTCCAGCGTGGCCAATGTGTGTTCGGCGTCGAGTTCATCGGTGTCCCGGCCGGCACCGCTGCCATCTGTGAGGTAGGCGCGGGCGGATTCGGTGGTGAACAGGGCGTCGGGGATGCCGGTCGTGCCGTCGAGGACGGCGGCGAGTTCCATCATCGGGCGGGCCATGCCATGGGTGTGCTCGTCGGCCTGCTCGATGGAGATGTCCCACAGGGCGGCAAGCGAGCGATCGGTGAAGCTGCCGCGCACGGCCGGTGTGAGCCGGTCCAGGGTCAGCCGCCGGTCGGCGAGCAACTGCCGGTAGCGGGTGACGGTGCAGGAAGGGTTGTAGTCGAGGTAGGCGGCCGCCCGTGACAGCGCCAGAGGCAAGTGACCGAGGTCGCCGGCGAGTTCTGCCAAATCGTCGTCGGAGTCAGTCAGGACCGACCGGCGCAGCGTGCCGCGGAGGTAATGCAAAGCTTCCTGGGGACTGAAGAGTCCGATCGGCAGGAAGGAGTGACCGCTGAGGACGGCGAGATCACTCTCGCGGCTTCGCGTGGTGATGACCACCCTGCCCCTGCCTTGGGTCTGTCTGGGCGGCCACAGCCCTTCCAGAGCTCCGGGGGACGGGACGTCGTCCAGCACGATCAGCCAGTCGCACGTGGTGGTACGCAGCCAGTTCACGAACTGCTGCGCCGCGAGCAGGGTGTCTTCGCCGTCGGCGGCGAGGCCGAGCGTGCGGGCCGCTTGAGCGTAGGAGCCGGCTACGGCCTGGGTCGTGCCGGCCGCCACCCACATCAGCAGCTCCACCTCTTGGGCAGCGACGGCGTGGCAGTAGTGGGCGGCCAGCGAGGACTTGCCGACGCCCCCGGTGCCCGTGACCACCCGCCCCTGCACGCGCTGGCTGCCGCCTCAAGCGGCGGCACGCCGGTCTGCCTCCAGCGCCCGCGCCAAGCGGTCACCCTCCTCGCGTTCGATGAAGCCGCTGCCCGTTTCGGGCACCAGCCCGAGCCGCAAAGGCGTGCTGCGGACCGATCCGTCCCGTGCGCCAACCCGAGCCTTGCGAATTCCCGGTGCCGACGCCTCACCTTGCGCAGCCCTGCCGCTCTGGGCGTTGCGGCGCAACGCCTCCCACTGCGACCTCGGCAACCTCGCCGCAGGTGAACTCGCCCAGATCACTCGGGCTGTGAAGCGCAGACTCGAGCAGATCCAGTACCGGCCCGACCTGGTTGACGGCTGTCTGGCCGTTACTGGCCTGATGATGGGCGGCTGACCGACATGCCCCCCGTGAGGTGAGAGGGTATTCGATGGCAGACCCCGTCTCCCGGCTGACAGGCTTTGGCCATGAGTCTCCAGCCCAACGACGTATCCGACCCTTCCTGGCTGGGCAAGCCGATCGACGCTCGCCCGCTGTTCGGGCCAGAACTGGCGTCGCTCCTCGACCTGCTACGCGGTCTGCGGCGCAATGAGTGGAACAGGGCCGCGGTCCCGGGTTGGACCGTGCACGATGTTGCCGCCCACATCCTCGGCGACTACCACGGCCGCCTCGGCTGGAGCACGGACAGCCACCAGCGCGCCATGGCGGCCGGAGAGACGCTGGAAGCGTTCATCCACCGCGTCAACCAGGAATGGATCGACCTCCACGTCGATCACAGCCCTGTCGAGATCATCGAGGCCCTGGAACTGGCCGGGACCCAGGTCGCCCGTCAATTCGAGGGCACCGACCTCGACGCAACGGGCCTGGGAGTGTCCTGGGCAGGGGCCGACCCGGCGCCCAAGTGGCTGGACGTCGCGCGGGAGTTCACCGAGTACTGGACCCACCGCCAGCAGATCCGCCATGCCACCGGCCGGGACGCCGATCCGGAGCCCGACGCTCTGTCCGCGGTCCTGGACACCTTCATGAGGGCCTTGCCCCACACACTGCGTCACACGCCTGCGCCCGCCGGGACACAACTCCAGGTGGTCATCGATGAGCCAGCCGTCGGTACCTGGACCGTGACCGCCACCGCGGACCGCTGGTCACTGGCCGAAACACCCAGTGGTCAGCCGACCGCATCACTGCGGCTGGACCCAGAGACCGCCTGGCGACTCTGCACCCGCGGTATTGATCCTGGCACTGCCCTCGCCCGAGTCCGCATCAGCGGGGAGCGTCAGATCGCCGAAGCCGCCTGCCAGATCGTGTCCATCGTCTACTGATGGACGCTGCGCGTCGGGGTCCATCGCCCTGGTGGACGGCAGCTCTCATAGACGGCAGACCGACATCACGCATTCAAGTTCAGTAGCCAGGCGACGAAGTCATGGGTGCCGCCGCCGGATTCGGTGCGGATCAGAGTCTGCCGCCCGCGCCGGTATTTCTTCGGCAACTGGGCCAGGGCCTGCCGGGCCGCGGTGATGTGGCCGGCGAGGTGTTCGAGCCTGCGTTGCCCGGTCTGAGCAGGGCCGCGATGGGTTCCCCGGTGCCGCTCGGGCCGTGGTCGACGAACCCCATCAGCGGGTGGTGGCTGTAGGTCCGCTTCCAGGTCGGGGCGGCGTCCTCCTTGTCGGAATGGGCAATCACCAGCACTCCGTCCAGGTCGACGGTCACCTTTCCGCCGGCATCAGGGGCTCTCTCACCGGCCAACCGCCAGACATGTTCGCAAACTTCGGACCGAGCGGTGCGGATCGCTCTCAGCACCATGTCGCCGCAGGCGGCGAGAGCGTCGGCCATGCGGGAGACGGTCGGGGTCGGATGCCACGGGGCCGAAGACGGCCGACCCGGCCCGCAGCATGGCGACATCGGCCAGGCAATCCCCGCCCAACGCGACCGCCGACGCAAGGTTCAGGAGGATCTTCCCGGGATCGTGGACGGCCCGTGGCTTCCGCCAGGGTGCCAGTGCCGAGGAATCGGCTGGTCAAGACCGGTCTTGCGGACCGTCTCCACCAACAGGACCGCACCGGCCTGCGAGACCGCCTGCCGGCCGTCACCCTGGACACGGACACGTGGGTAGGATGCGCCAGGCTCTCGCACCTGGAAAGTACTGTTTCCCTCGTAGCCAACAGGATCCTAAGCAAGTTTTATCGTTGCAGGTCAAGAGCACTTCCCATGTTTCTGGTCAACTCTTGGACAGTGAACCTCGGAAGGCGCGGGGTGAGGAAACGCCCTCGCCTAACGACGCGAGGAGGCGGTCGAGGTCTCCGCGTGCCGTGTATGTGCGGATCGGGTCGATGTAGTCGCGTGACTCGATGATCCGACCGTCCCGGATCCGCATGACGAACACACAGGGCACCTTGGCCGGGGAGTCGTCCGACGACGTGAACTCATAGGCGAACTCGGCGACGATCACCTCGGGATCGGCGGTCTCGTGCACGACGACATCGACGACCCGCCTCTTCGGCACGGCCTCCCGGGCTTCCGGCGGCACCGTGAAGTGCTCCTGGAGCGCACTGCGACTCGTCAGCGGCTCGGACTGCGGCGTCGCCATCGGATGGCGGACATCGGTGACCTCGCCGTACAGGTCGGGCAGCTCGTCGAAGTTCCCGTCGGCGACCCCGTGAACAAGCCGGAGAAACACCTCGCGCGGACTCAGACTCACAAGACCCCCAAGTAATACGCACAGGCAGCTAGCGATCATTATCGCCTGATCGCCTGCTGCGGGCCCGTACCGCGGACTGTCTCGACACCCTCTCTTCGCCCCAGTTGATTGCAGGCTCAACCAGGAGGCGGCACCCTTGCCAAGCCCACTATGGCGCGCATCACATCGGCTTCGTGTCACGGACTGGCTCGCAGCTTCCATCCACTGGTCGTCAACAGCGAGTGGAGGAAGGCAAAGCGATGAGTGCACAGCACGAAGTCGGCAGGGCGACCACCCACCGGGTTCTGATCGTGGGGGCGGGTTACGCGGGCATGTCCGCGGTCATCCAGCTCGCGGCGCGGGTCAAGCGGCGCGAGGACGTGCAGGTGACCCTCGTGAATGCGCAGGAGCGGTTCACCGAGCGGCTGCGGTTGCATATGACGGCGACCGGGCAGCAGCTCGCTGAGCTGAGCATTCCGGAGCTGCTGGAGGGGACGGGCGCACAGTTCGTGCGTGGCTGGGTGACGGCGGTGGACGCGGACACGAAGACGGTGCGGATCGACGACGACCAGGTCCTGCACTACGACACGCTGGTGTACGGATTGGGCAGCGTGGCCGACACGACTGCGGTGCCGGGCGTCGACGACCACACGTACAGCCTCAACAGCCCCCAGGACGCCGAGGTGCTGGCCGACCGGCTGGCGCGGCTCGGCGGCGGCACGGTGGTGGTCACCGGCAGCGGGCTGACCGGCGTCGAGTCGGCCGCGGAGATCGCCGAGCGGCACCCGGAGCTGAACGTCGTGCTGCTGGGCCGGGACGAACCCGGTGCGGCGATGAACCCGAAGGCCAGGACGTATCTGCAGTCGGCGCTCGACCGCCTCGGCGTCCGGGTGCGCAGCGGCGTCGAGGTGGTGAAGGCGCTGCCCGGGTCGGTCGAACTGGCGGGCGGTGAGAGCTTCGCCGCCGATGTCGTCCTGTGGACGAGCGGTACGCGGGTGTCGCCGCTGGCAGCCGCCGCCGGACTGGCCGTCGACGAGCGCGGCCGCATCGTCACCGACGCCGCGCTGCGTTCGGTGTCGCACCCGGAGGTGTACGCCATCGGTGACGCCGCGGCAATCCGCCAGGGCTACGGCGTCATGCACGGCACCTGCCAGGGCGGGATGCCGACCGGTGTGCACGCCGCGGTGTCGATCGTCCGCGCGCTGAAGGGCAAGCGGCCCAAGCCGTTCCGCTTCGGCTACTACCACACGCCGGTGAGCCTGGGCCGGCACGACGCGGTCGTGCAGTTCACCCGGCCCGACGACAGCCCGCGACGAATTCATCTGACCGGCCGGATGGCGGCCCGGTATAAGGAGACGGTGACTTCCTCGCCCTGGCCGACCTTCGGCCGTATGAAGAAGATGCCCGCCTCGGGCGCGTTCTGGCCGCATGGCGGTCGCTTCACCCGCGTCGCTGAAGGTACCGAGTGAGCGCCGGCGAGCAGGTCTTTCACGAGTACCGTAAGTTGCTGTTCTCCGTGGCCTACCGTGTCCTCGGCTCCGCGGCCGATGCCGAGGACGCGGTGCAGGACGCCTGGATAAGATGGTCGTCCGCCGACCGTTCCCAAGTCGCCGATCCCAAGGCGTACTTGACGCGGATCGTGTCCAACCTGGCGCTGGAACGTCTGCGTTCCAACCGGCACAAGCGCGAGACCTATGTCGGTCCGTGGCTGCCCGAGCCCATTCTCACCAGCGGTGACACCGCCGATGCCGTCACGGACGCCGAGTCGGTGTCGATGGCGATGCTGGTGGTGCTGGAGACGCTGAGCCCGCTGGAGCGCGCCGTCTTCGTGCTGAGGGAGGTCTTCGGCTTCAGCCACGCCGAGATCGCGGAGGCGGTGGAACGGACCGAGGCGGCGGTACGACAGGCCGCGCACCGTGCGCGTGAGCACGTACGCGCCCGCAGGCCCCGGTTTACCGCCGACCGCTCTCGGCAGCGCGAGGTCACGGAGCGGTTCTTCGCCGCCGCGACCGGTGGTGACATCAACGCCCTCATGGAGCTGTTGTCCCCGGACGTCATCCTGTGGACCGACGGCGGTGGCAAGGTCCGTCAGGCGCTCAAGCCGGTCGTAGGAGCGCAAACGGTGGCCTCGTGGTTCGCGGCCATCGGCACGGTCGCCTACCAGGGCGTCCAGCCCGCCGACATGCGTGCCGAACTCGTCGAGATCAACGGCGGCCCGGGCGTGGTGTTCAGCGCCCCGGACCGGGTGATCGCCACCATCACCTTCGACTTCGACGCCGACGGTCGCATCACTGCCATCCACAACGTTGCCAACCCCGACAAACTCCAGGCCATCACGGACGGCACCGCCCACGACGTCGCGACGTGGTGACCGTTGGACGAGACCTGCCCTCGCTCTGGCCGCAGTTTCGTTTCGTGAGCCCGTTCAGAAGGATCGGTAGATTTCCTCGGGCATCATCGTGAGCCCATGCCGCGTACTCCTCGAAGCCCAGGTTGTCGATGCTCGGGTTCGTGTGGACGTCGTGGAGCCCTGCGGGGATGGTACGGAAATCGCGACCGAACTCCGTCAGTTGTTCGTAATCCTCTTCGTCCACGCCCCCCCCGAGCCAGCGTGGTGACCGCCGGCAGCGGGTGGCTCTCGGCCTGCATGGTCGTACGGTCGGCGAGAAAGACAACGGCCAGGTCGTTGCCGCAGGCCGCAGCCTTCATCAGACCCGGAGCGGTTCAGTGGCTACTGGCGCATCCCCGCTTCCACCTGCACTTCACGCCCACCGGCTCATCATGGCTCAACCTGATGGAGCGATGGTTCGGTGAGCTGACCTCCGAAGAAGCTCCGCCGCGGTGTCCAGCGTTCCGTCCAGGCCCTCGAGCGCGACATCCGAACCTGGCTCACCGACTGGAACGAACAACCCAGACCCTTCGTCTGGACCAAGACCGCCGACGAGATCCTCAACAAAGTCGCCGCCTACTGCCAGAGAACCTCCGACTCACGTCAGTAGCGCCGCTTGTGCTGCTCTCGCCTTGTGCAGCCGGTTGTGCGCCGGGGGTTCTCTCGGCGTCATCTCACCTGCCTGGTCAAGGAGTTGGCGGTGCCGTGGCAGGCCGAAGCCGTGGCCGCCGCCATGCTGCGCGGGGCGGGGTCAGGAAGCGGGCTGAAGGTGCTGGTGCCCGCCACCAGCCGGTCTTCGTCGACCGGCTGGTGGTCATACTGATCCATCTGCGGCATGACCTGCCGCACCCAGTGTTCGGGCTGCTTTCGGGTGTCGACCGCTCCACCGTCACCCGCGCGATCGGAGAGACACGCACGCTCCTGGCTGACGGGGTGCGCGGCCCCCGACCGTCCCGGGCTGCGACTTCGGACCCTGGCCGACGCCCGAACCGAAGGCGTCGAGCTGCAGCTGGATACCATCGAGATCCCGGTACGCCGGTCTTCGGACGGCCGCGGCGGACGGCGCGCGTTCGTCTCCGGCAAGCGGCCGACCTCGGCGTCCATCGCTACACCCTGCGCTACCGCACGCGCCGCGTCGAGGAGATCCCGGGCCGCTTCCTGGACGCTCCGAACGTACGAATAGAGCTGTGGCTGGAGTTGAAGACCAAGGCTGCGGCCCGAGACCGGATCAGCTCCACCGCTGGTCCTCGCTGAGGGTGCAGGTCCACAGGATCGGCTTGACACCGCTGGCGGTGGGGACGGAAGGGCGGGCGGCTCCGGGGGTTGCGATAAGCGCGACGATGGTGATGGTTGTGACTCTGTGGCCTGTGTTTCTATGCCGGAGTGAACATCGAGAGCTTCGGGGTGCCGGACGGGAGGCCGAGCCGCTGGGTCCGGCGGAGGGCTGATGGCGATGTCGAGGAGCGCGTGTGGGTTCTCGCGGAGGTCCATGCGCGCGACGGCTATCCGGTGAACTGGCCGGATCAGCCCGGCGAGTGGCTGTCACGTGGTCCCCTGCTGGGCTCCTGGGTTGCCGAACTCGAGGGCGGCCTGGTCGGGCAGTCAGTTGTCGCAGGACGGCGAGGGCGATCTGGCCCCGATGTTGTGGAGCGAGCGGAATGGGGCGGCACGGGGTATGACCGCCGTGGTCAGCAGACTGTTCGTGGCCCGGCAGGCGAGGGGGCATCGGATCGGTGCACTGCTGATCGGCCGGGCGGTGGAGGAAGCGCGGCGTCGTGGCCTGCATCCGGTGCTCGACGTCGTCGCATCCGATAGCGCGGCGGCGGCCCTGTACGAGCGGCTGGGCTGGGAGCTGATGGCCACAGTCGAGCAGCGGTGGAGTCTGCACCAGACGGTGGCCATCCGCTGTTTTGGAGCAATAGTCAAGAGTTGTGGTCGCGGCCTTCAGCGATGGGTACGGTGATCTCGGCTGCCGCGCGCCCGGCTTCCTCTCGCACGTCCGTGTCGGGGTGGTTGAGGAAGGGCTTGATCAGCGGGCGGGCCAGGGGGTCGTGCGTCGCGCCGAAGATGTAGAGCGTAAAAGGTCGTCGACGCGGTCGGGTGGCCGTCTGGGTGATCGGGGATGAGAGCGGGGCCTCCGGCGCGGGCGTTGGTGTTGAATCCGGCTGGGCGACAGGAGCCCGTGGCACCGCAGCCCCCCCGCGCTGTTGCCGATGTCGTCCAATCCGGCTTTCCCGAGGGGTGATTGCCTCGCCCACCGGTTGGGGAACGCCGGTGACCGGCTGTACAGGCATCCGAGGTATCCGTCCGCCACGAGCGATGCGGAGTCGGCGGTCGTACGCGATGCCATGCGGGTCCCCGGCTGTCCGGAGATCCGCGGCGACCAGCCGCAGAGCCGTTGCCACGGGCAGATTGCCGACGCGGTGCCCTGTCTGGATTCATCCGCGCGGGCCGGTTCGCCGGGGCCGCGCCGGGGCCGTGGACCGTGGCGTTCACCCACGGCGATCTGCAGACCACGCACGTCTTCGTCGGCGGCGACGAGGTCACCGGCATCATCGACTGGTCCGAGGCGGGCCAGGGCGACGCCCTGGCCGACCATGCCACGTTCACACCCGGACACGAGGAGCATCTCGACGACGTCATCGCCTGCTATGGCACCGACACCGGCCTTGACGTGATCCGCGCATGGTGGCCGTTGCGAAGCCTGCTGATGGGCGGTCGGCTGACCGAGCAGCGTTTCGCCCCCTTTGCCCCGGGCTGCGAGGTCGACGTGCTGATCCCGGATGTGAGGCCGCGCGGGCCCGACGGCCGTGCGGGAGAAGTCCAGCAGGCGTGCGCTCCCGGGCTGCTGGACGACTCCACCATCACCCGCCACGATGCCTCCAAGGCACCAGAGCCTCCGGAGGAGGGGCAGGACATGCCCTCCGAGGCGATGCGCCATCTCTGCGCCCGCCTCGACCTCTACGAGGACATGCCCTGCCTCGGACTGCGGCCCGCCGTCATGCAGTCGATGGACACCGGCCGCCGACGCGAGGAGATGTGCCGCTCGAAGCGCGACTGCCTCACCCCGGACGGCCGGGCGATGGAACAGCGCCGGCCCGCGACAGCCGCCCATCCACGAGCCCACCGCACCAGCAGGAACGCGTACGCCGAGCCCATCTCCGGCGCGCTCACGCACCGCCGTCGCTCTCGCGGATCCGAGAAGCCCCCCAGCCGTGATCGCCGTGATGGCCCACCGCCGTACCGGCTAAGCCGAGCCCGCGTGACGCGACACCCGAGCCCCACCCGCTTCAGGCTCCGGATCGAAGGAGCAGGTGCCTCAGGCCTGGACGAGGACGGTGCACCAGACCTCGTTGTTGTCGCCGATGCCGCAGTCGGCGATCTCACCGCTGCGGATCTTCGTCCAGACGCCCTTCGCCCGCCAGTGCCACGTGCCGACCCGCGAGAACCGTTCGTGGTAGCCGTGCGTGGCGAAGGTGAAGGCGTCGACGTCGACGCCGGTCCCGTTGCCGCCCCGCGTTCCATTGCCGAACGTCAGCTGCTGGCACTTGGCGTGCTTGAACTCGCTCCCCGTGCCCCCGCCCCAGTTCCACACGTCGCAGTAGTGCGGGCCCGCGCCGAGGCTCGTCGTGTAGTGCATCGTCTCGCCGGTCCGGTTCTTGACCGCGCCGCACAAGGGGCCCACGCACCCGTCCGCGGAGGCGGTCGTGGCCCCGGCGACGACCACTCCGGACGCCATGAATGCGGTGGTGACGGCGGCCAGGACCGTCCGGTTCTTCACCCAGGACATCATCGTGCCCATACACAGATCCATTCTCTTCATCGTGTCGCGTCGGGGGCCCACCTGAGTCGGCTCGGGTGTGCCCCCACGGCACGCGGCGTCCGCCGCGGTCCGCCTGACGGCAGGTGAGCTGAGGATCTACTGTGAATCTTGCGAAAATCTTGCGACGGCTGTCCTGTGGCGGCTCCGGAGCGAATCACGGAGGGCCGCTTGGAGTCCCGGCCGCTGCACGGCGGACGCAGTCCCCGCCACCGGCTGCCGCTTCCGCCCGCCGCCCGTCCCACGTGAGGCACGATGAACCTTTACCTACTCGGACCCCTGGAACTGCGCGTCGCGGGGCGCGTGGTCGACGTCGGGCAGCCCCGTCGCCGAGCGGTCCTGGCAGCACTGGCTGCCGACACCGGTCGGCCCGTCCCCGTGAGCACGTTGATGGAACGTGTCTGGGATACCACCGCGCCTGAGGGAGCCCGATCGGTCCTGTACGCGCACATCAGCCGCCTCCGGCGACTCCTCGACGGCGCGACACCCACGCTGGACGACGGCGGCTCGGACGCACCCGCCCCGTCGCTCGGCATCCGCCGAAGCTCCGGAGGATACGTCCTGGAGGCCGACGAGGACGCCGTGGACCTGCTCCGTTTCCGCGCACTCGTCAAACAGGCGGGCGAGCCCGACCTGTCCGACGCCCGCCGCGCACACGTCCTGGACGAGGCCCTGCGGTTGTGGCGCGGCACGCCGCTGGACGGGCTGCCGGGGGAGTGGGCGGACCGCACCCGGACCGCGTGGACGCAGGAGCGTGTGGAGGCGGCCCTGGCCTGGTCGCGAGCCCTGCTGCGGCAGGGCGAGCCCGGGCAGGCGCCCGCCGTCCTGCAGCCCTTGCTGGCGGAACAGCCGCTCTCCGAGCCGCTCGCCGCAGAGACGATCCGGAGCCTGGCCGCCGCCGGAAGAACGGCCGAAGCGGTGGACACCTACACGAGCATCCGTCGGCGGCTCCACTCCGAGCTGGGCGTGTCGCCGGGCCGTGAACTGCGGTCGGTCTACGAGAAGATGCTGCGCGACACCGGACCGGACGCGTCGCCGACAGCGGGCTCCGGCCCCGTCACAGCTCGTGCGTCCACCCCGGCCCCCGCCGTGATTCCCGCCCAACTCCCTATGAAGGTCAGCAACTTCAGTGGTCGGGTAGAACAACTGGCCGAGCTCACACGGTGGCTGGATCCAGTGGACGGCCCTCGGACGGGCGAGAGCGGGTCGGCCATGGTCGTCTCGGCCGTCTCCGGCACGGCGGGCGTCGGCAAGACCGCACTTGCCGTGCGCTGGGCACACCAGGTGAGGGAAGCGTTCCCCGACGGGCAGCTCTACGTCGACCTGCGAGGCTACGACCCGGACGAACCGGTCTCCGCGGCCCAGGCCCTCGCCGGCTTTCTCACCGCCCTGGGCGTGCCCGGCCAGGAGATACCGCTGCGGCTCGAAGACCGCGCGGCCCGCTACCGCACGGCGGTCGACGGACGGCGCCTGCTCGTCCTCCTCGACAACGCCGCCTCCACAGCGCAGGTACGCCCGCTGCTGCCGGGCAGCCCGACCTGCAAAGTCCTGATCACGAGCCGTGACGCGCTGGCGTCCCTGGTATCGGTGCACGGAGCGCACCGCGTGGTCCTCGACGTCCTTGCGCCGTACGAGGCGCTCGCTCTGCTGCGCGCCCTGATCGGGCCGCGCGTCGACGCGGACCACGCGGCGGCCACCGCCCTCGTCGAGCAGTGCGGGGCACTGCCGCTGGCCCTGCGGATAGCGGCCGAACTCGTGCTGTCACGCCCTCTGGACCCGCTGTCCCGCCTGGCGGAGGAACTGCGAGACCACAAGAGACGTCTGGACCTCCTGGATTCGGCCGACGGTGATCCCCGAGGCGCCGTCCGATCGGTTTTCTCGTGGTCCTACGACCGCTTGCCCGAGCAGGAAGCACGCCTGTTCAGACTGCTGGGCCCGCACCCGGGACCCGACGCGGACGTCTACGAGGCCGCCGCACTGGCGGGCGAGAGCGTCGAACGCACACGGCGATCCCTCGACGTCCTGTCCCGCGCACACCTGGTCCACCGCAGCGGCCCGGGCCGCCACGCCATGCACGACCTCCTGCGCGTCTACGCCGCCGAACTCGCGAACCGGTCCGACCGGACGGCGGACCGTGACGCCGCCCTGACCCGGCTGCTGGACCACTGCCTGGCGTCGGCGTCGGCCGCCATGGACGTGCTGTACCCCGCCGAACGACATCTGCGTCCGGCGGTCGTGTCACCACCCACCGGCCTGCCGCCGCTGCGTACGGCCGATGAGTGCCGCGCGTGGCTGCGCGCCACACAGCCCACCCTCGTCGCCCTGTGTTCCCGGACCGATGACCCCGGCCCGGCCCGCCACATCGTACGGATCGCCACCACGCTCCACCGCCACTACGAGCGCTCGGGCCACTTCGCCGACGCACTGACCGTGCACACCAACGCCTTACGCGCGGCCCGCGCGGTGGCGGACACCCGCGGCGAGGTCGACGTCCTCGCCTGCATCGGCGCTGTCCACCGGCGGCTCGGCGACTACGAGAGCGCCCGCCGCCACCACATGGACGCGCTGTCGCTGAGCCGCCGGATCGGATACGAGGCCGGCGAGGCCCGCCACCTCACCAACGTGGGCGTACTGCACGAACTCCAGGGCCGATACCGGGAAGCCGCCGAACAGCACGAGAAGGCGGTCGAACTGTTCCGCGCCGTCGGCGACGCCCCTGGCGAGGCCGACGTGCTGAACAACCTCGGCATCGTGCAGGAACTGCTGGAGGACTACCAGGCCTCGATCCAGCGCTACCAACAGGCATTGGCCCTGTACCGGCAGACGGGCCACACGTTCGGCGAGGCCAGCGCCCTCGGTAACCTCGGCATCGTCCTGACACGACTGGGCGACCATCAGGCCGCGGCCGGACGCTTCGAGCAGGCGCTCGCCCTCTTCCGGCGCCTGGGACACACCGGCGGAGAGGCCCACGCACTCTCCAACCTGGGCGACGCGATGTGCCGCCAGGGCAGATACGAAGAGGCCGCCGAACACCAGCACCAGGCCCTTGCCCACTTCCGGCGCACCGGCGAAGCCTACGGAGAGGCGGGCGCCCTGAACGGCCTGGGCGAGGCCCTGCATGGCACCGGCCGGCACACCGAGGCCCTGGACGCCCACGCAGCCGCCCTCGAAGTGGCCTGCGGAATCGAGGAAAAGGAAGAACAGGCCCGCGCCCACATCGGTTCGGCCCACGTCTGGCAGCACACGGGGAATCGGGACGACGCGATCGGTCACTATCGGCAGGCGTTGTCCTTGTACACCGAGCTCGGCTCACCACGTGCGGAGGAAGCACGCAAGGCCCTCCTCGCCGTGACGGCCCGGTAGTCCAGCGTCTCGCGGCGCCTGCCCGGGACGTTGTCACCTCGATGGCTGCACGCACATCCTGGGCCTGGAGGCGGATGATCCGGGGTTCCCTTTGATGAGGCTCGTTGAATTTGGCGCTGTCCGCAGTTCCGTGAATCCCCAGGTCGGGGAGGTGAGCGAGGGATCGTTTCGGCAGACTATGTCCCGGCATGGCAAGCAAGGCGGTCGAGGCTGTGTTGTTTCCCGGGATCGATGTGCGAGTGGAGCGCGTCAGCGCCTCCTCCGACGTCCTTGTGGTGGCGGCGGTGGCCATCGGCCGGCCGGGCCGGTGCCCGGACTGCCGGAAGCGGGCAAGACGCGTGCACAGCGCTTACCAACGAGCCCTGGATGAGCGGCCGTTGGGATCCCGTCGGGTCGTGGTACGGCTGCGGGTACGCCGGTACTTCTGCGACCGGAAGAACTGTTCGCGCCGGACGTTCGCTGAGCAGGTGCCGGGCCTGTCGGAGCGGCACCGCCGCTCCAGCACCGGGCTGACGGGCTGGCTGAGGTCGATCGCCGTCGAGTTGGGCGGTCGGCCGGCCGCGCGGTTATGCCGTCGGCTGCGTCTGGCCGCGGGCCGGACCCGGTTGCTCAGACTGCTGACGGCACCAGCGGTGCCGGACCGCGCCCCGCGTGTGCTGGGGGTGGACGAATTCGCAAGGGCGGCGGGTTCCCGCCGGAGGGCGTGTGGGAATCGGGGAACCCGTCGGATTCGCGTGGGCCCTGTGGGCGATCATGAAATTCCCAGGTTGAGCGGGCTCTGCGTCACGCAATTCCCCACCCCCGCGGTCACGTAATTGCCCATGGGGATGACGGACTGTCCGTCGTCGTACAAGCGGATTGGCCCGAGGGTTCGTGGTCAGGCTGCTGGGCGGGGGGTGTAGAGCGCGGCCGTCTCTGCGGCCTTGTGGGCCAGGGCCTGGCGGAGGTCGTCGGGGGTGAGGACTTCGGCGTCGGGCCCGAAAGCGAGGAGCATCTCGGCGGCCACGAGTGCGCGGAAGCGCAGCTCGACTCTGGTCCAGCCCGGCTCGTACTCCGCCTGCGACGGGCGGGCGGGGTCGAGGTCGGGTTCGTGGATGCGCAGGAACTTGGCGAGGATCTCGTCGCGGACCTTGACGGTGACAGCGATGAGGGCGGGGATGTCGTCGATGCGGCGGCGGAGGGTGTCCCACACGTCGGCGAGCTCTATGCCATCGCGGCGGAGGGCGGGCTGGTCGAGGACGGTGGCGGACTGGGCGCGGTCGGTGCGGAAGAGGCGGGGTTCGCCGTCGTGGTCGGCGACGAGGTACCAGACTCCGGCTTTGCTGACCAGGCCGTAGGGGTCGAGGGTGTAGGTGCGCGTCTGGTTGTCGCGGCCGTGGCGGTAGCGCAGCCGCAGGCGGCGGTCGGTGATGACGGCTTGCTGGAAGGCGGCCAGGTCGGTGGCGGGCTGGTCGGGGCCGGGGGTGCCGCGCCAGCGGACGGGGTCGATGAGGATGCGGCGGCTGACGAGATCGGCGTCGAGGCGGTGGGGCGCGGGCAGGGCGGCCATGACCTTACGCAGGGCGGAGCCGAGGGCCGGCCCCAGGCCGAGGTCGGTGTGGGCGGGGCCGGAGAGCAGGACGAACAGGGCGCGGGACTCGTCGGCGGTCAGTCCGGTGACGTCGGTGCGAAAGCCGGGGAGCAGGGCGATGCCGCCCTGGGGGCCGCGGACGGTGTAGACGGGGACTCCGGCGGCGGACAGGGCCTCGACGTCCCGCATGATCGTGCGGACCGAGACCTCCAGGCGGTCGGCCAGGTCGGAGGCGGGCAGCTGCTGGTGGGTCTGCAGCAGCAGCATGATCGAGAGCAGTCGGTCGGATTTCATGGCTCCAAAAATCCCTCACGTATATGACTAAGGGTGTCATATATGGCGGGGAGGATGCAGTCATCGGGCCGCCGACGGGGCGGCCCGGACGCTCCGGACAGGCGGGCTGACGGCCTGCCGGATGTACTGGAGCGAACGAGAAGGAAAGGTGCATCCCCATGACTGCCGCCACCGGATCCGCGCAGGAGATCGCCCGGGCGTACACCGAGGCGTGGATGAAGGGCGACGTCGACAAGGCGCTGTCCTACGTCGCAGCCGACGCGGTCTGCAAGGCCCCGAACGGCATGTTCGAGGGCAAGGACGGCTTTAGGACGTTCATCGGTCCCTTCGCCGGCTCGCTCAACGGCGCCACCCTCATCGACGTCCTGGGCGACGACACCCACGCTGCCGTCGTCTACACCCTGGACGCCCCGTTCAAGAGCGACTTCCCCGGCATGGACTACGTCACCGTCACCGACGGCCAGATCACCGAGGTGCTCAGCCACTTCGACCTGTCCCCGCTCATCCAGGCCGGCGGCAACCCCCAGCACTGAACACCGGCGCGCTCGGGGCCGGCAGCCAGTGTTGTCGGCCCCGAGCGCGGCACCCCGCAGCCCACCGCCGCACGTGATCGAAGGCAGCATGAACCCCCCCGCAGCCCTCACCACCCGGGGCGACACAATCGTCTTCCCGAAACCGCTGATCCGGGCCAGGATCGTCCGCCGCCCGAACCGGTTCATCATCGACGCCGACCTCGACGGGGCCGAGGTCGCCTGTCACTGCCCGACCACCGGGCGCATCGGCAATCTGGTTCTGGACGGACTGGACTGCCTGCTCTCACCCAGCCACAACCCGGCCCGCAAGACCCCTTACACCGTGGAAGCCGTCAGCGTCGATGCCCCCGGCACCGCCCGCCCGGCCTGGATCGGCATCAACCAGAACGCCGCCAACCGCTACGTCGAACAGGCCCTCGTCCACCACCTGCTGCCCGACATCGTCGCCGCGCACAGCGTGCTGCGCGAACAGACCCTGGGCGCCTCCCGCCTCGACTTCCTCGTCGACGACACCTACGTCGAGGTGAAGACCCCGCTGGACCACCTCCAGGTCACCCTGGGCGAGCACGTCCGCACCCGGCCCCGCCCGCCGCTGGCCTCGACTGACCGGCTGGTCAAGCACATCGGCGAGCTGGGCCACAGCCTGAAGTCCCATCAGCGCGCTGTGCTGCTGGTCTGCTTCCTGTACGACAACCCCGGCTTTAGGGTCCAGGCCAGCAGCCACCACGACGAGGTCCACTCCACGGTCGCCCAGGCCGTTCGCGACGGCGTGGAGATCTGGCAGGTCAACTTCCGCCTGAACGCGTCCGGCGTCCGCGTCGCGCGCTACTGCGATCTCACCAGCCAGTTCCTCGCCTGACGGCGGGCGCCCCTTCCCACCGCCGACGTGCCCGGCGCCCGCATCCCCCGACACCAGTTCAACCGCACAGCTCACCCCAAGGAACACGTCTCATGCGCAGGATCCAGTACCACCGCTACGGCGGCCCCGACACGATGCGACTGGAGGACTTCGCCCTGCCCGCCCCGCAGCAGGGCGAGGTCGCGGTCTTGGTCGTCGCGGCCGCGGTCAACCCGATCGACTGGAAGGTCCGCGCGGGCGAGCTGAAGATGATGACCGGCCGGTCCTTCCCCCGCGCGATGGGCTCGGACTTCTCCGGCACCGTCACCGCGATCGGCCCCGGCGTCACCGGTCTCAAGCCCGGCGACCAGGTGTACGGGATCGCGCCTCTCAAGTCGAGCGGTGCGTTCGGCGAAGCCGTCGTCGTTCCCGCCTCCCACCTGGCCCTCAAGCCCGCCAGTCTCTCCTTCGAGCAGGCCGCGGCGCTCGCCACCCCCGCGGTCATGGCCTTCGCCGGACTTGTCGACCGCGCCCACCTGCAGCCGGGGCAGCGGGTCTTCGTCAACGGGGCGACTGGCGGCGTCGGTGAGGCCGTCGTCCAGCTCGCCCACGCCCTCGGCGCCACCGTCACTGGCACCAGCGGCCCCGCCTCCACGCCGCGCGCCCGTGCCCTGGGCATTGACCAGGTCCTCGACTACACCACCGTCGACCCCGCCGACCGTGCAGACCTGCACGGCGCGTTCGACGTCGTCTTTGACACTGGAGGCTTTCTGCCGGTCAAGAACGCGATGCGTCTGCTGAACAAGACGGGCGTCTTCCTCGACATCAACGCCACCCCCGCCAAGTTCGGGCACGCCGCCGTCATCCGCCGCCACAAGATCTTCTTCTGCAAGCCCGACAGCCAGACCCTCACCACCGCCGCCGACCGGGCCGCCGCCGGGGACATCCGTATGTCCGTCGGCGAAACCGTCCCCCTGGAAGGCGCCACCGAACTGATCACCGGCCTGGAAACAGGCCGCAAGATCGACGGCAAGGGGCTGATCCTCGCCGGCCGCAACAACTGACACTGCCCATCTGTCCCCTCACCGCCCGCGGGCGCCGACGCAGGGCCCCCCGCGGGGCAGTGAGGGACCAAAGCCGTGGGCCGCGGGACCGGCCCTGATCACAATCGCTTTCCGTCCAGCGCACGCGGCGCAGCCCCCTGAGCTCCCACGAGCCGCAGCAGATGGCCGGGACACCGAGACCAAACGCCACAGCGCGCACGCAGTGCACTCCATGGTCAACGGGGGCGCTCAGCCATGGGAAGCGCACGATGGCAAGGAGAACCTTCAGCGTGGTCGACATCACGGAGATCTACATCCACTGGTACGCGGGCCGCTTCAGCGCGCGGTTGGCGCCGTCGGCGAACGCGCCGCCGCGGTCCCGGCAGATCATCTTCACGTGCTGGTGGTCTCGGAGCCAGGCGGCGAAGGTGTCTGCAGTGCGGTCGGGCAGCACATCCACGGGCCGGCGGGAGGCCATGTCCAGCAAGATGGCGCCAAATCTCCGGCCGCGGCGAAACGCGAACTCATCCACCCCCAGCACCTCCACCTCCGGAATCGGCGGGAGGTCCAGGCGGTGGATCAGCCGTAGCAGCGTGGACCCGCTGACCGGGACGGCCATGTGGGCTGCGAGGCGTTCGCCCGCCCGGCCGCCGAGCGCCAAGGCGACCTGCTCCAGCAGGCGTTGCAGGCCGATGGTCCGCCGTCCGTACCGGAAGGTCAGCCGCTCGACCTGCTCGACGAACGTCCTCTTCACGCACGCGGTGTTGTCGCAGAAGAAGCGCCCGACTTCGAGATCGATCGCTGTCTCCTGCCCACCAGCCGCCCCGTCGGAGAGTCTTCGCCCGTAACGGCTGTGCACTCGAGCCGAGACCGTTCCGCACCCAGAACAGCGGGCCGCCGGCACAAGGCATCTGGCCCTGATCCGCACGGACTTACCGATGCGGACCACGCTGTCGACCACCACCTGCGACAGACACGGGAATAGAACTTTCAGCAGCTCAACAGCATGATCCCCCACTGCGGAGGGCTACCCAAAGACCACCGGCTTCACGGAAAGTGCCGAAGAGCCTGGGAATTCCCCAGCGGCGGCCACTTGGCGGGGAGCTATCTGGCCGCCGGCGGTCACTCTGCGTTCCCGGATGGTTCGTCGTTCTTGACCGGTCCCGGCGGCAGCTAGGGCCTGGCTCCGGTAGCACCTGGATGGGGTTGTTGCACATGCCGTAGCGGCATGTGGTGGGGTCGGGGCACCACAGCACGAAAGGCTCTGTCTGCAATGTACCCCTCCCTCACGCCTCCCCGGCAGGTCAAGATCGGTGATGCCGCTGCGTTCGCCGGGATCACCCCACGCACCATCCGCCACTACCACGAGATCGGTCTGCTGCCGGAGCCCGAGCGCGGCGGGGACGGCCGCCGCCGCTACGGCTATGACGACATGACCCGCCTGCTGTGGATCCGCAAGATGGCTGATGCCGGTATCAGCCTGGACGACATGCGGGCCGCCTTCGGCGAAGCCCGGGACGAAGCTGGAGACGAAGCCCTGGACCAAGCCCCGGATATCGAGTCGGTCCTGAGCAGGCTTGAGGAAACCTTGGCGGCGCAGGAGGCCGCCATCAAACGTCGGCGCACGGCTGTCCAGCGCCTGCAGGCGGTGGGCAGCCCGCTGGGGCTGCTCTCCGAACTGGTCACGGACCGGCTCAGCCACCTGCCCCCGGGCGCGTTGCGCCCCTCCGATGTGGACGCCCTGCTAGTCACAGAACGGATCTTCGGGCCGCTGGGCGCCGCCATCCAGGCCGGCACGTTCATCGTGCTGGCCACCCACCCCGACCTGCGGGCCGAGGAGGACCGTCTTGAGGCGGCCGAGGCCGCCCTCGACGACGGCGTCGAACCCGACGACCCGCGCGTCGAAGAGCTCGCCGTACAGCGATGCGCTCACCAAATGGCCCTGAATCAGGCCATCGAGGCAACTGGTCTCGACGCGGCCGAGGAGAAGATCTTCGAGATCTACGACGCCGACCTGAAAAGGGAGGAGGTCACAGAGATGAGTGCCGCCACAGCGATCACCAAGATGCCTTACGACTTCTCTCCTGCCCGGATGCGCTGCGTGGAACTCGCCGGACGGCTCTTCGGCGAGGCCCTTGCCGACGCCCACTCCGCGGACAGCTGATCGCCTGTGCCTGGCACTGACGTGGGCCGACAACCGGTCGCGTTCATCCGCATGTGACCGATCGGGTCAGACGTCGAGCCCGGGCCGTAACCAAGAGTGACATCACAACTGGCCGTACGTGGGGATTCCGAACGGTTCTGATCCACTTCTTGTGTGGCGGTGGCGGAGGGTGACGGTGCTCAGTCTGCGAGGAGGATCTGGCGTCGGAGGAGGTCGAATCCGGCCCGGCCATATCCGTCCCTTTTGATCCGCTTGACCCTGTTGACGTTGCCCTCGACCTTGCCCGAGCTCCACTCCAGGGTGAGTCCGGCGGTGACGGCGTCGAAGTCCTGCCGCAGGCCACGGGCCAGACTTCGTAGCGGCTTCAACCCGGTGTTCTCGGCGCGGGTGAGCCAGTCGTCGAGTTCACTACCGCGACGCTCGGTCATCATCCGGGCGAAGTCGCGCACGCAGTCGGCGGCAGCATCCAACTCCGGGCAGCGGAGCAGAAGTTGCTTGCGCTTGAGCGCGTTGTTCTCGTCGATCTTGTCGGGATGCGCGGTGATCAGCCAGGTAGCTTTCCGGACGGTCAGCTCCGTGGGCTTCTCGGGTGCGGGCTTCCCGCTGGACCGCACTTGTTCCAGGTGGCGGCGGACAGTTCGCTTACTGCCGTGATAGCCGAGCTCGGTGATCTCCGCGTGAAGCCGTGCCGCGTCCGTGCAGCCCTCGTTCCATCGCCGGTACAGATACGGCGAATAGGCGTGGATCTGGCCGTAGCGGCCGGCGCCCGTGCCGAGGGATGCCTCTTCGGGAGTGGCGGCGTGCGCGTAGCGGCGCACGGTCTTGCGGTCGAGCCCGAGGGTCTTGGCGATCACCTCGATCTGCACGCCCTTGTCGTACAGGGCATGCACTGCGGCATGACGCTCGCGACGCTTGATCGCGCGCGGCCCTTCCACGGGCTCGTCTGGTGCGTCGGCGGCGGCCGGGCCAGCCTTCACGGCGGTGGGGTTGTCGGTGCTCGTGCCCTCGGCGGGCTCGGTGAGGCACGTGCGGTGCTGGGCGACGCACTTCTCGATGGCTTCGCACAGGTTCTTCCAGAGGTGGTACCTGTCCGCGACCTGCGTGGCGTCCGGGCAGACGGTGCGGACGGCTTCGGCGTAGGCGCTGGCTCGGTCTCTGCACACGATCTCGGCCCCGGGGTGGTCGCGGAGCCAGGCAGAGAGCGTCTCCGAGGTGCGGTCGGGCAGCACGTCCACACGCTCGCCGGTCTCCACGTCCAAGATGATCGTGCCGTACACGTGGCCCTTCTTGAATGCGAAATCATCCACACCCATCACCCGAGGTGCGGTTGACGGCTGTTGGTCCGGGAGCTTGCGCAGCATCCTGATCAGCGAGTTCGCACTGACGGGGACCGACAGGTGCGCGGCCAGCCGGGCCGCGGGACGTCCCGCGAGGGCCAGTGCTATCCGCTCCAGCGTCCGACGGAGTGCGGGAGTGCGGCGCGCGAACCGCTCGGTGAGCCCGTCTATCTGCTCGACGAACGTACGGCGTGTGCATGCCGCCACCTGGCACAGGAAGCGCCGCACCGCCAGGTCGATCACGACTTTCCGTCCAGCTACCGCCAGGTCGGCCAGCCGTCGCCGATACCCACCATGCACACGGCCAGACAGCGCGCCGCACCCGGGGCAGGCAGCCTCCCGGGTCACCGTACGCGCCGTGAGCGCCACCCCGCCATCGTCGACCAGTACCTGTTCCACCACCACCGACGCCAGATGAGGGAAGGCCACCGAGAGCACGCTGCAATCACACGAACAGGCATTCTTCCAGCAGCTTGTGACGCTACGTCATCACCCCACAAGAAGTGGATCAGAACCGTTGTGTTTCCCCGCTGGCGGCCACTTGACGGGGAGTCATCTGGCCGCCAACGGTGACGCTGCGTTGATGTTCCGGGGTGTCAGCTCGATGGTCGCCTCGGCCGGCCGGGGCTACGGACGGAGCACGATCTTGCCGTGGGTGTGCCCCCGTTCCAGCTCGCGGAACGCGTCTCGCACCCGCTCCAGCGGGTAGGTGCGGGCGATCGGCACCTCCAGCTCCCCGCGCGTGGCAAGCCGGGCCAGCTCGCCGAGCACGACCGCGCACGCCGCCGCACCTTCTCCGTAGGTTTGCGCC
>NZ_JBEYIL010000038.1:0-43017 GCF_040635845.1 Streptomyces sp. NPDC006872
CGCTGGAACAACTCCCAAAGCCCGTCCGGTACCAGGCGTTCGACCATCAACACACAACCAGGCTACCGGTAACCCCAAATGAGATGGCCTCTAAGTAGGCGGAGTCGCGGCTGGGGGTGTGTTCATCAGTCCTGCGTCTGGTCAGCGCGGCTTTCGGATGCTGTCGATGATGCGGGTCCAGTTGTCGCTGCCGTGTCCGTTCTCGATCGCGCGCTGGTAGTGGGCCTGCACGGCCAGGGGGAGCGCGAGGTCGAGGCCGAGTGACGTGCTGGTTTCGACGATGTGGTCGGACGTCGCGCCCATCATGGTGACCGTGCTGAGGTCGCCGGGATGCTCTCCGGCATCGAGCGCGGCACCAGGCTTCTCTTCACCAGCCCTCAGGATGTCGCCGATCGAGTCGGCGGAGGAGAGCAACTCCGGCAGCACTTCCTCGGCCTTCATTCCTGCGGTACCCAGCATCGCGGTGGCGTGCATCAGTCCCGACAGGGTGGTGAGGAACACCGCGAGTTGGGCTTGGTACATCATCTGGGCGAGACCCGGATCCTCGCCCAGATACTTCGGTGTGCCGAGCAGTGCCAACGCCGCCCGGTGGTTCTCCATCACCTCGTCGGGGCCGCTGTAGTAGGCATGGGACGCCTCGGTGCCGACCATCGGCGCCGGGACCATGACACCACCGCTGAGGAAGGCGGCGTCGTGGCCCGCTGCCCAGGATGCTGCCTTGCGCGTGCGGTCGGGGGTGTCAGAGCTCAGGTTGACCAGCGTCCGGCCGGCGAGCGATGCGGTGGCGCTGTCGAGGATGTCGTACATCGCCTGGTAGTCGGTGAGGCTGAGGATCACGAGGTCACTCGCTTCGACCGCCTCGCCAGGTGTCGCTGCGAGCGTTGCTCCGTCGGCGACGACGCCGCCGGCCCGACTGGCGGTGCGGTTCCAGACGGTGACCGGGTGGCCGGCGGCGAGGAGGGTGCGGGTCATCGCCTGGCCCATCGGGCCAAGTCCGATCACGGTGACAGCGCTGTCTTGCCTGGTGGTGCGGTTCTGTTGTTCGTTCACCCCTCCATACTCGGAGAGCGCCACTACTCTCGGAAGTACCCACTATTTTCTGCGGTACTTACCTTTTAGTAAGGGGATCAGTGATGGCGAAGGCGCCGAGACGCGGGCCTTACATCTGTGGAATCGACGCTGCCCTCGACGTGGTGAGCGGCAAGTGGAAGGGACTGATCCTCTGGGAACTTGACGCCCATCGTGTACGCCGCTTCGCTGAGCTCCGTCGCGGTCTGCCTGGAGTGAGCGAAAAAATGCTGACGCAGCACCTGCGTGAGATGGAGCAAGACGGTCTCGTGCATCGGGAGGTCTATGCCGAGGTGCCGCCGCGGGTGGAGTACTCCCTGACCGGTCACGGGCGCGCGCTCAATCAAGCGCTCGGGCCGCTCGGCGCCTGGGGGACTGAGCGGATACGTCGTGAAGGCTCCGAAGTGGTCGACGTAGCCGAGACCTCACACAGCTAGGCATCCCCGGCCACCAACCCTGTGCGTGCGCGCCCCTCCTGAGGGCTGAATGCTGAGGGGCACCGCGCTACCCAAAGGCGTGAACAGCGCCCCACGCCGCAACACCTAGTAGTGCCTGTTCAGGTGCACTCGCTGGTGGCGTGTGCGGTTGAGGGGCAGTGTCGTTGACCGGTGTGTGACACCTGGGGAGTTGGATGAGGTCCGGTGCCGTCTGGAGCACTTCGCGGCGGATGTGTTCGAGCCGTTCGCGCGGGCGGATCAGCGGCGGTGGGGCGGGGTGTATCTGCGAGGGCTGTTGCTGGACGGGCAGCGCAAATCAGTGGAGCCGATGGCCGCCCGGCTGGGTGAGGACGGCAACCGCCAGGCCCTGGCCCACTTCATCACCACCAGCCCGTGGGATCCGGCGCATGTGCGGTCCCGACTCGCATGGAAGATGGCCGCGGCGATCAAACCGACCGTGCTGATCATCGATGACACGGGGCTTCCTCAAGGACGGCGACGCATCGGCCTGCGTGTCGCGGCAGTACACCGGCACCGCTGGGGCCCGTAATTGAATAACTGTCAGTGAAGGGGCTCGACGAGAGTCATCCGGGCATGCAGTTGTTCCAACGTGCGGGCTGCCGAGCCGGGTAGAGGCGCGACGACAACTCGGTGCAGGTCCAGGAGCCGGTTTCCGTCTTGGAACTGGTTGGACAGGTTGGTGCGGGTGACGCCCAGCAACTGCGCCAGGAATGTACTGGTCACCGCTTTGCGGCGGCGCAGGATGGCTGCCAGGAGTCGGTGGGTAGTGGTCCAGGCTGCTGGTTTGCGGGTGGAGGTAGCTGCGTGGGCGGTGGAACCGTCGCTGGAATGCCGCCTCGGCCATGGCGTCCCAGTATGGTTTCGAGATCGCCACCAGGTGTTCGAAGTCGGTCCGTGGCATGCCGGTCAGGGCCGGATTGGTGAGCATCGTGGTCAGGTCCGGATCGATCCGGCGGCCGACTGTCAGCACCTCTGGCGTTCGAGGTGGGACAGGAGCCAGTGAGTAGTTCCAGTCGCCGTGGAAGGCGTTGGTTGTGATCGCCAGGGCGTGGAATTCGGCGGCTGTGACACTGACGCCCAGGTCGTAGCTTCCGGTGTCGAGCTCGGCTCCGATGGTCAGCCCGGTCCTGGTGGTTGTGGCGGCGATGGTCTCGATGACGACCTGGTAGCTGGTCAGCGGTCACCCCCGCCAGTTCGCGGTGATGTGGCAGAACATTCGATGCTCTATTTTGTTCCATTTCGAAGCCCCGGGACAATGCCGTTGCTTGAACTCGTCAAGCAGTTCCCAGTGACGTTGGAGGAGCGGGGTCGTGCAACTCGACTCCACCCGACTCGGGACACTCCGGAGCCTCCATCAGACCCGGAGCGCTTCACGGCACGGGGCTGGGTACTTACCGGTGGGTGGTCGAGCGCACCTTCGCCTGGCTGCACGGCTTCCGGCGACTGCGCATCCGATGGGAACGCAGGGCGGACATCCACGAGGCATTCCTCAAACTCGCCTGCTGCCAGATCACCCAGCGACAACTCGGCTCATTGAGTCAGCCGTTGTAAGGGCTCCGTATCTCATCCTGAAACGATCAGTTAGAGAACGTGCCGCGAAGTTCAGCGGATCCCGACCGCAGCGAAGGCCGCTTCGACTGCGGCGACCTTGAAGGTCAGCTGGTTTGCGGGCAGTGCTCGGAACAGAGTCCGTGCGCTGGCCACGACCGCGCGTCGGCTGTCTGTGAACTGCGAGGTTCGCGACAGCCGCTGCGTGAGGGCCAGATAGAACATGGCCGCCACCTCAGCTGGGCTCAGTTTGAGTGAGCCATCGTCGGCCTGTGCGGTGAACAAGTGGAAGGCCGCCTTGTTGTGGATCCCGCTGTTGACGTGCACCCCGCCCCAATCACCAGCCCGGGTATTGGGCAGCACGCGGAACTGATCCATGTGTGCCGACTGCCTGAATCGAGGCGGGTCCGACAGGTCACGGAGCGGCTTGTCCCCGGGCAGGAGGTTCTCACCCAGCAGCCAGTCCCAAGTGCGGGGATCCTCCTTCCCCGAGTTGGCGACGATCGTTCCGAAGATGTCGGAGTAGGACTCGTTGAGGGCCCCCGACTGGAATGCGTACTCCAGACGTGAGGTGTGGTCCGTGACACCGTGGAACATTTCGTGCGCCACCACGTCAATATTGGCGGACAGAGAGCGTAGTTCGTCTCCACGCAGCACTTGGCCGTAGACCATCTGCCGGCCATCCCAGAATGCATTGATCCATTGATTGGGGCCGGGACTGCTGTCGGCGACGACGCAGTTGATGGTCGACCGCATGGGACCACCTCGTCCGTCAATGTTGTCCCGTCGCAACACATTGCGCAGAAACTCGGATACCGCGACGGCGTTGACGTGGGCGCTGACGGCGCCTGGTGTCCAGGTCGGCGGATTGGCGATGGGGTCACCCGGCAGCCGATCACGGTCGACGGAGGGGTCGCCGAAGTTGAAGCCGAAGGTTTGGACGTTGTGGATAGGGTCGTTCATCACCAGGCTTTCGCCTTGCCGTGAGACGAGGAAGGTGCACTTGACGTCGAAGCTGTCGGTCGCAGTTTGCTCTTCACCAGCGGTCATGCTGGGTGTACGCGGCAAGATGGATACGACTTGCCCGTCGTGAGCGTCCACCACGTAGTCGACCAACCGGGGCGGCTCGAACTTGCTTTGCTGGCCCAACTTAAGCTCAGCCGTGTGGTCCAGGGTCACCGGTACGTCTTCGAGTATGTACACGAGCCGCCAGCGAGACGCGGTAGCGTCGAAGTACTGGTTCAGGCGAGGAACCGCACCGGCCAGAACGGGTTGATAGCCATGCGGCGCGGTGGCGGCCGCTGCCAGGGCGTCGCCCGCCGAGACGGTGGCGACCGGGTCAACCCCCTGGGGCTCGCCGAGAGCTGAGTCGATGCCGACCAGATCGTTGGCCTTGTCGAGTTCCACGGTCACCAGTGAGCCGTAGACCGGGATGTCGTTCAGTGTCTGACGGAACTTCACCGTGCGGGTGTCGGTGAGCGGGATCGTCTCCGTGCCGATCGTCTTGAACCGGCTGGTGACTCCGTTCGCCACCGGAGCATTGAAGGATGGCACCATCGCGCTTGCCAGGGCCTGGTCGAGGTAGCGACGCGCCGCCATCTCGGGATCAAGGTCGCGCTCACTTTCGAGCCCCTCCGGCCTGACGCCGGGACGTGCAGCTTGCTCCTCCTGCAGTTGCGCGATGGTGCGGGACGACGACTCGTCGAATGTGTGCAACGAGAAGCTGCTCAGGCCGTTGTCTGGGGTTCGTTGGTTGGCCATGACGCTATTCCTTCCCGAGCAGGGTGCGTGGTTTGGCGAAAAACTCGCTCTCGACGAGGTGCAGCGCATGCAGTGGGTGGGGCGATACCCGGAAGCCGGCCGAGGTGGCCACCGCCCTCTCCGCCGCGCTCTCACCCACGAACAGGAAGTGGGCGACAGGGACAGCGGCGCGCTCCCGTGCGAGCTTGAAGAAGGCAGGCTGGGATTTGTCCAGCCCTTCGACCGAACTGAACAGGCAGAGGTGAGGTTCGACCAGGCCCGACAATCCGGCATCGGTAAGCACCTGGTTCATTCTTTCCGCGGTCTCGTCGCCGGTATTGGAGATCAACCCAAGTGACACGGAGACACCCTCATCCCCTGCCCGCAGCCGGGCCAGGACATCGGGAATAAACCGATACACGTCTATACGGGCGAGGCGCCCTCCCTCTACAACCGCGTTCGCCAGTGTGTCGCCGATGTCAAACAGGATCACCAAAACCCTGGCCATCCCCTCATTCTACCCACACCTCAAGTCCGCGCACCCGCTGACAAGGCATGGCCGGACCCGTGGCCTGCGCGGAAGAGTGCCCTTAAGGCTCGCAGAGAATTAACTTGGTGGTTTCGGGACTTGACCTCGCAGGCCAACGCCCCGTTCGCCTCCAAGTTGTTCTTCTGCGAGCCCTTACAACGGCTAACACAATGAGCCGAGTTGTCGCTGGATAATCAGGCAGCAGGCGAGTTTGAGGAATGCCTCGTGGATGTCCGCCCTGCGTTCCCATCGGATGCGCAGTCGCCGGAAGCCGTGCAGCCAGGCGAAGGTGCGCTCGACCACCCACCGGTAAGTACCCAGCCCCGTGCCGTGCCGGGTGCCACGGCGGGCGATGGCCGGGACGATGCCGCGATCGCGGACCTGGTCGCGGTAGATGTCGTGGTCATAGCCGCGGTCGGCGAACAGCGAGTCGGGCTTGCGGCGCGGACGACCCACCCGGCCGCGGACGGGCGGGATCGCATCGAGCAGCGGGATCAGCTGGGTGACGTCGTTGCGGTTGCCGCCAGTCAGCAGGACCGCGAGCGGGGTGCCGTGCCCGTCGGTGATCAGACATCCGATGCGTTTAAGGAGTCAAACTGCGGTCGTGAGGACCGGTTCGGGCTGGGTGGGAAATGCGATGGTCTCGTCGTAGCGGACGCGGTTGTCGAGGCAGTGGTGGAGGCATCCGATCATGCGGTTGAAGACATTGCGCAGGGCGGAGATGTGGCGGTCGCCGTGGGTGCGTCTGCGGTCGTAGTGGGCTCTGGCGCCGGATGAGGCAGTCAGGGAGGCGAAGGCCCAGATGTAGCCGGCAGCGGCGATCCGCTGGTTCCTGGATTCTTCGAGTCGCCCGCCAGGCTGGCCGACGGCAGCAGGAGATCGCGCGCGTCGGCGGATTCCAGTTCGGATTCCCCGCCAATCTTTCGACTGAGGTAGGCGACGCCGAGCCAACGTTGGCCCTCACGGCAGCCTGGGAAGCGATCAAAGCCGTTCACGAGATCGCAGCCCACCGCGACTCCGGCACAGACTTCGAGCAGTACATCGGCCCGCCGTCGCGGGCATGGTGCGGGCACAGGCCGCGATGGCGCACCGGGCGGGATGGAGGGGAGGTGGATGAGGTTGCTGGACATCAGGTACACGTTCGGGCTCAGCAGCGCCACGATGACGGGGAGCACGACCGGGTTGGTCCTCGTCCTCGGCTCGATGGCGCACGACCTCGGGTGCCACGCCCTGCGCGGCGACGGCTGACCACGGCCGCCGCCTGGAACCGGCAGTCGTCAGTCCGGGAAGCCCAGTTCCGGCGACCTGCCTGGTTAGCGGAAAATCCGCTGCCTGTCCGGCGGCCCGGCGCCTATATGGAGGTGAGAACTCCGCGCCCGGCCGGCCGCCGGGCCAGCCCGCACGGCGCGGGCTCCGACGGAACGGCGAGTCACTTCTCCGACGGAAAGCCTTCATCGCTGTCCTCGCCCCAGATCCGCCATTCACTCTCTACCCGCTTACCAGAAGAAAGCCGCGCCTTTACCCGCACAAGAGGGGGCGTGAGACTGATAAGCCGAGGAAGCGCTTCAGAGACGTCCACGGAGACCTGGCACTTCTTACCGTTAAGAGGAGGAACTTCGAGCGGTTCGGGGAGCTCAAGGTCAACGTAGAGATGGTGTCTTGTGTCCCAGAAAGAGTAAACGCGAGGGGTAGCTTGAAGCTCAACTTGTTCCACGTGGATAGCGGTAGCCCCTCGGTTGAGGAACCGCACGGTGAACTCACCAGCCAACTCGCGTACTCAAGCACTGGCTCGACGCTTGGCCGTGTACGGCGGTAGGTCTTGGCGGAGATCAAGACGTTGACGGACGTCACCGCCCCCACGCCGATTGCTGTCCAACGGGCTACCCAGTCGGGATCACTCATGCCCCATCCCTGCCCGCCCCTGGAGAGCCTGTGACGGCTCCTGCCGGGGCTTCACTCCATGTAGGCGCAGGGCACCAGCTCGCCCACGACAGCGGCTCACAGGGCCGTACAGCCCATCAGCCGACGGCGCGTCAGACACGGCCTTTACCTGCACAGACCATGATCATAATCGGACAGCCGACGGTTACCTGACGATCAAGGCTCGAACCCTTGCCGACAAGCACCAGGAGCAGGCCGCTGGAGCGTTGTCGGCAACGAGCTGGAGCCATCCGGTCAGCGGTTGTTGCGGGGGCACTCGGCGTCGGTGCACTCAGTCAGGCCGGGCACGTAGCGGGGCTCCCCTGGGTCGTTGGGGTTGGAGCGGAACCACCTCTCAACCCTCCGGGGACTTCCGCGCTCCGGGCACAGCTCAGGCTCGTATTCAGCCTGCTCTGCGGCTGTGTATTCACCGTGTACGTTCGGCATGAATTCACGGTAGGTCCGGCTCCCCCGTACGGCACGGCGGAGCCGTACAGGCGGCTCCTGGAGCCTGTACCGGCCGCAGACTCACGAGAGAGCCCCGCACCGCCTTCTCTCAGGCTCTGTGCGGGGCAATCCAGCTCACTGCGGGCGCCGAGCTCGTCAGAAGGATCCGGTGGAGTCTGGCCCAGACCCGGTTCCGGCTCCACTGGGCGAAGCGCCGGTAGACGGTGGGCCAGGCCAGCCCGAACACCGGCGGAAACTGTCGCCAGGTGCAGCCCGAGGTGGCCACGAAGATGATCGCCGCCAGGCATTGGCGGTCACCGGCCCGCCGCCCTGCGAACGTATGACCTGCGTCGACGGAACCACTCGCCGGAACAGCAACCACAACCCGTCCGGCACCAGACGCTCAACAAGATTCGTCATGCCCTGCACAACGAAGACGCCCGCCATAAGAAACGGTGTCGTAGTGCCTTCTGGCACGGCCTGCCGCCTTCGCAGGTTGTCAGCGCCAGGCAGCGTAGCTCTGGGACGATGTCCGTCGGGCTCAGCCACGAATACGCGGCTGGCAGGCCTTGACTTCCTTGTCGGACAGCGGCTCGCCCTGGATGGCGCGCAGGGTGCTGAAGTGCGCCTCGATCGAGTTCGCGGGGTGCCCGCGGTCGCCAAGGCAGGACAGGACAGCGTTGGGCTCGTCCTCGGCCCAGTCGTAGGTGGCGCACCACAGGGCGTACGAACGCCAGCGGCTGGCCCGGGCGTTGCGGGAGCTGCGTGGCACGGCATTGGTGAGCTTGCGGGCGGCCGACGCCGAGATCCGCTCGCCGACGGCGGAGACGATGTCCGGCTCGGCGCGGCGGCGACGCCGGACAGCCGTGGCGCGGCCGGACCCGACAGTGGGGACGAGTTCGCTCGACGTCATGAGCGGACTCCTCGGTCGTCATGCGGGGACGCTGCCAGGTGTGCTCGGACAGCCGGTGTGCCGGGTCGGCGGGGGCGAAACCGTGACGCCGGTAGAAGGCCTCCAGGCGGGTCCGGTCGGCGCCGAACTCGTCGGTGGGGGTGCACGCCAGGACCAGGCCGCGGGCGTCGGCCTCCGCGCAGAGCCGGGCCAGCACGCGGGTGGCGTGGCCGTCGCCGCGGTGCCCGATGGAGACCCGCAGGTAGCGCAGCTGCAGCAAGTCCTCGTCGGCGGCCAGGTCGAGGCCAAGGAGTCCTCCGGGTGGCATCGACCGCTTGAGCTCCCTGACCAGGTCCTGCAACCAGCCGTCTTCGCAGGCCGCGGTGGTGCGGTCGCCGCTCCCCGCTTCATGCAGGTCCTGGGATGCGGTCATGAGGTCGGCTCGCGGCGGGTCTTGGCGGCGGGGACGCCGGGGCAGACGCCGCACTCGGCGCCGCGCCAGTTGCGGTGCGCGGCGTGCGGTGCGGTTTTGTCGCACGGTTCGTCGGACACCGGCTGCCAGATCCTCAGCGTCATCTTCTCCCCCGCTCCTCTCAGGCCGTCTCACAGAAGTTCTTGCACGGGCCGGATACCTGCTGACACGGGTTGTCATGGCCCCAGCGATTTCTGATTACGGCTAAGCAGGGACAATCGGGTACCAGCCTTCCCCAACTCGCCCCCTCCGAATGGTATGCGGCCGGGTGGAAGTAGCCGAGTTCCGTGGATCGGATCGGCGTTCGAAGCAGGCGCATTCTCCGTACGTCGGCATCCTGTCGGCAGAGGGTAGGGGCCGCCCGGGTCGAAGTGCCGGGCGGCCCGGACAGCGAAGCGATGCGGTTCAGGACAGTGCCTTGTAGACGCCCCAGCCCTTCGCGATCAGTGTCCGTGCGCCGAACGTTCCCTTGCCGTTCCCGTTCTGGCGGTAGAGGTTGCCGCCCGTGTCCCGCGCGACGATGTCGGCCTTGCCGTCGCGGTTGAGATCGCCGACGCCGACGACAGCGTTGTATGTGCCACCCCAGTTGGCGAACAGCTTCACCCTCGCGGAGAAGGCGCCGTTGCCGGTCCCGAGGTAGCGGTACAGGTTGTTGGCTTTGTCCTGGGCGATCAGGTCTGCGACGCCGTCACCGTTGAGGTCCCCGACCCCGACGACCTTCTTGTACGTCTTCCAGTTGTCGTACAGCTTCACGCGGGCCGACAACTTGCCTGCGCTGGTGCCCTTGTAGAGGTACACGGTGCCAGTCGTGGCGTTGCGGGCGATCAGGTCGGGGCGCCCGTCCTTGGTGACGTCGCCGGGCGAGGTCAGCACGTCGTACTGGTTCCAGCCGCTGGCGGCCAGGGTGGTGTACGGCGTCGTCGGTTTCAGAGGCGCGTTGCAGCCCGGCTTGTACAGGCGCACCGCCCCGCTGCTCAGCCGGACGAGGACGTCGTTGCAGCGGTCGCCGTTCAGGTCGCCGAGCGGTACTGCTCTGGTGGACGTGGCCCAGCCGCTGCCGGCGACCTTTCCGGAGAACGCTCCGGTGGACGCCTTGCCGAGCATGAAGGACATCGTGCCGGCGGAGTCGAGCGTGAGCAGGTCGCCGGTGCCGTCGGGGGTGGCCGATGCGCCGCCGAAGTCACGAGCGGCGGCCGCGCCGCCGGTGACGGTCACCGTGCCGGAGGCCAGCGTCACGGACGAGGCCGCGCCCTCCTGGGTGGCGCGCAGAGTCCAGGTCAGTGGGCCGTTCGGGGCGAACGTGCCGGACGTCGTACGGCCGTTCCAGCTTGCCGCTGCCTTCATGCCGCCGTCGGGCGTGCCCGTGAGTGTTCGGACGGTCCGGCCCGCCGGGTCGGTGAGGATCACGGACCATGTGGAGGCGGGCCTGCTGAGCTGCCAGGTCGGCGCCCAGGCGGCGCTGGCTCCGGTGGTGCCCTTCAGCGGCGCCGTCGCCGGGATGCTGGAGCTGCCGACGGCGAGCGCCGGCCAGGCAGTCCGGGAGCCGTACAGCCGGTCCACGCCGTTCGCAGTGCCGGTCCAGACAGCCGTCCCGGTGCCATCACCGCCGACGGAGACCTGGCCGCGAACGAAGGGGTTCTGTGAACCGGGGAGTGCGGTGGCCGTACTCCAGGCGTCGTCTCTGCGCACGGACTCCATCAGCACGCGTCCGGTGCCGCTCTCCTGGGTCCACAGGGCGTGGACGGTGCCGTCGTCGCCGATGACGGCGTCGTACTGCTCTGGCACGTACGCGGTCGACAGCGTCTGGACGGCCGACCAGGCACCGGAGTCCGCGTCGCGGGTGGCGGTGCGGGTGTCGTAGACGGCCGCGTAGTCGACCCAGACGAGGGTGACGTCGCCGTCGGGTGCGATCAGGGGCTCGGGGGTCCCGACCGGGTGCTCCGTGGCGGTCAGCGGATCGGCCGGCGACCAGGCGCCCTCGGGGGTGCGGGCAGCGGTGAGGATGGCCTGGGACTGGGACTGGTCCCTGGCGGTCCAGGCGAGCGTCATGGACCCGTCGCCCGCTGCCGCTACCTGCGGGGCTCCGCCGGACAAATACGTGCCGGTCACGGCGACAGATGCGCTCCACTCCGCCGAGCCGGCCGCCCGGGAGGCCGCGTGCAGTCGAATGGACTCACCGGCCGTCTGTGTGTAGACCACGACGGCGGTGCCGTCGGCGGTGACGGCGACGCTCGGGGCCGAGGCGTGAGCCCCGTCCACCGCCGCAGTGCTGACTCGGACCGGTGCCGACCAACTGCCGTCGGCACCCCGGGTCGCGGCGCTCACCTCCCACCTGGAGGAGCTGTCGGCCCTGCTGCCCCAAGCCGCGGTGAGCGTGCCGTCTGACGCCTCGGCGACGTCGATGCCGCCGTCGCCCCAAGACGCGTCGGTACCGACGAGCTCGGCGGGGGCCGACCAGCCGGACTTGTCGGCCGCGAGCACAGAACTGACCAGCCGCGACTCATTGCGGCCGGAATAGGGCGATGTCTGGGCCGGGAACTCCCACCAGACGGCGGTGACGGTGCCGTCCGCGGAGGCGTGCAGCGTCATTCCGCCGCCCTCCGTCGGGGTGGTCGCCAACAGGGTCGGCGTGCCCCAGACGTCGCTGCCGGCCGGGCGTACGGCGGCGTACAGCTTGCGTTCGTAGCCTGTCGTGAACTGGTTCCAGAGCGCGACGGCGGACCCGTCGGCGGCGGTCACGACGTCCTTCACGGATGCTTCAACGTTCGTACCGGTGATGGCAGTGGGCGCTGTCCAGGGCGCGACCGGCGCCGCGGCGGCCGTCGGCGGAAGCAGCGTGACACCCGCGACCGCGAGCGTCACCGAAGAGATCGCGGCTGTGAGTCTGGCGCGTGACAGGGCGGTTCTGCCCATGTGATTGTCCTCCCCCGCGAGGATCAAAGTCCTCGCACAAGTGAGCGAAATTTTACCAACCTCTTGATCGGTCTCCGCTCGCCTTTTCCTGGGGGATCGCGTGGGCATTCCGCCAACTGGCTTGTGATTGGCCCTCGTCCGCGCCAAGACCACGACCCTTCCGCGCCTACCGGCCGCCACTCGCGCTGCCGTGGCGCCTGATGCTCTGTTGCGCCCCGAAGCTGATCTCGTTCGGCCGCCAGCAGGATGCGCTGATGCACGATCGGAACGGATTCCCCAGGGCGAAGCGGCGCAGCTGCCCTGCCGACGGCAGGGCAGCTGCGCCGAGGGCACGACCGTGCCGTAGCCATCGCCCAATGCAGAAGCTGGCGTGAATGAATCGCGACACGGACAGCGGGTCCAAGCGTGACCAGCAGCCTGCCGTCGAGGAACAGCTGGACAAACCCCAGCGCCACGCCTTAGTTGGCGGTGCAGAGCAGACGCGTCGGCTCAAGCGGCGACTCGGGCACGCATTGTGGAGGACCCAAATGCATGCCTGATTGGCGCTTCTCACCATGCAGCAGCGGAACGCGTGCGTCACGGTGAAGGACTCGAAGACATGTCCGCCTGTCCTCGTCCGACGCTGGCCCTGGGAATCGAGGAAGGCCGCCCTCCATCAGTGTTTTCGCTCCGGAGGGAGTGCAACGTAGATACGGTGCTCTAGATGATCAATTCCAAGGGATGCCTGCGGAGGGTGTGGGGTGGGCGGCGGGCTGCCGGCCGTGGTTGTCGAGGTGGCAGCGGGCGGTCAGGCGTCGGGGTCGACTTCGGGGTGCGTGAACCGCACGGGCTTGCCCAGCGACCGGCCGTAGGCGATTTCGGCTCGGGTGCTGTCTCCGATGTAGTCGCCGACTACGAGCACCTCATCAGCGAGCCGGATCTTCGCCCGGTGCAGATCGTCGAGTCGAACCTTCAGCGCCTCGGCCTCGACAGGATCGGACCAAAGTTCGTGCGGCGACTTCATGTCACAGCCCGGTTTGACGACAATCTTTCCGGCTTTGGTCTCCCGCAGATCGGCCTCGTTCATCTCGGTCATGAAGCGGGTGGAGCCGCAGATCACGACGATACGCGGGAGGCTCAACAGCTTCTTCGCGTCGGCGAGCTTCTCCTCGGGGGTGAGCAGTTGCGGGTATGACACTGGTTCCTCCTGGTGGTGTGGTCCAAGGGGTGCCTGCGGAGACGAGAAAGAGGGTGTCCAAGATCGTTTTTGTGTACAGCGGGCAGCACCGCCAGCCGACCAGTGACGGAGTCCGTTATGCCCGCTGAACAGTACGAACGCTGGTTCCGGTGCTGACAGCCTCGCACAGAACGGATATCCGTCCCTGGCAGGGTCGGCTGCCGACTCCGCCGACGCTGTCGGATATGGTGAAGGCATGTGCTGCCCCATGACTACCCGGACCGCCGCTTAGCGGCGGTACCCGAGGTTGCTGTAACCGCGGCCTCATTGCTGCCCCCTGCCGGGGCCAGTGCCGAGACGTACCGCCGGATCAGTGTCCTGCCGGCAGCCACTCGCTTATTTCTGTGCTGCCGGGCCATCCTGCCTGATCAGGGGAGTCATGTCTCAGCCGCAGCGTTTCCATTCACAGTACGAAAACCCATTCCCATGCCCGAATGCAGCCGGGCCCCTCGTCATGCAGGACCCGCGTGTCGCCACCCTGTTCCTGATGGTCGGGCTCCCCGGAGCCGGGAAAACCACCCGGGCCAAAGAGCTCGCCGCAACGCACCGGGCGCTGCGGCTGACCCCAGATCACTGGATGATCCCGCTGTTTGGCGATTCGATGGCCGACGGCAGGCGTTGGGTGCTCGAAGGGCGGCTCATCTCGGTCGCTCTGCAGGCGCTGCGGCTGGGGACCAGCGTCGTGCTCGACTATGGGCTGTGGGGCCGCGATGAACGGTCGGCACTGCGCTGGCTGGCACGGTCGGCCGGGGCAGCATGCCAGGTGGTCTACGTGCCCGTGGACAAGGACGTCCAGCTCGCCCGCATCGCGCATCGTCAGGCGACGACACCGCATCAGACGTTTCCGATGAGCGAGGCCGACGTAGACCAATGGCGGGAGCAGTTCCAGGTGCCTGACGCCGCCGAACTCGATGGCGGCGAGATTCCCAGCCCGCCGGCGGGCTGGCCGGGCTGGTCGGAGTGGGCGGTAGACCACTGGCCCTCGTGCACCGACAGCTAGGTGTTGCGGGTCAGGACGTTGGTGACGGCGCATAGTGGTGGGCAAGATGGGTGGCGAGGTCGCGGAGGTGAGCCCTGGCCTCGGTGGGGCCGTGCACAGTGATGGCGCTCCCGAACGGCAGTAGTGCTCGCACGTCCTCCAGATGCAGGAAGCGGATCGTCACCTTGCGTCCAGTGGCGGATTCTTCATGGTCGTCCGGGACGAGTCGTAGGCCAAAGATCCGTTGCGCTCGCTCGATCTGGGTCTGGTCGATGGTGGCGCTGACCTCTATCGCGTGGTTGTGCTCCCACTGATCAATGAGCGCTGCAGCGACGGTGGCCAGGGTCTGGCTCTCGCGGATCCGTCGTGGCTGGTCGACTTCTTTCCATGTCGTGATCCGTTCGAGTCGGTACATCCGTGGCACTCGGGCACAGTCGGCGACGAGGTACCAGATGCCGGCCTTGGCGAACAGCCCGTAGGGATCCACGACCAGGTCGCGTGGGCATGACTCGCGTGGGCTGTCGTACTCGATCCGTAGCCGGCGGCCTCGCCGCACTGGGCCGATCAGCGAAGCCGGAGTCGTGCCGGAAGCTCGTGCCTGACGCCAGGGACGGCTGTCCACGTGCACTACGTCGGTGAGCGGCAAGAGCTCATGAACTCGACGTGGCTGTGTAGCGACGATCTTGGAGAGCGCGCGCCTGCTTTCGGCCGATGCGTTGAGCTCCGCACGTTGCTTCTCATCCAGCCCGGTGAGCGACAGATGATCACGCTCGCCCGGTGTGAGTCGCGTGAGGTCGAGCCCGGACCCGGGCAGCATGGTCACGCCTCCGAGGCGGCCCCGGTGTGCGGTCACCGGCAGACCGGCGTCGCGGAGCCAGTTCAGGTCTCGGTTGATGGTTCGCAGGGACACCCCGAGCGCTGAGGCGAGTTCCTGTGTGGTCACGGCATCCCTCGATTCGAGGAGCAGCATCAGGGTGAAGAAGCGGTCTGGGGTCACCCACCAATTTTTTCAGGAATTGCGACACGATGCGGCGCATATCGCGGTCAGGCTGGTGGATGCGTACCTACGACCTGGGAGAAGGAACAACCATGACCAGATCCGTCGTGTCCATCGTCTACGTGAACGACGCTCCCGCCGCAGCTCGTTTCTACGGCGACCTCCTCGGCATGAACCCCTCGTTCGAGACTTCGGGATACATCACCTTCGACCTCGGGCCAGGCGCTGACCTCGGTGTGTGGTCCGGCCAGTTCGAGGATCTGTCACCGGACGTCCCGCGCACCAGTGAGGTGTGCCTGGCCATCGACGGTGGACCCGACGAGCTCAACGCGATCTTTGAGCAGTGGAGTTCCAAGGGGGTCACGATCCTGCGCGAGCCTCATGATGCGGGGTTCGGGCTGACCTTCCTCGCAGCCGATCCTGACGGGAACCGTATCCGCGTCGCACCGCGGGACTGAAAGGCCGCAATGCGGCAGGCGCGCACGATGGGTGTCGCGCCTGCCGTCGTCCGACTTCGGGAGGACGACGAGTGCCCCACGCGAATGCGCCCCTGAGCGTCGAGGGCCGTAGGCGGCTCGTGAAGCGGTGCCGGACACGTCCCATCGCCCACGTCGCCGCTGAGATGGGCATCTCTCGCGCATGCGCCGGCAAGTGGGTAAATCGCCGGCGGCTACACGGTGATGCGGGATTGCACGACCGGCCGTCGAGTCCGCACCGGAGTCCGAACGCGAGTCCAGCATGGGTCATCGAGCAGATCGAGTCCTGGCGCCGCGAGCACAACTGGTCCGCGCAACGGATCACCGACAAACTGGTGAGTATCGGCGCGCGGTGGACCCGACCTGCAGATGGGTTGGGTCCACCGAAGCTTCTGGCGCAGGGCAGCTGGCTCGCCGGCCAATCACTGAGACACAGAACACTGGGACACATGTTCCGCTTGCATAAGGCGTACCCGACATCTTCGAGCCGGCGGCCGGGTGAGGCCTCGGAGAAGTCGATGAGCGCGACGGGCGTGTCGCCTCGAAACACGTAGTTGTTCGGACCCGGGTCGTGGTGGCACACGACTTCAGAGTGGCCGGCGAGTTCGCTTCCGCTGGTGGCATCGTGCAACTGTCGGAGCAGTACGGCGGCGGCTTGCACCTGCCCGTCCGACCACGCCCGAAAGCGTGCGGGAACATCCCCTTCAATGAACGTGAGGATGTCGCACCCGTCAGCCTGGCCGAGGTTATTTCGGCGCGGCCTGAAAACCCTCTTCCTCCAGCAATTTGAGAAGCCTGGCAAGGAATGGCGACGAATCGTTCGACGGCTTTCGCACCGTGTTGCCCACCCGGACCACACCGAAGGCCATGCGCCCCCCGGTAAGGGCGATCTCGGCAGGTGGCTCTCCACTCATCACGCCTGTTCACGCCCTCCCACCCAGCTTGTCCGCGCCTCACCACTGGCCGTCAGCGAGTGCGCGAACGCCACCGGCGCGGACCCCGGCCTCGAAGGTGCTGATGGTAGCCGCAGGCGGGCCCGTTCACAGGTACGCCGCTCCGGTCGGCTCCCTGGTCAGACGGCACTTCAAGCCACATTGACGAGCGCCCAATTCCGGGCCGTGCCTCGATAGTTCGAGAATCCTTTCTTCCGGCTTCGCCCCAGGTCATCGGCCCGCACCGGCGCGGCTGACCGGGATCGCACCGTCGGCTCGGATTGTCCGGATCACGGTGTAGTCCCCCGCTGATTGTCAGTGGCGTGGGCGAAGGTGCCTTCCGCAGAGCACATGCACACCCCGCCGAAGGAGACCAGTGCCGTCAATGCCGTCGTGCAATCCCCCGCTCGGGCTCCAGCCGTGCCGGTGTCGCCTTGAGGGGTGAATCGAACGGGCAGGTGCCTTGCGCTCAGACCGGCAGCTCTTGCCCACTGCACCCGGCATCGAACTTGCACTCGACCAGTCGCCCGAGGTTGCCCGTATCGCGCCTGTGATCAGGGCGTTGTCCGGGTGCTCTGCCCGATCCCCCACTACCGAGGAGAATCCGTGAATCCCGTCCGCTTGCTTACCGCCCTTCACCCCGTGTTCGAGAATCCCCCCGCTCAGGCGGTTGAGGCCACCGCCTTCCGGCGTCCGGTCGACGTGCGTCGGGCCCTGTTCGCTTCCGCATCACGACCGTCATCGGGGTGGGGGGCATGACCAATCCGAAAACCCCCGCCCCCGCTCTGCTCGCGTGGGCCAGCAGGGCACTCGGCGCCCGGCCGTCCGTCCAGGACGCCTCACACCCGCAAGAGAACTCCCGTGTCTTTCAGCTCTCCCTGCCAGGCAACGTCCGCTTCTTCCTGAAAGTGTCCCCGCGCCCGTTGATGTACGAGCGCGAGACCCTCGCCCTGCGCCACGCGGTCCCGGCACTGGGCGCCGGCCGCGCGCCGCAACTGCGCGCCTCCAGCGCGGAACACCTGGCCCTGCTCCTGACCTCGGTCCCAGGACGGCCGCTCAACCAGCTCACGCTGACGCCCGCCGCGGAAGCCCGCGCCTACCGGCAAGGCGGCGCCCTGCTGGCCCGACTCCACGCGGCCGGTGACCTGTCCGGCCCCCGGCGTGCCGAGGCCGAGCAGGCACTGCGCTCCGCAGCGGATGGCGCCGAAAGGCACCTGCGGGAGGCCGGGGACCGGGTGACTCCGGCGGAGCAGAAGTTGGTGCGCGACTTGGCCGGGCAGCTTCGCGGCCTTCCGCCGCTGCCGCTCGCCTTCATCCACGGCGATGCCTGGGAACGCAACCTTCTGTGGTCGAAGGACCTGGGACAGGCCGGGTGGGTCGACTTCGAGAGGGCCCGGTTCGCGGCCGCGGTGCAGGACTTCGTGTTCATGGCCTGCACGACGTGGGCGGATCGGCCCGACCTGCGTGCCGCGTGCCTGCAGGGCTACGGCCGTGACCTCCTGCCCGAGGAGCAGCATGCGCTGAAGTGCCTGGCGGCGCTCGACGCGGTGAGCTGCCTGGTCTGGGGGCCCAAGCTCGACGACCCCCATGTCACCGCACGCGGCCGGCGCACCCTGGACCGGCTCGTCGAGGGGGTGTTCGCGTGACGGCACCACGCGAGAAGACGACGAGAACGCAAGCGGGCGAGGCGGACACGTCCGACGCGTCAGCGTCCGTTCCGGCGGCCCGGACGGGGGTTCCGCAGCCTTCCGCGCCACCGGAGCTCGACTTCAAGGGCCGTCCCCACCGGCTGGCGATGGAGGACGCCACGCTGTGGGAGATGGCCCGCCGCATCCCGCAGGCCCTGGCACAGACCGCCCGGCTGGCCTGGTCCGTGGACCGTCGCATGGTCATCACCATCATGGTGTGCCAACTGCTGTCCGGCATCGGCACCTTCATCATGCTGACGTCCGTCTCCCACGCCCTGGGGCCGCTGCTCGGCGCCGACGACCCGCGTGCCGGGCTGAGGGCGGCGTGGCCCGCGCTCTCGACCGCGGTGGTGGCGATGGCCGGCGGTGCCGCGGCGTGGATCCTGGCGGACTGGGCCACCCGTCGGCTCAATCCGCAGATCGCCGCCGCCGCGGACCTGACCATGATCGACCTGCACATGCGCGTCGAATTGTCCGCCTACGACCAGGAGGGCTTCAAGGACGCGAGCCAGGCCGCCGAGATCGGGTCCATGCGCGCCGTCGACCTGGCCGACGACGCCAAGACCCTTACTCAGGGGTTCGTCCAGCTCGTCTCCGCCGCGAGCGTCCTGACCAGCCTCCATCCGCTGCTGCTCGGCGTCCTGGTGCTGTCCGTCGTCCCCCGCGGTCTCGGTGGCGTGATCGCCGCCCGGATCGACTACCGGGTCCACGACCGCACCCTGTCGGCCAGAAATGTCCGGTCGATGATGCGGTGGTGGCTGACGACCAGCGAGCTCGCCGACGAGCTGCGCGCCAACACGATGCGTCCGTACCTGTATTACTGGTACCGCACGATGTGCGACAGGGTCGTCGGGCGTGAACTGGCGGGTTCCCGGCCGTACTTGCTGGTGACCCTGCTCGCTGCCTCCCTCTCCGGACTGTTCACGGTGGGTATGTGGGCCTCGCTCGCGGGCCTGGTCCTGGCCGGCGCGATGAGCACGGCCGCCGCCGGGACGGCGATCGTCGCCTCCCAGACCTCCGGACGCGCCCTGAACAGCCTGGTCAGGTACTCCGCGGTCATGTTCCACCACGGCCTCTACCTGCACGACTACTACGCGTTCATCGCCGCCTACCAGTCCATGACGGCCGAACGCGGCGACACCCAGGCCGACGCCCCGCACGAAGTGACCCTGGACAACGCCTCGTACACCTACCCCGGCGAGGACAAGCCGACGCTGCACTCCGTCTCCCTCACCCTGCGCCGGGGGATGCTGATCGCGCTCGTGGGCGAGAACGGCGCCGGCAAGTCCACGCTCGTGCGGCTGCTGGCCGGCCTGATCGTGGCGGACAACGGCGGCAGAGTTCTGTGGGACGAGACCGACCTGGCCACCGCCGACGCCGAATCGGTCTGGCGGCACGTCGGCCTCGTCCCGCAACGGCACGGCCGCTGGCCCCTGGCCGCCCGCGAGAACATCACCCTGGGCCAGCCCCGCGAGCACGGCGACGAACGGGTCTGGGAAGCCGCCGACCGCGTCGGCATGGGCGACGTGCTGCGCGCGCTCCCCGACCGGCTCGACACCCTGCTGGCACGATCGGTGTGGGGCGGACATGAACTGTCCGGCGGGCAGTGGCAGCGCGTCGCCTGCGCCAGAGCGTTGCACCGGCAGCCCGCCGTCCTCATCCTCGACGAGCCGACCAGCGAGATGGACGCGCGCGGTGAGCACCAGGTCTTCCACCAGCTCCGGGAGTGCAAGCAGGACCGGATCACGGTGGTGGTGACCCACCGCCTCGACAACGTACGGCTCGCCGACTGGGTCATCGCGTTGGACGGCGGCCGGATCCGGGAACAGGGCACGTTCGATCAGCTGATCGCGACGGAGGGCAGCCTCGTAGGCGAACTGCACGCACTCGCTCAAGATCGCTGACCTGCGTCACCCGATCGCGGGTGTGCCCGGGGCCGGTGCCGGCCTCGGGCACACCTCTCTACGGGCTACCGCTGCTGGATCCACCACACGATGCCCGCCACGCGTGCTGAGCCCAGGGCCCAGCACGCGCCGCGGACCAGGCTGAAGAGCGCGGCATGGCCCAGCTTTCGGGCGATGGGCGTGGTCATTGTGACGTGTTCCTCTCCTCGATGGCTGCCGTCCGGCCGGCCGGCCGGACGTGGAGATCGGTTCCGCGTGGGGGTGGTGACTGTCCGAAAGGGAGGGCAAGGCGGGAGAACTGCCTCTACGCTCCTGGTCATCGGCGTGCCCGCCGGCCCCGACGCGGGCAGCGGAGGGCAGGCGGGCACAGGGGAAAGGTGGCGCGGGTGGACGAGTCGTCCAAGGCCCGTGAGCTGTACGACGCTCTGCGAGCCCTGGAGGACAAGGCCCGAGCCGGATACGGCAGTTCGGGCACGCGTATTCGCGTCGTGGGTCGCAACGACCAGTCGGTATTCCTCGAGACGGTGATGCGGCAACTGGCGCTGATCGCTCAGCGGGAGGTCGCAGCAGCGGAAAGCCGTCCCGAGGACTTGTCCGGACTGTGCCGGGCCGCGGCGGAGACGTGCCAGAACCGGGGACGGCGCTGGTGCTGATTGTGGACGGCCTGGACGAGGACCAGGGAGCCGCTTCCGGTGGGCCGAACATTGCCGCCCTGCTGCCAAGGTTCCCGCCCGCTGGGATGCGAGTGGTGGTCACGAGCCGACCCGCTCCGTCCGTGCCGGACGACGTTCCAGACGACCACCCTCTCCGGGCCCGGGACGTCATCCGGACGCTCGCGCCGTGGTCTCACGCCACGGGCCTCAGCGTCCTGGCCCGGCATGAGCTGCGGCGGCTGCTGGACGACGAAGCGGTCGGGGTCCCGCTGCTCGGATTGCTGGTGACGTCCCGCGGCGGTCTGACGTCCGCCGACCTGGCCCGTCTCGTCGGGGTACGGCCGTACCGGGTGGACCGGCTCCTGCGGGGGATCACCGGCCGCAGTTTCGCACCGGGGAGCCACGGCCAGGTCCTGCTGCCCGATTCTCACGCCACCCCGCACGTCCACGCGCTGGGCCACGAGGAGCTTCGTCAGGAAGCCCTGATCGCCTTGGGCGATGTGACCGGGTTCGAGAGGCAACTGCACGAGTGGGCGGATGGCTATCGCGACCAGGAGTGGCCCTCGGACACCCCGTCCTACCTGCTCTACGACTACCCGCGCATGCTGCACAGCGCCGGCGATCTGAAGCGGCTGACCGGCATCGTCCTCGACCCGCATCGTCAACGGGCCCTGATGGAGCGCGCCTCGCTGGACACCGCGTTCAACCACATCGAGCTGACCGCCCAGTTGGTGCGCCGCCAATGCACCGAGGACTTGGTGGAGTTGACGGCGCTCGCGGCGTCCTCGGCTGCCGTCGTGCGGATGCCCCGGCAGGCGCGGCCGTCCAGGCCACCCGGTTCGTCGTCCTGGCCACGCATCCCGCTCTGCGGGAGGATTCCGACCGCATCGATGACGCCGAGGAGGCACTCGATGACAGCGTCGCCGTCGATGATCCACGGGTGGTTCAAGTGGCTGTCGAGCGGCACGCCTTCGAAAGCGCCCTGCAGGCCGTCATCGAGGAGTCCGGCCTGGGGAAGGACGACGATGCCCTCTTCGACGCCTGGGACACTTTGCACCCTGCTACCGCCGATGACGGCGAGGACGGGGCCGACCTCAGCTCTGACAGGCGGGAGGCTGACTCCATGAGCCAGGAAGTACACATCATCAATGTGACGCAGATCACAAAGCCAAGGTGAGGGGTGATTGCCGGTTCGCCTCCAGGCCGGGCCATAGAGGTAGCACCCTCAACACGCGCCACGAGCAAGGAGCATCACATGGCCCTCCTGTGTTATTCGGACCTTGACGACGATGACCATGCCGACGTCTCAACGCTCCACGCTTCGATGGAGAGCTGGGTACTCGGTCTGCTGGCCGACACCCAGGACCGAGCCACCCGGCTGCCCGCACGCTTCGCCCCGCATACCGACAAGCGAGCGCCACGGCCCGTAGCGCTGGCGCTGCGGACGATCCTGTTCATCCGGTACGCGCAGGAGCAGTTGTTGGACAGGAAGGCCTACCTTCGCTATCTGTGCCCAGACTGCCCCCGCGACGGACAATCGCGTTGCCCGTCCCCTCAGTCGCGCCCGGCACGGCCGGCCGTGCACGAGGCCGCGTATGCACTGCCCGTCGAGCCGCTGTCCCTGCGCGGTAAGACCTGGCTGGTGCAAACCCGGCCCGCAGCTTCCCGGGTGTTCGAACGGCTGCGCCGGATGGCCAGGCAACGGCGGGAATCCGCGCCCAGCGGCAGTGAGCAGGCAACCGGCAGGCGCGCCGTGCATCACTTCTACTACGAGATGGCGCGCATGTGGAGGACACAGGGGCTCCCTGATCACGCCGTGAACATTGACGAGAAGCGGGACGGGTACTTCGTCCAGGACGTCATGGGCGCGCTGATGCTGAGGGGGGACGACAGGGAAAGGGATACTGACGCCAGGCACTCCCCCGTGAATTTCATCGCCGCCGTCCTGCACACACTGGCCCAACAGCTCGGCGGACCTCAGGCTTTCACGACCCGCGAGGCCGTCATGGCCGCGCTGGTAGCGCGCAACGCCTGTATCGAAGGTGACACGGCAGCCGTGGACGAGTTCTCCCGGGCATGGCTCGGCCTCAGCAGGCCGCAACAATGGCGCTCGGCCGTCGAGATGGCCCTTCTCTGTGACTGGGTCGAAGCTCTCGGCAGGCACCTGAGCAACGACGCCGAGATCATGGAACTGCTCCATCGTCACACCGACCGGGCACATCGCTGCCTGCAACCGCTCTGGGAACGAAAATCCAGCGGCCGCCGGGTGCGCCTGCTGGACGAGCCTGTGACCCCGGGCGTGTCACTGAGAGACGTGATCACCGACCACCGACGCCCTGAGGACCATCTGATGCTCGGGGAGGTGGAAGACCCCCGCATCCGGACCGTTCTCACGCACCTGACGCCCTCGGAGAGAGCCGTAGCCATGACCTACGCTATGCAGCGCATGACATGGGCCCAGGCCGCAGCGGAGGGCGGTGCCGGCGATCCGGAGGCTTTCGGGGAACGGGTGCGCCGCAAGCTCAAACGGCTGGGAGCGCGCCGTAGTACGGTGAAATCGTCCGCCCCGGTGCCGGTGGCCGGCCGGTGAACATTCTCAGCTCAGCAGCGGCGGAGTTCCTGGGAAGTCTCGCAGCAGCACTGACGCTGGCCGCAGCGCACAGCATCAGGCGCCGCATCAAGCACCGGGCACGTTACGCCCTGACCAAGTCAGCCGCTGCCACGGCAGCCAAGCCAGGTTCAAGATCGCATTGACACGCCCGCCTCTTGAACATGTTCGCGCCGGAGCGCTCCGCCGATCGCAGCCGGGCCGGCCTTCTCCATGAAGTCCTTCCGCTCCAAAGCTGTGTCCCCGGCTTCCTGCGCGGGCTGCGCCCTCGGCGGCCGGCTGCGCATCCGCAGTTCTGGTTGCGCAGCCGCCTGGGCCGGGAGGCGAGGTACTGCTCGCCCGCAGGCTTTCCCGCGGGTGCGCACCGCTGCGCCGGCCGCCGCGATCACCATGGGACGGGCCTCCTCTTTTCACGAGACCAACGGACGGGGTGACCGTCGGGGCCGTCGGTGAGCCAGGAACCGTCGCCCAAGGGCACCAGCTCGTACGGGTTGCTCACCTCGACGGTGAATTCACCGCTGAGCATGCCTGTGCGCACGTCGACCAAGTGGTAGCGGAACCACTCCTCCTCGTCCTGACTCTCACCGCCCAAGGTGACGACGGCCGTGTCGTCGGTCAGGTAGCCGCCGCTCCATTCCACGAAGGACTCCTCCGGGTCGTACCCGAAGGCCTCGACGGGGAGGGTGAAGAGCACATCCCCGTTGGGGTGGTGGTGAAAGGCCACGTCCGCCTGGTCGTGGTCGACGGTCATGAACTGCTCCCCGGACGGTGCCAGGTCGATCAGGCAGCGGTCCGACCACGGGTACGTCACGAACTCCGGCTCTCCACCCGCCCCGGCCGTACCCCGGAGAATGACGGAGCCGTCCTGGCCCTCACCGATGTCGAGGTAGACGCTGCCGTCCGCGGAGTGCACGTGGTGGCCGGCGCCGTGCCCGACCGTCTCCAGCTCCCGGCGGGTGAGGATCTGACCGCTCTCGGCGTCGTGTACGACCCACTGGTCTCCGCCACCGCGTCCCGCCATCGCGTCCGGACGGTAGACCCACACCGTCCGACCGTCCAGAGACATCGCACACCCAGGCCGGTGGCCATGGCGTACGTCAGAGTGCGGCTCGAAGTCCGAAGCCCACACCAGGTCGCCGGCACGTGTGAGGCAGACGACACCGTTCAGCGTCGTGTACACGACCTGCTCCAGATCGTGCCGGACCACCGACTCCACGACCTCGTCGCCGGCCCGGGGCTGGAAAACCGCGGCGGGCTCCAGAGTCCCGTAGGCACCGGAGTCCACGACGTAGGCATGGATCCGGCCGTCGCGGTAGCGCGTGATGACCTTCGGTGGCGGCGCAGGAGTCATCCGCTGAGGCTAACCCCCGGTCAGGCCGACTGCTATCCGGAGCGGTGTGCACTCCGAACAACGTATCGCAGGCCAAATGTCGCGCTCAGGCTCATGAACGAACCCTCGTTGCGCAGCCTTTCGCGGCGGGCGCCAAGGGTCCGTTCACAGCTTCTCAACCACTGTTGATGCTGTGGCGCGGTGCTTGGGAGACCTCGGGCCGCCAAGTTTCAGGGGCCAAGGCTGTGCAACGACAACTGCCTTCCGCGAGCGGGCCATTACCGGCCCGGCCGCCACTGCCGAGAAGGGCACGGCTGTTCCGCCCAGCCGGACCGGATCCGGTGCAGCCGTAGATGCTGTTCCTCGCGCCGTCGCCCGTTCACTTCACTCCTGAGCGGCTTCCGAGTCGCCCAGTTCGGCGTCGGGATCGTATGCGTAGACCCAGCGGTTGGCGACGAGCGGGTCCTGCCGGGCGTAGGCCTTGTCGCGGGCCTGCTGTTCGGTGCCGTCCGGGAGATGGTTGCTGTGCGCGCGGTCGCGGCTGGCGCTCTGCAGCCGGGTGGTGCGTGGCAGGCGCAGCTGCTCGTATCTGCGTAGTGCCGCGGGCGGGTCGTCGATGCCGACGGCCAGGCACCGGGCCAGCGCCGCCGCGTCCTCGATCGCCTGGGCGGCGCCTTGGGCGAGGAAGGGAAGCATCGGGTGCGCGGCGTCACCGAGCAGTGTCACTCTTCCCTCGGACCACCGGGACAGGGGTGCCCGGTCCAGCAGCGCCCAGCGGCCGGGCGTACCGGCGGCGCTGATGAGGTCGGTCAGCCGCTGGTCCCAGCCGTCGAACTCGGCAAGGAACTCCGCGACAGTGGCGGTGGCCGCCCAGGACTCGACGGTGAAGTCGCCCGCGGGCGCGACAGCAACCAGGTTGACCAGCGCACCTGCTGAGACGGGGTAGTGGACCAGGTGGTGGTCGGGACCGATCCACAGCGTCTGGGCCGGGCGGCGGGCGAAGCGCGGGGCCCGCTCGGCGGGCACCAGGGCCCTGAAGGCGCAGAGACCCGAGTAGGTCGCGGGTGAGGTGCCGAAAAGCGTGCCGCGCACGACGGAGTGGACCCCGTCGGCGCCGATCACGACGTCGGCCTCGGCCTGTCTCCCGTGGGTGAAGTGGAGCCGCAGCGCGTCGCCCTTGTGGTCCAGGCCGATACATTCGTGACCGTGCCGGACGCTGTCGTCCGGCACGGATGACATGAGGGCGGTCAGCAGGTCCGCCCGGTGCGCGGTGTAGGTGTGCTCGCCGTAGAGCCGTTCACAGGCGGCTGACAGGTCCTCCGAGGACAGGACCGTCCCGTCCTGCCAGCGCCTGAACTCCCAGCCGGTGTCGAGCCGCACCGCCCGCTCGCGGAACACGTCGAGCACCTTCAGTCTGCGGAGCTGACGGGCGGCGTTCGGCGCCACCACTACCCCCGCACCCACCTCCGTGCGACGGGGCGCCTGCTCGTACACCGTGCTGGGCAGCCCGGCGCGGCGCAGGAACCCCGCCGTGGCGAGGCCACCGACACCGCCGCCCAGCACGGCGATCCTCGGCGGTGCGGTAGTGGACGCTGTCATCCTCACGGCTCCTCGGTTCGGGCGCTCGGCACAGGGCCGGCATACGGGGAACGGGTTCGGCAGCCCTCCGCGGGACCCCGCTGCCCAGGGTGAGCCTCGGAGCAGACCCCGAAGACACCAACGTCCACCGAAGCAGTGGGGCTACCTGATGAAGAGTTCGTCCAGATCGACGTCGTTCTTGATGACCTTCAGGTCTTTCATGGTCGTGAGGTACGTCTGGAAGTTGTCGCGGTCCGTCGTGGCCGAGAAGTGCGGCATCAGGAGCTGTTTGCTCTGCTGCTCGGATGTCTTCGTGTACGTGGTGATGGCCTGTCGGACTTCGGTGTCGTGGGTGGCGGCGTATTCGTTGGACTTCTTCAGCGCCCGCGTGAACTTGTCGACCGTGGCCTTGTTCCCTGCCAGGTACGAGGCGGAGGTGATCCACATGGTCTGCACGGTCTCCGGTTCGAAACCGGAGCCGTTGGACAGGACGCTGCGGTCTCCCTTCTGCAGTGCTGCCGACAGGAAGGGTTCCGCCAGGTCGGTGGCGTCGACCTGGCCCTTGGCGAGCGCGTCGGCCATGGCCGAGAACGGCGTCTCCACGAACTTGATCGTGTCCGTGTCCACGCCGGTCTTGCGCGCCGAGACGATGAAGCTCAGGTGAGGCAGCTGGTAGAGGGTGTCCACCGCGACTTTCTTGCCCTCCAAGTCCTTGACGGAGCGGATCGGGGAGTCTTTCGGTACGACGACCTGGATGTGCACCTTGTCGTTGTCACGGGCGAACTTGCCGGCCGGGCCCACGATCCGCACCGGAAGGCCGTTGGAGGCGCCGGCAAGGATGGCCGGCACATTGGTGAAGCCGAACTGCGCGTCGCCGCTGACGACGGCGGCCTGTGTCGAGGCGGGCGGAGTGTCCCTGAGCTTCACGTCCAGGCCCTCGGAGCGGAAGAAACCCTTCTCGACGCCCAGCACCAAGGAGGCGGAGTTGGTCACCGCCGCGTTGGCGACAGTGATCTTCGTGAGGCCTCCGGAGGACGAGGAGGAGCTGGGCGAGTCGTCACCGCAAGCGGTGGCGAGCAGCAGGGGAAGTGCGAGCAACGCGGGCAGGAACCGTTTCACGAGTGCCTCCTATGGACCCGGGCGGTTCAGCCGGGTCAGAAGTGGGAACGCGGGTGGATGTTCATCCCGCCGTGCCGATGAGTCCGAAGATCTCCTTGCGGTACTGCTGGAACTCCGGGAGGGCCCGTGTCTCCACCTGATCGCGGGGCCGATCGAGGTCAACCGTCACCGTGCGCAGCACACGGCTCGGACGGCGCGACAGGACCAGCACCCGGTCCGCCATGAAGATCGCCTCGTCGATGTCGTGGGTGACGAGCAGGACGGTCCAGCCGAACTCACGCCACAGATCCAGGACCATGGACTCCAGTTGGGCACGGGTCTGCGCGTCCACGGAGGCGAAGGGCTCGTCCATCAGCAGATAGGACGGCCGGGAGGCGATGGCCCGGGCGATCGCCACGCGCTGCTGCATGCCCCCGGACAACTGCCACGGATAGTGGTCCGCGAACTCGGTGAGCCCGACGTGCCCCAGAGAGTCGGCCACCCGGGCGGCGCGCTCCCGGCGGTGCAGGGCATGCAGCCCGAACTCGACGTTGCGGCGCACGGAGAGCCAGGGGAACAGGCTGCGCGTGTACTCCTGGAAGACCACGGCGAGGGAGTGCTGTACGTCTTGCACGGCCCGCCCGTCCAGCCGGATCGCGCCGGAGGACGGCCTGTCGAGTCCGGCGAGACAGCGCAGCAGTGTCGTCTTGCCGCATCCGGAGGGGCCGACCAGCACCACGAACTCACCCCGGGCGGCGCTGAACGTCAGGTCGGCGATCGCCTCGGTGCCGGCGGCGGACGAGCGGGACGCGGCGTACACCTTCGCCAGCCGGTCCACCTCCAGCACACTGCGCGCGAACGCCGCCCCGGTGTCCCGGGCGAGGTCCCCCTCAGCCACGGCCGATTCCCTTCTGTCCCTCGTACCAGGCCAGCACGTGGTACTCGACAACGGTGAACAACAGGGTGAACAGGCCACCGAGCAGGCCCAGGACGAGGATGCCGGCGTACATGTCCTGGAAGGCGTACGCTCGTTGGGCCTGAAGTACGAAGAAGCCCAGACCACTCGTCGAGGCGACCATCTCACTGATCACCATCATGATCAGTGAGATGCCGAGGGCGATCCGCAGCCCCGCGAAGACCTGCGGCAGACAGGCCGGCCAGATCACCCGGCTCACCACCCGCCACCGTCCGACGTGCGCCGCACGCGCCGCGTCCACGAAGCCCGCGTCGACCGTCCGAGCCCCGTCCATGGTGTTGAGCAGGACGGGCCACACGGCTCCGAGCGCGATCAGGCCCACCCGCGTACCGGAGTTCGGGCCGAAGGCGAGCACCGCGACGGGGAGCACGGCGGGGAGCGGCACGGCCCTGAGGAACTCCAGGACCGGGCGTACCCACGGGTCGAGTGCACGGAAGTGCCCGAGCAGGAGGCCGGCGGCGACGCCGAGCGACGATCCGACGAAGAAGCCGACCACGGTACGAGTGGCCGACGGCAGCACGTCCTGGCGCAGACCGGGGCCGGAAACTAGGTCCCAGGCTCCGCGGGCGGCGACGGAGAACGGCTCCAGGAACATGACGGAGCCCGATCGCCCCACCGCCTCCCACATCCCCAGTACCGCGAGGGTGGTCAGTACGCCGACGGCCCGGCGAGCCTGGCGGACTCGGCGGGACCGGCCCTGGACGCGGCTCACTGGTCGCCTCCCACCGTGATGGCGCGCCAGCGGACGGTCAGGCGGTCGGCCGCGAGAACGGCGGCGTTGACGAGATACCCGATCGTCCCGGCGGCGACGATCCCCGCGTACGCCTCGGGCATGTCGCCGACCTGCTGGTGCAGGTCGACATAGTGCCCCAGGCCGGTACCGGAGGCGACCAGTTCGCTCACCACGGTGACGACCACCGCGATGGAGGCGGCCAGCCGCAGTCCTGTGAAGACGGCCGGCAATGCGCCGGGCAGGACGACCCGCCGGACGAGAGCGAGTCGGCGCAGTCCCAGGATCCGCCCGCTGTCGAGGTGGAGAGGATCCACGTTCCGCACGCCGTAACGTGTGTTGAACACCACCGGCCACACCGCGGCGAAGCTGATGAGAAAGGTCTGCATGCGCAGCCCGAGCCCCAGCAGCACGATGGCCACCGGTACCAGCGCCACCGCCGGAATCGGCCGGAGGAAGTTGAAGAGCGGCCCGGTGGCCGCATCAGCCCACTGCGAGAGTCCCACCAGCGTGCCGAGCAGTACGCCGATCGACGCCGCGGTGGCGAAGCCGACGGCCCACGCGTACGTGGTCTGCGCCGCGGCCGTGGCAAGCGGACCCTCGCCGATCTCGTTGAACAGCGCGGACGAGATCGCGCCTACGGACGGAGCGTTGGTCTCCGGCAGGACCGAGGTGGCGCGCAGGATCTCCCAGACGCAGACGGCCCCGACAACACCCCCGATCCCCTTGGCAGCCCGCACCGGCCTGGGCCGCGCATCGGCGTCACGCGCGGCACCTGTCGTGTCTTCGGCACGCCGAATCGGCCGGCTCTCGGAGTCGGAACCGCGCACCACAGTCATGTCCGCCTCCACCGCCCCCCTACCGATGCACCTGCGACGGTAGTGTCTAGCCGTGTCCATGCTCAATCCCATGGGTGGAGATCAATTCCCCAGCCCGGTAGGGAGGTTGGGGAAGATGGTCGACATCCGGACTCAGAGACACCTGATCACAGAAGACTACGACGGTCCACTCTGCAGGCCGGCCACGACGCGGCCGGTGCCACCCGTTTCCCCTGCGCCGGCCGGTCATCGCGCCGACTCGGTCGGGTGAAGACGGCAGCATGCTCATCGAGTCGGTTGGCCAGGATCACCAGGCCGCGACACCTATGCGGTCGCAGCACTAGCTGCGGTAGTCGACGAAAAGCTCCCAGGTGGAGGCTGTGGCGCTGATGGCTGGTTGGGCTTGCTTCGGCATTGCCTGGGCGGGCACGGCGGCAGCGCCGAGAGTGAGCGTGCTGCCGAGAACCGCAGTCACGAGCGTTCGACGAAAACGCATGTGTGGCTCCTCATCCAAGGAAGTTGATGTTCTGGCGCCAAGGCTGTTCTGGTCTTGACTCACGTGCGGAAGCAGTCTTGGTAGTCCTGTGGCCGGTTAGCCGCTTCCTCGTGTCCGACGTACGGCTCACACTCGGAACCGCTGCCCCACGATCGGGTTCGAGCGTGGTTCACGCATTCGATTCGCTCCTGGCCGAACTGTGCGGTGCCGGAACTGAGTCACCATGGCAAGGGGGAACCGTGCTGCGACTGTGCTTCACTGCCGAGGATCTGCTGCAAGTGACGTTCGCCGACGAGCCGGCACCGATGGTGGAGCTGGCACTCGCCGTTGCTGCGCTGCAGCGGCCTGACCCGCTGTTCACCCTCTGGCGGCGGCGGACGCTCCACGCCCTGCCGCGCTCCGCGGGGCCGCTGCTGGAACTGATGCCCGCCACGGCCAAGGGGCCGTTGTTCCTGGACCCGCTGAGTCTGGGATTCGACGACGGGCTCGACCAGGTCCTGTCTGCCCCCACTCCGTTCGTCCGCAACGAACTGCGCCGCGTGCACATCGGCGGCCGCCGCCCAATCCCGTGGACCCGCCTCCTGGCCGACCGCGACCGGGAATCCTGGCAGATCCTCGAGCACGCCGTACGGGCAGCACACGAATGCTTGCTGGCCCGCTCGTGGGACCGTATCCGTGCCGGATTCGACGCCGAACGCGCCTGGCGCGTCCAGCTCCTGGCCAGCCAGGGCATACGCGCGACGCTGGCCGGCCTCGCCCCGGGGGCCCGCTGGCACGGCACCACCCTCGAGTTCGACAGCGCCGACGACGTCGAGGCCACACTCAACGGGCACGGCATCACCCTGCTGCCGTCCGTCTTCTGGACCGGACGGCCCTTGGTCGGCAAATACGCCAGGTCAACGTTCCTGGTCTACCCGGCCGTAACCCCTCTCCCCTTACTCGACGACCCCACCGCCAACGCCCTGGCCACGCTGCTGGGACGCACCCGCGCCACCATCCTGGAACAGCTCACCCGACCACGCACCACCACCGACCTCGCCCGCCAACTCCACCTGGCAAAGTCCTCCGTGTCCGAACACACCAAGGCCCTCCGCGCCGCCCACCTCACCACCGCCCACCGCGACGGCAAGACCGTCTGGCACACATGCACCCCACTGGGCTTCGGACTCCTCACCGGCTCTGCCGGCACCACAAATGGCTGAGTGCCTCAGCGCCAAGTGGGCCTCAGTCAGGTATGCACAGCTTCACCAGGTTGTAGCCGAGGAAGTGTCGTCTCCTTCGGCGGCGGGGCGGCCTGGTGCCGTCGCAGATCGCGGCGTTGCGGGTGTTCGTCGCTCTGACCCGGGCTACTGCGGACGCCGCGGCGCCCGAGCTTGCCGAGCAGGTCCGTGCAGCGGTGTACGACCGGGGTGCGGGCCGACGGCAGCTGTCTCTCACGCTGTCGAGACCGATGACGGAAACCGGTCGGTTCGATCTGGAAGCCGTCGTCGTAGGGGAACCGAAGCGTACGGCGCGGTGGCTGCGCGGCTTGCGCCCGCCGTGCCGGTGAGGCGCGGCGCTTGGGCGACCGTGCGGCCGGGGCGGCTGGGGCAGGTCAGAGGCCGCCGGTGTTGAGCAGCCGGTTGGGGGTGTCGGAGCGGACGCCGCCTTCGACACCGCGGGTGGCCGTGTGGTCGAGCCAGACGTGGACCTGGTCGGCCGTGGCGTGCGGGTGTGCCGACAGGTACAGCGCGATCACGCCGGTCGCGTGCGGTGCGGCCCAGGACGTCGCGCCGCCGGTCTCCGTGACCGTACCGCCGCCGGCGAGGGCCGAGGTCACCTTCTGGCCGGGGGCGTACAGGTCCACGCACCGTCCGTAACCCGAGCCGTAGGAGCCGCCGTCGCTCCACGCTCGGTCGTTCGAAGTGGAGGCCGCCACGACGATCGTGCCGGGGACGCCGGCCGGCGAATGCTTGCAGGCGTCGTCATGGAAATTGCCGGCCGACACCACCGTCGGGATCCCCGCATCGACCATCTTCTTCACGGCGGACTCCAGCGCCGCCGACCGGTGGTCGAGGTTGAGCGACATGTTCACCACCGCCGGCTTCTGCGCGTGCGCGGTGACCCACTTGACCGACTTCACGAGCGCCGCCTCGGCCGCCGCCGACGAACCGCCGCCCCCGCTCTCGCACAGGACGCCCTGGACCCGTACGAGCTCCGCCTTGGGCGCCACCCCGTACTTCGCCCCGCCGATGACGCCGGCGACGAACGTGCCGTGGCCGGTCCCCTCCTCGCTGAAGCAGTCACCGGAGTCCTTCGGGCCCACGAAGTCGGCGCCGAGGTGGGCGCGTCCGCCGAACTCCTTGTGGGCGATGTCCATCCCGGTGTCGATCACATAGACGTGCACGCCCTTCCCAGTGGCGGTGGTGGTGAGCTTCCCGTTCAGCGGACGCGACCGCTGGTCCAGGATGTCCAGGTTCCACGGCACGTTCCGGGTGACGCGCGCCGCCGCGGCCGGTGCGGCCAGCTTCTCCAGGCCGGCGTCGGGCACCGCCGCCGAGCCGGACGGCGCCCCGCCCCCGGAGGCCGCCGCGCCGGCTTCCCCGCCGCAGGCCGAGGCCCCGAACACCGTCACCATGGCCACCGCGATAAGACCGGCCTTCGTCACATTCCGCGTCACGACGTCCCCCACTTGCCCGTTTCGTACTCAGTCAGCGCACAAGACGAGCACAGGGGGCGAGCGGTTCCGGCGAGGCGTGCGGGCGGGTCGGTGCACGCCCTCGACGGAACCTGACCGGCTACGCACCAGTAAGGCACGATCATGAACGGCCTCGCGCGGTGAGTAGGACCCGTTTGCGGAGGAGGCCGAAGTCGGCACGGCCGAACATCTGCCGCTTCAGCATCTTGATCTTGTTGTTCTGGCCCTCGACGGCTCCGGAGCTACAGCGGAGGCTGAGGCCGGCGGCGACGGCGTCGAGGTCCTGGCCCAGGCCGGTGACGAAGGTGTGCAGGGAGGGCAGGTCGTCGGCTTGGACCTGGGTGATCCACCGGTCGACCTGTTTGCCCTGGCGGTCGTTCATCAACTCGGCGAACGCGCGGACGTGGTGGGCGGTTCGGTCGAGGGCGGGGCAGCGAGCCAGGATCGCTTTGAGCTGTTGGGCCTGGTCGTCGGTGAGACGGTCGGGAGGGCGGGTGAGCCAACTGGTCACGTCCCGCACGGACGGAGCCTTGCGGGGCGGGGCGGGCGGAAAGTCCCCGCGGAGTTTGGCCAGGTAGACCTTCACGACGTTCTCGCCGCCGGGGTAGCCGCGCTCGCGTACTTCCTCGAACAGGCGGCGGGAGACGGTGCAGCGCTCGACCCACCGCTCGTGCAGGTAGAGCTTGTAGTCGTCGAGCCTGGTCGCATGGCTTTGCCACTGACCGGTGAACATCTCCTCCGGAGTCGTGGCGCGGGAGAAGCGCAAGATCGTGTTGAGGGTCATGCCGAGCTGCCGGGCGACGGACCGCTCGCTGTGACCGGCGCCATTGCTCCACCGAACGCTCGCTCACCCGCAGGTCCTTGGCGATGTCCGACGATCTGTCACCTCGTGCGAACCTCTGCCCGGCCTCCAGCCGGATCACTTCACGCGCAGCCCGCCGCTCAGCAGCCAGGCCCCCCACCATCCGCGTACCGCATGACACCGGCATAACGAAGGGATCACCCAACGTCACCACCCGAACGCAACCCGAAAAGGTCAGTAGGTCCCCACCAGGGCCATTACCCGGCCAGCATGACCGGCTGGCGGCGGGCCGTGTGGGACCCAACTTCCAAGACCCCAGTCCGCCGACATCTGACCGGCCCCGCTGGGGCACCGCCCTCGCCATCACCATCGACGACATCGAGTGGCAGAGAGGGAGTTGAGGGCATCACCAGGTCGATCTCGATGCCGCTGGTCACATATGCGTCGCACACCCCGCTACGCACACGAACCTCGATGGGGTCTCCACCTATGGAGACCCCATCGACTCGCATTGTCGGCAGCCCAGCCAAGGATCTGCCGCGCGCCCCGACTCCGTACGGGAACCCGGAGGCCGGACGGGCCCGCGATCAGGCGGCGCGTGCGGTGCGGCCGGCCACCCACGTGGCGGCGGCATCCGCGACACGACGCCCCAGCGCCTCGGCGGTGGCAATGTCGCTGGCCGTCACCCCCTCGGCCCCCTGATCCGAGTTGGACTGAGCGGCGGCACCCAGGAAGAAGCCCAGCCTGTTGAGATCGTTCTCGCTCCCCTGGGATGAGTTCCAGCCACCCTGCAGGCCGAGCGCGATCCAGTGCATACCGTGCTGCGACGCCAGCGTCGCGAAGTACTGGAGGGTCGACTGCTTGTCGCCCGCCTTGGAAGCCGAGTTGGTGAATCCGGCCGCCAGCTTGTCCTTCCAAGCCTGCCCGAACCAACGCTCGGAGCTGGCCTCCGCGAAGCCGTGGAAAGCGGTGGCAGCGGTTCCCATGTAGGTGGGGGAGCCAAAGATGATCGCATCCGAGGCGTCCAGCTGCGTCCACTGGGCGTCGGTGATCTCACCGACGGCGATCAGGTTCACGACGGCGCCGGCCTCCTTGGCGCCACGTTGGACGGCCTCGGCAATGACGGCGGTGTGGCCGTAGCCGGAGTGATAGGCGATGGACACGATGGGCGAAGTCACAAGTACCTCCTACGCTCAAAATTGAAAGCTTCGAGATTCAACGTATTGGCGTCCTTGCAGGTGAAGCAGGTAGGAGGCGGACTAGTCATGGTGAAAATCCGACACTTGGGTGTGACGGCTCCTCTTGGTTACGCTGGCACCGGCCAGGTTCCTTGCGTGATGGTGGCTACTGGTGACGGTGAGAAAACGACAGAGTAAACCGCGCGAGATCGCGGACATCGGCTTCGCATCCGCCGTCGGCACACCGACCGGCGTCGAGATCATGTCTCTGGCGGAGCTGCGAGAGCGGGCCGCCGTCCATATGGGCAGAGCAGGGCTGCGGGTACCGCAACGGCCCACGTTCCACCATCTGATCACGCTGTCCAGCGGCTCTTTGTGGCACACGGTGGACTTCACCGGCTACGCCCTCGAGCCGGGCTCCTGGCTCTGGATCCGGCCCGGTCAGGTACAGCAGTGGGGTGATCTGGACGACGCCGAGGGCACCCTGGTCCTCTTCGAGGACGACTTCCTGGAACCGGCCACCGTGGCCGCAGCTCGGATGGACGATCCGTACGCCCCCGCGCTCCAGGTTCCCGACCCCGAGGACCGTCACGCGCTGGAGATGGCAGTGAACCATCTGTCGTTGGAGTTCCAGGAGTGGCACGGCATTTCGCTGGAAGCGCACGTGGCAGTGCTGCGCCACCTGCTGGCGGTCCTGGTGCTGCGCCTTTCGCAGCGCATCGCGCCGGTCGGCAGCCCGGCTCCGGATCCCGGGGAGACCTTCGTCGACTTCCGTGACGCGGTCGAACGCGACTTCACCCGCACGCGCCGCCTGGAGGACTACGCCCAGGCTCTGGGCTACTCACCCCGCACCCTCTCCAGGGCTGCGCTGGCCGGCGCAGGCGTGGGGGCGAAGGAGTTCATCGACCGGCGGGTCGTCCTGGAAGCCAAACGCCTCCTGGCGCACGGCAATCAATCAGCCGCCCGTATCGCGGCGCAGCTGGGCTTCACCAGCGCGACCAACTTCAGCAAGTTCTTCCACCAGCGCACCGGCCAGTCTCCGATCGCCTTCCGCTCGACGGTCCGCGGCCGCTCCTCGCAGGACGGCGGGAGCGAAGCGCCCGACGCCAGGCGACCTGGGCGGTGAGCGCCGCTCCCACCAGCGGCTCCAAGAGGCAGAGACCCACAGAGGCCGCCCGCCGACGGGCCGGTTCGCATCAGCAGCAGGATGACGCCGAGGTTCGCCGCGCAGCACGCGGCTTCGGCGATGAACAACGCAGCGTCGGGCCGGACGGGGTCGGGCCCGACCGCGGCGTAGGCGATCCGCCGCCGGTCCCCAGGCGAGGCGGGCCAGGCTATTGCCTACTACGAAACCAGCGAGCTGGGGCGATGCACACCGGAACTCGGCGGCCGGGGAAGGCACCGGTCAACCACAGGCCGAGGGTGACGGCCGGGCCGAGGTGTCCGCCGGAGTGACGCCCCCCTGGAGACGACGAGGCCCACGCGAGCCTCGCACCGACGATCACCGCCACGGCCGCGAGCCGAAGATGCGGCTACGGCCGGTCCCGGCCGAGCGGGGAAACCACCGTCACCCGGCGGACGGTGCTGGCCGCGGCAGAGAAGACACCGATGGCCAGGACGAACTCCACGACGGCCTGTGCGCTGGGTGGTGGTCACGGTGGCCCGCCGCCCGGCGCACGGCGCCCGTCGTGAGGATGGGTCAGCCCCAGCTCATCTCGCCGGTGGCAACCTTGGTTCCCAGGTCCAGAGCCGCCGCCAGGCCCAGGTCCGGGTGGCGCTCCAGGATCGCGGACTTCAGAGCCTCGGAGTCGTTGCCGTGCTTGGCCAGCTCCTCTTCGAACTCGGCGAGGTAGGCGCGGGTGTAGGCGATCACGGAGGCGTCAGTGGCGGAGTCGGCGGAGCGGTGGCCGACGACCACGAAGCGCGGGGCGAGCTGCTCCATCTCGGCGAGCGTCTCGGCCCAGGCGTGCCGCTCGCGCGGCGTTGGGGTGTCGGCGGTCCACACGTGCAGGCCGGCGAAGAGCAGAACCCCGCCCACCACCGCGCGGTCCTCGGGCTGCCACAGGTACTCGGTGCGCCAGACCGTCCGCCAGCGCGGCCCGGTAACCGTCGCCGAAAGTGACACCGGTCAGTTGGGTGATGCGCTCCTTGGCGCCGGGGATGTGCGGGTAGGCCGACACCGGAAGTGCGCGCGCCGGTGAACAGACCGCCGGACAGCACTCGCGGCTCGAGCCGGTCCGCGTTGGCGGCGGCGAACTCGTGCAGGGCCGGGCCGAAGCCGTAGCACCAGCCGCACTAGGCATCGAAGGCACAGGTCAGCCGAGTGCGCTCCACAGAACTCATCGCGCTTCGTCCTTTCCGGAATCCGTCACCTGGCGCTCTGCATCGGTCGGACCGATGCCGTCAAAACTGTGTTCAGAAGGCTGTAGTTGCCGGATGCGCATACGACTCTCCATGGTCAAAATCCGACTTCCCGGCGATCCCCTCAGGGTAGAAGGACGAGATGTCGGGCGGAGTCGGCCGCATATCATGCAGATGTCATGCGAAACGCCCGGCCGGATGTCTCCGGCCGGGCGTTTCGTGGTTGCGACGCGGCAGCCCCACGTCTGCCCTGTCGCTGTGCGGCTAGCGCAGCGTGGTGTTGCCTTCGCCGCCGACGACGACGGGGGCGTCCTCCACCGGCGTGGCCTCCCCGAGCTGCCAGCCCTCCGGCTTCGCGCCGGGCACCTCGTCGACGGACGGCTTCTCGCCCGTGACGGGGCCGCCCTCGACGACCGTGAGGTCTCGCAGCTTCTCGGCGGTGCCCGGCTTGATGTTCTGCGGGTGCGGCTTGCCGGGAGCCTCGGAGACCGTACTGCCGTGGTGCTCGGTGGTGCTGCTGCCGGTCGAGGCCGCAGCGGCAACCCCGCCCGAGGCGAGCAGTACGGCCAGTGCGCCGGCCATCATGGCACCCCGACGACGCGAGATGCTGTTCATACGCACCTTCATGTGATCAACTCCTTCGCAGGTGGAGGGAGACAGGGGTACCGGCACGCGTCCGGCCCCGGTTCCCCCGGGATCGAGTACGAGGCAACTCTCGTTCCTGCCGGCTGAAGATCCGCTGAACGTCCTGAAGATCCCTTTCAGCACCTGACGTCTCAGGCCCGACGCCTGGCGTCGAAGTCGTCCTGATCCGAGCGACCACAAACCCGGCCGGTCCCGGTGAGACTTGACCACGGAGTTCTCCCTAGCCCGCACACAAGACGGAAAGCCGACGGGGATTGTGCTGGATGTAGGACTCGCCCGCCAGATAGTTGCCCACGTCGGAGAAGTCGTTGTCGACCAGAATCGTGCGCACCGTCTCTTCCGCCACCCTGCGCGTGGCGTCCGTGTCAGCCGTCGTGTCGATGACGGCGACGCCGTCGACCTGAGTGTGACCGTTGGCCGTCTGTTCCACGATCGCCGACGCCGTCGGACTCTCCCCGACGCCGCTGTCCACACGGCTGCGTCGGCTGGAGACGGCCGGCGTCGTGGAGCGGCGACGCTACAGCGAGCACCCGCCGCGCGACGAATACGTCCTCACGAAGGCGGGCTTGGCCCTGCTGCCCGTGCTCGCCGCCCTCAAGGAGTGGGGCGACACGTACTGCCGGGACGGCCTCGCCACAGCGGAGTTCCAGCACCGATGCGGCGCTGTCCTGCATACCCGAGCGGACTGCGCCGCCTGCGGCGAGGAGATCCGCTTCGAGGACCTGACCGTGGCGGGAGGCAAACACCCGCCTCAGATACGGCTCTGAGCCGCCCCGCTCGCACACCCTCCGAGCCCGGAACCTCGCGCCAGCCGCCTCCGGGCGCCAGAGCCGGGCCGCACAGGCGAAGGGCGGCACGTGCTGCCCGAGCGGTCATCGCACAGTCCGAGGAAGCCTCGGAGCCGGACCCTGGGACGCTTCTTCCGGATCATCGGGAGTGCCCCTTCCATCGGATCCACCTCTCACTGGAGCGTGCCTGGGCCCCGGGTCCGGGGTACCGGAGGTACGCGGTCACCTGGGATGCCGCTCCAGCGCCGTGAACCGCCGCGAGCGTTCACCAGGACGGCCGTCCAGCCAGGTCCGGCTTCGCACGGGCACCGGTTCTGAATCCAGCGTCGATGACCAATCGGCCGCTTGTCTCTCATCTCCGGACCGCGGGGCCGTAGAGAGCGCAAAACACCTCTCTCGACGCCATGGGAGCCTTGAGCACGGCGGCCACTCACCCGCCGTCACGCGCATCCGATCCTCGGTCGCGCGGCCGCGACGTGCTGCGCGGTTGGTCTTGCCTGACGATGATCAGGAGCAGCCGGGCACCCCCGTCGGTGGTCCGAGGTGGTTCGGCAGTGAGCGTCCCCCCGTGAGCAGTCGCGATGTCGCGGGCGATGGCGAGGCCCAGACCCGTGCCGCCTTCGCTGCGGGTACGGGCGCTGTCCAGCCGTGTGAAGCGGTCGAAGACCCTCTCACGGTCGGGTTCGGGGATGCCGGGACCGTCGTCGCTGACCTCGACGACCAACTCGCGCTCGGTGTGGTGCACTTCCACGGTCACGGTGCTGTGTGCGTGGCGCACCGCGTTGTCGAGGAGGTTCGTGAAGAGGCGGGCGAGTGCCGTGGGGCTGCCCAGGATCGCCTCGTCGGAGGCGGAGTCCGTGACGAGGACGACCGGTTGACGGGGGTAGCGCTCGGCGAGGGTCCGTTGCAAGAGGTCGGTGACGCGCAGGGGTTGGAGTTTCAGGGGCTGGCGGGCGTCCAGACGGGCAAGGAGCAGCAGATCGGTGACGATGTCTTCCAGACGTGTGGTGTCGCGCAGGGCTTCGTTGCCGACGGCGGTCCATTCAGCCCGGTCGGGGCGGGCCAGGGCCAGCTCGAGACGGGCCTTCAGGGTGGTGAGGGGGCCGCGCAGTTCGTGCGAGGCGTCCGAGGTGAAGGTCCGCAGGCGGCCGACGGCACTCTGGAGTTGATCGAGGGTGCCGTTCATCGTCTGTGCCAGCAAGGCGACTTCGTCGTTGGAGCCGGGGACGGGGACGCGCTGCTGGAGGCTGTGGGCGGTGATGTCTGCGAACTCGGCACGGATGTTCTCCACCGGTCGCAGGGCCCGGCCCATGGCGTACCACGTCAGGTAGGCGACCAACAGGACCAGCAGGGCGGTACAGGGGACCAGGGCCCAAGTCAGCGTGATGACGGCGGTATGCGCGGGAGCACGGTTCGGGAAGGCCTGCACCAGGATCGGCCCCGTGGACGTGACCACGCTGGCACTGGCCCCCTGGTCTGGTGATGTGGTGGTCGACGAGCCGACGGAGGACGCGGTGTCCAGGATGATGTCCGGCAGAGCAGCCTGCACGTCGGCCGGAGGCATCCCTGAGCCTAGTTGGTGGGCTGCCTTGTCGACGTGGTCGCGGGCTGTGTTCTGTGCGGAGGCGACCAGGTTGGTGTGGACGGCGTAGAGCAGGACCACCGAGCAGGCGGCGAGGGCAAGGCTGGCGACGAGTGCGACGGCGGCGGTGGCCCGGCCGCGCACGGTCTGCGGCCGCAGCCACACGCGCCGGCGCCGGCGGTGGCCGCGGTCAGGCTCCGTCGGAGCGGAGCTGGTAGGCCCCGCCGGGCACGGTTTCGATACTGGCCCGGCCGAAGGGCCGGTCGATTTTCCGGCGAAGAGCACTGACGTAGACCTCCACGATGTTCGGGCCGCCCTCGTACGCGCTGTCCCAGACCCGGTCCAGGATGGCGGCCTTGCTGATGGCGATGTCCGGCGTTGCCGCGAGCAGCGTCAGGACGTCGAACTCCCGAGGAGTGAGGGCGATGTCCGTGCCTGTGCGGCGGCAGCGTCGGGTTCCTGTGTCGATCTCCAGGTCCCCGAAGTGCTGGACGATCTGCCGCTCCGGGCGCGCGCGGCGCATCAGGGCGTGCAGGCGAGCGGTGAGGACGACGAAGGAGAAGGGCTTCGTCAGGTAGTCGTCGGCCCCGGTTTCCAGCCCTTCCGCTTCGTCGTACTCACCGTCTTTCGCCGTCAGCATCAGGATCGGGGTGTTGTCGCCGATCGAACGCAGGTGGGCGCACACCTTGTAGCCGTTCAGGCCAGGCATCATGACATCGAGAATGATCACGTCGTAGTTGTCGGCCGCTGCCTTGGCGAGACCGTCAAGGCTGTCGCTCGCGGCGTCCACCGCGAAACCCTCCGCTCGAAGGCCCTGTTGGAGCAGCTCCACGAGACGGGCATCGTCGTCCATCACCAGCACACGCATGCCGTCTACCTTGCCTGACCGGTCGCGCCAGGCGCTGAAGAGGATCTTCAGGACGTTCAGCGGCCCTTCAGTCGGCGGATCGGACTGGCCCAGGTTGTCGGCGACGACCTCGGGCCACCGCCTCCGCCCTCGCCCGCCATCTGCACATCTACGAGGACGACATCCGGCGCCTCGCCACGGAGAACGCATCCCTGCGTACCGTCCTGGAAACCCACAGCGACGTCGCCGTCATCCGCCCCACGGCACAGCGAACCGAGGCGTGACGGCGCAACAGTACGCCGATGGTCACTTTGGCGTCGGTTCACCGGATGGCATGAGCCTTGTGGCCTGACCATGCCTCGGGCTGCGGTCACACGGATGCCGAGATGTCGAGTTCGACGAGCAGGGTGACTCTGTGACCGCGCAGCGCGGCCTTCGCCGTCAGGCGGCCTGGTGCTGGAAGGTACGGCGATAGGCCGTGGGCGTGACGCCGACGGCGTCACGGAATCGGGCGCGCATGTTGGCGCCGCTGCCGAGGCCGCACCGGATGGCGATCTGTTCCACCTGGAGGTCGGTGGTCTCCAGGAGTTCTCGCGCGCGGTTGATGCGGGCGGTCAGGAGCCATTGGTGGGGGCTGACGCCGGTTTCCTGGCGCCATAGGCGGGTCAGGGTGCGTGGGGAGACGCCGGCATGGTCGGCGAGGTGGGGGATGGTGAGGTCTTCTTCGAGGTGGAGCAGGGCCCGTTCACGGGTGTCGGCGAGCGTGGTGGCCTGGGGGGTGGGGAGGGTCCTGTTGATGTATTGGGCCTGTCCGCCGTCGCGGTGTGGGGCGGCGACGATGTCCCTGGCAATGTCGTTCGCGACGGCTGCGCCGAGGTCTTTGCGGACCAGGTGCAGACACAGGTCGATGCCGGCCGTGAAGCCCGCGGAGGTCAGGATGGTGTCGTTGTCGATGTAGAGGACGTTGCGGTCGACGCGCAGCCGGGGGTAGAGCTCTTCGAGGTCATCCGCCTTGGCCCAATGGGTGGTGACGGTGCGGCCGTCGAGCAGTCCGGCCGAGGCGACGGCGAAGGCGCCGGTGCAGATGGAAGCGATGCGTATCCCGGCGCGGCCGGCGAGCTTGAGAGCGGCCCTCACCCGTGGGCGCGGAGGGCGCCGGAAGTCCTCGAAGCCCGGGACGATGATCGTGTCCGCTTCGGCGAGCGCCTCGAGACCCGCGGTCAGCCCGAGGGTGAAACCGGAGCTCGTGGTCACGGCCTCCTCGGTGTCGCCGCACACGGTGAGCTCGTAGGGGGTGTTCGGACGGGCGTTGAAGATCTGCGTGGGGATCCCCAGATCCATGGGCAGCACGCCGTCGACCGCCAGGACCATGACCCGATGCTTGTTCATGGCCGCAATATTACGTCTGACACCCATGTCGCGGGGAAGGCCAGGAAGCCGTCATGCCCTGATCCAAGGTTGTTGCCTGGATGAATTCCCTGATCAAGCCGCTGATCGTGTGACCGGAAAGCAAGGACCCACTCGCACAGTTCTGGCCCAAAAGATGCGGATGCTGGCAGATGAGCCGTGGCCTGGGAGGGAGGTTCGGGAGCAGGATCGAAGAGCAAGCGCGGGGCAGCCGACTCCACACACCGGTGGAGCGGTCCGAGAGCCCCGGCCGTGGACGAGGAG
>NZ_JBEYIL010000039.1:0-40069 GCF_040635845.1 Streptomyces sp. NPDC006872
CTCCGGGTCGCTCCCGCTGACCAACACCCACACCATCAATGCCTGTACGAACACGGTGCCGGCGAGCACCACCACGAGCACGGCGCGCAGCGCACGCACGGTCAGCTTTCCCACAACCCATCCCTCCATCGAGCAACGATGGAAATCTATTGAGAATCGATAGGCGAAGCAAGGGCCGGGACGCAGAGCAGCCGCGGTCCGCACGATGGCCGGACGCCGCCGCCTCTCACGGCGGGACGGCCGCGCGAACCGTCCCCATCCCGCCGAAGCCCCCTGGACGTCAACCATCCAGACCAGGCGCCACCCGTCTCGCCACCTGCCGCGGCAGCTCCGACGGCCGGCGCGGGACCCTCGCCCGCCCGCGCGAACACCCGCCACCCGCCGAACCGTCGCGCTCCTCGCCGCCGCCCGGCGCCAGGACCTCCCGATCCGGGCCATCCGCAGACCGGAACACGACCGGCGGCCCCTGCGCACCCTGCCGCCCGAATCGACCACACAGGGGGGTGTACGGAATGCCGCACGGCGCAGCGGTGGAGGAACTCACGGCCGAGACCACCACACAGCCGCCGCACGACCCGACCCGCCTGAAGACGACGGCGCTCACGGAGCCCGCACGGACGGAACCGCAAGCCCGCCCGACCTCCGCGACCCCCGCCCCGTGAAGGAGACCCGGGCCCGGCGAAGGAGACCCGGAAGAAGTCCAGAAGGCAGCGCTGGTCCAGCACACGCCGCACACCACAGCCATCGAAGCCCCAGACACCGGACGGACGGATCGACGCCTGATCCTCCGCCGACACGAGAGGCCCGCGTCGGCGACATGGGGCCAACCAGCCACTGACACGAGAGCGAGACAGCTGCGGCTTCAGCTCAAGCGGTGGCCGAGGATCGCGCGGCCGGCTGCCGCTGCGCGGCGCTGGCAGGCGCGCAGTCCTGGGGCGCCGGGGGGGCGCAGGCCTGCGGGCGTCGCGGTGCCAGCGGCCGGCGACTACGGCGAGGAACACGGTGGTCGTGTCGGGATTGCATGCCGTGGCGGTGTGGTCGCGGAGCGGACGGGCGATGTCTGCGGGCATGAGTCCGGCGAGGATGGGCTGCGAGGCGAGAGAGGCGGCGTCGATGCAGGCCGGGCCGGTGGTGGCGTGTGCCCGGTCCATGAAGGTCACACCGAGGTGGTGATCGCGGACCATGTTCTCGGCCCGCACGTCGCCTTGGCCACCACGCTGTCCGGGGCAGACGCCAGACACGGCCCGCGACCTCTCGCCCCGGCCGCCCCCCTGCGACGCCCAGCCCGACAACGGCCGCACCGGAAGACTCGAAACCCCCAGGCGGCGCACAGCCCTCAGAGAGCACGGCTGTCGGCGGAGGGGCGGCTCCGCAGGACTCGACCGGTGCGGCCGAACCCGCTCACACAGGGGCAGCGACCGACAGACGACGGAACTCGTCCCATCCGCCGTGTGACGAATGGGACGTCCACGCTGTCGTTGACCGTCTTTTCGATCTCCGTCTGTTCTTGGTCCCTTGTCTGGCTTCTTCGCGGGGGTAGCGCACGGGTTCGAGGATCAGCGTTGGCCTTTGGGCCGGGTCCAGACGTTGATCCGTCGACATCTGCGGCTGAGCCGGGTCGGTCCCGGGGCAGCCGAGCGGATCCACCGTGAACGGCGCCCCGACACGGCCCCGCCCTCGGGGCCTCCCCTGCCTGCGTAGAGCCCGAGCACCCCGTACCCGTCCCTTCACAGACAGGACCCAAACGAGGCGCACCTCCTCGGAGAGCCCACACGGCACGGGGCTTGACGGGTGAGGCCCGACTGCCGTGCCATCATGAAAAGGACAACGACGGCGGGTGACACGATGGCGACAGCGGGACACGACGGGCCAGGCGCCGAGCCCGCACGCGACAATGCGAGCCCACAGCCCAACGCTCCGAAACCTCCGCACGAGCAGGGCAGTTGGGCTGCAGACCACGTACCTTTGATCATCCTGGCTCTCATCGTCCTGGCGCTGGGGATCGCGGGCTTGGCGTCCAACGACAGCGTCACCTGCCCCGGCGGAGCCACCAGCTGCGGCACTCCCTGAAACACGCCACCGCATCACAACATCGGGTGCCTGATGACCGGATTGAGGGCGGGCGCCGAGCGCTACTCTAAAACTGCCGATCATCATTGACACCTGGGTCTCCGATCACTACGGAGATCCACATGCCGAAGTCCACCCCCACCGCCCCGCCGCTTGACCGTGAGGCCAAGCGACGCCTGGCCGTCATACGCCACGTCGAAGACGTCACCAGAAACGTCGCGATGCCCTGCCGGAACTTCGGGATCAGCCGCCAGGCGTACTACACCTGATACCGCCGCTACCAGGCCGAAGGCGTCGAGGGCCTGCGCACCCGGTCCAAGGCGCCCAAGACGTGCCCGAACACGACCCACGTTGGGGCCGCCGGAAAGATCATCCACCTGAGAGGGCCTTTGAAGTAGGCAAATTGACCTTTATACCCTAATAAGTTCCCTCGCCAGGTGGGGGTGATCTCGTCCGTCATGCGCTCGGCGAGATTATCGATCGAAGCAATATGGATCACGGCTTCGGAGCCGGCGATGAGGGCTCGCAGTCACGGGTGAGACGGCGGTGCATCATGATCCAACTGATACTCCGCTCGACCACCCACCACCTTTCCACGACGTGGAACCCGCGGGCATCCGGGTTTCTGTTGACGCCTTCTACATCGATTCCAAGGCGGGCGCCATGCTCGACGACGGCGTTGAAGCCGGTGTCGGCCCAGCTCTTCGAGAGGGTGGGGCACTTCTCCTTCGCCCGGCCGAGGAGACGCATTCCCAGAACGTTCTCCGACAGGTCGGCGGCGGTCACGGCGAGGACGAAGCCGATCGTGTCGGTGAGGATGCCGCGTTTCCTCCCGACGATCTTCTTGGCCGCATCCGTTCCCTGGCTGGTCAGGGGCACGTCGCTCGAGGTCTTCACCCTCTGGGTGTCGATCACGGAGGCGGTGGGCTCGGGTTTGCGTCCCTCCTTCACTCGGGCCAGTCCTGTCCGGTCATAATTGAGCTGGGCGAAGATTCCTTCGTCCCCCCCCCATGCGGCGTAGTAGGCATAGACGGAGCCATGGCTCGGGAAGTCGTGCGGAAGGTATTTCCAGGGGATTCCGGTGCGGTGCACATAGAGGATCGCGTTGAAGACGTCCCGTAAGTAGACCTTGGCCGGCTGTCCGGTCGGTCTGCGGTCGAGCCGGACCCATCTCCAGGCCGTCAACGTCGGCTCGATCAGGGCCCATCGGGCGTCGGACAGGTCGCTGGGGTACGGCTTGCGCTCACTCACGGCGTAGCGTGATCACGGGCGCGCCGGAGGGCTCGGTTCCGCTGTTCATCAGGCGATTCCGTGGTAGCCGGAGACGGCGGCCTCCCGGGTGTGCTCCGAGGCTCCGGCCTCAAGACGGTACGTGATCCACACGGAATACGGGGGCGCGCCGTGCCGAAGCCGCTGCTCAGGTGCGGCTGGTCCACCAGGCTTAGAATCTCGACGCGCTGCTGGGGCGAGCCTCTCGGCGGGCACGGCCGCGGACCGGACCCGGGCAGCGGTGGTGACGCGGGTGGCGAGCTCGCAGAAGAACCGGTCCTGGGCCTTGCCGGTCGTCGCGTCGGCCACCATCAGCTCGCCCAGGAACTGGCAGAACTCCCACGGGCTGAGGTTCTGCACGTACTCCAGGGCGGCATCGGTGGCCTACTCGCGACAGATGAACCGGCGCCAGCAGAGGGCGGTGAAGCCGGCTGCGAAGGTCTCGTCGCCGTCCAGCGGCGCGCCTGGTCCTGGGCGCGTCCGTGGGCGAGGCGGATGAGGTGGTCGGCGCGCAGGTGCTGGTCGCGGCCACGGTGGAAGCGGGGCGGGGCGGGGGTCAGCATGAGCAGGTCCCGCAGCCGGTCCGCGAAGGATTCAGCGGTCTCCCGGTCGGCGGCGCTGGCCGCCTCGTTGATGACGGCGGTCGTCTTCACCGAGGTCGCGATCGCGTTCTGCATGGTCTCTCCACTTCAGGGATGGGGGTAGTGCCTGCGGCGATGGCGATTCGGCCTTCAAAGAGCGTCATCACCTCGGAGGGCATGGCCTCGCTGCGGGCCCAGTCGTCGGCTTCGAAGGCCGCCGGCTCACCCCTGCCGATCGACGCCAGCGCAAGATCGTCGCCACCGCCCGGGGCGTCAACACCCTCCAGGACCTGCAGTGGCAGGTACGGGAAGCCGAAGACCGGCTCCTTGAGGCGCTCGATGAGAATGAGCGCCAGGCCTTCCGGACCCTGCTCAGCCGGATCGCCTGCGACGTCCGGGACATGGACTTGGCCGCTGCCCCCTGCGACGTCACCCCCGCCCCGTGCGACATCGCCGAACCCGGGTCCTCCTGCCTGACACACGCCGGGCACCGCCGGCCCGGCGGTGATGCTGTGTCAGCCCAGCGCGCGGTCGAGGTTGAAGGCGGCGCTGATCAGCGAGAGGTGGGTGAAGGCCTGGGGGAAGTTGCCCAGCTGTTCTCCGGTCGGGCCGATCTCCTCCGCGAACAGACCGAGGTGGTTGGCGTAGGTGAGCATCTTCTCGAAGGCGAGCCTGGCCTCCTCCAGCCGGCCTGCGCGGGCCAGCGCCTCCACGTACCAGAAGGAGCAGATCGAGAAGGTGCCCTCGGGGCCGTGCAGGCCGTCCGGGCTGGCGGTCGAGTCGTAGCGGTACACCAGCGAGTCGGAGACCAGGTCCGTGGTGAGCGCGTCCAGGGTGGAGAGCCACTTGGGGTCGGAGGGCGAGACGAATTTGGCCATCGGCATCATCAGCAGCGAGGCGTCCAGCATGTGGTCGTCCAGTCCCTGGACGAACGCTCCTCGCTCGGCCGACCAGCCGCGCCGCATGATTTGCCGGTAGATCGCGTCCCGGGACTCCCGCCAGCGGGGCAGGTCCGCCGGCAGACCGCGGCGGTTCGCCATACGCATCGCGCGCTCCAGCGCCACCCAGCACATCAGCCGCGAGTACACGAAGTTCCGCCTGCCCGCCCTGGTCTCCCACACCCCCTCGTCGGGCTGGTCCCAGTGCTCGCACAGCCAGTCCACCACGGCGCCGACCTCGTCCCAGCGGTCACTGCTGATCGGCTGCCCCCACTTGTCGTAGAGGTAGATCGAATCGATCAGCGCACCGTAGATGTCCAGCTGGAGCTGGCCGGTGGCGGCGTTGCCCACCCGGACCGGTGCGGAGCCGAGGTATCCCTCCAGGTGCGGAAGCTCGTGTTCGGGCAGCTCGGTGCGCCCGTCGATGCCGTACATGATCTGCAACGGACCGCTCTCCCCCGTGCCCCGCAGGATGCCCCGGTCGGAGATGAACCCCATGAACGCCTCGGCCTCCGAGGTGAACCCCAGGCGCAGCATCGCGTAGACGCAGAAGGCGGCGTCGCGGACCCAGACATAGCGGTAGTCCCAGTTGCGCTCGCCGCCGATCTGCTCGGGCAGGCTGGTGGTCGGTGCGGCGACGATCGCACCGGTCGGCGCGTACGTGAGCAGCTTCAGCACCAGCGCGGAGCGGTTCACCATCTCCCGCCACCGCCCGTGGTAGCGCGAGGCGGCCAGCCAGTGGCGCCAGAACCGGACGGTCGCCTCGGCCTGCTCCTGCGCCTCGGCGCGCGGGCACGACCGGAGCGGGACGTCGTCGCCGATCTGGTCGAGGGCGAACACATTGGACTCGCCCTCAAGGAGCTTGAAGTGCGACCACACGTCCAGGCCGTCGCTCTCCAGGGGTGCGGTGGCGGTCAACGCGAGCGTCAGTGACGGGGAGCGGAACACCGCCGTGCGGCCTTCGAGGTGCGTGGTGTGCGCTTCGGCGCCGTAGCCGAAGCGAGGGGCGATCCGCACCCTGAACGGGAGGGTTCCGCGTACGCAGACCACCCGCCGGATCAGCCGGTGCCGGGCCGCCTCGCGCGACTCGTCGACCACGGGCATGAAGTCCTGGATCTCCGCCACCCCGTCCGCGGCGAAGAAGCGCGTGATCAGCACGTTCGTGTCGGGGAAGTAGAACTGCCTGGTGCGGGTCGGGACCTCGGCGGCCAACTCGAACGACCCGCCCCGGTCGGCGTCGAGGATGGACCCGAAGACGCTGGGCGCATCGAAGCGAGGGCAGCAGTACCAGTCGATGGTGCCGTTCGTGCCGACCAGGGCCGTCGTACGAAGATCGCCGATCAGGCCGTGCTCGGAGATCGGTATGTAACGGCAGCCGTCCGCCTGCTCGAAACCAGTCGCGTCGAACGCCATACCGGCCTCCCTGCCGCTGCGGCCCGGACCTGGAGATGAAGCCTTGCTTTTCATGCTAGACCTCTACTCAAGGCATGGGTCCAACGGAGCCGTGCGGACAGGACTCGGCGGTCGGCTCGGCCAGGCCGGTGGCTGTGTCGCCTTCTCCGTGAGGCGTTTATCGCCATCTTCGGGAGTAACACATCCCTGTTGGCGAAGATCAATGTCGGTGAGAACTGGGCTCTGTCACAGATCTTGGGGAGCGGTCGCGGAGCGTGACCGCGGTGATCGATTGCGAAGGCCCGGGTTCGGGTGAGACCGCGTACGCCTCGCCACGTGACGGGACGAGTATGACGCTCCGTCTGGTCTGTCTTCGTCCCGGCCGGAACTGGCCGGGACGGGGACGGTGCTGGTCATGCAGGCCGACACAGTGTTCTGGGACTCGCTGGTGGTTCGACGGGATCGACGACGTGGACGTCGATGCAGTGACCCGCCGCCTTCGGCACGGTCGACATCGTGGCGAGAGGCCGGGCGACCGGCGCGGTGTGTGTCCCGCCTGCGGTGCTTCGTCAAACCGGGTGCACGGCTCCTACCAGCGCAAACTGAAGGATCTGCCGCTCGCCGGGCAGAGCGTTGTGATCCGCCTGACGGTCCGGCGTTTCATCTGCGGCGCGGCCGACTGCCCGCGCCGCACGTTCGCCGAACCGTTCCCGCGGCTGGCCACCCCATACGCACGCCTCACCTCGCGACTCGGCCGCGCCCTGGAACACGTCGGGCTCGCCCTCGCCGGACGGGCCGGCACCCGGCTGACCGCCCAGCTCGGCTTCCGCGCAGGACGGATGACCTTGCTGCGCAAGGTCATGGCGCTGCCCGACCCGCAGCCCGCACGCCCCGCGTGCTGGGAGTGGACGACTTCGCGATCCGCCGCGGGCAGACCTACTCCAGCGTCTTGACCTGCGGCGAAACCCATCGTGTGATCGACGTGCTCCCGACGCGCGACTCCGGTCCACTAACCGTCTGGCTGGCCACCCACCCGGGCATGGAGATCATTTGCCGGGACCGGGCGGGCGCCTACGCGGAGGGCGCGCGAATCGGTGCCCCCACTGCCGTCCAGGTGGCGGACCGGTTTCATCTGTGGCAGGGCATCGGCCGGGCAGTGGAAACCTGCGCCACGGCCCATCACAAGTGTCTGAATGCTTCAAATCCGCCTGCAAAAGCGGCCGTCGAGGCGTCCACCGACACCACGGCGCCCGCCGGCCCGGACCTCGACGGCTGTCGGGCCCAGCGCAAGAAGGCCGCGCACGCCCTGGTCCACAACCTGCTCGCCCAGGGACATTCCCGCCGGGCGATCGCCCGCCACCTGAGCTGGGGCCTCAACACCGTACGGCGCTACGCACGCGCCGCCGACTGGCAGGACACTCTCCGCGAGAACCGGCCCCGCCCCACCAGGCTGGACCCCTACAAGCCCTAATTCCTCTGTAACAGCTCCGACTGAGCTCCTGGTAGCTCTGCCGGACTGTTCGAGCGCGGGACTGTGACGCCTTCCTGGACCCCGGCCGACGAGGCCTCCACTGAGAGGGGCGCCAGTCCCGTGACTCGGGTGGTGGCAGCCGTGTGGGCGCCGGGCGGACAACCTATACAAGCCCCGGCCTGCGAGGCCTTCTAGGTAGAGCGGTGACGCCCGGCGTCGTCACGGTCGCCTCCACCGGACTCAGCCTCCACTCTTTGGAGTTGGTGGTGCGAGCCCGTTTCACGGCGACCTCTTGCCAGCCCTGAACCACCGAGTTCTGGGCAAGACCGAGGCCCGTGAGACGCGCTGGCGTCGCGAACGGCTTGTGAGATGTCTTTCCAAAGTCGTGACGTCCATGCCGGGAATCGGCGTCAGGCCCGGAGTACGGATCCTCATCGAGGTCGGCGACGGCAGCACCTTCCCCACCGCCGCCCACGTCGCCGCCTGCGCCGGCCTCGCCCCCGCGACCCCGCGCCCCGCAGTTCAGGCTCGTCGATCCGCGGCGAACAGCCATCCAGGCGAGTCGAGTAGCCGAGGGGGATCTCACCCCTCGGCTCTCACAGAACCGTGCGTAACGGTCTCCCGTTACACGGCTCTTGTCGTTCTGATCATCAGATCTCTGCGGCCGCCGTGGTGAGACGCCAGTGCACGAACATGCGGGGGTATCGCTGGGCGATCTCCTGCATCTTCGAGTACGCCTTCTTCTGGGCCGCGAGCCGCTTGTACTTGTTGCGGATCCATCGCACCAAGTAGGTGTTGACGCGCGCCAAGAAGCGGTCCAACTCCCAGGGCCGGAATCGGCCGTAGTAGTTGATCCAGCCCCCGATCACAGGATTCATCCTGCGGGCGAGCTCGCTGAAGGTCAGCTCGGCGCGTCGGTGCAGTCGCCAGGACCGCACCTCCCGGCCGATCCTCGTCAGGGCCTCCCTGCTGATCCCCGGCTCGAACGACAGGAACAGCTTCCCGTGCCGATTCCGGTTCTTGCGGGCGCGAAACGTATACCCAAGGAAGGTGAAGGCCGTGCACTCGAAGGAGCGCCGGCGGTTGCCGTCCTTGCAGTAGACGATCCGGGTCTTGTCCGGGTGTAGACGCAGCCCGACCTCGACCATCCGGTCCGTGAGCGCGGCCAGCACCTGGCGGGCCTCTCGCTCGGTGACGCAGTGCAGTACCGCGTCATCCGCGTAGCGCTCGAACGAGACGGACGGGAACTCCCGTTCCATCCACATGTCGAACGCGTAGTGCAGGAACAGATTCGCCAGAACGGGAGAGACCGGCGCCCCTTGGGGCGTTCCGCGCTCCCGCTCAATCTGGGAGCCGTCGGGCATGACGAGCGGGGCGGCAAGCCACCTCCGCACATACAAGTTCACCCAGACGGCGTCGGTGTGCGCGGCCACCGCCTTGACCAGCAGGTCCCAGGGCACGCTGTCGAAGAACTTGGCGATGTCGAACTCGACCACCCAGTCCCGCCGCCAGCTACGCTCCCGGCACTTCCCCACCGCGTCCAAGGCAGACCGTCCCGGCCGATATCCGTAGCTGTTTGGATGGAAAATGGGCTCCACCCTTCGCATCAGATGCCGGGCTACGACGGTCTGAGCCACCCGGTCGGCGACAGCGGGAATGCCGAGCATTCTTGTGCCACCACCGTGCGGCTTCGGAATGGCCACCGCCCGCACCGGAGGAGGGAAGTACGAGCCCGACGACATGCGATTCCAGACCTTGTACAGATTTCCCTTCAGGTCCTTCTCGAAGTCATCGATGCTCTGCCCATCCACTCCGGGCGCACCTCTATTGGCCTTGACTTCCTCCCACGCTTCTTTGACTTCCCACTTCGAGATATCAAACGGCTTGGTCGATGACTTCAACTGGCTCATCGCACTCCTCCCAGACGTCGTCCGGTTGATGTGATCAACTCAGTCACGAACGACCCGGCCCCTTCGCTCCACCCCCGTTACAGGGGCTTCGTCACTACTATGAGCCGGTCCGCCAGCAGGTACCGCATCGGTACTCGACCCCTCACGGTGTCTGCCGCTTGGGGCGCTCCCTCTCGCTGCCGCAGTACGGCAGCAGTGCTGGACCTGCCTTCTCCTGTTCCATGCGAAAGCCGCAGACCGGGCTCACGTCGCCTCCATGCCGGACACCACCTGGCCAATAAGCGGGAACCCGCCAGGCTCGTCCCGGGGTCGTTTCCACACCCCGGTTTCGATGTCGTCTGTCTGCTTTTCGACACGTCAGCAGCGATTCACTTGCGTTCGTCTTCCCGATCCCCACCTGACGCCTCTTACGACGCCTTTTCCTCATCGCTCACCACGACAGTCATTAGCTAACGCAGCATGAGGGGGTTTGAAGCCTCCCCCCGCAGGGCGACTCCGAAGGGCCAAACCTTCATCTTTCACACAGCACCGTGATCGGAGCTGCCCTACAACCAACTCCTTCTCACGCTCAGGACACACGGAAACGAGCAGCTCAAGAGGGCCTTCTTCCTCTCCGCGTTCGCCGCCCTCAGCGACCCGGCATCGCGGGCCTACTACGACAAGAAGATCACCCAAGGGAAGCACCACATCCAAGCCCTGCTCTGCCTCGCCCGCCGCCGGGCCGACGTCCTCTTCGCCATGCTCCGCGACGGAACCTTCTACGAACCCCAGACACCCGGAGCGGGCTGGAAGCAACCAGTCCCGTCTGGGAAGGGGAACCCCTACATCTTGTGAACCTCCACGGAGAACCCCTCTGCGAGGACGGAGTTCAGGTGCTCCGCATGCGCGCCCAGCCATTGCCGAGTGTCAGCGAATTGTGCCGTCAGTTCGACGAGCACGTAGTCCTCAGAGCCATCAGTCGGCCCACCACAGACGCAGCAACGGAGGCGCTGGCTCACCACACCCGTCCACTCCGGTCCGTCCCCGCCCACTGCCACCGTCTGGTCATCAACATCCACGGGGCACATCGTTCCAGACGCCCTGAAGCAGCACCCATCCACCTTAACCAAGGAGATAGGGGCCCCCACACACAGCGGACTCCTGGGACCTGTCCCCCAGCCCAGCCGCCACCGCCTCGCACCACGGTCGTGCACGGCGGCGCGGACCTGCCCGGAAAGCCCTGACTCCGGAGGCGACTTCAACTGGGCGGCCAGGCCCACGAACAGCCGCAGCGCCGCCATCTGCGACGGCGCAAGCAAGCTCCACCAGCTGCTGTCCCGGCTCCGACACGCACGGGGTCGGGGCCAGCCGGACGCCTGCGTAGGCGAGCAGGTCGTTCCCGGCGGCCGTCAGGCGCACCGCCCGGCCCTCCCACGCCGACAGCTCCGTACCCATCTCCCGGCCGGCCGTCTCCACCAGCCCCTTCCCTGCCAGAACCCGCACACTGCGCTGCGTCGACGGCGCGGCAGCGTCCAGCACCCAGCCGTGCTCGGCTTCACCTCAAAGGCCCACACCGCTTTGAGGGCCTCGATCGCCCCGTCTGCCTGCACCCCGCCACGCCATGCCCGAAATCGCCCGGCCGCCCAGCCGTACGTCCGACAAGAGGCTGCCGTATCACCAGAAGAACACCGGCTGTTCGCCGCCGCTCTCATGCGATCGATCTGCCTGCCCAGCATCAAGATGACTGCGGCGCGCGGTCATTTTCCCGGGGGCGCTGCATCAGCGACAGCGCCGGACCATCCGACCATGGCCTGGTCCTCCAAGCCATGATCATCGTCGAAGATGTGCTCACACGGTTTACCGCGCCGCTGAAGCTGGACGTCGATCCACGGATCGGACGGCCACCACGGAGAGTCCTCGCCTTCAGTGACCCCCCACACAGTCATTACCTCCTGCTCGCTGGTCGTCAGGATCTCCAACCAACTGGTTCGGCGCATGTCCCATCTCGTCTCCAATCCTTTGGCCCCGCCGCATCCCTTTTCGCCGCTGGCGCCGAAGGGTGTGCGCGCGTCGTGTTCGATGAATGTGCGTCGATCGTCTTCGATTGGGAGGCGATCCGCTCGACCAGCGGCGACATCGGTCGTCACACGGAGCAGGTCGAACGCCCCCTTCGGAGCGAATGCAACGACGGTGGCGCGTGTGGTCTCCTGGGGCTCGAGCCACGCGGTATCCATAGCGACAGGGCCGAATTGGATGAGAACTGGTTTCTCGAACCCTGCATAGCTGTTGTAACGAGCAGCAGGACCGTAGTTCTGCTTCAACGCTTTCTTCCATCGACCTTCGTCCAAGCCTCTTCCTGGATTGGCTTCTGTCACCTTGGTACCGGTGATCTCGTACATGGATGCAAGGACGCGGACGCTGGTCTTCCCGGAATTTCTCAGCGTGACCGAGGCAGTGATCTCCAATTTTTTCCCGCGTTCACGAATATTTTCGATGGAGTTCGTGACGTTGATGAGTGGCACAGTCGTGGAAGGCTGATAATGCGCGGAGTACCAGAACTGAGGAACGGCCAGGCTCGCCGCGACGATAGCGCTAACTGCAGCGATACCAGCACCGATCAGGGTTGCGCGTGAGGAGTCGGCAGGGTGACCGAGTGCAAGAATCCGAGCCTTCAGAACCGGAATTCGATGCATTGTGATCGCCAAGTCCGACCAGAACAGCACCGTGTTCGCCAGCGCCGCGATCAGTACGACGAGGTATGACAGGACGAGACGGCCCTGCCACGCCCAGGAGTCACCGATTCGATATCCAAGCCACAGGATAACCAGGAGTGTGGCGATCTCCGCCAGCATGGCGAACGCTCTGCGTAGGCGGCCGTTGGCGGCAAATCCTCCTAGGATTCCGGAAACCACTGGTACCGCGAGTGCCACGAGGAACCCACCTCTGAGGCGGGCCTCGAACGCACCATCGAGCAGTAGGTCCCTTCCGCCGACAACTGCGAGCAGCACCCAGAACCCAACCAAAGACCAGCGTGCGAATAGCAAGAGCCGACGGGTTCGCCGCCTTGCCGCGTCAGCGGATGCAGGACCTCCGCCCGCTGCCCCGGGATGGTGCTCACAGGGAGTTCCTTCGCTGGCATGTCCCCGCACAGGTCCAATCCCCCTTTTATGTCTCTACGCGCAGTTACGCGAATACAGTAGGTGATTCAATGGGGTTTCGAATGACCTTGTAGAGCCGGGCGATCCGTGGAACCACATCTTTGTCTCCTCTGTAGATCTGGTCGAGCATGCGGCGGTATTCCACGTCATCCGGTGGGAAGCAGCCTCCCCTGACAGGCGGAGCTGAACAGCGCCGAACCCAACTCGGCCCGCCCGGGAACACTGTCACCCCGATCGCCAAGTCCTGGGCGCCTCCAGCAAGACGATCTACAACTGCGGCCTGAGTGGGAGGGCCGCCTGGCCGCGCTTGCCAGGCCCTCACCGTCGGCGAATGATCACCGCTTACCGCTACGTCGGGGCGCTGCACCTGGCCAGAGTCCCGCCGGCAAGCAATGACGAGGGCCGAGGGTGTCGGTCACGATGTGCCGTCTGTGGCACAGCGCCCTCTCCCCGCTGACGCAGCCGCGTGAGCGGCTGGCACCGTCGGGGCGGCCCATGCCGACTGCGCGCCGCTGATCCCCTCCGCGGGCTCGGCCTCACAGCCCTCGCCTTCCGGACCATCCTGCGCAGCCGGTCATGGAACTCGGCGCCCAGCCCATCACCGTCGCCCTCGCTCGCTGAGCACGGAGGGGTGTTCAAGTTCGTACGGCTTGAGCACCCCCGGGTCTGGCGCCGTTGGTTGTGGCGTCGGCTAGTCCCACTGGATGTCGGCGAGGCTGTCCAGCGGGGTCCGGTCGGCCACGGCTTCGGGGACGGCCAGGGTGTCGCCCTTGTGCAGAGCGGCCGGGAAGAGCAGTTGGGTGCGTTGTTCGAGTTCGGCGAGGGTGATCTGGAAGAGGCGGAACTCGTCGAGGTCGAGGGCTTCGAGCTGGTCGAGGTTCTGGGTGAGCAGGAAGGCCTTGGCCTTCAGTGTGCCGTTCTCGGTGAAGGTGATGATCTTCCAGAACTCGCGGGGGATCTTCACGCCGCGGAAGGCGTGGTCGTCGTCCTGGAAGACGGGGCCGCCGAAAACGCTGACTTTGAGGTCGTCGACGTCGACGTCGGCGAAGACGGCGTCTTCCAGTTCGCCCCACAGGCCGTTCTTGGAGCTCTGGTTGAAGTCGTCCATCGGCGGGGTGATGTTGGTGTAGAAGAAGGAATCGGTGTTGGCCTTGTTGGCTTCCGGGAGGCTGCCCCACAGCAGGTCGGCGCGGCGGGCGACGTGTCCGCGGTCGAGCCGGTTGTTCTCGTAGAGTTCGTTGCCGACCTGGGTGTTGGCGGGCAGCCTGGGGTCCTTGACGAAGCGGATGTCGTTGCGGCTGAGCTTCTTGAGGGAGCCGCCGTCGATGTTCCAGCCGACCCAGAAGGGGAAGCGCCGCTTCTTGCTCAGCGTCAGCGAGAAGTGGGTGTAGGGGATGACCTCTGAGCCGTCGAGGAGGACCGCATCGCGGGTGAGCGCGGCGTCCAGCTGCGGGGCCTCGACGCGGTCACCGAGGAAGTCCGGGTCGTAGCCGGCGACGCCCTCGATGTCCTCGGGAGCCGGCGGCGTCAGGCTGATCTCGAGTTTTTCGAACACCGAGGTCGACAGGCAGGCCAGGGCGTGTTCGTCGGGGTCGTTCTTGCCCTCGCCGCCGAAGTGCAGGCCGGCCATGACCGTGCCCGGGCGGCCGTTGGCCTGTTTGAACATCCACAGCGCGCCGGAGTCGCCGGGTCTGCTGATCTCTGCGTCGGCCGCCGGGTTGGCGGGGTCGGGGCCGATCTCGAAGCAGCCGATGGTCTTCACGCCGACGCGGCCGCGGTAGTCGATCTTGGCGATCGTGTCGATCCGGCGGACGATGCCGTGGGTGACCCCGGTGGTCCGCCCGCTCTTGACGACCTTGTCGTCGAGGTCGGGCTCGCCCAGTTCCCCGGGCACCACGCCGAGTTCGAAGATCTCCTGGACGAAGCCGCGGTCCTCGATCGTGGAGATCGCGCAGTCGCCGGCCACGCCGAGGTGGGAGCGCTTGAGCACGCCGAGGCGGTTGCGGCGCACGCGGTTGTCGTCGTGCGGGCCGGGCTGGGCGATCTCGTCGCCCAGCGCTCCCTCGGGGCCGTTCAGCACGTGCCAGTTGCTCAGCACGTACGGGGTGCCGTCGGCCTTGTCGAAGACGATCGCGCCGATGGTGCCCGCCGACGGCCGAACAGACCCGGCCAGCCCGACGCTCACGCCGGGCTCGATCGGGTCCAGGCGGGTCTTGCGGGCCGGGCTCTCGACCTCGGCCACGGTGCGGAAGTGCGGCTCGTAGCTGCGCTCGATCACGTCGGTGGGCACCTCGACGCCGTCCACCGTGACGCTCTCGGGGATCGGGGTCGTGCCCAGAGCCTCCAGGGCCTCCGGCTCGGCCTTGCTGGCCACCGTGAACTGCAGCACGACCTGCTGGCCCCGCCGACCGCCGGTGATCTTGCGGCCGATGCCGACGGAGGTGACGTTCGGATCCTCCAGCAGTTCCGGGCCCCGGGCGCGGATGTAGCGCCGCAGGGAACCGACCAGCTTGGCCTCGGAGGAACCGTTCTTCTTCGACGGCGAGGCGGTCTTCTTGGTCTTGCTGGCCATGACGGGTTGTCCCTTCGCCAAAAGGAGACGGCGTACACGCAGAGCTCCGCGAACCGGGGTAAAAACCGGGGCGAAGGCCGCATTGACAGTCGCCGATAGTCACGCATGGTAGCCACTGCTGTACGACCTGCGTATGAGAATGGCGGCGTCCGGTCTGCAACAGCCCTCGAACGGCACAACCCACAGCCCGGTTCCCCTGCCTGCGAGCCCTGGCGAACCGCGTCGGCGCCATCCTGGGGACCTGACGCAGCCTGCTACGACGATGTCATCGTCCCGTGGCCAAACGGATCCCGACGATGACCTGCGCAATCTGACACAACCGCACCATCGGCGCACCCATCACCAGGTCACTGACGCGGGCCAGCCTCGACGTGCCGCTTCCAGGCAGCCTCGTCCAGCTTGTCGCGGTCGATGCCCGCAACCGCGATGAGCAGCACGACGGTACCCGCGAGGACCGGAAAGGTCATCAGATGCAAGTTTTCGTCGCCGTGCTGTCCTGGATGCTGGCGGATCGCCGTTCAGGTCCGCGCCGTCATTGCGGTGATTCTCATTGCGATGCTGGAGGGCTGTGGGTGCGACTGGGTGTGGAATGTGTCTTTCCGACAAGGCGCCGACAGGCTTCTACGCCAAGCCATTCATCTGACCAAGACGGCCGAAGATCCTCGACTCCCTCCACTGGCCGCGAGTGCGGCCTGCAGCCCGGGCGCCGACTTTCCCACCGCGGCCGTGTCCTTGCGGTCGGCCGCATCACGTAGTTCGCGCAGCCGACCATCGATCTGGGTGGCCTTTCCGGCTTCCGTGGTGTGCTGGACGCGGTCCCAGGTGAGTTCGAGGCTGGTGACGTCTCCCGCGACCGCGCCGGTGTCTCCGGCGGCGGCGTCCAGCGTCAGCTGACGCGCCCACAGGTCCATCCGGGCCGCTTCGACCACGGCGAGCGGTTCGTAGCGCAGATGCAGATCGAGGTCGTTCTGCGCGACCCGGAGCGCCGCCCCTCGCTCCAGTTCCGTATCGCGCGCCTTGACGGCCGCGGCGAGTGTGTCGAGGTCGCGGTTCATCTGGCGGGTGAGCACCGGCGGCACACGGTCCGCCGTCCGGTACGCGTTCCAGGCGTCGCGTGCATCCCGCACCTGCGCCAGGTCCGAGGACCCGGCGTGTGCTGCACGGACCGCAGTCGACAGCGCGTTCAGGCCGTCCGGCAGCCGACCAGGCTTCGCGTCGGTGGGGACAGCAATTGAGACCGCCTCCAGGTCGGCGCCCGCCTTGCCGGTGGAGAACTCCCCGTACCCGGGGGCGAAGATCTTGTCCTCGCGGGTGCCGTCCATGTGGAGCTCGTTCACCGTGATCGCGCCCTTGACCGGACCGTAGGGCCCTTCGACGGTCTGGTCCACGGCCTTGACCGTGACCTCCTCGAAGACGACTTCCGCAACGTTCTCCGGCCGGTACACATCCCTGGCCTTCGGCCGCGCCGGCATGATCATCGCGGCGGGTCCGGTCTTTCCCGCCAGCCAGGTGCCGTTGGTGTCGGCGACGACACCGTTCTCGTAGTTGAAGACATCTTCGCCGAGGTACCAGACAGAACCGTCGTCGGCCTGCGCGAACCAGTCGAGCGCGACCTCATGGATCCGCCCCTCGGACAGCGCCATGTACTGGAGGGTGCGCACTTTCACCTTTTCACCGCTGAGGGCGATGGACTTGGTGTCGGGCAGCAGGGTGAACTCGGTTCGGAACGGCTTACCGTCGACCTGCCCTCCGTAGATCACCTGCTGGACCTCTGAGCTTGGGTGGAGCGGGTTGGTGATGGCAGTCGGACGCGAGAAGACCGGCTTGCCCAGATCGACCCGGTCCTTCTTGGGCGCAAGCGGCAAGCACGCGTCCGTCTTCTTTCCGGTGGTGTCGTCCACGATCCGCACGCAGTCGGCACTGGCCTTCGGCTCCTTGCTGCCGGCGTCGGCGCTGCAGGCACCGGCCGCGAGCGTCGCGGCCAGCGCAACACTCACACCGGCTGTCAGGTTCCTGTTTCTCATGACTGGCTCCTCTGCCGTGGTGGGAACGCTGCCACCGGAGCGCTGAAGGGACCCTGAACGAAACTGAACCCGCTTTCAGCGGCGTCATGAGCAGCTCTCAGCGGTGAGGGAGCCACACCTCGAACCGGGCCCCGCCGAGCGGGCTGTCCGACACGGTGGCCCGACCTCCGTGCGCCGCCAACAGCTCCGCGACGATCGCCAGCCCCAGTCCATTGCCGTCGGCCCCCTCTCCGGGCCGGGCCCGGGCGTCGTCGAGGCGTACGAACCGTTCGAAGATCCGCTCCCGTTCGGCGGGCGGAACCCCGGGGCCGTCGTCCTCAACCCCGAGCACGATCTGGCCGTCCTCCCGCTCGGTGAGGTCGAAGGTCACCTCCGAGCGTGCGTGGCGGGCCGCGTTGTCGCCGAGGTTGCGGAGCATGCGCCGCAGGCCCTGCCCATCCGCGTGCAGCCGGGCCGCCGACACGCCGGCCGTGCCGATCCGAAGCCCGGCAGCCGTCGAGCGCAGGCGTCGTGCCTCGTCGAGGACCAGATCGTCGAGGTCGATCTCCTGCAGGTGCGGCCGCAGCGCGTCCTCGTCGACCCGGGCCAGCAGCAGCAGATCATCGACAAGCCGCTGGATCCGCAGATCCTCCGCCAGTACGGTCGCGGCCAGCGCCTCCGGAGTCGTCCGGTCGGGATGGGCCAGCGCAACCTCGGCATGCTGCCGGATGGAGGCCACCGGCGAGCGCAGCTCATGCGATGCGTCCGAGACGAACCGCCGTTGCGCCGTCTGAGCCCGTTCGAGGCGGTCCAGCATGCGATTCATGGTGGTGGCGAGCCGGGCGATCTCGTCGCGGCTGCGCGGCAGCGGCACCCGGCGGTGCAGCTCCGCGGAGGAGATGGCGTCGACCTCCGACCGGATCGCACCGACCGGGGCCAGTGCCCGGCCGACCGCCATCCATGTGGCCCCGGCGGCCAGGAGGAGCAGCAGGGGCAGCCCCACGCGCAGCAGGCGGGTGACGATCTGCGTCGATTCGGCGACCGCGATCAGCGCCCGCCCGACCAGCACCGACTTCTGCCCGTCCGGCCCGTCCGCGGCCACCGACACCACCAGGAACTCGTCCTCGTCCAGCGGGGTGTTGACCCTGGCCTCGCCCCCGCCCTCCAGGCGGGCCAGCGCAGGCAGCTCCTCGACGTTGGCGCTGCCCGCGACCACGGCGCCCTCGGCGTCCAGCACCTGAATGAACTGCTCGTCCCGCTCCGTCACAGCCAACGAGGGCACGCCCCGCCCCGACTCGATGACGGCCGCCACCTCCTCGGCACGGGCGCGCGCGGCCTGTCGTACGTCGTCGGTCAACTCGGCCCGCAACAGCACGACCAGGGCCACTGCCCCCGCCAGCAGTCCCACCGCGACGACGAGGACAGCTGCTACAGCCGACCGGAACCTAACCCCCATCGGAGGCCAGCCGGTAGCCGGAGCCGCGTACCGTCTCGATCGCGGCACGTCCGAAGGGCCGGTCGAGCTTATTGCGCAGATGGCGGACGTAGACCTCGACGATGTTCGGGTCGCCCTCGAAGTCCTCGTCCCAGACGTGCGCGAGGATCTCCCGCTTGGATACGGTCTCGCCGCGTCTGCGCAGCAGAAACTCCAGCAACGCCAGCTCGCGGGCGGTCAACTCGACCCTTACCCCACCGCGTGAGACCTCCTTCGCCGCCGGGTCGAGCCGCAGATCACCTGCGGTGAGCGCCGCGGGCCGCGCGCGGGGATCGCGGCGCAGCAGCGCCCGCAGCCGGGCCAGCAGGACGACGTACGAGAAGGGCTTGGTCAGATAGTCGTCGGCGCCGGTGTCCAGCCCCTCGACCTCGTCCCACTCGCCCTCCTTGGCGGTCAGCATCAAGATCGGCGTCCAGTTGCCCTCGGCACGCAGCGCCGCACAGACCCGGTAGCCGTTCAGGCCCGGCAGCATGATGTCGAGGACGATTGCGTCGTACGCGTTCTCGCGCGCCCGCCACAGTCCGTCCGTACCGTCGAGCGCGACATCGACAGCGAAACCCTCCGCCTCCAGGCCATTGCGCAGCCCATCGGCGAAACGCTCCTCGTCCTCGACGACCAGAACACGCATGCTTCGATTGTGGCCCGCGGCACCTGAACCGGAGCTGAACGCAGGCGAGTGTCGGGCGCCGGGCCGGAGAGCCTGCGTGACGGTGAGCGTGGCGCACGAGCACGGCATCGGCGCCGGCCTGCACCAAGGAGAAGCACGCGGCCTGCACTGGAACGACGTCCACGCTGAACACCTCTTTCGCTCCATCACCCGTGACGATGCCCGCGACTGCACGCTGTGCACCGCAAGTTCCTCGTAGGGCGCCGAAGGGGATGCGCGCCGCGCCGATGACCGCCTGCTCGCCGAGCGCTGCCAACCCCGACCACCTCGCAGGCGCCTGCGCTCAACTCGCCTGCCTGGACCAGCTCCGCATCCTGTCTTCCCAGCGGCAACCACCACACAAGGCGCGGGCCCGAAGTGGCGTTCGACGGGCGGCCATGTGCCAGGGAGCCGGACCCCGACCACCACCGGGCTGCTCCGCCTCCCTGAGGGAGGCGGAGCAGCCCGGTCAGGTCAGCCGACGTATGTCCCCCACAGGGCGGGGCGCAAGCCACAAGGTGTGCGGCCACGGGCGCGGGCGGCCTGATGGATGGCGAGGTCAGGGCGGGGGCCGCCCGATGAGACCTTGCCTTCGACCCCACCGAACAGGCCGCACTCAGTAGCTGTTGTCGTTCCGATCTTGAGGTGTGGGCGTCGAACGGGAGTGTCGATCGGGTGATCGCAGCTGGTTACAGGCATGAGTACCGGGCCTCCTGGTAGCTCGGGGTTGCGAAGCCAACCAAGATCCAGGTGACCCTGTTGCCGCAGTCGGCGGTGGACCGCGGGCACCGCGGTGACGCGCCTGGATCGCGGCGCTTCGAAGGTGTTCACCCATCGGCGACGTCCGCGATGCCACAGACAGGACCGGCGGCGTGGCAGGCTCGGCAACCTCCTCCGTGTCACGGCCATACCAGCCAAAGAGCGGAACCACAACCTGACAGGTACCAGAAGGCAGCCGACCGTGCGCCTCGTAGTCTCTCGGTCGACAGAGCCCTCGGGAACAGGGAGATTTCAGATGCGAACTCGTATGCCGGGCCGCCTTCTTGGAGGTCTGCTCGCCGCCGGCCTCGTGATGGGTATGGCAGGCGCGGGGCATGCCGCAACAGCTGATTCCGGCACGGCGGCTGCCTCGGTTCACACGTCCGCAATAGCGGCCAAAGCCGCCGCGTACCCCAAGGTGTACCTCAACACGGTGGTCAATCAGTGGACGCACTGGACCCCCGACTATTACGACTCCACTCACGCTGGGTGGCTGTATGCGGGGTCGAACTACTTCTACTGCATCAAGGAAGGCGTCTACTACTCCGACAACGGGCGCCGGAGCCGCTACTGGCTTCTCACGGACGACGACAGCGGCAACCGCAACGTCTACGTCAGCGAGGTCTACCTAGACCAGTGGGGCTGGGACAACGTCTACAGCCTGCTCGACTACTGCTGACGCGCCGCTACTCCCGGTCACACACGGTCCCCGAAGCCTGGCGCTCCCACCCACGCTGGCGGGTGACGCATCTGCAGACCCGCCTGACGATGGGATCGTGCGCGGTTCCTACCAGCAGCTGTTGTCGTTCCAATCTTGAGAGCCTGTGCCCGTCGAACGGGAGTCTCGATTGGGTGGTCGCGGGGTTTTCGGCGCATACGAGCAGGGCCTCCTGAACAGCTCGTTGGTGTCGCAGCGTGTCCTGGCACGCCGGAGACGGCCGGTCACCGTGTGGGGACTGACGAGCCGATGAAACCGGACCACTACGCGGACGCGGACGCCCGAAGCCGGGCCGCGCCCGGGCTCCGCACGCATCGGCGTACGGAGCCCGGGCGTACGACAGGGGTGCAAGGGATCAGCCGGTTCGGGCAGGTCCGGCTCTCTCCACTGGCAGGGCTGAGGCAGATGGGGCGGGGAGCACGCAGAGGCGGCCACTCTGGCGACGAGCCGCATCACCACCCGAACTCCGCTGAGGGGCCGAGACTCTTGATCGATCGCAAGTTGCCGACCGGCAACTCACCCTCCGCCTGCCTGCTACCAGGCTGCCGAGCGCGCCCGTCAACAGGTCCAGAGACAGACAGGCACTGATGCTCGGCGACATGAGCCGAGTCGTCGGGGATCAGGAACTGCGCGGAGGGGTGTACTCCGTGCAGAGGTTCAGACAGTGGTGACCATTGCCAGGGCTGCGGAAGTCGAAGACCTTGTGGCCACGGCACGTCCACGCCGATGCTGCTGGCTCGCTCCCGACACGCCTCCGACGCTCCCTGGAACGGTACGCGCGGCCCGGCGTCGACGCGCACGTCGCCTCACGCGATCCGGCAGCCCGCCGACGGACCTGAGCCGGAACACTTCCGGTGTGCTCGCCGGACGGCACCGCACTCCGAGTGTCATCGTCCCAGGTCAGCGATGTTGGTGGTTTCTTCGCCTGATGATCCGGCTACCCCCGGTCACGGCAGTCTCAGCTGACGGCCTCACTCAGGTGGGCACACCTACCAGCGATGACAGCGACAGACCGCTCAATACCGCCCTGCCCTACATGGCCAACAACGTCTGCGGCATCCTCGCCGGGGGTATCGATCCCACCCAGGTGGCATCCCGCTTGGGCTCACTTGGCCGGAGAACACGGTCGTCCTCCTGGTACTCCTACGAAGCCGAAACCGCTTGGTGTCGCATCGAAATCGATCAGACCGACGACGGAACAACCCTGGTCAATGGCGTGATCGACCCTCAGCGGATCGACGACCTGGCCACGCTCCTTGCCAGACTCGGCTGGCAGCACAGCCTCGAACTCTCTGACGAGAACGACAACGTCGTAGAAGAGCGACACCACTGAACGGCAGCCTCACGAAACTGTGGAAAGAGCCGTTTCCAGAGATCCTCATCACGGGCGCACATAGGCGTTGCACGTGTTCCGTATTGTCTGGCACTTGTCCGCTGCAGGTGCTTTGACCTGTAGCGGAGTCATCCGGTTGTCCTGCCGGACGTCTCAGACACCGCATCGCGGTCCGGACGGCTGGAATGGGCGGTAGTCATGGAACATCGAGTCCTGCCAGTTGTAGCGGTGCAGCCGACGGAAGAGGTCCAGGTGGGCCTCGCGCTCGGTGTCCCGGGTCCGGCGGCCTTGGAGGGTCTCCCGTCTGCAGGTCGCGTTGAACGACTCGGCGAGTGCGTTGTCCGCGCTGGAGCCGACCGCGCTCATGGACTGGATGACGCCGGCCTGCCGACAGGCGTCGGCGAAGGCCCGGCTGCAGTACCGGGCCCCGTGGTCGCTGTGGAAAATGGCGCTGGCGAGGTTGCCGCAGGTCCGTTCGGCCGCATGCAGGGCGTCGATGACGAGGTCGGCCCGCATGTGGTCGGCGATCGCCCACCCGGCCGGGCGTCGTGGGGCGAGGTCGATCACGGTCGCCAGGTAGCGGAACGTCCCGCCGCTCAGCGGCAGGTAGGTGATGTCGCCGACGTACTTGGTGTTGACCTCGGTTGCGGAGAAGTCGCGGCCGACCAGGTCCGCAGCCTTCGCGGCGGCGAGGTCGGGGACGGTGGTGCGGTGCCGGCGGCGCAGGCGGAGCCCGGCCAGTTCGATCGCTTTCATGACCCGGGCGACGCGCTTGTGGTTCACCACCTCACCGTTCTCCCGGAGTTCGGCGGTGGTTCTGGGGATGCCGTAGGTGCCGTCCGAGGCGCGGTGGACGGTGCGTATCCGGGCGGCGAGCTCGGCGTCGGCCGTGTGGCGGGCCGCCCGCAGCGGCACCGCCCACCGCCAGTAGGAGAAGGTTGACAGGGCCAGGCCCACGGCGCGGCACAACCGCTTCACGCCGTATCGGCGCTGATGATCCTCGACGAACTGGCAGCGGTTTGCCAGCCCGTCTCCGCCGCGAAATACCGGGCCGCCCCCTCGCCCCGCTCACCGGCCACCGCGTCATCGCGGCCACCAGTGAGCGGGGCAGAGACGGCGGCAGGGGCTTCTCGCCCATCGTCACCATCCCGGCCATGACGCGCAGCTGGATGTTGCTGCTCTGGGGAGTCGCCAACGGCGCTACGTGCTCAGCGGTTGGTCCACAGGTTCCACAGGAAGGTTCCCTCGGCACACTGGTAGCGGTCCCAGTGCCCGCGCTCGATGCCCTGCTGTCCGGCCGTCTGGCAGCCGCCCAGGGAGATGAACTTGCCCCGGTGGACGTCGAGGTTGTCGGCCGCCTGGACGGCGGTCATGCGCGAGGAGGCGGCAGCGGGCACCGCTGTTGCGGGCGCTGCCGCGCTCAGTCCGATTCCAGTCAATGCGATCGCTGCGAAGGCGGACAGCAGGGTGCGTGCACGCATGGTGAAGGTCCTTTCGGCGGGGATTCGAAGGCTCGTGCGGCTTCTGCCGCACCGCCACGATCACCGGCCCGCTCACCCTCAGGGGTGATCTATGCAGCCGGTACGCCGAGTTTGCAGGGGTTGATGCACCTTCACAACTAGATCCCGTTTGCTTCATCAATGTCGGGATCAATAGATTTCTGACCTGCTGGGACGTGTTCATCCCGGGACATGAAGCAGACAACGGGACACGGTAGGCACCTTGCAGGGAGACCCTTGTTGATGAACGGTCAACGACCGGAGCGCGCCGCGGCAGCGCGGAGGCTGGGCGAGGCGCTGCGCGGGCTGCAGCAGCGTTCGGGCTGCACGCTCCGAGCCCTGGAGAGCCAAGTTCCCATCAGTGACTCGTCGCTCTCCCGTTACTTCCTCGGCAGGACCGTGCCCCCCTGGCCCGTCGTACTGGACCTGTGCCGGGTGCTGGGAGGAGATCCCAGCGAGTACCGGGCTCTGTGGGAGGCCGCTGACCGTGCTCGTCCCGATGGACCAGACGGTGATGCCCCGCCGACCGTGGCGCAGGCGTCCGCCCCGGTCCAGGGGCGGCGTCTACCCCAATATCTGTCCGGCCGGTGGGCCTTCGCTGCGGTAGGCGGGGCCATCGGCCTCGCCATCGGGCTGTTGACGCTGCTCGGCTTGCAGGACTCACCGAAGGGCACCGGTATCGGCTACGGCGATGCCGGCGTGGTTGTGCACAACGCTGAGGAGAAGTGCCAGAAACCCCGCACGCTCGATTGCGCGCTGCATCTGGCTTGGGATCCCTACCGCCCCTACATGACGGCCAACTCGGGCGAGCGGGTCTGGCACGAGCAGTTGCTGCACGGCCGATGCAGGGTTGCCGACGGTGTCACCGTCACGGACGAGAACGGGAAACACAGCAGCATCTGGATCCAGGTCACGGAGAAGGGGCAGCGCCTGTGGCTTCCCGGGATCCGCGTGGACCCCAACAGCTTGAATCAGGTGAGTACGCTCCTGCCCAGATGCCCGACGTGAGGGCCGGTTCGCGGACCGGTTTCCGGCACAGAACGGAAGCGGCCTGAGAATCGAGGCGGCTCCCCGGTGCGGCCTCGGCAAGCGCAGGTTGGACTTCTGGTGATCGTCTTCCGGGGGCGGGGCGGGTGGAACGCGGGGCGCCGGTAGCGAAGGTGTTCACGAACCGGTCCTCCCCGTGGGAGGCCCTTGCGGCTGTGCCAATCGACCGCCTCAACCGCATCGCTTCCTCAAGCTTCGTCACCGAAGACCACGAGGCTCGGGCTCGTCTTCCACGGAGTGAGGCATCGGCAAGATGACCAGGACGTTGGAAGCGGTGCTCGCCGACGTTGGGCGCCCCGCCGACTGCCGGTCGGCGGGGCGGACATGCGTCGGGTCAGTCTCCGTACTGCACGGGCCTGTAGGCCTTGTACTCGCTGCCTGCGTTCAGTCCGTAGGACAGCGACTGGTGGGTGGTGCCGCGGCCGCCTCGCTGCTCGTAGGCCATGTACGAGCGGTGCGCCGCGTCGTTCCACCGCTCGAAGATGACGACGTGGCGCGTGTTGCTGTTGCCGATGGCGTCGATGACGAGGTCGCCAGGCTGCAGCTCGCTCATCGCGATGGGGCGGGTGAGGCCGCGGTTGGTGGCCAGCCCCACAGTGGTGGTGCCGGGCGTGGGCAGGCCCAGCGCCATGGAGACGTAGCCGGAGCAGTCCTGCCGGTAGCCGTCCCGCCACCGTGAGGACTGGCTGTAGGGCACCGGGCGCCCGCCGTTGGCGGTGAGCCAGGTCGCGGCCCGCTGCAGGGTCTGCTGCCGCGCGCCGGCCTGGGTGCCGCCGTGCGCAGCCTGCACAGGAACACCGGGGAGCCGGTCCTCAGGGATGTCCACGGCGACGACGGTCAGGAAGCCGGTGACGGGCGAGGTGAGGTGCGCCATGAAGGTGGAGCAGGCGCTGCCTTCGCACACCCGGCGGCCGGTGTCGACCTGATAGTCGGCGGTGACGCGGTCCTGGCCGGCCGAGTTCTGGTTGATCATTCCGACCGACGGCGAGTTGATGTCCGGCGTGGCGTGCACGACCCAGCGAGTCCCCCAGGTGGGGAAGGAGGCCTCCGCGGCCTGCAGGGAGCCGGTCTGGGCAGTGTGGCGAGTGTGTGCCGGGGCGGTTCCGGTCGTCGCGTGGGCGGGGAGCGCGAGGCCCGGGGCGGCGAGGCAGGCAAGGGCGAGTGTCGGCAGGATCCTGTGCAGCCTGCGGGAACGGGGTGCACGCGAGCGGGGGGTGCGGGTGGACATGGCAGTTCTCCTTAAGGGTGCTGGGTGGTTGCGCTGGCCGGCCTGCTGGTGCGGCAGGAAGGAAGTCGCGAGTATGCGAAGGTGAGCCAGCGACGGTGGGTTGGCCTGAGCCCCGTGGCCGGGGTCGGCAAACAGCGGGCCGCAGCCGAGCGGCGATCGAGACTGGGCGGAATCCGTGTCCCGCATCGCCAGGTAGAGCGCGGGGCACAGGCGTGTTGGGGCCGAGCCCGGCAGCGCCGTGCGACCCAGGCGCCGGGAAACGTCGTCCCCGGGCCCGTCTGCGCCAGACCTGACGCGAGGGGCCGGACTCCTGGCCGTCGGCAGCCTCATGGCGCATACGGAATCTGCCGGCAGCCAGGTGGGGTCAGCGGTTGGTCCACAGGTTCCACAGGAAGGTTCCCTCGGCGCACTGGTAGCGGTCCCAGTGGCCACGCTCGATGCCCTGCTGGCCGGCCGTCTGGCAGCCACCCAGAGTGACGTACTTGCCGCGGTGTACGTCGAGGCCGTCGGCCGCCTGGACGGCGGTCCCGGGAGAGGAAGCTGCGACAGGCGCGGCGACCGCAGGCACTGTGCTCAGGCCCAGGCCGGTCACGGCGACTGCTGCGAGAGCTGACAGCAGAGTGCTTACACGCATGGTGAAGATCCTTTCGGCGGGGTTTTCGAGTCGGCGCATGCGGCTCGTGGCCAGCATGGCCAGGCTGCTGACGCTCACCCTCCAGGGCGGTCTGTGCAGCCGGTATGCCGAGTTTGCGCAACCTGGCGACCTGTCACAACCGGGTCCCGCCCGCTTCACCGATGTCGGGACAGACACTGTTCTGACCTGCAGGGACACGCACGTCCTGGGACATGAAGCAGCTGGCAGAGCACATTGGGAGCAGCATGCTGTGAGATCACCTGAGCCGTTGAGATCAGCGCGCGTCGACGGCCTCGGCGATGCCCGCCCACCGTCTTACTCCCGCCGCTCGCACCTTGGGCTGGGAACACCGCCACCACCGCGTCGCAGGCGACAACCGCTGACCTCACGGCGCCATGGACCGCGCCGCCGCTGCATACGCGGCCGCACGCGACGAAGCCGAACACCACGGTGTCACCGGCGAGCGCGGCAACAGCCAGGCGCACCGCGCCTTCGCCCTGGCCTTCACCGACCCGACCGTCGCCGACGACGAACTCGCCCTCGCTGAGCAGCTTCTGGCCGGCGTGGATCTGCGTGCCACCACCCTGATCAGCCATATCGCGGCCCTCGCCCGCGACGCCGGCCGCACCGACGCCGACGTCGACGACCGCGCCCAGGTGCTGCGCGCCGAGATCCGTACAGCGGGCGTGACGTACGCCGAGCTCGCCCAGGACCTCGCCCTCGTCTTCCACCACGCCGTCCGCGACGACCAGGACCAGGGGGCCGCGACGATCGCCCGGCTGCGCGAGAACACCCGCGGCAGCGACTTCGCTTACTACAGCGACATCGCCGCCTTCATGGCTGGCGTGGCTCCCGCTCATCCGTCCGGCACTCAGTGGGTCGACAGCGAGCCAGCAGCCCGCCGGCGATGGCGCACCCCGGTCACCGCCCGCCAACACCATCTCAACGGCACCCAGTAGCAATGCGGTCGCACACCCGGTAGGGCCGTCCCCAACGGCTGCGCCCACACGGACAGGCGTGGCGGCAAGCGCACCAGGGCCAGGTCAGGTGGGATTCAGCGGTGCAATACCGGTTCCCGCATGCAGGTCAGGGTCCAGCGACAGGACGGTGATCGACTCCCCAGCTCGATCCGAGGACGTTGCTTGGCAGGCAGCGTGTGACGCGCTGACGGCCGGCCCCGCCCCGATCGACCGACCGTTCAACAGCCACCTCGCGCCCTATGCTGCGCCCATATCCGCCCGGGTGGACCCGGTACTGCTGGCTGCCTACACCTCTGCTGTGCTCAGATATTCGGACAATGGAACTTCCGGGATGCTGTTTCTTGTGGTTTCTCCGCTGAGCGTGATCGCTCCTGCAATGGCTCCAAGGCACGCCACCAAGGACTTGTCGACACCCTCGATGCCCGCTGTCGATAGGTAGGCGCCCATCAAGGCCCCCACGAGGGCTTCCTTCTCGTCGCCGGGTGACAGCAGTGCCGCGCTCCTCGTGATGTCGGCGATCGTGAGGGCGAGAGGACTTGCGTCGGCACGGTCCTTGATTTTATCTGCCTGGTCCGCTGCATTTCCATTCTGGAATGCCTGACGGCCTAGTTCCTGCAAATCCTCGACGTCGGCATCCGTCAGCATGCTGTGGAGGCGCAGCAGGTGGTAATGGAACCTGCGGTTGCGCAGGTCCTCAGTGCAGAAGTTCGCGCCGAGCTCAACATACCGGCTGGCGTTGAGGAATTCTGGCATGACGGCCTCAATCGTTAGGGTTGGCAAGAAGATTGAATTCCCAGCTTTCTGTGAAATGGCGAGCCCCAACGAAGTGACTGCCTGGACAACTGGGCTGAGTGGCATTTACGTTAACAGGGATCTGAAGGGTCATACCTGGTCCCGTTCGGAAAGCGCAGGCAGTCTCATACACACAGTATGGGCGTCGGTTTCTTTCCGCCTGTTCTGGTATGGCGCTCGAGTGAAGGTACCCAACTATAAGGACCTGAGGGTTACTGCACTGGCGGTGATGAATGGTTCCTTCTATGAGATGTGATCCGTCTGCGTCGAGCTGGCGTGACGCGAGGTATCAGGCGCGGTGTCTCAGCTTCAGAGCCGTGCCGCGCACGGATTACGGGAGCGACAGGAGGCCAAGATCGAGGGAAGGTCTCGGCGCCATCCAGGCGACGCTGGCGGGCGCTGAGTGTTCGGTCGGCGTGGTGGGCATGCCATCGCCGCCGACGGTGCCGCTCCAGCAGCCTTCCCGGACGGCTCGCTGCCCGCGCCGGCTCAGTTCCGCCGCAGCACCCGGTTCAATCCCGTCGCCACCGTCGTGGCGAGCAGCCACCCGGCGGCGACCAGGGCGACGACGGCCCAGCGCAGGGCGCCGTGCGGGGCGTACGCGGTCTGCTGGCCGAAGTCGACGACAGGGATCAGCACGTCGAGGGTGTAGATGGCCGGCTGGAACCCTGGGGGTGTGCCATCGCCGAACGGGGCGGGTGGGTCGGCGGCGAAGAGGGCGGTGCCCGCGGCGAAGAGGGCAGTCAGCAGCCAGACCGCGCGCTGAGGTCGGTACCCGTAGCCCACGGTGGCGTCCTGCAGCAGGCTCCAGGCGCGGGCCGGGCGGGAGAGAGTTGGGCGGAGCCTTCGCTGGCGTGCGAGGAGGATGGTGCGGGCGTCGGCGTCCCGGCCGTGCTGCCGATAGTGCGCGCCCAGTTGCTCGTAGGGTTGCGGGACGAAGCCGCCCGGGTCGCGGTCGAGCCAGGGCAGGCGGTCGTGGGCGGGGAGGACCGGCTGGACGCCGTCGTAGCCGAAGCCGTCGAGGATGAGGGTCCGGGGCCAGGTCGCCGGGTCGTCGCGGAGCACGCCCACGCGGCTGTGGCTGAGGTCGACGATGCCCTCCGGAGCCTCGCCGAAGCTCAGCACCAGCTCGGCGGCGGTCGACCGGCGGCAGGTGAGAGCCCGCTTCCCGGCGGGGGCGTCGATTCGCGCGCCCCGAAAACAGAGCCGGGCGCGGACCGTGACGCCGCCGACCGCTACCCGGCCGTTCGCGGTGAACCCTTGGCAGCAGTTGAACTCAGCGCCCACCTCGGCCCCGTGGGCCCGTAGTGCGGTGTCCGTGGTGTCCTCGCCGGCCGGGGCGGTGAGGTCGGCGCCCTCGAAGAGGATGGAGCCGCCGATCCGCGCGTCGCAGAGGTCGACGGTGCCGCGGGCGACAAAGCCGCCACGGAAGTTGAGGTTGCCGCCGACATGCAGCCGGTCGGCCTTGAGGGCGTCGCCGCGCGGGTTGTCCAGCCGGGCCCGCTTCAGAGTGACCGTGCCGCGCACCGAGGTGTCACGCAGTTCGAGGCAGCCGCGCACGGTGAGCCCGCGGCCGGCCTGGATGTCGCCGCCGACGGTTGCGCAGAGGAGTTGCAGTGCGGGTTCGCCGCGGTCCTGGCCGGTGCCGGTGAGGGTGGCGTCCTCCAAGTGCACGGAGCCGCCGATCGAAGCGCCGTAGAGGTTGATGGGGCCCTCGGAGGTGAAGCCCTGGTCGAGATAGAGGCCGCCGTCCACGTGAAGTTCGGGTGCCTGGAGGTGGACGCCGGGGCCGTGGAGGCGGGCACCGCGGAAGCCGACGGTGTTCCGGACCTGGGAGCTGTTGAGGTAGACCGGTCCGGTGCAGGTGGTGCCGTTGGCGGAGAAGTCCTCCTCCACAGAGAGAGATTCGGCGTCCAGCGCCGGCTTGTCCGCTGGCGCGGTGAGCACGGAGCGGTCGAGGGCAAGTCCGGCGCCGACAGTCGTGGAGCACAGGGTGACGGTGCCATCGATCCGGCAGCCGAGAAGCGCGCACTCGCGGTCGAACCGGGCCCCAGCCGCGCTGAGTCCGGGCAGGTCGCAGTCGCGCAGCTCCAGGGCACCGAAGCGTGCACCGTCGAGCCGGGGAGCCTTGACTAGTACACAACGGTGGAGTCGTACCGCGCATGCGATGTCGGCTTCGGTGAGGTCCAGCGTGCCGGTGACGCGGGCGCCGCGCAAACGGAGCCGGGCCAGGTGCCCGGGGACGGGCGGCGGGGGCGTGAGCAGGACCCGGCGCAGCACCGCCGCTTCCACCTCGGGCACGTCGTCGCACCACTCGCCGCGCCGGTACGCCTCCCAGACCCGGAGTGCGTGCGGTTCCCAGCCGTCGGGAGCGTTCCCGTCCAGCAGGTGCCCATCCGTGGTCATCAGCCCCTCCCGTCGCCCCGTTCGGCCCTCCCCGGCCGTGGAGCACCGCATGGCTACCCATGGGGCGTCCAGGCCAAGCAGAATCGGAAACAAGGGAGTTGAAGAATGACCCCCGGGGTCGTGCGGGTTGGTCGAGGCATGGCCGTCGACCGGGCACCATTGGCGGGTCGGCGCCTCTGCCTGGACACCGAAGGAACGCGAGCTCGACGCCGACGACCTGGACGACCCGCGCGCGCTGATCGCGGTGTCGGCGGCCTCGAACCGGTGGAAGGCCGACCAGGATCCCTCCACCTGGCTGCCCCCGAACGCCGACTACTGGTGCCATTGCGACCTGAATTGTGGCGTCTGGCGGAGTGGGTCGGTGGTACTGCCGGGAGTGCGGTGATCCGCTGCCACCGCCGATGGCCGCGGAGGAGCGTCGGCCGGCGGTCAGCCGGAGAACAGCCCGACGACTCTCTCGGCCAAAGCCAGCACTGCCGCTGCGCCTACCAAGGTCGCGCCCTGAACGACAGCAACCTTGACGCGCCGGCCCGGGGTGGGGTGTGTGTCATCGGCGCGCTCCGGATCCGCTGGGGCATCGGCATCCTGTCTTGTCGTGCTCTGCGGTTCGTCTTCGTTTCCAGCCGGAGCAACCGGGTCGGCGCCACCCCGCCGGGTGGCCTCGTACACACGAAGGACAGCCTCAACATCGCCGCGCAGCTCGGTGATCCTCCCGGCCGAATCGATCATCATCCCGCACTCCGGGCAATGGGACCGTCGACGCCCGACAGCGTAGCGACGCCCGCACCCGGGACAGCAGGGAGCTTCAGGGTTCACCAGCGGAACGGAACAGGCAGGGCAATGCGTCTCCTGCTCACCGCACGACCAACAGCCCACGCGCACAGTCGCGCTATCTGGGTCCTCCACCCACTCAGCATCTCACGAATGGCACAGACGAACACAGAGAAGAAAACCCCTATTGGCGGGTAAGGACTCCTAGCCTGTGGGCCGCCGGGGGCGAAGTCATGCATGGCTGTGAGGATGCGAGTATTGGATGCCCGGTGTCCAGACAGGACTGGGAGCGACGTGACCATGCGCTACTGATGCGACCATACGGCCCCGGCGTCAGTGGCTTCTCCTGCCCTTTCCAACCCAGCACCTGCATTGGCCATGACGTTATGAAACCGCTACAGAGAGCCAGCGGCTTCCGATCTTCGTTTCTGGTGACAGAAAGTCTGCTGAATGAGCACTTCAAGTCGGATGCCTCGTTTGTGACAGCCAGGCTGCTTCGACCTTTCCCATTCGCCAGCTCATCTGGCTCCGCAGGTGACAGCTCCTGTGCTTCGGCTCATCTGCTGACGTGGCACCGGGGAAACGGCTGGCACGGGGACCCCGGCCTCGTCCGGTCGGCTTGGTTCCCGTGACTGTTCACGACCATGCAGGGTGCGGCCTATAGCTCCCACTGGGGCGACGCGAACGTCATCGTGCTGGCCCCGGGCTGGGGCGCGTTCTCTTCGCGAGCATGGTCGCCCTGTACTTCCTCGGGCGCGGGCTCTGGTCCGCCGACGATCTGGCCGTACGTGAGACAGGCGAGGTCGCGCCCGAGGCGGGTCCGTGAGATGCGCGCGGTGCGCCAAGCGGGGATGTAGCGGTGACCGCCCGCGCAGCGGGCCTGTTGAACGCGGTATGCCCTCCTCACGCCCTCGCCGCCGCTCTCCGCGGCCGCCAGCAGTCGGCCGCACCCACGCCCCGCTGACCGGCGAGTTCGCCGCCGACCCTGCCATGTGTCATAGCGCCTTCCAGGTCGCTATCGACTTCGACTTCGTGGCAGTCGACGCGATCGCTGACCTTCTCCCCCGAGAGGAGTCCCTTGCCCTGGTCAACGCATGGGGTTCTGCGACTACGGCCGACTCGCCCTTGACGACGACGACCTCACCCGGAGCGCCCTGGCTACCGTGGCAGCCGCCAACATGACCGCCTGTCAGGGCCTGGTGCTTGCCGCGGCCGACACGCCCACCCCACCTTCGGATGCGCCGGCCTCAGCTCCCTGATCCACGAACTCGCCGAAGGCCACCGAGGAACCTTCGAGCCCCCGCCCTGACCGCCCTTCTGGACCGCGTCCGCGCGGCCCACCGGGCAGAGCATGGCCATGCGGGTCACAGCCGGGTCCCCGACGCGGTGATGTGGTCGGAGACGGCCGCATCCTCCATGCCCGAGCTCATCCCGCAGCCCTGACTCGCTCGCCGTAGTCATCGCAATCCGAGCCGCGCGGGCGGCACGGGCATGGCGCCGCAATGGGTAGCTACGACGGAGTGCAACGGCCCCACCGGACCACTAAACCAGTTGCCACAAGGCCTCGGCCTTGCTCGTACGCCTCTTGCCCGCACGCTAGTGGGCTGCTCTGACACCGTATTTCGCGGTGAGCCTCACCCACTTCAGGCTGTTGACCACAGCCCTCCTGGCACCGCGGCTGCCGCCCTGGATTCCCGTCCTGCTCGTTCTGTACGGACCCGGCGCAGGGCGGCCGCGCCGGTGGCGTCGGCTTCGCGGCGGCGCTGGACGCGAATCGCTTCGGTCGGGCCCGGTGACGCCGCTTCCGGCTCGGGGAACGCGCGCCGACCCAGCTCGCACATCGCGCGTCTGCCGTTCGACTGCCTCCGCGATACCCAGGTCCACCCGCTGCGCGGGCGTGGCGGACTGGTGTGCGGCGAGCTTGTGAACGGGGTTCTGGACTGACCGTTGACCGTTCTTGGTGCAGCTGTCCTTATCACCCACTGACAGCTCGGCTCAGCATTAGCCGTTGTGGTTGACGATCTCAGATGCTTGGGGCCCCCAGCACGGATGAGGCGCGAGCGGATTCACCGAGGAAGTAGGCGGCTGCGAGCGGAACAAGCAGGTACGGCATCTGCATCACGAGGGCGGGCGTCAGGCCCTTTTCCATGATGACGAGCGTGCTGTCCACGATGGGCACGAGCAGCATGACGTACAGGGCGGTGCGCAGCGCCTGGCGGTTCTGTTGGAGGACGAACAGTCCGACCAGTAGGGCCGGCAGGATGTCCTCTATGCCCTTGAGGGTGGCGTATGCGTGGGACTCGTCTGCCAGCGGAACGCCGAACAGGTCGACGAGTGTGGACGGCAGCGCGATCCAGCCCAGACCGGCGCCAAACAGCATGGCGACCGATATGAGGGCCAGTTTCTTGGCGAGGGGAGGCAGTGCGGTTGTCATGGAGACTCCTGTGGGTTCTTTGGCTTACGGCGTCGACGCGACGGTCGGCGCATACGTCAGGCAGTTCAGTTCAGGCGGGTGGTGGTGAGTCCGCCGTCGACGGGGAGCGTGACGCCGTGGATCTTCGCGGCGGCGTCGGAGGCGAGGAAGAGGACTGCCTGAGCGATGTCCTCGGGCTGGACTCCCACACCGGCGGGAGTGGTGGCGGCGATCGCCTTGAGCTGTTCGAGGCCCGCCTCGGTGCCGGGAGTGAGAGTGACGCCGGGCGCCACCGCGTTCACGCGTACGCCGCGCGGCCCGTACTCGGCGGCCCAGCAGCGTGTGAGCTGCTCGTCGGCGGCCTTGGTGGCGGTGTACATCGCCGCGTAGGGGGTGCCGACCACGGCCGTCCAGGATCCGATGTTGACGATCGCTCCGCTGCCGCGCCCGGCCATGGCGGGCGCCAGAGCTCCGACGAGGACATGCGGGGCCCGGATATTGACCGCGAGCATGGCGTCGAGGTCCGCGTCGGGCAGATCCGCGGTGGAGGTGGCCGGGTACAGGCCCGCGTTGTTGACCAGGATGTCGACGCGTCCGCCGAGGGCGGAGGTCGCCTCGGCGGCGAAGACACGCAGCTGGTCATAGCCGCCGGCCAGGTCCGCTTCGACGAAGTCGGCGCGACCGCCAGCACCACGGATCTCCTCAACGACGGCCTTGCCACGAGCGGCGTCCCGGCCACTGACGACGACACGGGCACCCTCACCGGCCAGCGTACGGGCGATCGCGGCCCCGATTCCGCTGGTCGAGCCGGTGACGATGGCAGTGCGTCCCGCCAGGCGGGCGGCGGGGGAAGCAGGGCTGCTGGGGTTCACAGGGGTGGAAGTCATGCACCTTGTCTACGGCGCGGTGGAGGTGACGGGCCAGGTCAGGACGGACCTGGGCACGACAGGACCACCCGCCCCCGGGCATCCCTACCTACGCTGGAGACATGTCCCGTGACCGTGCCGCTCTCGCGGCCTTCCTGCGCTCCCGTCGTGACCGCCTCACCCCCGCCCAGGCGGGAATCCAGGCGTTCCCCGGCGACCGGCGTGTGCCGGGCCTGCGCCGGGAGGAACTGGCGTACCTGGCCGGCTTGAGCACGGACTACTACAGCAGGCTGGAGCAGGGACGCCAGGCGAACATTTCCACCGAGGTCCTCGACGCGCTCGCCCGGGCGCTGCGCCTGGACGAGGTGGAGCGCGCCCACCTGCACGACCTCGCATCCCCCGGGCCCCGCCGCCACGCGCAGGCACCGGCCAACCAGCGCCCCGATCCCGGGCTGCTGCGGCTGATCCGTACGCTCGACCACGTCCCGGCGCTGCTGCTCGGCCATCGCGGCGACGTCCTGGCCGGCAACGTGCTGGTGCGCGCCGTGCTCGGCCGCCCTCTGGAGCCGGGGACCTCGTTCATGCGCTACCTGTTCCAGGACCCCATCGCCCGTGAGCGGATCATCAACTGGCCCGAAGTCGCCGCCGCCGCGGTTGCCACGCTGCGCCGGGAAAGCGGCCGCCGCCCGCACGACCGTGCCCTGCTGGCCCTCGTCGACGAACTGCGCACCACCGACGCCGACGTCGCCCGCTGGTGGGGGGACCACACCGTCCGCGACTACACCTCCGTCGCCAAGCGCATCCAGCACCCCACCTCCGGAGCCCTCTCCTTCGACATCGAGATCGTCGTTTCACCGCACGAACCGGATCAGATGCTCATCGTCTACACCGCCGAGCCCGACTCGCCCACCGCCCGGCTCATGCCGCTCCTGGCCAGCTGGGACGCCGATGCCGTCCCGTCCGTCGAACCGGGAACCCGCGACACCGCTTCCTGAATCGCACTTCCGGCACACGGCGGGGACCCGAGGAATCTCACTCGGCCATCACCGCCCAGTCCGGCCTGCCATGAATCTTCCGGCCGAACCGTTCGGCTTGGTCATTCCCATCCGGTAAGCAGCAAGAGGAGCATCCGTGCAGCACCGGACACTCAGACGGCAGGGACTGCGCGTCTCCGCACTCGGCCTCGGCACGATGGGCATGTCTGTCTCCTACGGCCCGTCCAACGACGACGAGGGCATCGCCACCATCCACCGGGCCCATGAACTCGGCATCACCATCTTCGATACCGCCCAGATGTATGGCCAAGGCGCCAACGAAGCTCTGGTCGGCAAGGCCGTCAAGGGCTTCCGCGGCGAGGTCGTCCTGGCCACCAAGTTCGGCTACGACATGACCGTTCAACCGCTCGGGACCGGCTTCAACAGCCGCCCGGAGAACATCCGCCAGGTCACCGAGAACAGCCTCAAGCTGCTCCGGACCGATCACATCGACGTCCTCTACCAGCACCGCCCCGACCCCAACGTGCCGATCGAGGACGTCGCCGGAACGGTCGGCGAACTCATCCAGCAGGGCAAGGTCAAGTACTTCGGCCTCAGCGAGTCGGACCCGGACACCATCCGCCGCGCCCACGCCATCACCCCCGTCTCGGTCCTGCAGACCGAGTACTCGCTCTTCGAGCGCGATGTGGAGGAGAAGATCCTGCCCGTGGTGCGGGAGCTGGGCATCGGCTTCGTGCCCTACTCCCCTCTCGGCCGCGGTTTTCTCACCAGCGCGGTCAAGCCCGGCCACGAGTACGCCGAGGACGACATGCGCCGCTGGGACGAGCGGTGGCAGGGCGAGAACTACGACTACAACCTGCGCGCCACCGAGCAGCTGAAGGACTTGACCGCTGCCAAGGGCATCACCGTCACCCAACTGGCCCTCGCCTGGCTGCTGGCCCAGGGCGACGACATCGTCCCCATCCCCGGCACCCGCAGCGCGGCCCGGGTCGAGGAGAACGTCGGCGCCGCCGGGGCGGAACTCACCCCGGCCGACCTACGGCGCATCGTCGAGATCCTGCCCCGCGGATCCGCCGGCGGCCGCTACCCCGCCACGTACATGCCCACTGACTGGTAACACCCAGATACCGGGCACTTCCAACATGCGGGCGGAGTCGCCTGGCTGTTCGGCACCGAAACGGCCGTAGCAATGCGGGCGCGCCAACCTCCTACCTGGCCAGATTCAACGAGCGTCAGGCCCCCGTCTTGCCTGACGGGCGAACGCTCAACCCCCGCCCCGGACACAGCCACCAGGGCCGATCTACTTCATTGTGGTAGTCGCTGTTAGTAGATCTGTCGGGTTTTGTCCGTCAATCGCGGATCTCAAAGCCCACCTGCGCGCCGCCCCGTCCCCAGGGCCGGGGCGTACTGCGCGTGCAGGGCCGACGGCTGCCACACACACCTGCCGGACACCGGCCGACACGCGCGTTCCGCACCCTGGCGGTGCGGCGGCCCGGTCGTTCTGGCCGTGATCACCGACCGGGAAGGACGGTGGTGGCACGCCATGGAGTGCTGCTCGCGGTGCGCGGCCGCCACACCCGGAGCCAAGACCATGATCACCTCCCAGGTGCCCGGGCCTCAGACCACCGACCTCCCGGCCCCCGCAACCACAGCCACAGGCGCGCCGCAGTTCTCCGACCACCAGGTCGCCGCCGGGAGAGGGGTGCCGGCTCCCCGCTCCGCACCCGTACGCCGCAGTCCACCACAGACGAAGATCGCCCAGCGCGTCATCCCCCACGATCTGCGGCCCGTCGCCCTGCGGGACGAACTCATCGAACTTGGTGACCTCTTCCGCGCCTACCAACAGCGCGCCGAGCCTGACCTGGCGCTCCTCGCCGACCTCCAGGAGCGCAAGGCGCGCGCCTTCACCACCTGGGCCGACGTCAGCGGCATCGTGAGCCTGCGGCTGGAGGCCCGGCGCGCCCAGCAGGCCGCCACCGCCGGTTTCCAGCACCAGCAGCGGCACCGGCCTGACCCCAAGCAGCTCCGAACCAGCCAGCAACGATCCGGCCGTGGCCCGGCTGCTGACCGTCCCCACGCAGTGGGAGCACGCGCGCTCTGTCCTCGCGCACGTGGCCGACCACACCCCGCTGCCCGGACCGGAAGCACGGCTGCTGGTACTGATGCTGACCCTGCGCACCGCGAACACGGGCACCGGCAACCTCGTCGGCCAGGACCTCACCGCTCTGGGCCTGACCGATCCGGAGGACCTGGTCGAGAAGCTGACCGGCTGCGGCTGGCTCACCCAGCCCGGCACCGCCGGCGACCTGCTCGCCTCCCGACCCGAGAATCCCACCCCGATCAGCGTCCCCTCCCTGGCGCCCCGCGAGGACGGGACGGGCCCGTTCACGTTCGGCAAGAAGATGCGACCCAAGCTCTCCGGCTGGGCCCAGAAGGTCGTCTCGGACAGGAAGCTCCGCAGAGCCAAGGCCGCCGCCGGCACCCGGCTGCTCGCCCTGACGCTGGCCACCCGGACCCACGCCTCGGGGATTCTCGGCCCCGGCAGCCAGGGCATCGCCTTGAACGCTCTCACCGACTGGGCGCCGGTAGATTCCGGCGAGCTGCAGCACGTGGTCGACCAGCTGACCGCAGCGGACTGGCTCACCGACGCAGCTCTCACCGATGCCCAGCTCACCGGGCAGCTGACCGAACGCGTGCTCCCGCTCACCTGTCCCCTCCGGGCTTGAGGTACAGGACCCGTCCGAGTGAACCCTTGACGGTGTCGTCCGTCCCTGGCCGTGGTTGTGCTGGATGCTGGTCGGAACTGGCCCCGAGGCGGGCCACGTTCCGACCGCCGCCCGATCCGGCGTACCGGGACGCAGGGAGCATGGCATTGCACCGGCCTGCACCACCGTGATCACACACAACAGCTCGTCAGTGTTCGTTGGCGTGCCGGGATCGGGCCGAGGCGCGCCAGGAAGGCACTGTCGTGAGCGACCGCTCCTCGTGGGAGTCCCGCAAGTTCCGCTACTGAGCACTGTGCATCGTGATGTTGCTGGTCACGGGTCTGGTGTGCGCGGGGTTCGGGATGCTCGTGCTGGTCGTGGGTGGATGACTTCGGTGAAGATCGTCGGTCACCGGGACACTTCGCGGTTCGTGAGGACGAGCAGGGACCTGACCAGGGCGGTCGCCCAGGTCGGGTCGGTGCGGACCTTGCCGAGCACGCGCCAGTTTTTGAGGTGGGCGAAGCCGTGCTCCACCGGTGCCCGGACCGCTGCCAGTGCGGTGTTCGACAGCTTCTGACCGCGGGTCAGGGGCCGGTTCCGGGCGGCCTTGTAGCCGGTGATCACCGCCGGGTCGGCGTCGGGACCGCTGTCGTCGAGCCCGACGAAGCTCAGGTCGGCGATGGCGCCAAGGCCGGCCGCCCGCAGCCTGGCGGTGAGCTGGTCGTGTCGGCAGGCGGTGATCTCCGAGGTCCGTCCGGGCCGGGCCGCCGAAACCCAGAGCAGTCGGCCGCGGTCGTCGGTGAGCGCGATCACGAGCAGGCCATGGCATTTGCTCTTGCCGGAGTAGTTCTTCCGGTTCTCTTTGCCGGTGCGCCGCCGGGTGCGGATCAGCGTGCCGTCCAGCAGCACCACCCCGCCACCCTTGTGGGCGATCTTTTTGAGGGCGCGGTCCAGGCGCGGGGCGCGGGCGGCCAGCATGCCGACGACTTCCCTCACCCACCGGGTCACGGTGGTGCGGTGTATTCCGTTGCCGCCGGCCAGGTCGCCCGGCCGCCAGTCACAGCGCAGTACCGCGAGCACGATGGCGGCGATCTTCCCCGCGGGCAGGGCCCGCCACCGTGACCCGATCTTCTTACAGTGGCCGCGTATCAGGTCGGCGAGCCAGTTCAGGGTGGCACTCGACAGCGGCAGGCAGGCAGTGCAGACAAGGCCGTCAGGGCCCTCGACGGAAGGGTTGCTTTTCTTCACACCAAACTCAACTGCTGCCGGGGCCAGCCAATTACGCCCCGTCGGCGCCCGCCTTGCCTACGCCTACGAGCGTGCGGTGAACCTGCCGTCGGGACTCTTGTGCAGCCAGCCGCGGTCGGCGAGCTTGGTCATCTTCGCCCGCAACGGTTCCAGCTTCCCGCGCACCGTCACCTCAAGGCCCAGCTCCTCGC
>NZ_JBEYIL010000040.1:0-39992 GCF_040635845.1 Streptomyces sp. NPDC006872
TTGTACTCCTCGTACATGCTCTTAGGGGATGGGATTCCGGGGCCGATGGAGCGGGCTCGGCGCTGATCAGGCCTCTTGGTTCTTTCTGGTTCTTTCTCGTTCTTCCGCAGGCTTTCAGTACGCACCCCCCTCAGACCTCCCTCGGGTCGGCCAACCCCCTGGCAACTCCCTGGAACCTGCCCGAGAAGAGATGCATCTGAAGGGGTGGAGCGGTGCGAAAATGACGTACCCCCCTGCGCCGCGTGATGGCGCAGGGGGGCCGCCCCCGCCCGGCCGGCCCGCTTCCCAACGGCTCTTCCGGACGGGAGTCTGCTGACGCGAGTAAACGCGTTCTGTCTACACATTGTCTAATTGATGTCGCATGTAAAAGTCACTCACCCGTTCGGGTGAACATGTGTTCGATTCCTGCACACTACATCTAACCCTGCGGCATATGCCAGACCGCCGCAGAGCTGTACCCACCTGGACGCCAGGCACTCGCGCCGTCTCTGGCGTATGCCCCGGGGAGTCTGCCTCCACACCGATCATGATCGCAAAAAGCGGAATGCGCTCCGCAGACTTCCGCTCATGATCACTCCAGCGTGGGGCGGATGCGAGACCTGCCCGACGACGACACGTGGATCACCGACCGACGGCGAGCTATCGGGGATCACCTGCGCCAGGAGCGCCGCCGCCAGAACCTCACCCAAGACCAGGTCTGGCAGGCGGCCCGCGTTGACCGCCGCACCCTCCAGTTCGTCGAAAGCGGCGCCGAGGTCAAGCTGTCCACCCTCCTGCGGATCGCCTGGGTCCTCGAGGTTCCTCTCGGTGACCTCGACTGAGAGTGGGGCCCGCCGCCGGCGGACGGGGTGGCACACGGCGGCGGGCCCGGCCGTCCGGTCCTCTACCACAAGGACGGCGGCCGCCCGGCGGCGCGCTGCGGATCGCGCGGCCGGGAGTCAGCGGGATATGGGCGGCTTGTGGAATTCGTGGCGGCCGATCCAGATGTTGCAGTCCGTCACCCGGGAGTAGTCGCCGACGGCCGCGGCCTGCGCCCGCCTCTTGGCGATGCCCGCGCAGGCCGGGCAGCCCGGCGTCGGCTCGGGTGGGGCGGCAGGCATCTGGAGGCTGTACGCGACGGGCGTGGCAGTCATTGGCACTCCAAGGTCAGCGCGTGCAGCGCGCGGCTGTCCGGGCAGTAGTCGCGGTGGGTGCAGCGGGCGCACGCCGTGATGTGGACGTCGTACACGCGGCCGGCCTCCCGCCGGGTGCAGGAGCGGCAGGCGCGCGGCTCCCACCGCTTCAGGCTCCCGCCGATGACGCTGAGGCGCGGGCCCAGCTCCACCGTGTCGGCGCCGCCGCACCACACGCAGCGTTCCCCCTCGATCCGCTCGGGGGTGAGGCCGGCCGCTTTGGGGACGGGCAGCATCTCGGCCGCGCACACGTAGCCGGGGTTCACGGCTGGTCTGCAATCGGCGCGAGGTCGTAGGCCTGACGGCAGGAGGAGCAGGCGAAGAGCTTTGCGCCGCTGGAGTCGCGGACCAGCCGGGCCGTGTTGCTGTACGCCTCGTGCCAGGCGCACCAGGCGACACCGACGCGGGGGGCGGCGGGGGGCTTCTCGGCCAGCTGGGCTGTGCGGGCGGGCGGATCCGTCGTCGGCTTGCGGCTGGGCATGGTCGGCTCCATGTACAGGCAATGTGGGTACCGTCACATCGTGCCGACCGGGCAAGGGGCTGGCGTTGACAGGTTGGCAACACCGAACCCCTTGAACCGTGTTGGTTCAGGTGTTATACGCCGCACCAGTTGGCGAACTCCAGCAGATCGCCCGGGGCCCGCGTCCGTGCCCGCAGCAGCGTCGCCACCGTCTCGTGTACGCCTGGGTGATACCGGGTCTGCTGCGGCGCTGCTTTTCGCGCCTTCTCCAGCGACTTGAAGGCGTCCTCGTGCCGGGCCGTCCACGTCTCCGCCCTGGCCCGGTCCACCCAGTAGTGGCCGGCCCTGGCTCCCGGATAGTCCTTCGGCAACATCACCTCCCGCGCCCTCTCCAGCGCGCGGGCATGCTTGTCGCGGTCACTGGACGCGGACATGCGGTGAATGACGACGTTGACGGGCCCGAACACGAGTCCGTAGTCGCGGGTCTCGCCGGTCTGCTTCGCAATCTCGTCGGCTTCCTTCAGCCACTCGTCCGCGCCGTCAGAGTCCCCCCGTCGGCTGGCGATGATGGCGCCCTTCAGGTGCAGGGCGCCGCGAACGGCGCGGGTCGCCTGCTCGCCGTCGTCGTCCAGGTCCCGCAGTGCGCGTTGTACGAGGAGGATGCCGCGGTCGTGGCGGGTGGCGTCTGCCATGAGTTGCGCGCGGTCCCAGCGTTCGATGGCGACCTGGCGGGGGTCGCCGGTTTGGGGCGCGACGACTGCCATCCGGGAGAGTGCGAGCCTGGCCAGGTCCAGGAATCCGATATTGCGGCCGACGACGTACACCGTCCGGCACAACTCCGCTTGTAGCCACGCTGCCTGTTCCAGGGCGCGCCCAGGGCGCTGGGTGAGCACATGGGCGCCCGCTTCGGCGAGGAGGGCGGGCACCTCTGCCGCGATCTCGATGAATTCGGCTCGGGCGCGCTTTGCTTTCAGATCCTCAACGGCGGCTTGCAGTTCGGTCAGTGCTCGCGGCGGCGGGTCGCCCTCTCCGAGAGGGATGTCCCAGTCGTCCAAGGCGGCGCTGATCGGAGTTATCAACTGGTCAAGCTGGTCGGCTTGGAGCTGGTGGATGTAGGGCTGTCCGTGCAGGACTGAGATGCTCACCGACAGGGCGCGGGCGACGGCGGAGACGATGGCGGGGCTGGCCTGCCGCTGGCCGTTGATGATGCGGGAGAGCATGGCGGGGGAGACGTTGGCGCGGCGGCCGAGTTCCCTGAGTGAGTAGCCGCGCAGGGCGGCGACTTCTTGGATTCGGGTCCCGATTCCGCCGGTGCTGGCGCGCGTTGGGTGTGGCATGCTGGCTCCGTTCTGACCTCGACACTCAGAACGCTACTCCCGGTCGGCTCCGGGAACATACGGCCTCCGTGAACACACGGGGGCCGTAGAGCGTTCGCCCCTGGACGCACGAAAGCGGCCCCGCCCTCCGAAGAGGGCGGGGCCGCATCGTCATGTGTTGAGGTCGTGCAGGTACGTCCGGACCTCTTCCGGTACCGGCTGCGGTGGGGGCGGCGGTTCCAGCTGCGACTGCCGCATGTACCCGACGAGGGTCCGGCACCAGCCGGCCAGGTAGCGGAGCGCGAAGTCCTGCGCGGATATGCGCTCGCGGTCGCGGCCCGACGCCGTCTCCTGCTCGGCCACGCGCTTCTCCAGGCGCTCGATGTCCTTGTCGAGCCGGGCTGTGACGGCGGCGAAGTCGTCGCGGCGCCGCTGCCCGCGTGGCTGCCGCCGGCCGACGACCGTGGTGGCGACGCCTCCGACGGCGGTCACGACGGCGACGGCGAGCGCGGACAGCGCCATCAGCATCTCAGCTCCCATGCGGGGGCTCCGTTCTTGTGCGCGGCGGTTCGTCCCAGCCGATCGCCACCAGGCAGACCGCGCCGAACGCGCCGAAGATCAGGGCGGCGACCCAGCCGCGCGGGTACTCGCCGAGTGGCCACCACGCCACGAGGAACGCCATGCTCCATGGGGCGGTGATCGCCCACACGGCGAGGAAGCCGGGCCAGTCCCGGCCTTGTGGCAGCCATGCGCACACCAGGGCGGCCAGTCCGGCGACGATCCATGCCGAGGCCCAGGCCTGCAGGGGCATCATCTTCAGGAGCAGGCACAGGCCGCGTCGGTCGCCGAGCGGCTCGATGAGCTGCCCGTATCCGTACAGGGCGGCGATCACGCCCTTGAGGGTGAGGATCGTGCCGCGGCGGCCCAGACGTCGGGTGAGCCGCCGGACCGCCGCGCACATCAGACGCCCTTGGCGAGCGACGCGGAGTTTGTGATGCCCCGCAGTCTCGCGAACAGGCCCTTGCCGAGGGCGAGGGCGGCACCGACGCCGCCCGCGCCCGCGGCGTACCACATACTGCCGTTGAGGGGCTGGGTGACGACGATGCCGCCGATGAACGACTGCAGGAACGTCGTCAGGACTCGCTCCAGCAGGTCGCGCCCGTAGGCCCCGGCGGTCTTCACGACGGTTTGTGCGTCGGGGAAGTTGATCTCAGACATGGCGGATCGTTCCTCTCGATGGGTCAGGCGGTGACGGCGAAGCCGTGCCGGGCGGCCAGGCGCTTGAGGGAGGCGGATCCGGGGATGCCGTCGGCGGCCGCACCGGTGTAGCCGCCGCCGGCCGGGGACCGTTGCCAGCGCGCGTAGGCGTCGATGGTCTTCGTGCCGAAGCTGCCGTCCACGTAGGCCGCGCCGAGCAGGCCCTCGGCCTTCAGCGCCTGCTCGACCAGGAGGACCTCGGCCTTGTAGGTGGTGTGGCCCTGCGCGGCGGCCGGATCCTTGCGGGCCGCGGCGACGACGCGCGCCAGGGACACCTTGGGCTTGGCGGGGGTCGTCTCCGTCACGGTGCCCGCCGGGCGGGGTGCGCCCTTCTGCACCCACGCGTACAGCGGGCCGCCCGGGCAGGAGGTGGCGTAGCCGTCGCGGTGGCCCTTGATCTCGGTACCTGCGCCGTGCTTGCGCAGGAGCTCGATGCCGTCGCGGATCGCGCCGAGCATGGCGTCCGTCGGCTGGGTGAGGCCCTCGCTGCCGACGAGTCCGACGATCGCGTAGTGCGCCTGGTTCAGCGCCTGGTTGCCGTTGGCACCGGTGCGCTTGCCGATGCCGCGGCCCTCGAGGAGATAGCCGTGCGGGCAGGCCGCGTAGTTGTAGGCGACGTCGGAGTAGTTCTCCTTCGTGTTCGCCAGATGGGACTTGCGTATGGCCTTCCACTCGGCGATGCACGCGGCATGCTCGGTGAGCAGCGTCGTGCTCACCGCGGTGCCCTCGTAGTGGACCTTGACGCCCTTCGTGGACGTCTGCGTCGGCGCGGCCGATGCCGGCCAGCCGAGCTCGGCTCTGGTGACCAGCTTCATCGCGTAGCCTCCTCGGTCCTCGGCGGGAGCGCGGCCCGCACGGCGGCGTCCTTGCTCTCCAACAGCTTGCGGAGCGCCACGGACAGCTCGGGCCCGGGCGGGAGGAGCACGGCCAGGCGGTGGGCCAGCTCCGAGAACGGCATGGACACCCGGCGGAGATCCTCGGGGAGGTGGGTGAACTCGAAGTACCGAAGGATCGGCGGCGGGGCGGACGGGGCGGCCATGAGTGCTCCAGACATGACGAAGCCCCGGCCGGGAGGCGCGGGGCGGACGGACGGGCCGGTTGGCGGGTCAGGGCAGGGGTGCGTATCTGGCTTCGAGGTCAGCGGTGGGGTAGGTGCCGAGGTACATGTACTGGCCGCCGCCGAGCGCGCGGCGGATCACCCAGTCGCCCAAGTAGACCTGGGGGTCGTTGTTGCCGTCGACCAGGCGCAGGAGCTGGCCGTCGTCGCTGAGGACCGTGGTGTTGTCGAGGAACTCGGTGGCGATGTAGGTGCCGTTGGTGCCGTCGTACTGGATGGTCTCGAGCCGGTCGGTGATGAACACGAAAATCCCTTCAGGCGATGCGGCGGAGCTCCATCCACGAGTCGGCCTCGAATACGCTGCCGGTCGCGTTGGAGACGGTCTGTGCCCAGTCGACGGAGAAAATGCCCGCGTTGGCCGCGGTGATCAGCCGCCCCGCCCCGTGGCTGACCTGAGCGGCGGCGGTGGACGGCGTCGAGAACTGGGTCTCGACGTTGTACGAGATGCGCGTGCTGGTGCGCACGTCGCCGTCTCCTGCCGATGATCCGGCGAGCCGTCCAGTCACCCCGTAGGACCCGGTGCATCCGGCGGGGGTGGTGAACTGAATGTCCATGTCGGCGGCAGCGTTGCCGGAGATCCTGAAGAAGAAGTGCAGGAAGTACTCGGCGTTCGCCTCCACCGCGAGCTGCAGGTCGGGGTCGGGACTGATCGTGGTCGTCGACGCCCGAGAGGTGAGGGCCGCCTTCGCGGCGTGCAGGGGCAGCATGCTGGTCAGCAGGTCGGCGGTGGCCCTCATGCCGCCGTAGAGGATCGGGTACACGGCCACGGCGGGCTCCTCACAGGGGCAGGTAGGCGGGCAGCGCGGCGTGTACGTCGGCCCCTGTGCTGTGGGTGGTGACCACGCCGTTGACGGATCTGATGACGGTGAACGTTTGGCTGTTGGTGGTCCCGGTGCAGGCCGTGGCCCTCATGATCTCTCCTGTGGCGCCGCCGACGCGGAGGTCCATGGGGTAGACGTCGGGGTAGGTGGCCGAGTCCGCCCACCGGCGGACGCCGGTCGTGGTGACGTCGACGGAGGTCTCGGTCTCGGTGAGGTCCTCGGCGAGTTCGCAGCCGCCGATGTCGATGCGGCCGTGGGCGGTGCTGCCCAGGACGAGGGCGGTCCAGGGCTCGGCGGGCACGCAGTTGAACGTGATCTTCCAGGTGTCGGGTCCGGCTTCCTCGGTGTAGCCCTGCACCAGGACGTCGACGTCGTCGGGCCCGTGGTCGTCGGGCAGGCGGGTCAGCCGCAGTTTGTCCCCGGAGTCGACGCGCAGGATGTCGTCGATCATCTGGTGGACGCGCGGGTTGGCGAGGTCCAGGGTGATGCGGGCGTACCGGACGCCGTCGTAGGTGCCCAGGTGCACGAGCATGGAGGCGACGTGGCCGGCCTGGTCGTCGGTGGCGAGGCTGTAGGTGTACTCGTTGTCGTAGCGGCCGGCGCCGTCGGGGAAGTCCTGGACCGACATGGGCCCGCTCTCCAGGACCTGCCGGGCGGGGAGCGAGCCGTACTCGCGCTTCACGCTGACGTCGTTCTCGGTGAGCTTTTCGTCGTCCACCGGCCTGAACGGGGCGCTGATCAGCCCGGCCGAGAAATCGAGGGTGAGCGCCGGGGGCTGGTTCCACAGGGTGGAGTGCCCCCGGTGGATCAGCTCGTTGCGGTCGCGGGCCTCGAGCAGGTAGCCGAAGTTCGTCCGGTTGGCCTCGTTGAGGAGTTCGAGGATTTTCTTCTGCCCCTGGATCCCCATCAGTTCCTGGAAGGCGATGTCTCCGGAGACGGTGGCCGTGTATCCGGCCTCGGTGGCCAGCCGCTTGACGCGGGATCCCGCCCGTTCCCCGGCGAAGCCCGTCAGCGCGCTGTACATGGACGCTGCCGAAGGCCCGGTGCCGTCCCACAGCGTGAAGTAGCCGAAACCTCGTTCGGTCATGGTCTGGCCGGCGACGGTCAGCGAGCCCCAGCCCAGACGCATGAGGCGCGGGGCTTTGATGACGATGGACGCGATGGTGCCGTTGCCGATCAGCTGCCCGTCCGCGTACACGGACCATGCGGTGTCGGTCGCCTGCGGGTCCATGGTGATGCGGACGTGGTGGGGGTTCTCGTCGTAGATCGACACGGTCGTGGCGGCCATGACCAGGGAGGAAGACGACGCGCTCTCGCCGACCATGTTCAGGGTGAGCGTCAGCAGGTCGCCGTTGCCGTCGAAGATCAGGGTGAACTCGGCCTGGTTGTCGGTGTCCGTGCGCGCGCCGGCGTCGAGGATCTCGAACACGCCGGCCGATTCGTTGCCTCCTCCTCGCATGAAGAAGTCGATCGACCAGGCGGCGGTGGTGCCTGCCGTGACGGGGCACTCGCCCTGAATCGAGCCGGTCACGTCGGGCAGGATCTGGATGACGGGCTCGATCCACGGGGCGAGGGAGCCCTTGCCGAAGTTCCCCGGGGTGTCGATCGACCGGATGATCTGCGTCATGGGTTTGCCGCCGACGAGCGACTTCCCCACCCTCGACTGCTCCCCGTCGGTGAGGGGCCAGCACTCGACCGGGTTGTTCGCCTTGATGAAACGCAGCAGAGCGGAGTCGACGGGCTTGTTGCCGGCGTCCATGCGGCGGGTGACGCCGGTGGGGGCGATGCTGACGTAGGCGTCGTTGCCGGACAGGTCGCGGGCCGGCGGCCAGGCGGGCACCTCGCCGACCATGCGGACGTGCTTGTTCGTCAGCGTGGCCCCGGCCGTCGCCTTGGTCCACACGAACCCGCCAGAGGTGAACGAGACAGCTCCGGGGGCTGCGTCCTGCGTCGTCATCCGCAGGACCGTGGTCCCGCCGATCCCGGACAGGAGCTTCAGGGCGTAGGCCTTGCCGATCATCGCCGGGAGGGCGATGCCTGTCATGTCACCCAGTTCGATGGGCGCTGCGGCGGCGAACACGGCTGTGGCGGCGCCGGTGAGCGGGGTGCCCAGCAGGTCCCATTCCTCGTCGTCGACGGTGCGGCCGGTGTAGAAGCGGAGCTCGTAGCTGCCCGCGCCGTTGTCGACGTCGAGGGTGACGCGGATCGCCAGGCGCTGGCCGTTGTAGGCGGTCACCGGGAGGCTGGAGAAACGCGTGACGAGGGTCGCCGACCCGGTCGCCGACCAGTGGAAGGCCAGCTGCCCCGTCGCAGCGAGGTACATGCCCCAGCTGCGCTGGTTGCCGGTGGCCAGGTAGCGGGCGGCCAGGTTCTGCTGGCGGACCCAGTCGTCCAGGGCGATCTCGATGCGCAGGTCCACGTCGGTGACGTTGAAGGCGGTGTTCGTCGGCGTGGTGATCTCGTTGCCGTCCGTGCCGTCCAGGGCGACCCACGGGGAGCCGGTCCTGTAGCCGAGACGGAACGGCGTGTTGCGGCCGATCTTCCCCCGCAGCGGCGAGCGCCAGTTGCGGGGCGCGTAGAGGCCGTCGGGACTGTTCAGCTCGCACTCGCACTGCGTCGGCTCGGCGGCCGAGGCGGACTCCGCCGACAGCCCGCGCGTGATGACGACCGAGGACGTCCGGCGCAGACCGCTGGCGGGGTTCCACGCGCCGTCGTAGAGCAGCTCGGCCCACATGTCCGGCGGCAGGCTGACCATCTCACCTCACCCTTCGACGAACTTGACGATGTCGCCGCCCGCAGTGATGCGCACGGACTCCTGGAAGAACTCGCGGAACAACCGGGGGCCGCCCCGCAGTTCCATCGCGAGCGGCCCGGCCGGCTGGACCTTGCCTGTCGAGGCGGCCGCGTAGGGCTGGCTGAGGAGCTGCTCCAGCCGCGACAGGGGCAGCACGGCTTCGCGCTCGCTGCCTTCGCCGATCATCGCCAGGGTCGGGCCGGTGGTGATGCCGCCGTCGGCGAGGTAGGGGATGTCCGGGGTGCCCAGGGTGAGGCGGGGGATGTCGACGCCCATGAAGCTGCCGCCGCCGATGGAGAACGACAGCCCGTTCCACGAGCTGATGATGTTGTTGATCGCGCCGCGGAAGGCTCTGGGGATGCCGTCCCACATGCCGCGCACGGCGCTGCTGATGCGGCCCGGGATCCCGGTGATGAACGAGACCATGCTGTTCCAGTAGCCCTTGACCTTCGCCCACATGCCGCTGGCGCCGCCCGCGATGGCGTTCCACACGGCCGACAGCTGTGGCTTCAGCGTGCCGGTGAACCAGTTCGCGACCGCGCTCACGGTGTTCTTGACGGCGTTCCAGCCTGCCTGCAGGGCGGGTACGACGGTGCCGGTCCACCAGTCCGAGACGGCCTTCGCCGCCACCTTGATCGCCCCCCAGGCGACCTCCCATGCCTTCTGGAACGCCTGGGTCTGGGTGGCGATGTACACGATCGCGGCGACCATCGCGACGATCGCCACGATGATCCACGTGATGGGGTTCGCGAGCATCGCCGAGTTCATCGCCCACTGCGCGGCCGCCGCGATGGCGAGGCCGGCGGCCAGGGAGAGCACGATCGGCACGAGCGCCTTGACCAGGCCAGGCTGCTTGGCGAACAGCCCGGACACCGCGTTCAGGACGGGCAGCAGCGCCATGCCCAGGGTCGTGGTCACGGTCCGCATGATCGAGTCCCACTGCTGCGCGGGTGAGGCGGCCATGCCGTCGGTGACGCGCTTCGCTGCCCCTGCCGCGTCGTCCATGCCGCTTGCGGCGGCCGCCGTCTGGGGGTTCATGGCCAGCAGCGCGTCGGCTGCCTCGCCGGCCATGTCGCCGAACAGCGCCACCTCGAGCTGGGCTCGCTTGGCGGGGTCCTTCACGCCGCGCAGCGCGTCGAGGGTCTTGGTGAGCGCGTCCGCGGCGGGCTTGCCGCCCTTGCCGATGTCGGCGAGCATCGACTTCGAGTCCAGGCCCAAAGCTTTGAAGCCGTCCGATGCCCTCTTGGTCTCCTCGGAGGTGATGCGGGCGAACTCGTGCAGCACGTCGGCGGCCTGGTCGATGTCCCGCCCGCCCGCCTGCACGAACTGCGACATCATTCCGAACGACGTCTTCGCGTCCAGGCCGATCCGCTTGAAGTGCTGGCCGTACTCGGTGACGATCGCCGGGATGTCCGCGGCCATCGACGCGGGCAGCGTCTGCGCGGCCTTGGTCAGCACGTCGAACGCCTCGGTAGCGTCCTCGACCAGGCCCTGCTTGATGAGCGCCCCCGCGGCGTTGGCCGCCTCGGGGATGTCCATCCCGAACTTCGTCTCGAGCGCGGTCGCGCTCTTGGTCATGTCCTTCAGCTCGGCGTCGGTGAAGTCGCCGACCTTGCCCATCGCGCCGATCACCGCGCCCATGGCGTCCGCGACGCCACCCACCGACTCGCCGAACCCCGCGGCGAACACCTCGCCGGAGAGATGCCCCGCGCGGTCCGCCTCCTCCTTCGTCAGGCCGAAGCCCTGCTCGAGCGTCGTGATGGCCGACGAGATGTCCATGGCGGACTCCAGGCCCGTGACGAACGCGCCGCCGAGCCCGGCGGCGGCCGCAGTGCCCACCGTGGCGAGCCCGTTGAGACGGCCCTCGATGCCTGCGGCGCCCTCGTCGACCTCGCCCTGCGCCTCGGACATGTCGACGCCGAGGCGCACCAGCACCTCGTCCAGAACAGCCACGTCAGGTCTCCTTCCGGTCGCGGCGGCCGCGTCGGCGGGTGCGCCGGTCGTCGTCCCGCTCGAACTGCTGCTGGAAGCCCTGGACGATGCCGAGGATCTCCCGGCCGCTGCGGGCCGGCCGGTCCGCACGGGACCAGAGCATCAGGTGGTCGCGCAGCCGAGGCGTCGCGCCCTTCCGCATGTGCGGGGCGGTCACGTCCATGCCGAGACGGGCGAGGAGGACGTCCCAGCGCCGCGGGGTGACGGGCCCGTAGAGGTTCTGCCAGGCGACCAGGTGCACGATCTGCTCATCGCTGAACCGCTCCATCACCTCGTCGGGCGGGATCTGGTAGGCGATGGACAGGTCGTACAGCAGCCTCAGCTCTGGTCGCCGTCGGAGTTTCCCTCGGCGTCCCGGACCTTCTGCTCGAAGTCCCGGTCCTCGCCGGACAGGTGACGGACCAGCTTGAACAGTCCGTCGACCATGCCCGAGCTCTTCTCGCTGAGGATGGCGATGCCCTCGCGCAAGTCGGCGAAGACGAGCTTGCCCGTGTCCGGGTCGTACAGGGCCTTGGCGACGATCTCGGCGCGGTTGGACTTCACCTGCATTTCGGCGCCGCTGCGGCCTTCCTGGAAGCGCAGCTTGTTCAGCTTGTTCTGGTAGGCCTCCCACTCCCCGGACGGCAGGCCGTGGACGTCGACGGTGACGCCCCACTCGGGGATCTCCACGTCCGGCTGGGTCTTGATGTCCTGCGCGGCGCGGATGGCGTCCTTGATGCTGCTCACGGCAGTGCTCCTAGGGGTGATCGTCAGCCGGTGGCCGTGAGGGTGGGCTTGCCGGAGATCTTGAAGGTGATCTCCCGGCCCATCTTGTCGTCGAGGGGGAACTCGTCGCCGATGGCGCTGATGCCGGCGGAGAAGTTCCAGGTGTGCTCGTCGTCGTCGCCGGGCAGCATGACGAGCTGGTAGTCCCGCAGCTCGTCCTCTTCGAAGTCGGCGTCCAGGTCCTGGTGGGTGGTCTCGCCCGGGCGGTAGTTGATGGTGGCGGTGACCTCGCCGCCGTCCTTCATGCCCTTGACGAACTCCCGGTACTTGTTGGGAGAGTCGTGCGCGGACACGTCGATCATGTTGCGGGCGCGGGACGGGCCCGACAGATCCTCGACGGACGCGATCGTCACGAAGACGCCGCCGCCGGTGGAGTCCCGCTTGAGCAGTGTCCCGGTTGCGTCCTCACCAGCCATGGCGGGTCACATCCTCTCTGTCGTCGTTCACGGGCTGACCTGGGTCAGGACCCGGAAGCTGATGGGTACGTGCCGGACGTCGCCCGGCGGCTCGGGGTCGGTGATCGTCTGCTGCGACACGTAGTAGGTGGCCACGTGCCGGTGCCCGGCGACGGTGAGGGGCCGGTGCTCGAGAAGCGCCCGCACCCGGGCGGCGATCTGCAGGGCCTGGCGGTAGCCGCGGTACTTCGACCACACGTGCAGCGTGATCACACAGTTGGAGCCGTGGCTGTCGTGGGCGTTGTCCGGCGTCTCGACGGCCTCGCCGATGACGATGTACGGGTACGGCTGGTTCTCCTTGACCCAGTCGAAGACGCCCTGGACCAGGGACACCAGCGTGCTGTCCGCCTTCAGCGCGGCGAGCACGGCCTCCTGGACGGGCAGGACGGCGGAGTCGGAGACGGGCATGCTCACAGGCGGCTCCTCACCTCGTCCTTCAGCCGCTGCACCAGCTGCGTGCCGGCACGCTCCAGCGCGGGGATCAGCGTGGGATTGGCGGGGATACGACGGGATCCGCGTTCATGGATCATGGCGTAGAGGTCGTCCCGGTCGCGCCAGCCGACCTCCGTCTGCAGCCCGTCCTTCTGGTACTTGGGCTCGACGCTGCTGCGCAGGTTCCCGGAGTCGACGCGCACGTTGCGGCGCACGTCCGCCACCATCAGCCCGGCCGAATTCTCGACCTCCGCCTTGGCGGCCGCCTCCAGCTGCGGCACCACCTCCTGCAGACGGCGCTGCAGACGATCCATGCCGACGATCTCCACGCGTGCCCGTCGGCGACGCGCCACGGGTCACCTCCGCTTGTCGAGGAGCCGGCGGATCTGGTGCAGTTCGCCGGCGACGGCGAGCAGCGCCCACGCGATCGCCTGGGGAACGTCGACGTCGTGCCCCAGGCCGAGGAACCCTTCGGCCTCGCGCCGGCACTCCTGCGGCTCCATCTGCGGCAGGCTGCCGCCCTCCTGGCCGGGCATCAGGTGCCCAGCTCGAACGGCCTCACGGTCACGGACGTGACGGCGCTGTAGGTGATCGCCGCCCGTCCGGTCGAGCCGCGGAAGATGTTGGTCAGCGGGATGATGGCGTGCTTGCCCGCGGCGACGACGACCGCCACGTCGGCGATGGCAAGCCCGGACACCGTGCCCGGGGTGGCGATCGTCACCGTCTTGGAGGACGCGTCGGCGTTGTTGACGTACAGGAACCTTCCGGGTCCGACGGGGGCGGTGTCGCCGCCGCCGGCCGCGGCGGTCGCCTGGGCGGCCATGTCGGCGATGCCGGTGGCGACCGGCACTGTGACGAGGCTGAGGTCAGCCATCAGCTTTCTCCTTCTGCCTGGATCAGCTCGACGAGAGCTTTGGAGTAGACGGGGGTGGAGGGCTGGACGACCGACTGCACTCGGAACACCTGCGCGGTGCCGAGCGCGTCGGTGCCGCGCAGTTCGTCGCCGCGGCGGACGTCCGCGCGCGGCAGCAGGTAGACGTCGTGGGAGTGGCGGGAGCTGGTCGACGCGGCGACCATGCGCTCGGTGGCTGTGGGCTGGTCGACCTTCGCCCGCACGTTGCCCACCTCGACGAGCGTGGTGGTCTGGCCGCCGGAGCCGTCGTCGGCCGTCTGCGCCCGCCACACCGTGAGCGCGCGGTTGAGGTAGCGGCGGACGCCGGCGCGGCCCCTCACCGCGACCTCACCAGCGCCGCGCCCCCGCCGAAGCGTGCGGCCAGGCGCTCGCGCAGGTAGTCGGGCAGCTCCATGCCGGTGATCAGCCCGGTGTCCCCGTAGGTGACGGAGTAGTCGCCGATCCGTTCGGAGCGGATGTCGCCGACGGCCAGGCCCGCGCCCTCGGGGTCGGCTCGGTAGTCGGCCAGCGCCCCCGCGGCGATCCGGCACACCAGGTCGACGATGTCCGACGGGACGTCGGCCAGGCCGTGGGTCTGGACCACCTCGACGTCGGACGGGCCGCAGCCGGGCGACCAGCCGCACGCCCGCCACAGGCGGTGGGAGCGCAGCCGCCAGTCGGTGACCGCCTCCCCGTCGATCTCCACCGTGGCCACCGAGACGATGGGCGGGCCGGGCAGCGTCAGCCACTCGGTGACCGGCCCTTCCAGGGTGACGGTGGACGTGGTCTGTGAGATCGGCACGCCCGCGGCTTCCCGGACGGCGGTGGAGGCGACGTCGAGGTAGGTCTCCGCGACGGTCTCCTCCTCCGCTGTCACGGTCAGGCCGCGCGCGGCGAGGTCGGCCGTGGTCGCCAGAGCAGCGAGCGCCATGACGCCCCCTTTCCTCGCCTCAGGCGAACAGGGCGATCAGGTCGTCCTTGGTGTACGCCTCGGCGTCCTCGCGGGACATGCGGCCCGACCGCACCGTGAAGTCGATCCACGCGGCCTTGTCGGCTGCCTCGTCCGGGCGCCCGTCGCCCGCGCGCGCGGCGGGGGCGGGCTGCTCGGGCAGCTCCTGAAGCTGCGCCTTGGTCATCGCCTCGGCGTCCGTCTCGGGGATGGCGTGCACGGCCATGGCCCACAGGACCCAGTCGTCCTTGCCCGCCCGTGCGCCCGGGCGCGGGACCAGGCCGTCGGTCAGCGCGCTGCTCTTCGAGGCGGCCGCCTTCGGCGCGGGTGCGGGTGCGGCGTAGTACGGAGAGCCGTCCTCGTTGACGCGCTGGATCGCCCCGCGGTCGAGGCGCTCCTGGATGCTCTCGGGCAGGGGCAGGTCCATCGCGATGACGGCGCCGCCCTCGCCCCGGACGTGAATGGTCTCAGCCATGTCAGGTGTTCCTCGGGACCTTGAAGGCGGTGACGGTCATCGCGACCGAGGTCTCGACGATCAGCGATCCGTCGTTCTGGACGAACCGGCCCGATTCCACGGGGCCGATCCACTGGGTGGCGCCGTTGGCGACGGTGACCGCCAGGTTTCCCTGGCCGGCGGCGATGGCCAGCGGCAGGGAGCCCGCCAGCACGGTCGCGGTACCGGATCCGCCGGAGGCGTTCGACACCCGCAGCACGGTCAGTTCCGGGAAGGCGTTGGCGACTTGGCCGCCGTTGCCGGCGCCGGAGGTGACCGCGGTCCCGGCCGGGTCGGCCAGGCTGCTGTTGGGGGCGAGGTTGCTGTACGCGACAGCGGTGCGTGCCATGGTTCAGCTCTCCGATCAGGCGGCGGGGTTGATGAACGCGGCGGTCAGGTGGTCCGGGCGGATCACCTTCGCGCCGTACAGGGCCAGGCCCTTGACGGCGTCGCTGAAGGACGACTCGGGGCGGTACGCCTCGGTCTTGTTGATCTGCTCCGCGAACGTGATGGCCGCGCCCACGCCGGCCTGGACGACTGTGGTGTCGCCGGTCGGGACGGGGCAGTTGTTCGACTCGTAGATGTCGAAGTTCGCCGCGCGCCCGACGAGCCCGTTGCGCAGACCCGCGTCGGTGCCGGCCTCGTCGGACTTGATGAAGCGGGAGTCGAGCAGCAGCGACGCGTAGAACTCCGGCGGGACGATCACGTACCGGCCCGCGCTGGGCACGTTCGCCTTGGTGAGCTTGGTGCGCAGCGGGACGAGCACCTTGTCGTAGGCGTCGGTCGGCGTGGTGTACGTGTCGATCGGCGAGCCGACCAGGTTGAGGAAGTTCGCCGATGCGATCTGCGTGTACAGGGCGGCCACGTACTGGTCGATGGTGTCGGCCAGGCCGAACGCGGCCTCGGACATGGCCTGCGGGATCAGGTTGGACTTGGCCTGCCGCTTGTCGACGTCGTCGATGGAGAACGCCCAGTACTTCGACTGGTCGACGACCAGGGTGCGCTGGCCGGTGGTCAGCTTCTCCGGGGTGATGGTGGTCGTGCCGGGCACGTAGGTGCCGATGGCCGGCCGGGACACCGAGGTGATGCGGACGGTGTCGCCCGCCTCGCTGATCTCGCCCTCGTAGTCACGGTTCACCACGTTCGGCGCCGCGTAGACGAGGGCCTTGCGGGTCGCGACGAGCAGTCGCGAGCTCCAGATTTCGGGAACGAAGTTCCGCACGGTCATGGGTCTGCCTCCTGGCTACTTGCCCGCCATGAGGTCGTCGAGCCGCCCGTCGATGCGGGCCTTTTCGATCGCCTCGGGGGTCATGGTCTTGAGGTCCTGCTGGGTGAGCTGCTTCGGCCGGGACGCCTTGCGCGCCGCTCCGCCGTCGCCGGTGCCCTGGAACCTCTTCGCCGTTGCGGCTGCCAGGTAGGGCTTGGACTTGACCAGCTCGTCGATCGCGTCGGCGACCTCTTCGCTGTCGACGTTGCCGTCGTCGTCGACCTCGAACTGGTCGAGGTCGAGGAACTTGAAGGCGTCGGCCGGGTCCGCGAGCTTGCCCGCGGCGGCGGCCTTCACCTCAGCCCGCAGGATGCGGGTGTTCGCCTTGGCGAGGGCGTCCTGCTCCGCCTTGCGGCGCACAGTCTCGGCCTCGTCCGCTCCGTCCTTCTGCGCGAGCTGCTCTTCGAGCTGCTTGCGCTTGTCGCGCTCGCTCTTCCACTTGCCCTTCATGGAGGCGAGCGCCCGCTTGCCCTTGTCGCCGAGCGCGTCGGCGTCGTCCTGGTCGTCGTCCGATCCGCCGTCGCTGGCGTCGGCTCCGTCGCCTTGGTCGTCGTCCGATCCGCCGTCGTCCTGGTCGTCGTCGGAGTCGTCTCCGTCGCCGTCCTGGTCGTCGTCGGCGTTGTCGTCGTCCTGGTCGTCGCCGCCGGCGTAGAAAACCGGCGACCACGGGCCGGTTGGGTAGGGGTGGGACCAGCCTGCCGCGTGGCGGCGGGCATGGCGGGGCAGCGTGAAGAGATCCATCGGTGTGCTCCCATTGCGGGGGTGAGACCGGGCGTTGCGCGCGGTCAGTACAGGTAGCCGTGCAGGCGCAGCAGCCGCATGGCGTGCGCCCGGTCGTCGGCGATGCGGAAGATCTCTTCCGGCATGAGGCGGGCCCGCTCGGGGCGGAACCCGCGGATGGACTGGCTGCGAGGGATGGCTCCCTGGCCCTGCAGGCGGCGGAACTCCTGGCGGCGGAACTCGCCGCGCACCGTGCCTTCCGTGGTGGTCTGCAGGCGCTGGCCTTCGGCGGTGGCCGAGGCCATGCCGCGCCGGGCGTTGACGACTTGCGCCAGGTCGGCGCCGTCATCGATCGCCTTGACGGCCGCCTCGCCGAACGTTCGCTTCCGCTCCGTCTCGGACATGGCGTCGTACAGCTGTTGCGGGCTCGACGGCTGCGGCCGGTGCTCGCGGGTGACGGGCTCCATCCCGCAGTGACAGCGCGGATGGCGCGCGAACGCAGCGCTCACGCCGTACTCGCGGCCTGCGAGGACCACGCACCTCGAGCAGGCACCGCCCTCGACGACCCGCACATACGACGTCACGGCAGGGCGGGCCGTCATTCCCACCGAGTCCGCGGCCCGGCCCGCGTCCGCCACCGCGGTACGCACCATCAGGTCGAGGAGCAGCTGCCCGCGCGCCATCGCCTGCACCACGGGCACGCCCCGGGTGACCAGCCGCAGCGCCGTCCACACCGGGACCTGCAGCGCCTGGACGAGCGGGGTCCCGTCACCGGTCACCCCGGACAGCGACGCCGGGTTGAGCCGGTCCGATTCCGCCTGCCCGTCGTCCAGGCCGAGCAGCTGCTCAAGCCACGGCTCCGTGCTCTGCGCGGCGGCGAGCTGCGCACCGGCGACCGCGGCGATGACCGGTCCGAGGGCGGCGAGCCACGACGGACCCGGCGCGTCCCGGTCGACCGTCCGCCACGCCAGACGTGCGGCCCGGGCGGCGGCCAGGGCCAGACGCATCCGGGCCGTGGCGTGCGCGACGGCCATCGGAGACGGGCTCACGCCGCGGCCCCCGCATCCGTCTCGTCCTCGTCGGCGTCGTCCGGCTCCGCAGCCGGTTGCGGAGCGGGGGCCGCGGTCTGCGTGAGCTGCCGGGTGATCTCCGAGACGGGGTCCATCTCCATCTCCCGCTCCCGCAGGGCGACCACCTCCGAGACCTCCGTCGGGGTGAGGCCGTAGCGCAGGGCCAGCCACTCGAACGGGAAGCCCAGCTGCTTCAGCTTCAGCAGCGCGTCCGCGAGCTGCGCGTGCGAGCGGGACTCGGTCTCCGCCCACAGCACCCGCCCGGAGCGCAGTGCTTCCGCCTTGCGGTCATCTCCCTTGGCCAGCGCGATCAGCCGCGCCATCTCCCGCAGGCCCTGCCCGTACCACAACGTCTTCTCGTCGACCCGCTTCACCAGACCGGTCTCGGCGGCGAGCAGCGCGCCCTCGGCCAGGTTCGCCATCTTCCCGATGAGGTAGTGCTGCGGGGTGCGGGTCTGCGCGGCCAGGTGCCCTACGGCGACCTCGATCATGCCGGTGTACGCGGCCAGGTTCGCCGCCTGCCACTCGGCGATCCGCGCGTCCTTGCCGGTGATCCAGGCGACTCGGTCGATCTGGAACTTGTCCAGGTCCACGGGCTGTTTGCCGACGACCTCGCCGGCCGAGTTCAGCTTCGGGAGCATCGGCCGCTCGGCGCCGAGGACGACCCGCTGCGGGAACGAGGCGTAGTCGGAGGCGGTGAACATCTGCGCCCACAGGAGGTTGATCGCATCCTGCATCGCCACCACGCCGGCGACGTCCGAGATCGGATCCTCGACGAGCATCGGCTTGTTCGGGAGCTCCACCATCGGCACCACGCCCATGGGGTTGGGCTGCGGGTTGGGCTCGTCGCCCATCTCCCGCGGCGTCCACCGCTTCAGCTCCTCGTCGACGTCCGCCATCTGCGGGGACTTGTCCTGCTGCTGCAGCGGCCGGCAGAACTTCCACACCTCCGTCTTCAGGTACAGGGTGGCGTAGTCCTGGTTGCCGTCCTGCCACCGCTTCAGCGCGGCCCGCCGCAGCCGGCGCGAGCCCGGCTCGTAGGCGACGATGCACTGCGAGGCGTCCTCGAACGTCACGCACGGCATGTCCGGGTCGTCGGGGTCGCCCCACACCAGCACGAAGCAGCGCGCCCCCGTCACCGCGCCGAGGAAGCCCAGCTGGGAATCGGCGTCCAAGCCGTTGACCTGCCACACCCGCCACAGGTCCTTGTCCGCGCTCGTCTCGCCGTCGGCCAGGAACCCCGTCACCGTCAGCCGCTCCACCGGGCTGTCGGCCACGACCTGCACCCAGTTGTCGGAGAACTCGCGGTAGCGGTCGCCGTGGAATTTCGCGAACTCCGTCGAGGCGAACCGCAGCGGATGCTTGCCGCGGTAGTAGGCGTTGTGCCGGTCGATGTCCCCGCGCCGCCGGATCAGTTCGTTCTCCAGCAGCGCGACCAGCTGGAGAGCCTGCGCCTCCGTAGCCATCGGGGCCCTCCTCAACTGCCGTAGTAGTAGGACACTTCGCGCTCGGCCAGGCCCGCGGCGATGACGTCGCCGAGCGCCTCGTGGGCGAGGATGCTCGGGATCGTGGCGTCGATCTTCTGGGTGGGGCTCGCCTTGCGCAGCACGTACCGGTCCATCGGCCGCGCTGCTGCACGGGTGTGCTCGATGTGCTTCTGCGTGATCTCGCAGCCGTCGTGCCGGAACGTGCTGTCCCGCTTGACGACGTCGGTCTTCAGCCGCTCACACGCGGCGTGCATCTGGACGATGCGCCGGGTGTGCCACCGGATGACCCGCTCCTCGCCGAAGTCGTCCACCCAGTCGTCGATCTCGGTCTCCCAGTAGGGCGGATCCGCGTAGAGGCGCACCACGTCGTACCGGCGAAACACCTGCTCCATCGCGGCGCGCACCTCAGCGCGCGGGACCTGGCCATCGGTGTCGGCCGGGTTCCAGATAGTCGGCTCGTCGTTCGGCCCGTAGAGCGGGGTGAACTGGTAACCGTCCATCGTCTCGGCGCGGATCGCCGTCCAGTCGTCGCTGTCAGATCCGTCGAAGCCGAGCACGATCCGTGTCATCGGACGGACTCGCCGCGGCTTCGCCTTCGCCGCCCACTTCGCCCCGTCCAGCCACGAAGCCGAACCGGCGACGCACCGGTTGCCGAAGAACCTCTCGCCCTGCGCCGGATCCTTCTCCATGATCTCGGCGGTCTCGGCCTCGATCGCGTCCAGGTCGACGTGCGACGAGCCCGCGTACACCACCGCGTGGATCTTCCGACGGTCCCGCTTGTTGCTGTACGACAGGGACTTCGGCGCTTCCGGGTGGTACTTGAAGACGTCCTTCGCCTTGGCCTCGGCGGTCGTCTGCGCGACCGAGTTCTCCGACGGGTCCCACGCGTTCGTCGTCTCCATCGAGCGGCCGCCCATGCCGGCCGTGCCGCGGCGCTGGGTCTCGGCGACCCGGCGCAGCTTGTTCGCCGTCGTGTACAGGCCGGTCTCGTCCTGCATCGCGAAGATGATCGGGTTGCCCAGCCGGCTCATGGCGGACGACGTGACGGTGTCGATGCGGCCGTCGTCGCCGACGCGGGTGAACTCCTCGCCGACCGACATCATCTCGGCGAGCGGGCCCCGCTTGACCATCGCCTGCAGCGGCCGGTACACGTTCGCGACCTGGTCCTCGGACGTCGCCGTCAGCTGGATCAGCGGCGTCGGCCACGGCGTCCCCATCGGGTCGCCCGGCTGGTAGTCGTACCACCATCCGCAGCCGCAGCCGTGATCCGAGCAGCGGTAGCGCTCGTCGCCGCGGGCCCACCCGTCGAAGACGACCGGGCCCGCGGCTTCGGCCAGGACGATGGTCGCCGACCACGGGCCCTTGCCGGTCTTCTGCGGAGCCACCACCTGCGAGCGCCGGTAGTGGAACGCGGGCGCCAGCTGCCCCACGCTCGCGCCCGGGCGCACGCGGTAGTGGTTGGCCGTGCACCACAGCTGCCACGGGTACAGCTCGAGGTCCTCGCCCGCCCGGAACCCGTCCGGGACGGGGCAGTGCGCTTCGATCCAGTCGGGCACGATCCACAGGGTGGGGAAGTCGACGACGAACTCGGGCCCGGCGTCAGGCCCCTTCGCCACTGGGTACGACCTTCAGCCTGTCCCGCGCCGAGGGGCGCCGCGCGGGCGCGGCCGCCGGAGCGGTCTCGGCCGGCTCCTCGACGGCCGGGGCGACCTTCCACCGGTTGCGGTTCATGCCCGTCACGCTCAGCCCGAGCGAGTCGAGGTAGCCGCGCACCATCTTCTTCACGTCCACCCGGCCGTCGACGCGCTCGGCCTCGGCCAGCGTCCGCACGAACAGCGCGACCTCCAGCTCCTGGCCCATGTCCTCCCACGCCACGGCCTGCGGCTTCGACCACAGCTCGTCCCACAGATCCAGCTCACGGTCAGCGGGCGTCGTCAGCGGCCACTCGGGTGCCGGCGCGCCGCGGCCCTCGGCCGGCAGAGTCCTCCAGCCGCCCTTGTCCGCGGCCCTGCTGCTGCGCAGCGACCGGGGATCCGGCGCCGGTCCGGAGACTGCGCGAGCTCCACCACGGGGCATGTCGATCACTCCTTCAACGCGCTGCATTGCGCAGCACCATGCCGTCACATTGCGTGACAGCGGGGACCCTATGAACCCGTCGGACCTTCGAGCGCCCTCCCCCGCGCTGCTCCACCCCGGCCGGCCAGGGGTCACCCCCCTGGGTCGGTGACCGAAAGTGATTTCAAAATCCCCAGGTTTCTGCCGCGGTTTTGCGGGAGTGGTGCCGCTTGCTCATGGCCTGCCAGTTGGACGGGTCGAAGCCGCGCGGGCCGAGCGGGCCGAGGCCGTCGATGTGGTCGACCTCGGTCGCCAAGTCGCGCTGCAGCATGGGGAGAGACGAGCAGGCTTGGCACTCGCACCAGGGATGGTCACGCAGGTACTCGGCGCTGGCCTTGCGCCAGTCCGAGTTGTATCCGCGTGCGTTGGGCGCGGGCCTGGCTGCCCTGGCCTTGGCTGCGCAGGGATCGCACTTCCCGCCTGGGGTGAGCGTCGGGCATCCGGGGGTGGGGCAGACCTGCAGCGCCTTGCGCGCCATGGCCTCCTCCGCGGGCATGAGCGCGGCCCCGTACCTGGTGGGTACGGGGCCGCGGGTGGCAGGGCACCGAGGTGCCTAAGGGGTAGCTCAGAAGTCGGGGCAGATGTACTTGTGGGCCGCGGCGAGGATCTTGGTCGCGGTGGCGGTGTCGCGGCCCTCGGGATGGTCCGGCGAGGTGAAGCGCGACCCGGTCGTCTTCACCTGCAGCGCCTTGTCGTCGGGGTAGCGCTTGATGCCGCTGCAGCTGTCGATGCCGCGGCTGATCGCCTTGTCTTCCTTGCCGTGGACGATGTCCGCGTCGATGGCGTCGAGGGCTTTGATGTAGGCGGCCCATTCCGCCGGTTGCGGGGTGGGCGGGAGGCCGGCCGCCTCTCGGGCCGCGGCTTTCTGCTCGTCCGTGATCCCCGATGCGGTGGCGGTGGGCGACGTCTTGGCCGTCGCGGTGTCATTGCCGGTGACGTCTTCGCTGGCGCTGCAGGCGGTCAGAGCGATGGCGGCGATGATGGCGGCAGCGGCTGTGCGGGTGCGCATGGTCCCCCCTGGGTCCGTGTGGCTGAGGGGGCATCATGCGCTGCCGTTGGCCCGGTCGGTGGCGGTGTGTCCGTCTTGTGACGTCGTCAGAGTTGGGGGATGCCGGCGGCGAGCGACAGCCGGATGAGGCGGGCCCGTTCGCGTGTGGCGGCGGGCAGTTCGATGGGGACTGGATCGCAGCAGCCTTGGAGGCAGGTGCTGTGTCCGTCGAAGACAAGGTGGACGTGGCGGCCGTCGCGGGCGAGTTGGTGGGCGGCCTCGGCGGCGGGGTTGGGTGCGGCGAGCATGGTGCCTCCCTGGCACGACGAAGCCCCCGGGGTCAGGTCACCGGGGGCTCGATCGCGGGCATGGCTCTACGCGCAGATCGTTACATCGCGCTGGCCTGCGGGTCAAGCGACCTTGGAGGTGGCGCGCTTCGCGGCGAGGGCGGCGACGTCTCTGGCGGCGTACCAGGGCTGGCGCGGGGTGCCGCCGGAGCGGGCGAGGTGGCCGCGGTGGACGAGCAGGCGGACGCCGCCGAGGCTGATGCCGAGGAGGTGGGCGGTCTGGTGGGCGGTGAGGTAGCCGGGGCGGACGTTCTGTGACTCCATGCCTCCATGATGCGGGAGAGCCCCACCGTTGCGGGGTGCGGTGGGGCTGCTCTCAGTGGCCGCAGTTCTCGGTCCACCAGCCGCACTTGCCGCAGTAGGTGGGGACCAGCCTGAGGAGTCTGGTGATCACGTCTCGGTCACCTCCTCCCGGGGTGGGTGGTAGGTGCACATAACCCCGTTCGGGTCGTGCACCCCTCTCGCTCTTGCGAGCCTGCGACGTGCAGCGTCGTCAGATTCGGGGTCGGCCCCTCTCGGTGGGGGAGTGGCGGACGAATCGGACATGCGGCGTCGGGCGGAGCGCCAGACGGCCACCCAGCCGACCGTGACGAGGGTGAGGACGCCGAGGGCCTCGTCGACTGCGAACAGGGCGGCGGCCGCGGCCCCGGCGAGGACGGCCAGGACGCACCCGCCGGCCGTCCGGGACGGTTCCTCATCGGCCGCCATCACAGGGCCCCGTACACGTTGTCGCCGAGCCACGTTGCGGCCGTGGCGAGCGGCACCGCGGCGAACCCGGCCACGCCCGCGCTGGTGCCGAGCGTGATGCCGCACCACGCCCCGCGCTTGAGTACGCCGGCCTGCTCGTCGCCCGCCTTCTTCACCGCGGCCGCGAAGCAGGCGGTGAGGATCAGGACGACGCCGAGCCCGGGGCCGGACAGCGGGAGGAACGTGGCGCGGGCGGCGGACTGGCCGCCGGTGCCGCCGACGCCCCAGACGAGGGCGACGTCGCCGAGCCAGTTGGACAGGCCGAGGACGGTCCCGGAGATCCAGCCGACGGCGCCGCCGACCCCGAGGGTGGTGAGGCAGCCGTATGACCAGGACGCGAGGTACGGGAGCAGGCGGGACGCGTGCTTGACGGGGTCCTTCGTCAGGGCCTTGCGGCCGGGCCACCAGGAGACGAGTTCGTAGCCGAGCAGGATGAGGCCGACGGTGACGCCGCCGAAGGTCACGTAATTCACGAGCGGTCCTAGCGGAGGATGGCCGCGCCGAGCGCGGCGAGGGTGAGGACGAAGGCGACGGTCCCGGTGATGCGGGGGACGTCGTGGAGCGCGACGGCGCACAGCCCGAGGAGGGCGAGGAGGGCGGTGCCGGCGAAGAACGCGGCGAGGATCACGCCCGGGTCAGCTCGCTCTGGATGCGCTGTGCGCGTGGCTGGCCGATGGAGTACGTATCCCTCAGGGACCGGATCGAGGGCGCGCGGCCCTGGCCGAGCAGCTCCTCGAAGTCCTCGCGTGCCCGCGCGGTCAGCTCGTCCTGGCGGCCGTCGGCGCGCTCGTATCCGGGCGGCAGCGGCGGTGTATCCGCTTTCTCGGTCGGCGTCTCCAGGACGAGTGCGTCGTCGTCGGCGCGCTCGTGTTCGTCCTGCTCGGGTTCGGGATACGCCTCCGGGTGCGCGGTGATGCGCGGGAGGTGTTCGAGGCTGGCGAACGGGCCGAGGATCTGGATCGCGGGCGCCTGCTCGACGGGCTCGGGGGCGGGTGTATCCCGGTGTACCTCGACGGGCGGGTACGCCTCGGGTACGGCGGATACGGCCGGCTCCTCGACGGGCTCGGGGTGCTGCTCGCTGAGCCGGTGGACGCGCCACAGGACGAGCGGGGCGACCGCGGAGACGGCGACGACGAGGGGTACGGATACGGGGAAGAGGCCGACCTCGACGAGGTGGCTGGCGGCGTTCACGGCGATGAGCACGGTGACGACGGCGAGGACGTCGCGGCGGGCACGGAGCGCGGCGAGGGCGTAGACGTCGAGGGCGGCGGGGACGCCCGCGGCGACGTACTGGCCGAAGCCGCATGCGACGGCGAGGTTGTATTCGGCGGAGGCGAGGACGACGAGGACCGCGGCGAGGGCGGCCCACAGGAGCGGGTCGCGCTTCACGCGTCACCCCGCTCGGCGTCGAGGGCGGTGACGAGGGAGCGCAGGATCGTGCCGAGGGCGGTGGCCGCCTGGACGGTCGCGTTGTGGTCGTGGATGTTGGTGGCCGCGTACTCGGCGAGCAGCTGCCGGGCGACCGTGCGGGCGTTGCCCACCGGCACGATCTCGGGCTCGTCGTCCGGGAGCAGGGGGTGGTAGGCGGTCACGGGCGCTCACCCCGCGGGGTGTCCACGTCGGCTGCGGGGGCGGGCGGCTCGGCGCCGAGGGCGCGCAGCAGCAGGCGGATGGACTCGTGGAGGGACAGGACGCTGTCGCTGTCGAGGAGCTGCTGCGCGACGTTGATGGCGACGTCGAGCTCGCTGGGCTCGGGCTGCGAGTCGGGGGTGGCCGGGTAGCGGCGGGCGAAGTTTGCGCGGGCCAGGCGGCCGGCGGGGCTGTGGTAGTCACGCCAGGCCGCGCTGTGCAGCTCGGCTGTCGTGGAACTTGCGGGCGTGTTCGGGCCCGCGACATGATCAGTCATGCCGACTCCTGGTTACGTCAGGATGTTCGGTAGAGGGTCGGGCGGCGCGCGCGCCTCCTCGGTGTTCCAGCACCGCGGGGAGCTGCTGTCCGGCCCTCGCTGTCTATTCGGTTGTGTACTTCTTGATCGCGTTGGCGACGGCCGTCCAGCTGAGCCCCAGTTCCTTGGCCAGCGCGTAGACGCTGCCGAGTTGCTCGGACCCTTCCTTCATGGCTTGTGCTCGTCGTCTGCGGGCTTGTTCCGCTTGGGCGTTGAGCTGTTCCAGCAGCTCGTCTTCCTCACGGAGACGGTCCCGCCATGTAGGCGTTTCCACCTCTCCGAGGCTATCACACCCCCACTTGTGCACAAGGGTGGGTGTGATAGTCATGCGGAGGCTTCCGGCTGGTAGTGCAGCAAGAGCAGGAGGTCCTGCTGGCCTCGGTAGACCGCCCGGCACTGGCGGCACGTGATGCCGGACTGGCCGGCCGTGTGCGTGAGCGCGGCACCGCACCTGGTCCCGTCGTCGTTCACGACGGCGATGCACTGCCCGATATCCTTCGGCCGGGGCGGCGGGTCGCCCACGATCACCCGGGCCTGCCCCTCCAGCTCGCGGACCTCGCGCGCCAGGTCCCCGGCGGCCGGGTACTCGGCGGTGATCCACTCCAGCTCCATGGCCAGCCACCGGCAGTCCGCTTCTAGCGAGGCCGCGGCCGGCGGCCCGTGGTGCGGCCAGCGGACGCGCTGCACGTCCACCCGCCACGACCGGACCACCTCGGAGGTGCGCACCGTGGTGACGGTGTCCAGCACGTCCTCGTTGATGGGGGACCGTGGGCCGGCCGCGCCGCGGGTGGCGACGATCTCGCCCCACCCGGAGCGGCGCGGCACGAGGCACTCGGCGACCTCGCGGTACAGGACGGGCAGTTCGGTCAGCCGCTTGTCGAGGGATCGGGTGTCCCACTCGCACAGGTACAGCGGGCCGGACTCGCGGCCGCACAGTCCGCAGTTCATCAGAGCAGGGTTCCTGTCGGTACGTCGGTCATGGACCGGGGGCGGTACGGGTCGTCGTCCTCGTCGGGTTCGTCGTCGTCCCAGATTTCGAGGGCGAGCTGGGACGGGCGGGAGGGCACGGCCTTCGGGTGAGTTATGGCCGTGTGTGTTCCGATGAGGCGGCGGGGGCGGCGCTCGAGGGCGGCCTTCAGCCGTTTCAGGCAGCGGGGGCCGAGGCGCAGCCGCCGGGATTCCCGATCGCGCAGGGGACGGCCGCAGGCCATGCATGCGGTGGCCTCTCCGGACGCGCCGGCCTCGCCGGTTTCAGGAGGCCCTGGCATGCCGTTCACCGTCCAAGGTCTGCAGGTGCCGGTCACGGGGCGGGTACGTGGGAGGCAGCCGGTCGACCGCCTGCTCCAGCTCGACGGCGAGCCCCAGCCATTCCAGAGCCTGCGCACTGTGGGGCCGGGTGCCGGATGCCACGTAGAGCGCCTCGATGAGGCGGTCCGTGGCACGCACGTCGTCGAGTTCGATGCGGATGCTCACGCGAGGGTCTCCTTCGCTTCCTGGATGCGGCGGGGATGGACTTCAGGCAGAGCCACGCCGTTGACGTGGCACGGGGTGCCCTGCAAGACCTGGCACTCCGGGCAGCAGGCGGTGGTCTCGGCCCACAGGCTGATGCGGGAGGCGTGCGGCTTGGCGAGCGTGCGGCCGTTGACGCGGACGATGCACGACTGGTGTGCGCGGGCCCGGCAGTGCTCGTGCGGGCAGGGCACGGAGCGGGCGGGGTGTGCGCGGGCGCGGAAGGCGTGGCGGATGCCGGCGGGCATCGGCGCCCCCTGATGCAGGCCCATCGGTCATACCCCCGAGCCCTGCTCGTCCTCGGGCAGGCGGGCCGTGCCGTCGAGGATCGCCATCATCTTGGCGTGCTCGTAGTCGAGGATGCGTGCCCAGTAGTGCTCGATCGGCCCCGTGTTGTCGCAGCTGCGCATGCCGTGGAACACGTCGGTGAGGATCTCGCGGAGGAGGCTCTCCAGCTGGCGGATCCGGGCGGCCGGCTCGGGCACGGGCCCGCTGATCTCAGCGTGTTGTTCGGCTGTGCGCTCGCTGTCGGCCGCACCAGGCATAGCAGGAACAGCACGGCGGTATGCGTCAGCTGCGGTGATCCCGTTCACGGTGACGTCCGGCGCGTGCTCCTTCGCCAGGGCGAGAGCGGTGTCGAGGTCGAAGCGGTGGGCCGCGTGCCAGCCGTCGCCGCGGTCGTACTCCTTGACGCCGAAGTCCCAGTCTCCGTCGGTGCCGAGGCAGTAGTTGTGGTGGACGACCGCCCACCGGCCTGCGCCGCGGTACTCGACTTCGATGACGTACAGGTGCTGGTTGATGTCCTCGCCGGGCAGGAGCGAGACCTCGTAGCGGGTGGGCTGCACGGTGGGCTCGGGGACGGCGGGCTGCTGGCCGGTCATCGGACGCAACCCTCGCTGGCGACGGCGAGACGCTGCGGGCAGTCGGCCCAGGCGACGGCAGGCGGAAAGTCCCCGAGCGGGCCGGTGCAGCCGATGCAGATCTCCATCTCGGTCAGGTGGGAGCAGGTGTCCTTGCCGGGGATCTCGTCGCCGTCGTCGGTGAAGAAGTCCTCGCATTCCCGTTCCAGGCATTCGAGGTTGCCGCCGGTCACGGTCTCCGGCCGGTGGACGGCGGGCTGGTCGGGCGTGGGCTTGCCCTTGCGGCGGAAGCGGGCGCTGCATGCGGCCCAGGGGACGAACTCGCCGTTCTCGGCGGAGCACTCCGGGCAGGCGTCACCGGCCGGGGCGTCGAGGCAGACGGAGACGCCTTGCGGACTTCCGGTGTGGCGGTCGCCCCACTCGTCCCAGGCGTCGGTGGTGTTGTCCGGCTCGGGGCCGTGCGGGCAGTCGTCACCACCGGCTTCCCAGAACCAGGGCTCGGGGCGGTGGTCGGCGGTTGTCTGGTCGGTCATGCGCTGTGCCTCTCTTGGTCGTTGGCGTACTGCTGGCAGCCGGTGCACAGGCCGGTCGCGCCGTAGGGCAGCGGCATGCCGCATTCGGGATCGGTGCAGCGGGTGAGCGGCGCGCGGGCGCGTACCACCTCGAGCGCCGCGTCCCGCGGCTTGGCCGCCTGCCTCTGCCCCGTCGATGACTCGTCTTTCGCGGCCTCGCCCGCGCGCGGCTGTGGCTGAGGTGAAAGGCCAGCCAGAGTGTGGTCGGGGAGGGGGTCCCTACCGTAGGTAGGTTCTGTACTGGTAGGCGCGTCCGTGGACGCTGTCCGGAACGCGTCCACGGACGCTGTCCGGGGGCGTCCACGGACGCTGTCCGGGTTCTCGGAACGCGTCCACGGACGCTGTCCGGAACCCCCGGCGCGGACGCTGTCCGGAACGCGTCCACGGACGCTGTCCGCCTGGTTGTCCCCAGGCCCGTAGTGGTTTTCCACAGCGTCCACGGACGCTGTCCGGGCGTCCGCGGCAGCCTCGTCCGCCTTCTTCTTCGCGTGGGCCCGGCGCTGCCGGGTGTCCGTCATGTGGTGGATGTGCTGTTCCCACGGAAGGCCCTTGCTGCCGACCGGGATCAGCAGCTGGTACATGGCGGACGCGTTCGGCCGGCGCTTGCGGGCGAGGACGCCGACCCCCATGAGGACCTTCACGGCGCGCGTGACGGACTCCTGAGAGCAGTCGGCCAGGGCGGCCAGGGTGTCCCGGCCGGGGAAGGCGTTGCTGCCGTCGGCGTCCGCGTAGGTGGCGATCCACATGCCGACCGTGACGACGCGCGACACCTCGGGAATGCGTCGTCCGACACGCAGGACCTCGGCCCTGAGGGCGTTGGTCCACGCGTTGCGGACGCTCTGCACGCGGTCGTCAGTGCTCACCTGGTGTGTCTCTCCAGTTCGTCAGGCGTGGGCGGTGGACAGGGCGCGACGGTAGGCGGCGTTGGCGTCGCGGCACGGCGCGCAGGGCGGGATCTCGTGGGCGCGGTGCGCGAGGTATCCGGCCCGGGTGCCGCACTGTCCGGTCCAGTCAGGGGAGGCGTCGGGGTCGTCGATCCGGTCGTCGTCCCACGCGGCGGGCGGCGCCCACCCGGCCTTGAGCGCGCGGGCCTTGGAGCCGGCCACGCCGGCCTCGCTGGCCCCGTGGGTGCGGGGGTCGGTGTTCGACAGCTCCCGGTACAGGTCGCGGATCCGGCGGGCCGTCTGCACGGTGACGCCGGTCGCGGTGAACAGCGCGCACAGGTTCGTCGTGGTCCAGTCGATGTGCTGTGCGAGACGCATCACGGGCCAGCCGAACGCGACCAGCGCCTGAAGCCTGCGGACGGTGCCGACGGCGCTGACATGGGCGTGTCCGGCCAGCGTGTCCAGCGTCGGCCGGACGGCCAGGATCGCGGCGGCCCGCTCGGGGCTGATGCCCTTCTGCGGGGCGCCGCCGCCGCGGTCCGGCCGACCGCTGACGATGGACTGCAGATACCGGCGTCCGACGCCGAGTTCGGCCGCGATGGCCCGCAGGCCCATCCCGCAGGACCGCAGATACAGCAGATGGGCGCGGGCCGGTCCTGCGTCCACGAACGGCGACTCGTACCGGCCGTAGGCGATCTGGCGGGACCGCTCGTTCTCCCGCGTCCGGTTGGCGTCCCGGCAGGGACGGCACCGGCACTTCTCCACGACGTACTTGGCGCGCGAGCCGTGCGGGCGGCGGCTGTCCGGAGCGACGTAGACCGGCAGCACGTCGGCGAAGCCGGGCAGCCCCAGGGCGCTGCGGGCGTCCGCCACCTTCACCGGGTGCAGGCCGGTACGCCTGGCCACCGCAGCGTTCGACAGGCCCTCGCGCAGCAGCCCGGCCACCTCGGGAGCGATCTGCATCAGGACCACTCCCCGCGCTGCTCGTCGCGGACCGCGGCCCGCAGCCGGGCGAGGCCGGCCACGACCTCCGGGTCGGTCGCGCTGAAGGAGTCGAGGTGGCGGCGCGCTTCCTCGAGGACCTGCCGCGCGCGGCGGTCGGCGGCCCGGCGGCGCACCCACTGGACGGTGCGGTCGACGGCCACGATGAGCAGGGCGACCGCAATGCACATGAGGACGACGATCGAGACGACGGCCGCGGCGACGACCAGCTGCCCGGGCAGCACGGGGGCGGTCATCACGCGGCGCTCCTGCCGCGGTAGGCCACGGTGCCCCGCCAGGTGCGGCAGATCGAGCTGTGCACCGTCGCGCGCTTCGACTTGGCGTAGCCGCACGCCTCGATCACCCCGGCCGCCGAGGCCTTCAGGAAAGCGGGCCCCCACCGGTTCGGGCTGTCGGGCTCGTCGACCAGGCGCTCGGCGATGAGGTCGGCGGCCTGGAACTCGACGCCGCGGCGGGCCATCTCCTCGATGGCGGCGGCGCACGCCTCAGCCCAGTCGGTGGGCGTGTTCGCCTGCGCGAGGGCCATGCCGTCGGCCTTCGCGGCCTCCCCGGCGTCCGGGTCGACGGCACCCTGCACGGGCTCGGAGAACTGGAGCTGCTCGCTCATCGCTGGCCGCCTCTCTTCTCGTCGATGGCGAGACGGGAGATCCCGGCGACCATGACGAGGAGCGCGCACACCGAGTCGACGTACTGGTCGCCTTCCGACGCGAGGGCGGCAGCGAACAGCGCCAGCGTGGTCTGGTTGTCCTTGTTGCAGTAGGCGACGAGGAAGCGAGCGGCGAAGGCCTTCGGCGGGTCACTGTCCATGGCGCCGGGCTGGAGCTGTTTGAGGACCCACATGTCGCCGTGCTCGGGCCGGGGCGCACGCTCGCCGTAGAGCTGGCAGAGCATGTGCTCGCCAGCGGCGGCGATGGCGCAGCACACCCCGTACATGCGGTTGTCGTCGGACTGGCTGCCGATGGTGATCAGGTGGCGTGCCGCGTCGTCGCCCTGCCCGGCTACGGCGTAGGCGAGAGCCTCGAAGACGAGGTTGGCCGTGTCGTCGGTGTTCACTGGCCACCGCCGGGGACGAGCAGGAGGGCGCGCTCGTACTGCACCTCGAGCAGGGCGAGCGCCATGTCCGGGTCCTGGTCCTGCTCCGCCTCGGAGCGCAGGATGGGCATGCCGGAGTCGATGGCGGCGAGGGCCTCGTCGCGGGTGGCGGGGCGGCCTTCGGCGAACCAGAGAGTCTCGACGGGTTCGCCGAGGTGGAACAGCCGGTAGCCGGGGATCATGTGCCACCCGGGCGTCACCCAGACCACGGCGACGCCCGGGTTCCGCTTGATCATCACGCCGTCCGGGGCGGCGGCGTCCTCGGGCAGGTTGGCGTCCCTGCGGCGCATGCCGGGGGTGGTGAGGAACGGGCAGGCGGTGGCGGCGTAGACGGCGCAGTCGCGGTGCGCCGGGGGTTCGGGCGACGTGCGGTTCGCGGCGCACATCGGGCCGACGACGTAGGCGTACTGCGTGGCGGCCGCGCCAAGTGTGCGGTTGATGAGACTGTCGCCGCAGATCCAGCAGCAGCGGAAGGTGATCGCGCCGTGCATCTTGCCTTCGCCGACGACGCGGAAGTCCGGCTCGCCGTTGATGCGGGCGACGAACCACGGGATGGGGTAGCCGACCTTGTTGCAGGGCAGGCGGGCGACGCGCGGCGGGGGCGCGGGCAGGGTGACGGTCATGACTGGCCTCCGTGCAGGCGGGAGAGGGCGTCGCCGGCCATCGCGGCCAGCTGCTCGTCGGAAGCGGCGAAGAAGGCGTCCGGCACGGTCACGCCGTCCCACACGCTGCGCGCCCATCGGGCGTCGCCGAGCGCGGTGTGCGCGACGTCCGCGGCCGGCGGATCGACCTCGACGAGCCGGGACACGTCGTGCGTGCGCCACGGCCAGCCGACCGCCTTGGCGACCTTGCCGTACCAAGTGGCGTCGCACTGGTGCCGCGTCCACTCGCTGGCCCGCCCGTACAGGGACCCGACGGCCAGGGTGACGATGTCGACGGTGCGGTAGTGCCAGGGCCGCGGCTGGTCGTAGTACCGGCCGAACAGGTGGGTGAGCATCTCGGCGTCGAAGGCGACGTTGGAGCCGACGAGGACGGCCCCGTCCAGCAGCGTGTGCAGGCGCCGGGCCGCCGTCTCGCGGTCGTCCCACACCCACCCCGGGGCGGACGTCCGCTCGTGGTAGCGGTTGATCCGCAGCGCCTCGGCGGTTGCGTTCGACAGGTCCGGCTCGATGCGGACGACGTGCTCTTCGTCCTGGCCGTCGGCGCGCAGGATGACGGCGATCTCCCACGCGTCGTGCAGGAAGGGATCCAGCCCGGTGGTCTCGGTATCGACGAAGGCCAGGAGTACGGGCCTCTTGGTAGTGCTCATGGTGCTCGCTTTCGAGGACGGGTCAGCGGCTGCCGAGCTGCGGGAACTTCTGGAGGGACAGCGAGCGGCAGGGCTCGCGCAGGCACATGTCGATGAACAGCAGCTGGTCCTCGTGGGCCTGCTGGTGCAGCGCGTTGAGCGCGGTGTGGAGTTCACCGGCGGCGCCGTGCGGGTCTCCCGCGCAGCTGTTGGCGCGGTGCAGGCCGAACTCGCTCAGCTCGTCGTCTTCGGATTCGGTGAGGTAGTCGGCGATGTCGACTTCGACCTCGGTCATGACGGTCACGTAGCGGCTGGCGCGGCGTGTCTTCATCGTTCTCGCTTTCTGGGTGTGGGGTGCCGGGCCCGCCCGCCGGGGGGAAGTCGCGGGCGGGCCCGGCCGGCCGCAGAGCCCTGTTGGGGGAGGCTCGATGCGGCCTGTCAGGTGGTCAGGCGGGCGTCGAATTCAGGGCCCCGACATGGGCCCGGTGCTTACGGCTGTACCGGTAGCGCGGGTTCGAGGCCGCCGGACGCTCGGTCCACTCGATCGGGCCGTGACACTTCCGGAACGGGCTGTGGAACCACTCCCGCCGGAACGCCTCCACGCCGCAGCCGGGGCACGGAACCAGCGGGCCGATCTTCGACTCGAAGCGGTTGGCTTGGAACGCTGCCTGACGCTGCCACTTGTCCGGCCGCTCGAATTCCAAGGAGCCGTCCAGGACCTCGCCGCCGGACGGCAGGTCGGTGGGGTCCTCGCCCCAGTACGCCAGGGCCTGATCCTCGTTCTCGGCCTCCACCCAGATGACCCGGGTGATGGTCTCGGTGACGATGATCGGGAAGCTGCGTTCCAGCACACCCCACGCGTTCGCGGGCGTGGTGGTGTCGAGGAGTTCCGCGACATCCCAGTCCGGCTCGGCGGGCTTCAGTCGCGGCCAGCGTTCGCCGAGGTAGCTGTGATCGCCGCGGTGCTTCAGTTCCTCGTCGCAGTCCTTGTAGGAGGCGCCGGGCTTCGGCTCGCCGCACTTCATGCCGCACCGCCCGAGGCCTGCTCGACGTCAGCGTTCAGCAGCGCCACCAGATACGCGGCCACTGGCTCCGAGTACGTCTCGATCTGCGGCCACGGGCAGCAGCCGTACACACCGTCCTCGTCCCGGATCGGGCCGCCCGGGTAGTCGGGGATCTGATGCAGGGCGTCGGACCGCTCGCCCGTGCAGACGGGGGCGAGGCCGGTGAGGGACTCGCTGTCGGTGAGGGTGACCCGCCACTTCGGGCGGTCGGTGCCGGTGTCCTGCCGCAGGATCTCGGCGACGTCGGCGCGCGCCTTCGCGAGACTGTCGCTCACTCCGCACCGTCCTCGCGCTCGGCCTTGAGGCGGGCGATCTCCTCGCGGGCGGCGGCGAGTTCGTCCACGGCGGTGCGCTGCCGGTCGACGCCCTCGGCGATGATGTCCCTCCACCGCTGCACGCCGGCCAGCACACGGTCAGCGATGGCCAGCTGGACGTCAGGTGCGGTTCCCTGGGGGAACATCATCTGCAATTCGTTCGCGGTGGCATCCCTGCTCGGCCGCAGCGACAGGCTCGCCATCGGGTAGGCGCTGGATTCGGCGGTGCCGGTCTCTTGCCAGAAGTCGTAGGCGCGCATCACATGTCCTCCGCGTCGTCCGACGTGCTCAGGCAGGCCTCACACGCGCCGCAGCCGTACCAGGTGCCGTCGATGAACTCGCCACCGCAGTCGTCCGGGTCGTCGGCCTCCGCCGTCTGGCTCTGCTCCTCCTCGAGCGCCCGCGCTTCGTCCGCCGCGTCCAGCCGGAACTTCGCGTCGCGGTCGTGCTCGGCGAGCTCGTCAGCGCTCATCACGTCGGCGTTGGTCATGTGTTCGTAGGCGCTCACGCAGGTCCCCCCTGGGTGGTGTGGTCGCTGGTGGCGAGGTAGGCGTCCAGGGCGTCGCCGGGTCCGTCTGCCTGCGGCGTGGAGATGCCGAGCCAGCGGGCGATACCGGGGACGACCAGCACGGTGGCCGTGTCGAGGAGGGCGCTGACCGGCAGCTCGAGGGCGCTCACTCGCCAACTCCCTGCGGGTGCCGACGCAGCCACTCGCGGCGCAGCTCGTAGCGGGCGTGGACGGCGGCGACCCGGTCGAGGAACTCGCCGACGGTCCACGGCTTCAGCCCGCGCGACCGGTGCGCCCATGCGGCCTCGACCGCGAGGACCGAGTCGACCTCCAGGTCGGCGAGCGGGCGGGGCTCCATCGCGGTCGCCATCACTCGTCCGCCTCGGCGTCGTACCGGGAGGCGACCTCCAGCGAGGTCACGATGTAGCCCGTCGGCCGCTCGTCCTCGCCGAAGGCGGCGACCAGTTCGGCAACGCCGTCCTCCTCGTCCTCGATCCAGTCGAGGGCGGCACCGGGGATGTCGCGGCGGATGAGGGTCTCGCAGTGCTCGCGGGCGGCGGCAGCCGTCATGTACAGGCCCATCACGATCGAGTCGTGCTCTGCCCGGTAGACCGTCGGAACGTTCTCGCCCGGCTCCATAGGCGTCCCAGGCGTGGCCTGCTGAAGCAGAAAGAGGGCACCGAAGGCGTTGCTTCCCGGGTCTTCGAGGTCGTGGCACAGCGCGGCAAGAGCGGCCCGCCCCTCGATGGCAGCGGCTTCCAACTCGGCGACGCGCGCCTTCAGCTTGGCCGTGTCGAAGGTGTACGCCCGCTCGACCTCGTCGACCCGGGCCCGCAGCTGCTCGATCAGCCTGCGAAGCCCCGGTTCCAGCTCCTCCGGCGTCGACGGCCGGTGCGGGCCCTCCAGGTGGGCGATGACCGTCATACCCAGATCCCACGCGTCCGGGGTGTTGATGAGGTCGTACCGGCCCATCGCGGCCAGCAGCTCCTCCTCGCGGGACTGGCGGGTCTCGACGTACCGTCGCAGGCGAGTCAGCTCGGCGGCCGTCTCCGGCGACTGGAGGAGTTGCGCCGACTCCAGGTCGAAGGCGATTCCGGCGGGCGTCTGCTTCCCGTTCTTCATCGCGCGGCAGATCGCGTCCGCCGCTGTGTTCACCAGCTTCGTGTTCACGCGGTGCCGCCCATCTCGCTGGCGAGCGCGGCGAAGCGGGCGTCGGCGGCGGTGTCGAGGGCGTGCCGGTCGGGGTCGGTGAGGGGGAGCTGCTCACGCAGCTGGTCCAGGGCGGCGAGGCGCTGGCGGACGACGAGCTTGCCCATGTCCGCCTTCAGGCGGGTGAGCGGCACGTCGAGGTCGGAGATGGGCCGGACCGGACGGTCGCCGGTGGGCGACGTCAACGGCACGGGCGGCCGGGTCTGGGATGATGCGGACACGGGGTCCTCTTCTCTCTTGCAGGCGATTGCAGGTAGAGCGGTGGAACTCGGAGGCCTCGACGACTGGGTTGCAGCCCGGCGTCGGGGCCGTCGCCTTGTCAGGCGGTGGCGGGCTTCCGGCCACGGCGGGCGCGACGCGCCTCCGGCGGCCGGTGCTCGGCGGTGGTGCCTCGGTGGGAGGGTCGGTCTCCGGCCATCTGCGTGGCCTCGTAGCGCTCGACCTCGGCAAGCGGGAACAGCACCAGCGCGCCCTGCTTGAAGGCGGCCGGCGCCTTACCACGGTGGCGGGCGATGTAGATGGCCGTGGCGGTGGTCTGCCAGCGGCTGGCCAGCTGCTTCACGGTGAGGTGGGGGGACTGCTCACCCGTCTGGGTCGTCATCACTTCCCTCGTCTTCGCTCTCGGTGATTTCACGGATGGCCTCCCGGGCGTCGCGCTCCTTGCGGAGCTCGACGGCGATGCGCCGCACGATGGCCGGGCTGGGGCTGGCCTGGTTTCTTTCGATCCGGGACAGGTACGAGGCGGAGATCCCGATGCGTTGGGCGAACTCCGTCAGGCCACAGCCCGACTCCTCGCGATTGCGCCGGATGCTGCTTCCTCGCGCCTTCACACCGGAAAGATTAGGAAAGAACCTGCAACGAAGCAAGCGGTACACATGAAAGAACAGGAAAGATTCTGAAGTTGCAGGTCAGCGGCGGGATCTCGACTGTCGGTCGCAGGTGACCGGTTGGTACGTTGTTTCCTGTCGTTGCTTCTTGTTGCGTGTAGAGACCTGGCGGAGGCTTGGATGAATCACGACCCCGAGCGGTGGGCCGTGCTGGGTCACGCCATCCGAGGCGACCGTGAACGGCAGGGCCTCACCCGCCTGCAGCTCGTCGCCCGCGTCCAGGAGCGCGGCGGCCAGGTGTCCGAGCGCACCATCGCCAGCCTCGAGGAGCTCACGCCTCCGAAGAAGCGGAGCAAGCCCACGAAGCTCGAACCGGTCGTCGCGGCCCTCGACTGGCGGCCGGGCTGGACTGACCGGATCCTGGCCGGGGAGGATCCGGCGGACGTGCTGCGGCGTGACGTGGTCGAGGAGCAGACCGTCGAGGAGCAGACCGAGGCCGCCGAGGCGCACGCGGATCCGTCGCGCGGGCGCCTGCTCGAACTCGTGCCGGGCGTGTATGAGTTCAGTCGCACGGCGGCCCGGCTCGGTGCGCCGGCCGCGCTGCGAGACGACTTCGACCACCTCGTGCAGCAGCTGCTCGAGGCGGTCACCGCCCCGCAGTCGACGCGGTCCTCCTACGCCCTGGCCGCGTATCGGCCGCACGCCGTCGGCGAGGGTGTGCCCGCCGACGATGCGGCGCGCATCAGCGACGCGCTGAACCGGAACGGCTGAGGCGCACAACCTTTTCGAGCGCGGCGGGGTCTACCACCTCGCCGCGTCGCCATGTCTATAAAGCGCCGGGGTTGTTCGCCGCTGCCTGGATTCGGCACCGTGTGGAGCGAGTTGAAGGATTTCCTACAGTTACCTTCCATTGCCTGTGTGTGATCAGGTAGGAATGGACATCCGGCGCGCTTCCCACCCGTCTGAACTCCTGGGGGGCGCATGTCCGTACAGCCGCTGGTATCCGCCGGTCTCCACTACGCGCCTGCTGTGATCCTCGATCAGCTCGGTATCGTCGTGGTGCGTACCTGGCTGAGGGATACGTGGGGAGCGTGGTCCCGGGACCGCCAGCGGATCGTCATCGCCTCCGGCCTCAGCGCCGTGCAGGAACGTTGCGTCCTGGCGCACGAACTGGAGCACGTGTACGCCGACGATGCGGACTGCAACAGCCCGGTTGAGCGGATCCGCCAGGAGCGCCGCGCCGACCTCGAGGCGGCGCGCAAACTGATAGCCATCTCGGACCTCGCCGAGGTCGCCCAATGGGCGGCCGACACGTACACCGCGGCAGCAGAGCTGCGCGTGACGGAACGTCTGCTCGAGGTCCGTCTCAACGACCTCAGAGGGGAGGGCTGGCCGTGGCGTCATCAGGATGGATCGAGGATCGCTGGCTGAAGAAGCGCAAGGACCCCGTCACCGGGAAGCGCGAGCGCACCGAGCTCTACGGCACCAAGACCAAGCGGTACCGGGTGTGCGGAATCCCGGGCGTGCGCAAGCGGAGCTTCGAGACGCTCGAGGAAGCGAAGGACTGGCGGGTCAAGGCGCTGAGCGCGACGAAGAAGAAGGAGTTCGTCGACGACCGCGACGGCGAGCTCCTCCTGGCGGACTACATCACGGACGAGTGGTGGCCCAAGAGGACGGACGCGGTGAACACGGCGGCGCCGATGAAGTCGAAGATCTTCAACCACATCGTGGGCTCCGCTCTCGGCCGGACTCCGATGAACGTCATCGACGACGACCATTTGGTCGAGTGGAAGCGCGAGCTGAAGGGGCGCGGCCTGGCGGACTCCACGCTCGAGGTGATCTGGAACCATCTCAGCTCCATCTTCAAGTCGGCCGTCGGGAAGAAGATCGCGAAGAACCCCTGCCAGCAGGCGGAGAAGGGCGTGCGACCCACGGGTGCGGGCGAGACGAAGGCCCGGGCCTGGACGAAGGAGGAGGCGCACGCGATCAGGGAGGAGATACCGGCGCGGTACCGGATCATCGCGGACCTCGGGATGAGGGCCGGGCAGCGGCAGGGTGAGACCTTCGGCTTCAGCCCGGACGATGTCGACCGCGACCTGATGGTCCTGCACCTGCGCCGCCAGCTGCTGTGGGAGAACTCCAGCCGCCCCTACTTCAAGCTGCCCAAGGGCGACAAAGAGCGAGTCATCCCGCTGTCGCCGGGCCTGCTCAAGCTGATCGACGAACACGGCGAGAAGTACCCTGCGGTGACCGTGACCCTTCCGTGGCAGGGCCCGGGCAACGGCGGACGGCCGACGGCCAAGGTCCGGCTGATGACGACGACGCGCTTCCGCAACCGCCTCAGCCCGTCGACGTACAACAACCACATCATGAAGCCGGCGCTCGCCGCCGCCGGGCTGATCGCGCCGCGCAAGGAGGATTCGAACTGGGGGTGGGAGCCGTCGCGGGAGATGATGCACCACCGCTGGCGGCACACCTACGCGAGCGTGCAGCTGGGCGGCGGCGAGGACGTGATCTCCGTTTCGCACTGGATGGGTCACGCTTCACCAGACATCACGCTGAAGGTCTACTCGCACTTCATGCCGGACCGCGGCCTGCGCGGCCGGACCGCCGTGGACGCCTGGCTGGACGCCGGCGCGCAGGCCCGCCCGGCGGCCGCCGACCTGTGGGCAGTCGATCCGTTCGGTTGGGCGGAGTCCGTTCCCCTCGCGCTCGAGGCCGGGCAGATCGGCGACTCGGCCGAGCTGTACGTGCAGGGCGCGCGCTACAGCGGCGGTCCCTGGACGATGGGCGCCAAACTGGACGCGGCGGCCGGCGCGCTGGGGGAGATCCGCACCGACGCCGGTGACGACGCGGACCGCGCGCTCGCCTCTTGCCTGGCGTGGGTACGGGAGTACGCTGCTGTGCAGGGTCTGGCTGTGAAGCGGGCGGAGAACCTGAACGATCAGGTCGCCGAACCGCTCCGGCCGTACCAGGCGCTCGGGCGGTTCCTGCTCGTGCCCGCCGAGGGAGTGACGTGACCTCCCACTGAAACCCCCTCAGAACCCCCTCGTAAGCGCAACGATCACTGAGGCCCGCCCCCGGAAGTACGGGAGGCGGGCCTCAGTCGTGCCGTTCTCGAACAGGCGACGCGGCGCATATGTGCTGGTCAGCTGTATGTGTAGAAGCCTGAGCCGGTCTTGCGGCCCAGTCGGCCCGCGTCCACCATGCGCTGGAGCAGCGGGGGAGCCGCGTACAGCGGTTCCTTGTACTCCTCGTACAT
>NZ_JBEYIL010000041.1:0-31231 GCF_040635845.1 Streptomyces sp. NPDC006872
GCTACGAACGCAAGGCCGCTCACTTCCTGGCCTTCACCAGCATCGCCTGCACCCTCATCTGCTACCGCAGACTCGCCAAATGAGATGGCCTCTAAACCACGCAGTCCAGGCCGTCGCCCGCATGCGCAACCTCGCCCTGGCCGCTTGATCAGCAGAGCCGCGATCGGGCCTTGAACTGCAAAAACACGGCGTTCTGCAACGCGCTTTAGCGTCGAAGACGTGCGCTCCACTGTCAATGCAGAAGCAGGAGCAGGACCCGCCGAGGCTGATCTGCCCCGAAGCGCGAAGACTCCGCCGTCATGCGGCAGGACCAGTACCATCGCTGGCCGCGTTGAGCAACGGGTACACCGCTTCGTGCAGCCGTTTCCGGTCTGGCTCAATTTTCGTAGCCAGCGTTGGCACATGGGTGCCAGAAGAAAAGACGGGAGCAAGTTGAACCGTGCCTGTCGCGAGCTCGTAGTGTTCATTAGAAGCTCGGAGTCACAAGGCGATAGAGCTATCGCGAACCACAATCACGAAATAGCGAAGGATTGAGATAAATGCCAAATTCTGCTACCAGTTCGGGTTCGAACGAAAGTTTCAAGTCTGCCTTCTCTGTTATTAGCGCATCAGGGGATGTTAGGCATGGAGCTTTTGTCGGCCCTGGCACAAGCGTGACAGCAGGGGAGGGCCCTGTGATCGCTCCTATCCTGCCGCCGGCAGAACACGTGGCTATGGCTATCCACGTTGAGGGAACGAGAGATTTCTACATGGCTCCAGCTGCAGATCCCGGTCGGTTTCACCGCTGGAGTGCTTCGGCGCGGAAGTGGATGCCCACCACTGCGCAAGTAGCGCAGTTCCTCAATGATGTTTCTCCTACGATCCTGGGCGGGCTCGGAAACTTCACAGGTCCATACCCGGCAAGGGTACTTAACGGATTGGGTGCAGCCTGGCAGACGATGAATGCTGCGAAGGATGGAGTGCAGGCGACTCGGCAGAATACGAGTACTGCGCACAGGTTCATGAGTGGGACGGCGGCTTTCGTCAGGACTGCTGCGGCGGGATCGCAAATAGCTACAGCTGTTACACCCGACCAGGATTCGCCCTGGGCCAAAGCCACAAACGGTACTGCCACTATGCTGTCGGCTCTGGGCACTGGGATCGATATGGGAGCCAGCTGGATGGAACGTTCCCATCAGCAGGCTCAGGATCGAGACTTGGAAATGATAATGCCTGTTGCTCGGATGACCCCAGTGCATGTGCCTCGCACCAACTCCGGACCTAGTGCCCCGGTCGTCCCAGCCACTGCATACTCGGTTCAGCACCGTTCGGCGGCGGGCCTGCATCGACGTGGCGGTCAGTGATAAGCGCCGCAGGGAGTCTTGCGGCCAGGTAACTTTCCGCTGCGGCAGATAATGGCGCGTGGCGATCATGCGCGGCTTCGAGGGGTATCAGGGGGTGACAGGCGTCGTCGGCAGGACGCCCAGGCGGGTCCGGTTCGCCGACTCCGGTGCCAGGGCGTTCCCGATCGTCAGCGCGGAATAGAGAGCACTCTCCTGGCTGTCCACGTCCACCACATGGCTGCCGGCGAACCACAGGCCGTCCTTGCCGTTGAGGCCCTGTAGATCTCCCTGTGCCCGAATGAAGTCCGGCGTGATCATCGGGTGACGGAAGTCCTGCGCGGCAAGCAGCCGCTTGGGCTCTTCGCGGCGGTGCAGAGCCCAGCTCTTGAAGACGTCGATGTCCCCGCGCAACCGCCCGTACGAGATCGACGCCTCGGCATAGTCGTCATCGTGCGTGATGTTGAACGAGGACCAGTCTGCCGTCAGGGCAGGCATGTAGACCGGGTCTTCGTGGATCACGATGCGGCCCGGCATGTAGCGGAAGCGGCCGTAGATCTGCGTGAGCCGACCGGCCTGAGGCAATTGACTCACCAGGGGCACGGCCGATTCGGGAGGCAGTGCGAAGACGACCTGATCCGCGAGGTGAACCTGCCCTCGGCTGTCCGTGACCTGATAGACCTGGCCACTTCGAGTGAGCCCCACAGCCTGCGTATTCACGAGAGTGGTCACCCCGGTGAGTTCCCCGGCCATGGCGGATATGACGGACTGAAGACCGTCGCGGGCGTTCACATAGTCCGTCGTCTGCTCTGTACCCTCGCCGACCAGTGGCCGCACGCCGAGCGCCAGCGCCGCACGCGCCGAGAAATCCTTGACCTGACTGACCGTCGCACCGTTCACCGAAGCCACGTACGGGTAGACAAGGCTCTGCTTCAGTGCGTCTTCTACGGTCATCGCCTCGACCAGATCGGTGACCGTGACGCCCCAGTCCCGGTTCGCCTCGAGTTCCCGCGCCCTGTCCATCAATTCCGCGACGGCCTGGAGCGCCGGGAGATACGGCAGAACGTCCGTGATCGGCCGATCGGCACCGGGTGTCACCATGACCGGCGTCTGTTCACCGTAGCGGGTGACGGTGTTGTCGAACCGATTGGCGACCGTGGGTACCTGAAGGACCGATGTGACCAACTTGTGGTAAATCGGATGAGATTGGGCTCCGAAGAACTGCGCCCCGAGGTCCACGATCGCCCTGCGGCCATCACTGGTCTCCACGGGCACGCTCGCCACATGGCCGCCGAGCGAGGGCGCCGACTCGAGCACCGTGACGTCGTGGTGTCCGTCCAGCAGCCAGGCGGTCGCCAGGCCGGCGATGCCACCGCCGATGACGACAACTCGTTGCCGTGCCTCGTCGGCAGACACCGCGTACGCGGATTCCGAGCCGACGACACTGCCCGCCAGTGCCGCTGCCGTGCCCAGACCGACAGCGGACACGAATCCGCGCCGCGACAGCCGGGGCGTGTCATTGCCGTGTGCCATTTTTGCGTACCCTTCGTTTTCCCCTGGGAACAGAGCGGAATCCGCCCCGGTCAGCTTCGATTCCGAGCTGCCCATTGACCGCCAAGCCTCACGGACGACGCGAGCGGGACATAGAAGACCTGTGCCACCTCGATCTCCGGATCCACCGAGCAGTCGGCGGCCCACCAGCGGATCCTGGTGGGCCGCCACGCTCGCCCGGTAACACGCCACGACGCTGAAATCCTTCGTAAAAGCCTCGACGACCGGCGCGATCGCCCGTCAGCGGAGCCTGAAGGCGGCGGCGAACTCGACGGACGGGCCGCGTGACTCGATGGCACCCCTTATGCACATGAACACCGACTACTTGAATCAGATCTTGCGCGCGTGACTTATGCGCGATGCCGGGCACCACCCATCGCCTGACGGTTCGTGGGGCTCATCGCATAAGACCCAGCCGGTTTGGAAGTTGGTTGGGTGGTTTTCTGACTTGGCGCGGTCGACGCGTCACGAGGCGCCGTCATGGCCGCATCCGCCAGACCCTGCGAATGCTCAGCGCACATTGCGGCATAAATTCTCTCCGCTTTCTTCCGAATTTTTCCGTTCTGTGTCGGGTTCATGCTCGCCATGGCCAGAGCTGAGCGCTGCGGGGAGATGCTCTGCTGGAGGGCTCCGACTGTGTCTGCCTGGAAGATCAGACCTGCGGCCGCTCTGGCTTGCTCTTCGACGGCGGTCTTCCGGCTGTTGTCGATCGCCTCGGGTGTCTCCTCTCGTAGACTTCTCCGGCCGCATTCCTCCCGGCGCTTCCGGCAGATGTCCTCAAGGCGTTGGTGCGCGTTTCCTCGTACGCCTTGACCACCCTTTTCGCCTCGGCGGCGATCCTCCTGTCCTGGAGGAGTTTCCCCAAGAAGGGGAAGCGGCTCGGCCTTTCTTTCGGCAGCTTTCTGGCCACGACTTCGACGACGGACTTCCTCAGGTTGGTCGGGATGTCGAGACGTGGAGTGCTCTGGCCGTAGGAGGCGCGAGGGAGATATGCATACGCGTAGACATCTTGCGCGATGTCTTCCGGAGATGTGGCTTTCCTTGTGGGTTCATCCTGTGTGGACATTCGGCACCCTGTTCTCCGTGGTGTTCATCGGGCTTCTGACAGCGACCGTGACGAGACGACGGCTCTCCTGGCAACGCGAGTTCGCCTGCCAACGGGTACTTGGGGATACGGGCGGAAGGTCTCGCCGGTTCTGCCGTACTCCTTCGAACCCGATCCTTCGTGAGGGCCGACGATGGACTCGGGACCGTTGCGCCGACGGCGGCTGGGGGTGGACAGGCCGGCCGCCAATGCCGTCTCGGGGGCGTCAGAATCCTCTGGTCCTCGGCCGTATGAGCCGGCCACGACTCAGCACAGCCCTGGCGGCCGGAAGAACCCCCGGGAGCCCTCTGGCCTACTCGACGAAGATGTCGACCGACGGACGCATCCGCGAGCAGACCTCCAGCACCTGGTGGAGGACGTGCCCCTCGAACGCCTCGAAGGGGGAGCGGTCCACGGTCTTGTCATCGACCGCCGGGTACGCCCGTTGCGTGAGGAGGTAGTCGAAGCGGGGAGCCCACTTCCGGGCTCCGAGTCGTGCCGTGGTCGAGCAGTTGTCCACCATGTAGGCCACGCCGCGGGCGTGCATGTACGGGTTGAGGGAGTCGACCGCCTCGATGACGGACTCGTTGGCGATCTCGGAGTAGGGGTGGCCGCGCTCCAGGAGGAGGTCCGCCTGGGCCATCATGACGCCGCAGAACACGCCGGCGGTGAAGGGGTCGAGCGGAACCTCGGCGTCCGTCTCGCGTGCCGCCCGCACGCTTTGGCCGACACGCCACATGTCCGCCTGGTCGACGCGGCCCATCGGGAAACGGTCGAGGCGCTTGCCGGCCAGGATCACGCTGCGGATCTCGTTGCCGGAACTCACCTCGTCGTAGATCTCCGCTGTCAGTTCGAGCCCGACGGGATACGCGGCGGAGTACGCCTCCGCGAATATTTCCTTGTCCTCGTCCGCGAGACGCTCGTAGACGCCTATGAGGCCGTCCTTCGAGATGATCCGCGAGAGGGGGCCGGTGACGGATTCCACCGAGTGACGGAAGGCGTCGTCCTCGCTCATCTTCTCGTCACGGTAGCGCCGGTAGAGGCTTTCCACGATTCCGTGCACACCGCCGAGCAGCATGGCGCGCTCACCGGTCAGGTCCGACAGGTACTCGGAGCGCAGCGTGGTCTGGAAGGTGAACGGTGCCCCGAGCGCCACCGACCACCCGAGGGCCCGTTCGACGGCGCGGCCGGTGACGTCCTGTTCGACGGCGAAACTCGCGTTGATGCCGGCGCCGTTCACGGTGGAACCCTGCACGTAGAGGGCGCGCACCGAGGGTCCCATGCCCTTGGGGCAGACGGCGATCACATCGACGTCCTGCGGGAACCGCTCACCGGTGTCCGTGAGATGCCCCAGCAGGAACCCGTGCGACAGGCCCAGCGTCGTGCCCGGACGCAGTGCGGTGAAGATGTCCGCGTAGTTCTCGGCCAGCGCGGCGTCGGATATGAGCAGCAGGACCATGTCGGAGGCCGCGACGACCTCGAGCATCTCTCCGAGAGAGCCTTCCTCCTCGGTGAAGCCCGCGGCACGGGCAAAGTCCCGCGACCGGGATCCTTCCCGGAGACCGACCACCACTTTGACGGCGTCGCCCAGGGAGTCGCGCAGGTTCTGGGCCTGGGCAGGCCCCTGCGACCCCCAGCCGATCACTCCGATCTGCCGTACCCCCTCGAACGCGGCCGGAAGCCGGTCGAACAGATGCCGGCCGCCGCGTACGACCGCCTCACGTCGGTCTCCGAGGTTGACGTACTCCTTGTCGAAGACGGCGGTGTCGAAGTCCAGTGCTTCCATGGGTGCTTCCAAGGTTCTCAACCTGTTCTTTCTCACGACGACGGCTTGCGTCGTCCATGGACGGGTGCTGACTGGCACGAGGTCGGGTGCCGGACGGTGGACGCTCTGGGGCGTCACACTCCACGAGGGCTGCTCACGTCCAGCTCACGTCCTGCCTTGCGGAGGCGGAGGCGGAGGCGGAGGCGGACGCGGCGGGCCGTGTGCTCCTGAGCCACAGCAGAGCGGGCCACAGCCCGGCCGGCGCGGACAGGGCCCCCATGAGGGACACGGCGACGACCGGGCCCTGCCACTCCGCGAGAAGTCCGGCAGCCGCGGTACCGATTCCCTGGGCGGTGAGATTCATGGCCGACGCCGTTCCCATGCCCTGAGCGCGGACATCGTCCGGCAGCAGCTCGATCAGGGTGGAGACGGAGACGACGACCTGGACGCACCACAGGGCGTTGCTGACGGCGAAGGCCACCATGGCCAGGTAGATGCTGCCGCTCCGGACCGCGACGACGACCAGCGGAAGACCCGCCGTGATACAGAGCAGAGGCAGGTGGGCGGCATGCCGACGGACCGGCACGAACCGATGGAACGCCCACAGTCCGAGGACCGCGCCCACGCCCGTGCAGGCCATCAGGCCACCGGTCCAGGCGGGTCCGCGGCCGAGTCCGCTGACGTACGGCGTCGCCAGGGCCTCGGGGGCGATGTAGAAGAACCCGAGAGCGGTGCTCAGAAAGATCGCCCGCCGACGCGGCTCACCCCAGAGCAGACTCAGGCTGCCGACCGCGGGCCTGGATTTCATCGGTTCTCTGGACCGCGGTCTGACGAAGGCACGGTAGAGCGCGTAGGCCGCCACGAATGTCACGGCGTCGAAAGCGAGACACACCTCAGGGGTGAGGAGCCAGGACAGTGCCCCTCCGAAAGCGAATCCGAAGATCTGCGCCGTCTGCGTGGTGACCTGACGGACAGACATGCCGACCGGATACTGCTCGGCGCTGAGGATGTCCCGCAGCAAGGCGAGCTGCGCGGCCTTGTACGGCCCTCCGAGAAAGGACATGACAGACACGAGAAGGCAGAGAACGGCGAGCGGAACACCCGGAATCGCCATGGCCCCCACGACCGCGGCCCTCGAGATGTCCACGGCCATGATGACGCTTCGGCGCGGGTGGCGATCCGCGACCGGGGAGAGCGTGAGCGCGCCGACGACACTCGGCACGTAGGTGAGAGCGTAGGTGAGCCCGGTCAGCGCCGCCGAGTTCGTGCGGTCGAAGACCAGGACCGCCAGCGCGATCCGGGCGAGCTGATCCCCGAAGTACGAGATCAGCTCGGCCGACCAGGCGGCCCGGAACTCGGTCGAGGAGAAGAGGGAACGGGGGGTGTGTTCGCTGTGCATGACGGCTACGGACAGCCTTTCGCCGTGCATTCGCGCGAAGTCCGGCGAGAGGCCGTCGTATGGCGAGAGGCCGTCGTATGGCGAGAGTCTCTCGTACGGCGCGGATCCTGGACGGAGCTTCGGCGTGCCACGAAGGGGTCAGGCGTCCCGGTGCATGTTCACGCCCGCGAGCATGCACCGGGTCCTGATACAACGCGACCTACCAGTCGGCCTTGGCCATGGCGAGCTTCCTTTCTGGATCCGGAACAGCGGCGTTCGTGGCGCGCAGCCATGCGGCTGAAGGCACGGACAGTCATGCTTGCGGCGGCGTGACCCGGGCTCTTGGGGGATAGCGGGCCACGCCGCCGCTCGGCCCCGTCCATGGGCGACGAGGCCGGCGAGATACCGCGTGAGCTGCGTCCTTCGACGGGGGGTCGGATGTCGGCCGCTCACGCCGTATCTCTTCCTAGCTACGTGGGGCCGCCCCGGATGGTTCTCACCTCTTCGAGATTCGGAGAGGATTTTTCTTCCGCGCCGGGCCGGGCCGGGCCGACAGCCGAGACCCGGAGCCCGCGTGGCGACATCGAACGCATGTCACGGCTTCGAACCTGCGGTGACGCAGGGAGGCGGCGATCGCCGGGACGGCGGTGCCCTGTGTTCCCGCGCGGGGCTCCGGCCGGGAAGGGGCCGCTCGACCAGCATGGCGGCGACGGCCCGTTGCGGGCTCCAGGGGTTTACGGGGACGCCATCCGGGTCTTCCGCGGGCCGTGGCCCGGACTGCATGGGTGCCTGGGCCACGGCGTGCCGGCCTCGACCATGCGTGATGAGGCCGGCGTGGATGCCGGATGAGCTGCTGCCCTCCGTGACGAGGTGGCCCGGCAGGCAGCGAACGACTCAGATGTACGGCATCCACTGGGAGCTACGTGGTGATCCCGCCGCAGGGTTCGAACTTTGCTGACGCTGGCTGAAAAGAACAGCCCTGACGCAAAAGAGCCGACCGGAGAGCACGGCACCGACCTCACTGGTCGTCACCGACACTGCGACGGCAGTGCCGGAGCGTGGCCGAGCTGGAAACGGCGAAGAGCCCTTTTGCCATGCGGTGGGGCGGGGTGCCGGGTGGCTGTAGCGGATTGAGGCGTCCCCGGAGTCGTCGCGGAGCTGGCTGAACACCGCGTCGGCCTCGTGCGGGGCTGGCCGAGCTCCTTCGCGAAAAACACCGAGGCTGCTTTCAGGGTCTCGTTCGCCCGCCTCAACTCGGCTTTTTTCCTTGCGGAGTTGAGTGAGCTCATCCTTCTCGGTCGTGGTGAGCAGATCGGGCCGGTTCCCCTGGTCGGCCTTGGCCTGACGGACCCATTGCCGCAGGGCTTCCATATGGATGCCCAGATCCCGGACGACATGCGGGACCGGACGGCCCGAGGTCTGGACCTCGCGGACGGCCCGCTCGCGCAGCTCGTCCGGGTACTTCCGTGGCCCAGGCAATCGGACCTGCGTTCTCCCATCTACCGTGGCGATCATGCGCGGCTTCAGGGCCGCCACAAAATCCGGTTCAGCTCACGAGGACCTTGTCGAGGTTCTCGGTCTCCGGCAGGAACTGGGTGAGGTCCTGGCCCCGGGCGGTCTCGCGTCCCAGGGTGTCCAGCTCGTTGATCGCGGCGTGAGCAGCGCGGGCTGTGATGCCGTCCGCACCGAGGGGACCTGCTGGCCGTCGCCGTTGCAGGGGGATCTCGCGCAAGAAGTCCGACCCCGGCGATGTCCTCGTACTGGCGAACACCCTCCGCACCGACATGCACGCCCACCGGCCGCTGCCGACCGACAGCGAACTCGATGCGGCTCTGTACTCTCTCCAACCGCTTGGCACCCGATCGGCCTCATCGTAACGGCTCGGCTCATCTCTATAGCTGCGATCTGAACCATGAGCACAGTAAATACGTAGTCACAGTAGGTCACCTTCCCGCGGCATCCACCGAGAAATAACCTCTTCCGGAATTTCCAAAAAAAGCAAATTCAATGGATGGGAAAATGGATAAACGGCTTCCTGATTGGAATGACTGGGCGCGTCAAGGAGCTGAGGCTGCGCGTCAGCCGGCGCTCCGGGATATGCGCCCGGACATAGCCTCCGCGTTAGCTTATGAGGAAAGGAGTGCAGCCGCAGCCGCGTATCTGCAGCAACTCCATTTTCACACGCTCTCGCCTGGTACGGTCGGAAACCCCGCGTATCCAGTGGCGGCCCTCCCGCCGGCAGTCACGTATCCGCGCTCCCCCGGGTACATTCCGCCCCCTACAGTCAGAAGCTCTACATACCCGGTTCGACCTCTGCCTCCGGCAGTCACACCGATATCTGAGCAGTCGCTGTCGGCCCCTTCATCATTTGCTGCAAGTGCAATTCACTACACGCCGAGCAGAGAATTGAATGATAGGGAATGGGCTCAGGAGAAAGTCGATTCCAATGACTTTTTCGTAAGGGGTAAAATTGAAGATTTACGACGAGGGGCCCGGGATGGTCAAATTTTAGATATGGAAGCCGCTGACGACTATTTGGGTAAAATTCTACTTCCCGGCAATTGGACATCGAGGGGGGCCTTGAGGCAATTAAAAATTATTCGGTCGGAGTATTCAAAAATGATGCGTGCAAGCTCGCACTCAAGGCCCCCCACCTACGCCCTTCCAGGGCATATTTCGAATTATGCCCGGAGGTGAAGATTATCGTGGCTCTCGCTGTGGAGTGATTCAGTCGGTTCCGTATCCTTCCATGCTCGACGTCCCGTACCAGCTGGTCGAGCACGTCTCGTGGCTCATCTACACCGAAGGCGTGAACCGAACTCCCCATGGCGGAAGCTCGGTCGCTTCAAGCAAACCCTGCTCGTCCTGGCCACCTACGGAAGAACGAGACGTTCGCCGAGGCGGGGGCAGGGTTCGGGTGTCCGAAACCACGGCGTGGCGGTACGGGGACGAGACCGTCAAGATCCTGGCCACCTGGGCACTGGGGCTGCACGAGGCCCTGGTGGGCCTGGGCGAGGGCGACTTCGTCATCGTCGACGGCACTCTGATCCCGACCGACCGTATCGCCGCGGACGAGCCCAACTGGTTTAAGCCATCACCTGCTGCTCGAATCCATCAGCGACGAACTCGGGCCAGATCGCCTGGATCTACGAGTGACTGATGTCTCGATCTTACTAACAATCATGGCGCGGGCGTTCTATCAATCGTAGGCATGGCGGCTGAGTATGGTCCGAGTTCGGAAGCATGGTCTTGGGGGAGTTCTGGAGTTTCCAGACTCTGGGTGGAGGGGAATTTCCGAGACCTGGCAGTCGTCTACTCCGTAGCATCGCGCTGGGAGGTCAGGTGTCTCCAGAGACGGATTGAGCCGCAAGTGCGTCGACATATCCGGTGGGCCACGGGCGCTGACCAACCGAGATTCCGCCTGAGGTTCTGGGATTCGCGAGATCTGAAGAGAAATGAACAAGAGGGTGCAAGAATGATTACGGCGACTCGTGTCGCAGGCGGCCTCGGAGGTCTGATCGAGGGCGTCCGCATTACGGATGACATGGATGAAGTGTCGGTCGCAGGAATCCATGCCGCACTGCTGAAGTACAAAGTGGTGTTCCTGAGGAATCAGCACGGGCTGGACGATGCCGGCCAGGTTGCATTCGCGAGCCGATTGGGCAATGTCACCCTGGCGCACCCCATGGTGAAGAGGGGGGATAACTCGATGGTGCTGCCCGTCGACTCCCAGTACGGCAAGGCGAACAGTTGGCACACCGATGTCACGTTCGTCGACCGAGTGCCGGCGATCAGCATTCTGCGGGCAGTTCGGCTCACGCCGTACGGCGGTGAGACGACGTGGGCGAACACCGCCGCTGCCTACGCCTCGCTGCCGGAGCCGTTGCAGGCGCTTGCGGTAAAGCTGTGGGCGGTGCATACGAACGTCCACGACTACGCGGGGGATGACGTCGACGACGTTCGCATCGGCGGTATCGACGTAAAGGCAGAAGCATCTATCGCGGAGTACGGAGCCAATGTCTTCGAATGTGAACACCCCGTAGTCCGGGTGCATCCGGAGACCGGCGAGCGCTGCGTCCTGCTCGGAAGATACGCCAAGAGGTTCGTCGATGTGACGAACGGTGAGTCCCGTCTGCTCTACCAGTTGCTCCAGGAGCGCGTTACCCGGCTGGAGAACACCGTGCGATGGCACTGGCGGCAGGGCGACGTGGCCATCTGGGACAACCGGGCCACACAGCACTACGCCATCGCGGACTACGGGGACCTCCCTCGCGTCATGCACCGGGTCACGGTGGCCGGTGACATACCCGTTGCGGTGGACGGCCGGCAGAGCAAAATGCGCGCCGGCGACCCTTCCGCGTACTCGCGCCTGTCGTGACGAAGTTTTCCCCTCTCGGAGTCGAAAGCACGGTCGACCGGCTCAGGGCAGCCGTCGGCGCAGAGAGCAGCGAATGATGACGAATCGGCGGGTTGTGGTGACAGGGCTTGGGTGCGTGACTCCGATCGGGGAGGACGTGCCCAGTACCTGGCGGGCCATGCTGGACGGACGGTCTGGAGTAAGGAGACTCGATGACGGATATTCCCAGAACCTGCCCGTGAAGATAGCAGCACCAGTTGTCGCCGAGCCGCCGCACGCGGTTGAACGCGTCAAAGGGCGGCGCATGGACAGGAATGCGCAGTTTGCCGTAGCGGCAGCACGTGAGGCTTGGGCTGACGCCGAACTGACTGACGATCTGCCAAAAGAGAGACTGGGTGTGGTCGTAGGCTGCGCGGTCGGCGGCCTTCACACCACCCTCAGCAATTACGACCACCTGCCGGGGAACCCACGTCGTGTGTCGCCCTGGGGGATACCGATGTTGATGGTCAACTCGGCTGCCGCCTACGTCGGCATCGAATTCGAGGCGCGGTCCGCCGTGCGAACTCCGGTGTCGGCGTGTGCATCCGGCAACGAAGCACTGGCGATGGCGGCCGATGAGATCAGGCTCGGCCGCGCCGATGTCGTCCTGGCGGGTGGCGCCGAGAGCGCCATCACGCCCCTGACGCTTGCGGCGTTCGCCCAGATGACCGCGCTCAGCACGCGAAATGACGCTCCCACGCTGGCATCGCGGCCGTGGGATCTGGACCGGGACGGGTTCGTGCTCGGCGAAGGCGCCGGGATCCTCGTCCTGGAGGCATACGACCACGCGAGAGCGCGCGGAGCGAACATCTACGCGGAACTGTCTGGGACGGGAGTCACCTCAGACGGCTACGACATCGTGCGTCCGGACCCGGATGCCAAGGGCGCCTTCCGCGCGATGCGGCAGGCTCTTGAGGACGGCTACCTGGTGCCCGAGGACATCGTTCATGTGAACGCACACGCCACCTCCACCCCCATGGGCGACGTGATCGAGGCTTCCGCAGTGCGCCGCGTGCTGGGGAAGGCCGCGGACGGCATGATCGCCACGGCCTCCAAGTCCATGACCGGTCATCTCCTCGGGGCGTCCGGTGCGGTGGAGTCGATAGCGACGGTGCTGGCCATCCGGGATCGTCTTGTGCCGCCGACGGTGAATCTGGAGCGACCGGATCCGCGGATCGACTTGGACATGGCACGTACCGAGCGCAAGCTTCCCGGCGGTGATGTCGCTGCCTTGTGCAACTCGTTCGGCTTCGGCGGCCACAACACCAGCATCGCGTTCGCTTCGATCTAGCAGCCGGCGATGGAAGAGCAGAACCAGAAGGTGAAAACAAACATGGCGCAACCCATATCCCTCGATATTTTCCGCGATCCACACGAGCAGAATTACGAATTGCGCTCAGCTTCCGATGCCGTTCTGGTGGAATTACCAGGCGGAGTCAGAGCCTGGGCGGTGACACATTATGCCACTCTTCGAGAAATCCTTGGTGATTCTCGGGTGAGCAGGGACAGTCGACACTGGCGGGCTCTGGCGGACGGGGAAGTCCCGGCAGGCTGGCCTCTGCTCAGCGTCGTCACGGTCAGGTCGATGGCAACGCTCGACGGTACCGATCACCGAAGACTGCGCACCCTTGTCTCCCAGGCGTTCACGGCCCGCCGCGTGGCCGAGCTGCGTCCCAAGATCGAACAGGCTGTCAGCGCTCTGCTCGACGACCTCGAGAAGGCCCTGGCCTCCGAACGCCACCTGTGGGTCGACTTGCGCAAGGTGTTCGCTCACCCGCTCCCTATGACCGTCATCTGCGACCTGATGGGATTCCCCGAGGAAGGACGTGATGAACTTCGCGCCATCTCGGACGTACTGTCGAGCAGCATCTCAAGTACGAGTGAGCAGATCTCGAACGAGAAGGCGCTGTACGAACTTCTCGCGCGGTTTATCGCTGACTGTCGCAAGGCTCCTGGAGCCAATCTGACGGGGGATCTGATCCGGGCGAGCTCTGACGGCGGTGACAAGCTCAGTGACGCAGAGCTCCTCGGCACGCTGGCAACTCTCCTGGTGGCCGGCCACGGTACTACGGCGCATTTGATCGTCAATGCGGCCAAGGCTCTGCTGGCGAACCCCGCGCAGCGTGATCTCGTCATGTCGGGCGCCCAGTCGTGGGAGAACGTAGTGGAGGAGTCCTTGCGCTATGACTCTCCGCTCGGCCAATTTCCGATGAGGTTCGCCACGGAGGATATCGAGATCAACGGGGCCGTCATCCCTAAAGGCGATGCCATACTTGCCAGCTATGCTGCCGCCGGGCGGGACGACAAGCAGTTCGGGCCCACTGCGGATGTCTTCGACATCACGCGTGGCCCCACACAGCATCTGTCGTTCGGTCATGGTATTCACTATTGCCTGGGTGCACCGCTAGCGCGTATGGAGACCTCCATAGCCCTCTCATCGCTCTTCACCAGATTCCCCGACCTCATTGCTGCGGTGGATCTGGAGAAGCTGCGCCCACTGCCGTCCGTCATCAGCAACAGCGTGCGAAGACTCCCTGTACGTCTCGCCGCCCGGCGGCAGGGGGAATAGGGTGCGCTGCCTCTCCCCACGGGAAACCACGATCACTGTGAGTGGCAACCGGTACAACGCGCTGACCGCCGGCCCCGAGGACGGTCCGCTCGTCCTCATGCTGCACGGCTGGCCGGAGTTCGCGGATTCCTGGACGTCCCAGTTGGTGGGCTTGGCGACGTTGGGTTACCAAGCAGTTGCCGTGGATCAGCGCGGTTACTCACCGGAAGTCCGGCCACTTGCAGTGGGCGACTATGGGATCGAAGTGCTGGCACAGGACGCGATGGGATTTGCGGAGGCTTTCACGTCCGACAAGTTCCACCTCGTGGGACAGGACTGGGGCGGCGCCGTCGCGTGGAAGCTCGCGGAACTGGCACCCGAGAAACTCCACTCGCTTGCTGTCTTGTCCTGCCCGCATCCCGAAGCCCTGCGCGTCGAGGCACTCCTCGATCGGGACCAGTACGAACGCCTGGACTACATGCGCTTCTTCCGTGAGCAGACGGGGACACCTGAGAAACTGCTCCTGTCACGTCACGCGCATCGTCTGAAAGCCCTCTACGGCAGCCGGATGCCAGAGGAGCAAGTTCACAGGAACGTCGCCAGACTCACGGAACCTGGGGTGCTGACCGCGACGCTCAACTGGTACCGCGCCATGCGGCCTGATGTATCCATCGAGGTCGGACCTGTGACACCTCGCGTCCTGCATGTCTGGGGCACAGAAGACAGGGCGCTCGGCCGCGCGGCGGTGGACCGCAGTGTCCATTACGTCCGCGGCGCCTACCGGCTGGAAGTCATCGAAGGCCAGGGCCACTGGCTCAGTACCGAAATTCCCGAGAGGATCACGGCTTTGCTGCGTGAGCACTTGGACAGCCCGGAGTTCCGGTCCGACGACGCCCATACGCCAATGGCAACGGCCGCGCCCCGCTGTGAATTCTACGGGTGATGACAAACCGTGGCGAACATGCGGCAGGGAAATCGAGATTCAGCCAGGAGAAATCCGTGCCGCGCGGGCCACTGCGAGAGAGGACATTGCCCGGTATCTCGCCGATCTGAGCAACACATCGAAAAGAATGTTGGAGCGCGCGGAGCGGACAAAACTTCGCCGCGGGCAGCGGGTCTGGCACAGTAAATGCGGAAAGCATCGACCGTACTCCGTGACTTCCGGGAGAATTGATTCACATGAGTCGCTTGTCACCAGCTCCGTTCGGTGACTACCAGAACGATATCTACCGATCCGCCCTCGCAGGTGTGCTACCGGAATTTCCTCTTTCCTACAGTGAACTCGAGACCCGCGCACAGGAAGCCATGTCTCCCTCTCTGCGGTCGTACGTCGCCGGCGGCGCCGGCGACGAGTCGACCCAGCGAGGCAACGCCACAGCCTTCGAGGAATGGGGCCTCTATCCACGGATGTTTGTCGGTGCCCACGAAAGAGACCTGACAGTCCAACTGTTCGACATGACATGGCCCGCCCCGGTCTTCATGGCGCCCATCGGGGTGATCGGCCTCTGCGCGCAGGACGGCCACGGCGACGTTGCCGCGGCCTCCGCGAGCGCCGAAACAGGCATCCCGCTCATCGGATCCACTCTGATGTCCGACCGCATGGAGACCGTTGCCCCCGCCCTCGACGGCACTCCGGGCCTTTTCCAGCTGTACACGCCCAATGACCGGGAACTCGCCCAGAGCCTGGTAACGCGCGCCGAACAGGCCGGCTACCGGGGCATCGTCGTCACCCTCGACACCTGGGTCACGGGCTGGCGACCCCGTGACCTGGCCACCGGGAACTTTCCTCAGGTGCGAGGACACTGCCTGGCCAACTACTTCAGCGATCCCGTCTTTCGTACACGCCTTGCCAAGCCCCCGGAGCAGGACCCCGAAAGCGCCATTCTGCTGTGGACACAGATCTCGGGCAATCCACTGACGTGGGACGACCTGCCGTGGCTGCGTTCGCTCACCCGCCTCCCACTGATCGTTAAGGGCATCAGTCATCCTGACGACGCTCGCCGCGCGCGAGACGGGGGTGTCGACGGCATCTACTGCTCCAACCACGGCGGCCGCCAGGCCAACGGTGGGCTACCGGCTCTGTACACGCTGCCGGACGTGGTGGACGTGGCCGAGGGCCTGCCCGTCCTCTTCGACTCAGGGGTACGTTCCGGCGCCGACGTGGCCAAAGCCCTGGCCCTCGGTGCTACGGCCGTCGGTGTTGGGCGCCCCTACGCTTACGGCATGGCCCTGGGCGGTGCCAAAGGCGTGGTACACGTCATCAAGTCCATTCTCGCCGAGTTGGACCTCATCATGGCCGTCGACGGATACCGAGCCGTGGCCGACCTCACACGAGACAGCCTGCGCCGAGTGCGGCCTTGATTTCCTGGTTCTCTCGATCATTCTCGAAGAAACCTGTGGACGAGGGCATGCAAAGACAGGGCCGAAACAGGAAGACGTCCAGCTGTCCTGTACGGAGCCCACTTCAAGCGCGATGGACGCATACCTGGTCCAGCTCATACCCTTTATCGAGGCCGTCCCCCCCGTCGGCGGGACCGACGCGGACGGCCCCGCCGACGACCACACACCATCTACGCCGACCGCGGCTACGACCGGGAAAAGTCCCGGAAGCGGGTTTGGGTTGTCGGCATCACCAGTCATCGCCCGCCGGCACCGTACACGGATCGGAACTGGCGTCCACCAGTGGGTCGTCGAACAGAGCTTGGGGGCTTTCCCATGATTGTGGGCACCGGTTGTCATGCGGCGGTGGCCAGCGTAGTTGAGCGCTGTTCGTAGGTGATCAGGCTGATCTGGCCGAGGGCGGGAGTGCTGTCGGCGGGTGTTGTAGCGGGTCGCCCAACGGAAGACCGCGAGGCGGGCCTCACTTGCCCCGTTCCACCGCTTGCGGCCCTGGAGCTTCCCGCGCTTCATGGTCGCGCAGGGCGCGAATAATTGCCTTGCGTACGTGACACGTCGGCCAGCGAGCGTCGCGCACGCAAACCGCCCGGAGGGTGAAACCGGCGTCGGACCCCGAGCGCTTGGCTGACCGCACTTGGCGGCGCACGAGTGTCAGCGGGTCCGTCTCGGAGCCGGTGCGACCGCGGCCTGAGATGCTCTCGCGGGCGTCGGCGAAGCGGTCGGAGACACTGCTCCCGGCCTGTCTCGTCCAGGTGGGGCAAGGGCCGCGGTCGAAGCGATGGTGCGGCTTCCGCGGTCTATTAGCTCCGCCAGGCGGTCAGGTGAATATCCCAGATCTTGCACCAGCTCCTTGATCTCTGCCAGAGTCACCTCCTGGCTGGTTCTTTGTGCCACGGGTTTCACCGGCGGCGGTGAAGGCGGAAGCGGACTCGCCGGCTCGACCGGAGGCGAGGTTTTCCTGGACAACCCCGGGAAAATTTTCTGCACCTGACGTGCGATATCCTGCAAGAACCGCCGCATTCTGGACACGTTCTGCTGCTCGGGGCGGTCACGAGGGGAAAGCGCGTCGCGCGCCTCGTGAACCGGCGGGCCTGGACCGTCACTCGTCAATCCGGTCTCGAAGGAACGTGACGCCGTTGTTTGTGGATCGTCGGCCGAACGTGCATTCATCGGTGCAGGAGCTGCCGGAGCCTGCCACGGCTCGTTGTTGAAATCCCTCTGCAAAGACTCCAGCCAGCGCTTCTCAAGGTTCAAAGCTGCGGAACCAGGAAAACTCTCCAGCACCTTTCGGACACTCGGGCTCATGCCCAGCATGTAGTTCACCGCAGATGCGGTGAACCTGTCGCTCTCGCTCGACATGCTGATGACGGGTTCGGCTCTACGGAAAACCGGTGGCGCGTTGTTCCTCCTGAAGTCATTGACGATCAGGTTCTCAGCCGCCTTCATCAACTCCCGCTTCTCGGCCTCCGTCAGTGCGCCAGTTGCCGATGGCTGTCCTTCCATTTCAGCCCCTCCAGTGATTTGGAACCCTCATTGACTCTACGGGTCACCTCACCCGCGAGTTCACTGATCCGGTGACGGATCCTCACCACCGGGCAGGTACGGATCCTCACCTTCGACGACGTCACCGTCCTGTCCCCGCTGCCCGGCCAGGAGCTGCCCGCAGCCCACGACGGGCAGGCCTTCACCGGCACACTGATGCTGCCGCACGAATGGTGGCCGCCGCTGATCCTCGAGGTCCTCACTCGGGCCGCCGCGGCGGGCATCGGCACGGGCGCATGGAGCGAGCCAGAGGCCCGCCAGCTGCTGACCTTCCTCCCCGAAGCCCGGGAGGGCAGCCCGGTGTGAACACAGCGGATCAAGGCGTTCATCACGGCCCTGGCGGAGGCGCGATGAACGCGAACCGTGTGCGGCTGGTGAGCCTGGACGTCGGCTACATCCCCGGCGCACCCGCCGGAACAACGATCACTCAGAGGCTGGCCGCGATCTCCCTCTTGCCCTGAGAGCGGGTAAAGCGACTGGTCCAGCAACACCTGCATCACGTCGCGCTCGAGGACGCTCCCGCGATTCGGACGCTCTGCCAGGCTTTGGAGGTGGATCCGGTCGCGTTCCCCTACAAGCACCGGCCCGAGCCCTTCACCCTGTGGCCAGGCGTCCGCGATCCGGTCGCCCGGATCACACGCCAGGTGCCGATGGTCACCCTGATAAACGTAACGTACTGGGACAAACGCGATTGCGACCTGGCGGCGCCACTGGCACCGCATCCCGCTGGCCACTACCCCTCCTGGCGACTCGGATTCGCCAAGCCCGATCCGCAGGCTGTACTGACGGTGGCCGCCCTCCACGGCGTTCCGGCGTCCGAGGTCCTGCACGTAGGCGACGACTTCGCCTGCGACGTGCAAGGCGCTCTCGCCGCCGGCGCACAAGCGCTGTGGATCACCTCAGCCACCGCGGGCCCCGCGGCCCGGCGGCTGCTGGCCGCCCATCCCGGACGGGTGCGCACCGTACCCGACCTGGACACCGCGGTCACCCACATCGAGCAGGCCACCTGTATGCCACCTTGGGCGGCAAGGCTGCTGTGATCGCTCACCTCGGTCTGGCCGCGTAGGGGAGAGCGGAGTCTGGAGCCCAGGTTGTAGACCGAGACGCTATTTCCCGTACGATCGAGACGCGGAGCGACACGTAAAACTTGACGCAGAGGGCCCCTTTCCCGGGCTCCACCCCAGGTCCAGGGCCCTCCATCCGCGACACAGCCAGTGAGCCCGGTCGTCTAGGCATCGGCCGGGCTCACTGCTGCGCCCGACGCTACGACCCGCTCACGCCTTCTCCGTCAGGAGAAGTGCTGCACCACGAGGTTGGCGATGCCCGCGAGCACCGGTGACCAGTCGATCAGAAGCTGCCGGGTGAGCCCGCGCCGGTCCCGGCGCTGCTTGGCGGCTTCTTCCTCGTCACCGTCGTCGACGGGCGTCTTGCCTTCCATGTGTGCCTCCGTGGCGTCCGAGATAACCCGGCTGGGCTGCCGGGCCTTCACCAGGCGGTGAAGTACGAGGCAGACGCCACAAAGGAACGTCCCAAGCATAGATGGGGGGCTGACACCCGAGGACACAGAGGACCACAACTTCTGGGCCGTCACTGGCCGCTGAGCACGGGTCAAAGATGGGCTCTACCGGCGAAAAGGCACGCGGACACGTCAGCGTGGAGGGCGCCCCCGGGGTACGGAACATTGCTCAGGCCCGCCCCCTGTTCATCCGCCCAGGACCGGCGAACAGGTCATCCGCTGAGGCGCTGAGGACGGGCTGAAGGCAGGCCCTACCTGCAACGAAGCGTAGATACGCAACCACGTGGAAGGCGGCCGCAAGGTGCAGAACAAGGTTCCGACATCCCACGACTAGAACGGGGAAAGCGCGCGTGTTCCCGCCGCTCATCCGCGCGCGGAGGCCGAACTGGCCGCCCTGCTCGACGGCCGTCATGAACTCGCCGTTCACCCGGACCGAGTTGTTGGCGTTCTGATACTGGACGGACGTGATGTCGTCGCCGCCCAGGTCCATGTCGAAGCCCGCGTCGCGCAGAGCGCGGATCTTCTCCCCTTCCTTCACCTTGGTCGCGATGAAGTCCTCGATGTCCGGGTGATCCACGTCGAGGACGACCATCTTGGCCGCACGACGGGTGGCGCCACCGGACTTGATGGTGCCGGCGGAGGCGTCGGCGCCACGCATGAAGGAGACCGGGCCGGACCGTTTCGCTCGAACGTATGTTTGGCGCAACCTTTCGAAAGCAACTTCAGCGGGGAGACAATCGAGAGGGGCCGGCGTGACCACCACTGCAGACAGTGCCACCATCACTGCCCGCAGCCGCTCCGCGGGCGATGGCACTGGAGCGGAAGGGCTTCCTGCGCCGCGACCCGCACCAGCCGCGCGCCTACGAGGTGCGAGGCTCCAACCAGGCCAGTTCCGTGCAGCCCACGATGCGCCGCCTGCTGGCCGGACTGGACGACAAGACTCTGGCGAAGATCGCGAAGGTGCGGCGGCGGGTGCGGCGGCACGTGTGGATGCAACTCCATCTCCGGCCCGGCGGCTTCTCATGGCTCATGGTCGCCGGACGGAAGTTGACGGGCTGGATCGTTGTCGACCTGGACGCCACGGTGATCACGAGTGCGTCCAGGAAAGAAGGGGCCGCGACCACGTTCAAAGGCACGTTCGGTTTCCACCCGCTGGGTGGCTGGCTGGCGAACACCGGCGAGAGCCTCGCGATGGAACTGCGGGCGGGCAACGCGGGGGCGAACACTGTGGACGACCACGTCCGCGTCCTCGCCGCCGCACTGGATCAGATACCGCACTCTTCGCAGTCGAAGATCCTTGTCCGCGTCGATGGCGCGGGCGCCACCCATGGCCTGCTCCGGCACCTGGAGGCGCTGAATACGAAGCGGCGCACGGTCCGTTACACGGTCGGCTGGAAGATCACACCCGAGGACGAGACGGCGGTCGCGAGGCTTCCCGAGAGCGCCTGGGAAGCCTCGCTGACGCAGGACGGCGACCTCCAAGCGGGCTACCAGGTAGCGGAGTTGACCTACCTGAACACCCGGGATGGCTGCCCGGAGGGCATGCGGCTGATCGTCCGCCGGGTCCGCCCGTCCCGGCGGCACATGAAGAAGCTGACCGCCTTCGAGCAGAAGACCGGCTGGCGCTACTCGATCACGGCGACGAATATCCGGCACATGTGGGGCATCGCTGGCTCCCACCAGATCCAGTTCCTCGACGCTCTGCATCGCGATCACGCCGAGGTCGAAGACCGCGTCCGCACAGGCAAGGGCATGGGGCTTGCGAACCTGCCCTCACAGTCGTGGCAGAGCGCAACAGGCAGGATGCTCGCCGCGAACCTCGCCGCCGATCTCGACACCTGGCTGCGGCTGCTCACCCTGCATGACCAGGACGGCCTCGAAGGGGCCGAGCCGGAACGATGCGCCTGCGTGTTTACCACCTTCCGGCCTGCCCTGCCCGCCGCCGCATCCTGCGCATCGAGTGGACCTGGCCCTGGGCGGCGTTCACCACCAGCTGGAACAGGCTCACCCGGCTTCCGGCCGTCACCTGACGGCCGGCTCACACCCCGACGAGGACCAGGAAGGAGGACATCCCGCAACCTACAGGCCCGTGGAACCCGGCGCACCCCGCGGCGTCACGCGACGGCCCGTCCTCCAACGGCAGAGGACAATACGGGCTAACAATCGCACCGATCAGCGACCGAATCCCGCTGACGAATCGAGGTCAACAGACCCGAAAACTGCGTCACCCCCAGCCCCGTGGATGTCTCCACCCGCACCCGCCTGCACGTAGAACCCGGCCACGCAAGGGATATGCCTAGCTCACAGCCTTGTGCAACACGCTTCGGGCCTATTGAGGCCGCTGACCATCCTGCCGAAGAGCGGGACGCATCGATGAGATCTCGTGACGTCCATGGTGTCGTCGCGGCGGTCGTAGTCGGTGTCGGCCAGGATGAACTTATAGGTCACACGCTACGTAGTACATGTCGGTAGACCATTCAGGGAAAACGGAGCAAAATCCAATGCCGCCGAAAAAAACCACAAAGGAACATCTCATCGATTACATTGATGAGTACATGAGCAAAGGGTCGATTGCTAAGTCGAAATTCAGTGAGAAGATCGGTAAGAGCACGCAGTGGCTTGCTCAAACGGCAACTCCAGAAAATAAGCATTTCAAAGAGCTGCCTCTGGAATATAAAGCCGCTTACAGGTACCTGGCGAATGATCGCAGGAATATCAGGCCCCCCTCTGCGCATTTGATAACTGCTTTCCGTTCTGCGGGAGGTGTCTTTACTGACCCTGCTGTACCCGCCGCACCTACAAACGCAACTGGCTATGGACCCGCTCCCGTAGTTCAGTATCCGCAACCCACACCGTATGTTTCGCCCCCTGGCCACGCATATGGATATGCGCCCGCGCCTGGGCCCGCTTCTTCGCAGCATCACTTTGCTCCGCAGCCTGTGCCTGGGCACGTTCCTCCTGTTCCTGTTAGTAGCCATCCGATGATGGGGCTGCCCGTGTCAGTAGCTCCGGCGGCACACAATTATCCGACGGGACACTATGCGCCCTACGGTCAGAACCCGCCCTCGGGCTTCTCCCCTGCGCAGCATCAGCAGCATCACTTGGCTCCGCAGCCTGTGCCTGGGTACGTTCCTCCTGTTCCTGTTAGTAGCTATCCCATGATGGGGCTGCCCGTGTCAGTAGCTCCGGCGGCACACAATTATCCGATGGGACACTATGCGCCCTACGGTCAGAACCCGCCGTCGGACTTCTCCCATGCGCAGCATCAGCAGTATTACGGAAGCGGACGAGGAGCGGGTGGCCAGAACTTCCCTGGTTCTTCTAATCAAGCACGCTGACTGGCCGTTCCCTATCCGTGTGTGATCGGTCTGCCTCGAACAGGGGGCTGGATAGGGTGAGTTGGCCGAAGCGGAGGCATGACGAGAGGGCTTCTTGGTAGCTCACAGTTAAGGGCTGTCCCGCTATTCGCGCGTGCACACCCCTCGTGGGGTACAGGGACACTGACCGGGGCGGCCGACTGGCCACATCGGGGCACCAGGAATCCGGTTGGGCCCGCACGCGGACGATGCGTAACCTGTCGGACCATGTGCTATCACGCGTTCAACGGCGCCTTCCGGCATTACGTGTGCATCGCGTGCCGGCTCTCCTTCAAAGGCAGCACGTGGCCGATCCGGAAGCGCATCTGTCCTGACTGTCGTGAACAGCTCGTCTTCGCCGGCTACGACTTCGCCGCGCCCCGGCGACGCGACACGAAGGCATGGTCCGTCGTTGCGACCGTGCTCGCGGAGGGGCTGACCTACGATCACCGCCCTGGCTGCGGCTGCTCGCGGCTCCCCTCCTTCCGGCCCCGTACCCGAGCTCAGGTGCGTGTCCGGCGCCGCGCAGCCGAGCGGCTGGGCCTGCCCCTGTCGGTGACCCTCGCTCGCCGCGACGCCTTCACCTCGGAGAGCCGCGACGAGCAACCACCCTCGCCGTCGGCCGCGAAGCGCGACACGACCTGAGCGTCGCGTCGACGCGGCATGCCGCACCGGCCATGTGAAAGGTCAGGGCGTGGTTCGCCCTGAGAAGATCCCGCTGTGGCTGGAGTGATCACGGCAGCGGAACCGTCCTGGATAGCCCCGTTCACTGGGCTGCGCTCACGCGCCTTTCGATAGCTGGTCATGCTGCTGCGCCGGGGAGGCGCCGATCGGACTCGTCGAGGGCGTCCCAGACTCTTCCCGAGGCCATGCAGCCGGTCGTCCGCAAGACCGTGCCCGCTGTGGCTCCGGCCGTGGCCGGCGGGCAGCGGCCGGCGGGGCTCCTGGGGCTCCTGGGGCTCCTGGAGGGGCTGGGGCTGCTCGCGTTCTGGTCGACGGAGGCGGTGCTGCGGGTCGGGGGGACGTTTCTGTCGCCGGCTCGCGGCAGCCTGTGGGCCGGCATGGTGTTGGCCTCGCCCGGCCACGACGTGCCGTTGCTGTTGGTGGAGGTCGGCAATGGCGCCGAGGGTCCGCCGGTGGTGGTGGACAAGGTCGAGTGCTACCGCGGGTTCTTCGCCCGCCGCGTCCCACGGGGACGGGCAACGGGCGGGAGGTGGCGCTGTGGCGGACCGTGTGGCCGGCTGCCGGCTGTGACGGATGTCCGCCGGTGGCGCTGGTGTTCGCCAAGGACGTCGGCCCGGTCGCGGTGCGGACCCGGATGCGCGAGGTCGGCGAACTCGCCCGCGACCACTGGCGCGGCGCCTGGGACGGCGACGGCCACGTCCCCGAGGGTGAGAAGCCGGACGGCTGCCGCGACTACGACGGCAAGGCGCCGCTGCTGGCCACCGCCTTGAAGCAGCTCGCCGGGCACGGCCCGCACGGGCCCGTGTGGTGGCGCTGCGGCCGTTCGGTCTGGCAGTCCCTCGCGGACGCGCTCGACAACCCCGACGACGTCCACGCCTACAACATCCGCTCGACCGCCCGCCGCCAGGCCCGCGAGGCCGAACTCGAGCGCGCCCGCCATGAGCAGGAAGAGCGCCGCCGCCGGACGGAGGCCGCCAAGTGGGTGTGCCCGACCTGCGAGCGCTACGCCTACCCGGAAGCCGGCCTGACGCCCGGCGGCGAGTGCGGCCCCTGCCTCGGCGACCGTCGGCGCGCCGCCGCCGAAGCCGTCCAGGACCAGGAGGACCAGCCGCCGGGCGGTGGCATCTTCGGCCGGCGCCGCCGCACCTGACCCGCGTGCCCTGCGATCCGCAGGCAACCGCCCCTTGTCCATTGCCTGTTCCCCAGGCTGACCTTCTGGTTGTTCGCAAGGCACGAAGGCGTGGCCCCGTCCCGCTCCCTGAACAAAGCGTCCCGCGACACCTGGTCGGGCCTTCGGAGGGAGCCGACCACGGCCCCTACCATGAGCCCGACCACCGCAGGTCACAGCCGTGCGCGGCCCGTCCGGCCACCCGAGAGCCGGACGGGGCGCGCACGGCGCGGGGCCGGACGCGCTGCGCACCCGCGCCCCTTCAAGGCTTTCTGCGGAGCGTCCTGCCGCCCGGCGCCCGCCGTCAACCCGGTACGGGCGCCCCCGGCCCCGTTTGGCGGCGACGTCTCTTGCTGCTTCTCCTGCACGATCTCTTGCGCCTTCTCTTGCGCGAGGTCTGCGTGCCTGCTGCGCGTTGCTGCTGGTCGCCAGGCTGTTTTGGGCGTGGTCGGGGGTCTGACATCCCCCACAGAGCACCCCACGCACGCCCCGGCCTCGAAGGAAGGGAGGGCGGGCGGGACGCGGGTCGCGCTGCGGGGGATCGGGCGTCCGCGGGTGTCCTCGCGCGTCGGCGGGGCCGCGCGCGAGGACTGGCCGGCGGGGGCGGGAGGGCCGGACGACGCAGCGGCCCGTCCCCGGTCTGCGCTCGGGGGCGGGCCGTGTGTGGGCTGGTGTGTCTAGAACGAGACGTCGAAGTAGTCGATGTCGTTGAGTTCGACTTCGAGGCCGTCGGCGCGGCGGCCGCCGTCCTTGAAGTACACCTCTTGCAGTCCCTCGGCGACGATGCCGCGCATCTGCGCGTCGCTGGCGCCCTGGTCGCGGGCGTCGAAGAGGCGTTGTGCGTAGTGCGGGGGGAGGTGGACGGTGAGCCGGCGGAAGCGTCCGTCGTCGGTGGTGCCGCCGGGGGCGGTGTAGCCGAAGCGGGCGCGGGTCTCGACGGTGATCCCGGTGGCGGCTGCGGCCTGCTTGCGGGCGCGGCTGCGGACGCGGGGCTGCCAGCGGGCGCGTACGGCGTCGTTGATGCGGTCGGCGGTCGCCTTGGGCGGGTTCTTGCGTTCGCCTTTGAGGTAGCGCTCGACGGAGCGCTGGGTGACGCCGAGTTCGGCCGCGACGGCGCGCGTGGTCCCGAGTTGCTTCATCAGGTAGCCGATCTGCCCCTTGAGGGTCTTGGGCGGTTCCTTGGTGAACGCTTCCCGCCCAGCGCGTTCGAGGGCGTCGTCGATGTCTCCCACGGCTTACTCTCCCTCGTCGAGCGTGGCGTCGTGGCCGTCGCCCTTGATGTGGCGGGCGGGGTTGTGTCCTTGCTCCATCAGGTCGACCGCCCACGCCATCTCCTGCACGCCCTCCACCTTCACCAGGCCCGGGGTGGCGCCGAGGCGGAAGACGCCGGGCAGCGGCTTGCCCGAGGCGCTGTAGGGCAGGAAGTCCAGCGGGCTGCGGCCGGGGGAGGGGTAGACCACGCAGTCGGAGAGCACGGCGAGCGGGTACAGGCCGGTCGCGGCCGCCATGTTGCGCAGCTTCCGGTGCATGTTGACCCGCGCCTTGCTGATGACGGCCGCGCGGATGTCCGGCCGCCAGGTGGGGCGCTCCAGAGCCGGCCACCGCTCGCCGTCGCGGTAGTGGCGTCCCTGCGGGCGCTCGCGGAGCTTGCCCACGCCGCCCTTGACGGTGGCCTTGACGGCGGCGAGGACGGCCGCCATGCCCGGGTCTACATTCTTGTGCCCCTCCATCGCGGCGAGGAACTGGGTGTCGGTGAGATCGGACGTCACCCCGAGATCGGCCATGACGCCGACGTACGCCGCCTTGAGCCGGTCGTGCCACGGATCCAGATACGCGCCGCTGTCGTACCGCAGGTACGCCTCGACCGGGGCGACGTCGTGCCCGAGTTCCTGCGCGTAGGCCACGGTGCGCGTCTCGTACCAGGCCGGACCCGTCGGCCGGACGCCGGACGGCGTGAACGGCGACGGCAGACGCGGATCCACCTCCACAGCGGACAGGTCGACCAGCCAGCAGCCCGGAACCTTCGGATCGAACACGGGCCGCACGACGTGCTCGGGGCCGGACAGCCCCACCGTGAGCCGGGCGGCAGCGGACAGGAAGGCGGTGTTCACGTCCAGACCGACCGCCCACGGCAGGGACGCCTCCTCACCGGTGAGCAGGTCGACGTCACGCACCCACTGGTAGGCCTCCTCGTCGAGGAACCCGCCCTCCCAGCCCTGCGCGACCGGGTGTTCGGCCGGGGCCTCGGGCGGGGCCGGGTCGACCGGGGCGGTGCCGAGCGAGCCCGGATTGCGCCCGGAGACCCAACCGCCCGCAGCGCTGTCGCGCACGGCCCGGGTGGGCGGGCGCAGCGCGGTCATCAACTCCAGCCCGGAGACCGCGGTGGACCCGCGCGGGGTGATGACGCCCGTCGCGTACGCCCCCAGCACGCGCGCGAGCTCGGCCGGCTCCATCCCCTCGATGCCCGGCCACGCCCGCGCATCGAGCGCGTCCCACGGCACCACGGCGAGCTGCACACACTGCCGCTCGCCCCCCTTGGCCGGACGGTAGACGCGCGCCCACGGACCGAACCCGCGCCGCGTCAACTGCCACTTCGCCCGGCTGATCTGCTTCAGGACGGGGTGCCCGTCCTCCAGGCGCAGCGCGCGCCGGTCCTCCAGGCGCTCCGGGAGCCCGAGCCGCACCGCGGCCTCACGGGTGACGACCACGAGCGGGTCGGCGTCCTTGCCGTGACGGTGCAGCCGGGGCGCGCCGAGACCGGACTCCCGCAGCGTCCACTCCACCAACTCGGGCACCGTGGCGGCCGGGCAGTCCAGGACGATCCCGCCGACGCCGTACGCGGTGCCGTCGCCGTCCAGCACGGCGAGCGGCCCATGAGGGAAGCGCGCGTCGACGACGGGGGCCGGGGCGGTCTTGCGCGCCGGGCGACGCGACGTCGCCCGAGGCGGCGCGGGCGGCTCCGGCTGCGCGACGGCGGCCGGCACCGCGGCCGGCACCGCGGCCGGAGCCGGGGCCGGGGCCTCGGGCGCGGGGGCCGGTTCCTGCGGGGTGCCGGTGAACGTCTCCGGGACCGAGACCGCAGCCGCGGCCGTAGCCGGGGCCGGGGCGGGCGCGACCGGAGCCGTCGGGGCCGTCTTCGGGAACTTCGCCGCCCACCCCTCCAACAGCCGCTGGTACGCCTCCAGCCGGGGCGGGCGCGGCTCGCTGCGGCCGTTCTCCCAGTTCTTCACCGTCTGTGGCGTCGTTTCCAACACCTTCGCCAACCGGGCCTGAGTGACGCCGGCCTCCTCCCGCAGCCGCGCCCGCTCCGCCGGGGGCGGGAGCTGCGGCTCCTCCTCCAACAGCGCGTCCACCGACGCGAACAGCTCTTCCTGGGTCGCCATGTGGTGACTCACCTCCACCCCGGACACTAGCAGAATTGAACCCCGGATTTAGCCTGAATTGAACTTTGGATTTAACCCTTTCGGATCACGTCCGGCGGGCGGTTGACGCGCGCCCGCAGCTTCGGGCGGATCCGCCCGAAGCTGCGGGCCGGGACGTCACGCCGTCGCCCACTCAAGCCCGAGGCCGGCCAGCGCCTGGCGCTTGTCCTCGGTGAGCTTGTCCCGCCTAGAACGCGTGTTCGAGAGAAATACACCCAGCTTGACCTCTGTCCCATCCTCAAGACGTTCGACGTGGCCCCTGGGGACCGTCACAGAGCCCGTCCGAGCCTTGTACTGCCGCAGGGCCTCAACCCCGCGTTCGAACGCCCCTGAGACGCCCTTGCGGGCCTTGACGGGCGTCTCCTGCGGCGCGGGCAGCGCCGTGACGCCGAGCCGTTCCAGACGCTCCCGCTGCCCCGGCATCAGCCCCTGCCACACCCCGTGTTCACGCTGCCGCGCCACCCACCGCCCCACGTCCATCCCGTGGACCGTGACCCCCGGCAGAACCTCCCCCTGGTCCTCCTCCCGCAACAGCTCCCGCACCGCCGCGTAGTGCCGCTGCCACTCCGCCGGCCACTCCGGAGCCCAGTCCGGATCGATCTCCGCCAACGCCGCCGCACGCTCCGGATGACCCTCCAACGCACCCGGACGCCGCAAATTCGACAACCAGGTCCCCAACGGCCGATCCAGCGCCGTAGCCGTACGCGGCGCGCACAACGTCCAGTGCTGCTCGAAGTACACCCGCGCCGCCGCCAGATTCTCCTGAAACGCGGCGTCCGCCACGTCCCACACCATCCCGAGCTGTTCGAGCCGCTCCGCGCGCTTCGCCGACAACTGCCCCGCCCCGTACGCCCGTCGCTGCTCCGCCACCCACGTCCCCAGGGGGTAAGCACCCTCTTTGTGGTCATAAGGAACCCTTGCTCCCGATTCCCGCACGGTGTACCGCTTCAACGCCGCCCACCCCCGAGCCCAGTCCTGCCGCTCCGTGTCGATCACGTTGAAGCTCACCCAGTTCGCGACCATCACCGGATCCCGAGGGGCGGCAAACCGCAGCAGAAGCCGGGACTCTTCCTCTCCGTCCTCGGGAGGCGTACCGATATCCATGGACGGCTGAACCGCGCGCTTCTGCTCTTGCTGGGGAATGGCGAGCAATTCGACCGCTTCCTCATCATGAGCCCGGAGCCCCTCAAGCACCCGCACCAACGGGCGATAAGACCCCGATGTGAACATCTCCTCAGGCTGCTCGCCTTCCTTGAGGAATACCGGCACGATCAAAGACGCCAATTTCCCCTGCCCCGGCTTCTGCCGCAAAGCCCGACCGATCGCCTGCACGATATCGTGCGGCGCACCTTTCGGATCAATGAAAGCAACCGAATCCACAGCGCGAATATCAACACCCTCGCCGAGAACACGACAATTCGAAAGAACAGCCCGCAGCGCCGTACTCCCGAACCCCGAAATCACTTCCTGCCGCCGCTCCGGAACGTGCTCACCGCACAGCCAGTCAGCCCAAATCGCCGCCGGATACTTATCCGGCTGATCAGCGTGCAGCCGCGCCGCAACCGGCTTGAGCCCATCAGAGAAAGCCTGAGATTCCACGGTCCGGTGATGAAACGTGATCGTCGTCTTGAGTTCGTGATCCGCAAGCGTCCGCAGCAACGCGGCCTGAAGCGCCCCCATCCGCTCCCCGCGCACCTCCTCCTCACGCGCCTCGGACCCCCGCAGCCGCTCCGGAGTCACCACCGGGTCCGTCAGCTCGACCACGATGATCTGATACCGCGCAAGCAGCCCCCGCGCCACCGCAGACGCCAACGTCAGCTTGTACAGGACCGGACCGAAGATCTCGGGGTCATCCATCGACGCCGCCAACTCGGCCGGCAGCGCGTCGCGCGCCCCCTCGGCCACCTCCCAGCTCGGCGGCCGCGGCTGCCAGATCCTCGGCGTGGCCGTCAGATACAGCCGGCGCGCCGCCGGAATGACGTCCTGATCGTGAACCGCAGCCCACGCCTTCCCCATGGAACCGGAAGTGCGGTGCGCCTCATCAATTACCACCAGGTCCATCGGATTCAATTTCTGTCCGTAGGCACCCTCGAAAGCCTCGGCGAGAACACCGAGACTCGCATACGTCCCGAAAATCGTCACCGGCCCCTTTCCGTGCCACAGCGAAAGCCGCACGGGGTTCGTCGTAGACCGCACATCAAGACTCCACAGACCGGGATCCTCCTCCAGCGAGCACACCGCCACCGCCGCGCCCGTATGCCCCGCATTCCGCCACGCTTTCACCGTCTGTGTCAGCAGATCCAGAGTAGGCACGATAACCAGAATGCGCCCGCTCGGCACAAGCCTTTTAGCGGACACGGCCGCAATGATGGTCTTTCCCGTTCCGCACGCGGCGTGCACCTGCCCGCGCAGCCCGTCATAGGGAATTCCAGCGGGCGGGATGTCCAGACCGCGAACGATAGCGTCAACGGCTTCAACCTGGTGGTCACGCAGTTTTACGGTCATTCTGGGATTCTCCCTTTCACGGAAAGTGCGGGACGAATGGAGAGGAGCGGTCCCGAATCGCGAGTGGTTCGGGGTGGTGGTGCGTTGCCATCCCAGACTCTACACAGTGCATCACTGCGATGCATCAAGTTCGGGAGAGTTGCCTACCATGGGGTGACGCACTGTCGGTTCCGGCCCCGCACGGGCGGGTGACGGTGTATGCTGGCCCGACTGCTTGACCAGGTTGACGGCCTGTCAGCGGGTCCGGGGGAGGGGTTGCGGATGCTCGGATCATGGCGTGTCGCCTGCCGGATTGACTGCGGGCCGGCCTCGCGGTTCGGATGCCCCGTCAGTTCTGGGGCGGGGGTGGTGGCTTAGGGTTCCAGACTCTACACAGCCGCAGAAGTGATGCACCTGCCTCTTGCTGCCGCTTTCAATTTCCCGCTTGCGGGGAATTCGGCAATTCGCGCTTGCGCGGATTGCTTCGCTTTTAGAATTCCGTTCACGGAATTCAATTCCCGCGCTTGCGCGGGAATTCTTCGGTAATCCAATTCCGTTTACGGAATTGGATTCACTATGCCGCGATTTATCGCGGCATATCCCGCGGAGCGGGATATGCCG
>NZ_JBEYIL010000042.1:0-23118 GCF_040635845.1 Streptomyces sp. NPDC006872
GCCATCAGCGGCAGAGCGTTTTGAACCACACCCGGCACCCCTGGGTGGGTGAACCATACGAAGGGCTCACCGCCTCCCGCAGAACAACGTAGGGAAAGAGCGTTTTGTCCCGGTGAGGTTGTTTGGTTCGAGGTTCAGGTGTCGCGCCAGTTCGGAGTGGATTCACCGGTGAGTCGTCGGCTTATGAGGTCGATCATTGCGACGTGGATCATGGCTTCGGATCGGTGGGGGTGGGTCTCGTAGTCGCGTGCGGGACGGCGGTGGTGCATCAGCCGGCCGAAGGTCCGCAGACACCGAGGTCTGCCATCTCGCCGGCGGAATCGACTGGACGGGGCAGCACCACCGCGACTACGGCAACGCCAAGGTCGCCCACGACGCCTACTGTCCGGGACCGCACCTCAGCCTGCCCACGACCAGTCGCGGGGCGGCTGAACTGGGCAGGCGATGCGTCTGCGGCTCGCCCGCAGCGGCACACATGGCGAGGCCGGATGACGTACAGCGACGATCAGCCGTACGGGTCGCCCGGGGCCAAGCCCGATCTGGCCCGCATCGCGCTGCACGCGGAGAAGGAGGCTGCCCGTCGGCGTGGCATGTGGCGGGAACGGCCCGCGGGGCGGCGCGGCCCGCGAAAGAGCCGGCGAGGGGACAACGGCACACTGTCGTTGGCGGCCGCGATCGATGAGCTGTTCGCCGATCTGGCCGATCCCCTGCCGGACGCCCCTCAGGTGCTCGCCGCTCGGCGCGAGCTTGCGCTCCCGCCCGCAAAGGTCAGACCGGTCTCCTTCGAACCGGACACCGGAACGCTGAGCGTGCGGGCCGTGTCGGCGGCCTGGGGTGTGAACATCAGGCTTCGCGCGCCAAGACTCATCTCCCGGCTCAACGAACGGCTGGGAACGCAGCAGATCCGGCTGCTGGAGGTCTTCGGGCCGCCCGCCTCCAGCACCTTGTAGAGGGTGGAGCTGCGCATGCGCACCGCCCAGGACGCGCCGGTGTCGGCGTACAAGTGAACGTGCACCACCTCATACGGACACCAGGTCGACCGCCGGTACGCGCACCAGGCCGGCGGCGGAAGGAGCGGATTTGCCGACGGCAGCCCCGCCGGGGCAGCCCGGATGGGCGGCGGCATCGGCAGTACGCTCACTCCCGCACGGTGGGAGGGGACCCTGGTGATGCAGCCACTGGAGGCCGGTGATCCGGAGCGGATCGGCCCGTACGAACTGGTCGGCCGCCTCGGCAGCGGCGGCATGGGGGAGGTGTTCCTCGGCCGCTCCGCCGACCAGCGGCTCGCCGCGATCAAGGCCGCCCACGCCGAGTACGCACACGACGCCGAGTTCCGGCGTCGCTTCGCCCGCGAGGTCGAGGCCGCCCGGCGTGTCGACGGCCGCTTCACGGCCGCCGTCCTCGACGCCGACCCCAGCGCCCCGCGGCCCTGGCTGGCGACCGAGTACATCCCAGGTGTCTCGGTCACCGAGGCCGTCGTCTCCGTCGGTCCACTGCCGGAAGCCTCCCTGCGGGCGCTCGCCGCCGGCATGGCCGCCGCCCTGGAGGCGATCCATGGCGCCGGCCTCACCCATCGCGACCTCAAACCCTCCAATGTCCTGCTCGCCGACGACGGCCCGCGCGTCATCGACTTCGGCATCGCCAGGGCCGGCGACCACACCCGGATCACCACGACCGGCATGACACCGGGCACCCCCGGTTACATGGCGCCCGAGCAGCTCCACGGCGGTGACGTGGGTCCGGCCGCAGATGTCTACGCGCTCGGCGCCACCCTGGTCTACGCGGCCACCGGCCACGGCCCGTACGGGCAGGGCGATCCGCTGGCCATGATCTACCGCACCATTGAAAGCGCACCACAACTGGACGACGTGCCCGCCGCGCTGCGCCCGACCGTCGCCCGCTGCTTGGCCAAGGACCCCGCCGACCGCCCCACGGTCCCGTGGCTGCGGGCCCAGTTCGCGGTCGGCTCCACCCTCGGGCACGGAGGATGGCTGCCGCCCCGGCACAGCACGATGATGCCGGGACGGCGGGAGTCGGCCCACGCGGCGGCCACGGTCATCCCGCCCTCCTCGCGCACCGACCCCGCCGACGTGCCGGCACAGGGAGTGTCGCCCCGGCGGGGCCTGTCCCGGCGCTCCATGTTGCTCACCGGGGCAGGTGGAGCCCTGGCGGTCAGCGGCGGGGCAGTCGCCCTGCTGCTCTCGCTCGACGACGAACCGGGCGGCAAGACCGGCGCAGCCGCCGGGAGTCCGAGCCCGTCCGGGGCCACCGACGCGAACGGGACGCGTTCCCCGGGCGGATCGACGTCACCGGCTGGTGCCTCGTCGCCGGACGGCACGGCTTCGGCAGGCGGGCCCGCCGGGATCGGGGCGCTGCCCGCGATCACCTCGGGCCAGGGCTTCGGCGAGAAGCCGACCCTCGCCGTGGGGAGCGGCCCGGCCCCCACCGAACTCGTCGTCCGGACCCTGGTCCAAGGCAGCGGCACCACCATCGTCAAGGGCGACTACGTAACCTGCCACTACTTTCTGCAGCCCTGGGACAGGGCGGAGGTTCTCGACAGCTCGTTCGACCGTGGCGAGCCGTTGACCGTGCAGATCGGCGTCGGCCAGGTCATCAAGGGCTGGGACACCGCGCTCCTGGGCAAGCGGGCGGGCTGCCGCCTGCAGTTCGCGGTGCCGCCGGCACAGGGATACGGATCCCAAGGGCAGGGCAAGATCAAGGGCACGGACACGCTGGTGTTCGTGGTCGACATCCTGGTGGTGAGCAGGTCGTAGCCGAGCCGGTGAGTAGCATCTCGTCCTTCAGCGGAGGATCAGGTCTGTGTCATCGGCGCACTCGTTTCGCCTGTTGGGTCGATGCGGTGGATGCGGGCCTGTTCGTCACTCTGGAGCAGCCGGCTCGCGCCGGGCGGGCCGATCCGGCGTTGAACTGCGTGGGTGAGTGTTCCGTCGATCCGGTTCAGCTTGTCCTACCTTCCAAGCGTGGGTCCGATCGTGCCCATTCCGGGCATTTCCGCTGGCGCCTGCGCCCCCTGGCTTCGGCCACGCCCACCACACCGCTCACCGACATGCCCGTCCTGCGACCCCTCGGCGACGACGGCAGGTAGGTGTGGCGGTTCTACGCGACGCCTTCCCGGCTGGCGGCGCAGGGTCGGCGGCTGGGCGGTCGGGTTCGCGGGCATCCGCCGGACGGTCTCCGAGTGCCAGCACATCCCACGCTTCGGCCGGAGCCCTTCCGCGTCCAGTACGGACCTCACAAACGGGGATCGGCAGGCAGGACGCCAAGGTCGTGAAGTTATGGCAGGTCGGCCGCACGCACACCTTGTGGCCTGCGCCCCGCCCTGTGGGGACGTACGTCGGCTGACCTGACCGGGCTGCTCCGCCTCCCTGAGGGAGGCGGAGCAGCCCGGTGGTGGGGCCTTGTGTGGTGGTTGGCGCTAGGAAGACAGGATGCGGATGTCGTCGGTCTGCATCGTGGCGGGTCGGCCGACGCCCCAGAATCCGGCGAAGGCGGTGACGGTTGTGTGGTCGCCGGAGTTGAACGGGACGCTGATCTGGCTGTAGCAGGAGGGATCACGTGGCGGGCACCAGGCGGGCGCGGGCCCGAAGTGGCGTTCGACGGGCGGCCATGTGCCAGGGAGCTGGACCCCGAAGAACGCGGTGTTGACGTTGTCCGAGGTCCGGAAGAAGCCAGTGATCACGTAGTCGGTGTGGGGGCGTACCGGGACCGTCTGGGTCAGTGCGTTCCACACCCGCTCGCCCGGGGAGCTGAGAAGGGCGGCCTTGTTGCCGCTGTGCGCTTGACCGAGATCGTTGAAGACGACCTTGGTGCCAGGGCCTTCGGTGTGCCATGGGCGGCTGACGGCTGAGGTGGGCTGCTGCTCGAATCCGCCGTCCTGCAGCGGCTCGCGGTACAGCTGTACGTCCACATTCCAGGAGCCGAAGTTGTCCCAGTCCTGGTCGTCGTTGATGCGGATGTCCAGGGCGCCTGCGGATCCCACCATCTGGCAGCCGGGCTTGCCAAGGACCTCGAAGGGCTTGAGGCGTGCGAGGCGGGCGATGAGGCTGTCCTTGTTCAGGCCGGGCGCGGGGTAGCCGGCGCCGGCAGGCCGGCGGGGGTCGGCGCCGGCGGGAGTGACCCAGTTGGAGCCGTCGGCGGGCTGCCACCACCAGCCGCTGGTGGACACCTCGTCCTGCTGGTGCGGGACGAGCCGCACGACGTCGCCGGGACGCAGGATGCGGCCGCTGTCCGGGAAGGTGGTTCCGCGGCCGCCGGCCAGGTGCAGAGTGGTGGCCTCGTCCGGGTCGAAGCCGTGGTCGCAGCGCGTCTTCGCGGTGGTGGGCACCGGCGCGGGAGCTGCCTGGGCCGGCACTCCTTGGAGGAGGACCAGGACGGCCAGTACGAGGGCGGCAGCCAGACTGCGGGCCGCGCCGGGTCGGGTCAGACTCACGGGTGTTTCCTTTCCTTTTGTGCGTGACCGCCGGGTGGTGTTCCGGGCGGCGTTTTCGGATCGATTGCTGACCTGCGCGGAAGTGCGGGCTGGTGCGGCGAGGCACTCTCCGGGCCGTGCTGTTCTCCTTCGGGGTGGAGAGGACAGGAGTCGGCACACCGGACCCCTGGGCGTGCGCCTGACTGCGTGGGGCGAGCAGCGTCTGCGGGCGCGCCAGTCGTGGTGGTGGTGTGTGTGCACAGCACCTGGCAGTACGGACTGCGGGAGCTCGGACTGGCAGGTCGGTTCAGAGGGAGTCGGCCACTACGGGCATCACGAAGGGCTCGCCGTTGCCGAACGTTCCGGAGGCGGTGCTGCGGAGCGACCGGGCGTTCAGCGGTGTACCGGTGCCGAAGGCGTAGTCGCGGCAGTCGATGCTGCTCGCCTTCTCGACTCGGCAGTCCTTGGGCGGCGGGGGGACGAAGCAGCGGCCGGTCATGCCACCGAACGTGGGGCAGTCGCTGTTGCCGGTCTCACCGGCTCGCCGGGGGCTGTAGTCGTTGTGTGCGGTGATCAGCCGGGCGGGCCGCTCCACCCAGTGGTCGTCTTCCCAGTGCTCGACCTTCACCGAAGACCCGGCGTCCGAGCCGAACCACCAGTAGTCGTGTACGAAAGCGGTAAGGGTGGCGCGCCAATATCCGCTGCTGGAGCACCGCACGGCCTGTTCGGGGGTGACGGTGTCCACGGGCAGCCCGCCCTGGCTCCGGCATGGCGGCGGGGTGTTCGGCGCGCGCCGGGCGTCGGCCTGCCGGTTGTCGGCTTGGGCCTGGGTGCGGGTGCCGGGAGTGACGCAGACATGGTCGCCGGGTACGGCCTCGCGCCAGACAAACCCCTGACGGCAGGTGTCCGGGCCCCAGGCTCCGCCACCTGGCTGCCGTCGGGCGTCGGCCTGCCGGTGGTCGGCTTGGGCCTGGGTGCGGGTGCCGGGAGTGACGCAAACGCGGTCGCCGGGTACGGCCTCGCGCCAGACGAACCCCTGACGGCAGGTGTCCGGGCCGAACTCGCCCGCGGCGGCGGGCGCGGCCTGAGACAGCGATGCGGCCGTGGCGGCGATGGCAGCTGCCGCGATGATCCGGGTGGCTGTGGTGAACCTGCGAGAACAGATCCTCATGAGTGTCCTCCTTCAACCGGCTGCCTCTCTGGCAGCAGGGGTATGTGCGGCCTGTCTGGGGGGCTGGTCGGGGCTGTCAGCGGTGGGCGGCCGGCTGATGCGGGTGCCCGGGGCGGAGATAGGCGTCGACGTCGGCTGCGGCGGGCAGGGCTGAGAAGCGCACCCTGGTGCCGGGGCGGGCGGATTCGATGACCTGGCCGTCCCCTGCGTAGAGCTGGACGTGGCCACGGTGGTGGGTGAAGACCAGGTCGCCCGGGCGCAGGTCACCCCGGCGGATGCGCAGACCGGCATCGATCTGGGCGTAGGTGGTGCGGGGCAGGTGCACGCCGGCCGTACGCCAGGCGGCCTGGACCAGGCCGGAGCAGTCGAATCCGCCTCGCCCGGTGCCGCCCCATTGGTAAGGCACGCCCAGTTGGTGGCGGGCGAAGTCCACCGCTGTCTGTCCCGCTCCGGCGGCAGAGCCGTGACCGGTGTCCTTCGGGGCAGTTGCTTGGGTGTTCTTGCCCGTCCCGGGCGGCAGGGTTAGGTGGCGCCCTGCGTAGATGAGCGTGGAGTGGCCCAAGTGGTTGGCCTGCTGCAGGGCGGCGACGGTGGTGCCGTGGCGCAGTGCCAGCGACCACAGAGTGTCGCCGCGGCGCAGCAACACCTGCTCCCCGGTCGGCCCAGGCACGTGGGCCGCCACAGCGGCCGGCTGCGGGACGGGGTGAGCCTGTGCCGCCACCGTCACGCTGAACAGGGTGGCCAGCAGGCTCAGGACCAGGAGGGCGGCCAGTCGCCGTGCTGCCGCGGCGGCGAGGGATCCGGTGCGCATCACATCATCTCCAGTGGTCGGGGAAGCGCTCGGTCGGCGCTCAAAGCCGGAGGGGGAAGAAGCAGGGCGTTTGCCAGGAGCTCCCGATGCCGGTTTCAGGCATGACGGGGCCGCGCCGTGGCGCCGGCGCCACGAGCCGGAGGGGAAGGGCGAAGGGAGAAGGTGGTCAGAGGGCAGGCCCGGGCATCGGGCAAGCGGGCCGGCCCCGCAGGAGCAACGTCAGGCGCAGGTGAGGAAGAACTGGTCGCCGACCTTCTGCCGGTCGATCTCGGGGGAGGTGACCTGCGCGGCCATTTCGCCCTGCACGGTGTCGCCGGAGTGGGTGCCCTGCAACTGGACCACGTAGGTGTCGTACCGGGTGTTGGGCGTGGTGAAGGTCATGGTTCCGGAGCGCGGTTGGTGACCGCGGTCGGTCAGGCGCTGGTCAGGGAACCAGGTGTACTGAATCGTCCCGATCTGCTGCGCGGTGGCGGAGAAGGTGAAGGTGATGGGCTGGCTGCAGTCCACGGTGCCCGAACGCGGCTGAACAGAGACCGACGTTCCCAACAGCATCGGATTCGACGAGCTCTGGCTGGGGGCCGCACGGTTATTTGAGTCGTTGCTGCTCTGGGAGGCACCGCCTGTTGGCCCCTGGCTGCTGTCGCTGGAGGAATTGCCGGTCGACCCGCTGGTGACCCCTTCACTGGCGCCGGCGGTGTTTCCTGTGGTGGGCCCGCTGGTCGTCCCACCGGCCGTGCCTCGAGTAGCACCGCCGGTGGTGTTTCCTGCGGTGCGCCCGCTGGTCGTGCCGCCGGCCGTGCCTTGAGTAGCACCGCCGGTGGTGCTGGTGGTGTTTCCTGCGGTGGGCCCGCTGGTCGTCCAACCGGCCGTGCCTCGAGTGGCGCTGCCGGTGGCGCCGGTGGTGCTTCCTGCGGTAGGGCCGCTGATCGTCCCGGCGGTTGAAGTCCCGCTGGACGAGGGGGTGTTCGAAGGCCCCAGGGCGAACGGCTTCTCCAGAAACGGGTGCCAGGCCAGCAGTCCCGCCACCGCCGCAACGACCATCACGACGGCCAGCACGGCGAGCACAACCCACCCGCGCTGAGGCGCGAGTTCCGCCGCCGTGGCCTTCTCTTCAGGGGCGCGGACCGCAGCGGCCTCCTCGGCGCGCTGCCGGACCAAGGCGTTCAGCGGGGCGGGCAGCCAGCCGGGGCCGACCTGCCCGGCGTGCGTACGGCACCAGTCGACCACTTGCTGCGGGCTGGGCCGCCCCTCCGGATCCTTGGCCAGGCACCATCGCACCAGCTCGCGCAGCGGCTCGGGAACGGATTCCAGATCCGGCTCGGCGTGCACGATCCGGTAGCTGATCTCTATGGTGCCCGTACCGAACGGCGACTGCCCGGAGGCCGCGTAGGCCAGCAGTGCTCCAAGGGAGAAGATGTCGCTCTCCGGCCCTGCCTGACCGGAGGTCAGCCGTTCCGGCGCCACATAGCCAGGGGTTCCCACCACCAGCTGGGTGCGAGTCAGCGCCGTAGCGTCCCGGGTAAGGGCGATCCCGAAGTCGATCACCTTCGGTCCGTCCTGGTCGACCAGCACATTCCCCGGCTTCAGATCCCGATGGACCACCCCTGCACCGTGGATGGCTGCCAGCGCTTCGGCCACCCCTGCGGCCAGCTTGATCGTGATGTCCGCCTTCAGCGGTCCTCGCGAGGCGACGACGTCCTGCAGCGGCGGGCCGGCAACGTACTCGGTGGCCATCCAGGGCTCCGCCGCATCCGGATCAGCGGCCACCACCGCCGCAGTGAACATTCCATGTACCCTGCGGGCCGCGTCGATCTCGTGCCGGAACCGGGCTCGGAACTCGGAGTCGCCCGCCCGAGCACCGTCGATGACCTTGATCGCCACCCGTCGGCCGCCGGTGCTCTCGCCCAGATAGACCCGGCCCATCGCACCGGACCCCAGGAAACCCAGCACCTTGAACCCTCCGATCTGACGAGGGTCATGGGGGCCGAGCAGCCGCACCGACTCCTGCCGGGTCCCGTCGGCGGTCGGCCCGGTGCGGTCCCCGGCTTCCGAATGCGCCGCCTGGGTCTTCTGCCTTTCCAGTCGGTCCACTTCCGCCTTGGCGGCCTCCCACCGCAGCTGCCACTCGCCCAGCGTGCGCTCATCGGCCCCGCACGCCCGTACGTAGGCCAGCGCCAGATCCTTCGATGGCAGCTTGCGGCCGCTCGCAGCCTCGTTCAGCGTCGCCCTGCTGAAGGGAACACGCTTTTCCATCGCCGCATACGAGACACCCGCCTCCCTGCGCAGCTCGCGCAGGCCCTCAGCGAATTCCTTGATCGGCCCGCCGCCCCTGATCGGCTTCTCCCGGCGTCCTGCCATCACTGCCTCCCGAACACCCCCGGCCGCGGGCGGGATAGGCCCGCGGATACGTCCCCGCACTCGCCGGAGCGGCTGGCGCGGACTCGATGTTCCATGACTACCGCCCATTCCAGCCGTCCGGACCGCGATGCGGTGTCTGGGACGTCCGGCAGGACAACCGGATGACTCCGCTGCAGGTCAAAGCACCTGCAGCGGACAAGCGTCAGACAATACGGAGCGCGTGCAACGCCCATGTGCGCCCCGGGCGTGAGCCCCCAACCTCCGTACTGGTGCCGAGCGGCCGGGAACCCAGCTCGAGGTGCATCGGGCTGGCGCGGCCAGTCACGCCGGGTGTCTGTGAACCGCGGACACCCGGTCCGCAGGAGTGGATGGGCTCTTTCAGCGTTGCCGTTTCAGGGGGAGGACGGTCGAGACGATTGACGACATTCGATTTGGGCTGCACTGGGCCCTGCGGCGGAAGACCCGCCAGGACTTCAGACAGGCCCCCGCTGCACCGGTGCCCGCGCCCCCGAGAGCTCCCGGTTGACCGTTCGCCTGGTCGACGACAGGTCGCGGACGGGCGGGTGCCGGCCCGGTGTCGCCCCCCCCCACCGCCCGGTGGCGGGTCTTGTCCGCAGCAGGGGCATAGGGCTATGAGGGCGCAGCGGCAGGCAGGGAGGAGCGGGCGTGGGTGCTTCCTGGTGCGCAGAGCCCGACAGGCCCCGGCTCGCCGAGCGCGCACCGCTGGAGTCCCTGGCCGACATCCAGTGGGACTGACAGCCGGCAGAACGTCAGTTTCCGCAGTCAGTAGGAGGGTCCCGGTGTACCTGGGGAACGCCGGGACCCGAGGTGTGTCAGCGGTCACGCTTTTCCCCACGATCTACATGATCAGCGTCACGTAATTGCCCACCCGCACGATCACGCTTCCCCATGGGGATGGCGGTTGGGAGTGGATGCCCAACGGCGGGGGAAGGCCCAACTCCGTCTCTCCCTGCCGTTCACATGAACAGCGGGTCGACCGGCGGCCATGGGTAGCCCAGTTGCTCGGCATCATGTGAACCTCCCCAGACCTCGGCGGTGGCACGGGGATCGCCTGCGGTCAGCCGCGCTTCAAGGCGCTCGGCTTGGACCGATGGGGCGTCCGCGGAGATCCGGAGGGTCATCCCGAACTGGAGCCAGGGCAGATCTGCATCCGCCCGGTTAGGGGGATGCCTCAGGACGACGTGGATTCGATCGGGTTCCTTGCGGGAGGCCCAGACGCCTTCCAACTCGCAGTCCCACCTGACGAGCCAGTCCCCGCGTCCCCTCAGCCCCGCCTCAAGCAGCCGCGCAACCGCTCCTGCCGGCCACTCCCAACTGCGGTCCTCTCCGGCTCGCAGGACCTCGGCCTCGTACTGACCTGCGGTGAACCGAAGCTCCGGCAGGTCGAAGTCCTGATTGGCCAAGTCGCGCCAGCCCGCCCAGACAACACGATCCCCGTTACGCGTGACCGTCATGTACAGCGCGCCACAGCACTCCTCCACGCCGCACCCGGACCAAGCGAGACGAACCTCGTGGGGCGTCGCCGTGGCATGCAACGGCCCGTCCTGGCCCAGCAGATCCCTGGGGCCTACTCCCAGGTACCGGGAGCCTCCCACGCCACCGGGGACCACCTCGGCCAGAAGATCCCGGCCATTGACGATCGGGCGGACCTCCACGCCGCCCTCGTCGGGTGGAGGGCACGCGATGCTCAGACTGAGAAGGTCCGGTCTCGTGGTCATCGGCCAATGATCGCGGAGCTGGCTCGCAACTGTCATGTGAATTCGCGTGGCCTGAGCTCAGGGCGGTAGTTCGGGCCGCCTTCAGGCACGCTGGCCCCGGAGACCCCTCCGGAACTACGGGATGGCAGCCTGGGGAATTACGTCACCGTCCACACCCGCGCCGCCTCGTGCCGGGCGAGGCCCCGGGCCACCCCCGCGCGATCCTCTCCTCGCCGTCCACGTCCGCTCCCCTCGATCCGGCCGTCACATCGTGTGCCGGATCTTAACGACACGTGTTTGCCGACCTCGGCCTCGCCTTGGGCTTGATCGTCCTGGCGGAATAGGGATGTCACCTGAGTTCGACGGCGTACGAGCTGCCGGGGAAGTCCCATCCGTCGGTGCCCTCGCCGATGTCTGCCACGATGACGTCATCGATGAAGTGGTCCTCGAAATCGTGGTCGGTGAGCTCGCCGGCCATCCAGAGGGCCTCGATCTCGTCCCAGTCGCCCCTGCTGCCGTCGATGCGCAGGGGCGCGGCCCGCCGTGTGCCGCGTTCCCGTTCGTCGTCGCCGGTCTTGACGAGGCCGCTGATCTCGAACTGGCCGTCCTTGACGTGGTCGGGGATGGGGTCGGCTGGGACGATGGCGGTGTTCTCGTAGGCGGTGTGGATGAGGTCTCGGTGGCCGCGGCGGATGTTGTACTCGGGGTCGGACAGCCAGTTGACCAGGGTCTTGGTGGTCACGTGGAGCCCTGCGTCTTCCAGAGCCTGGTAGCCGCGGTGGGTTGCGGTGAGCTGGCTGAGCTGCGCGTGCCAATGCCTCGCGTTGTACGACGACAGCCGGTGCCGGGGCGTGACCTGGGAGCGCAGGAGGTCGTTGAGGGCGCCGCCAAGGGAGCCTCCGTGACCTGTGGGGCCGGCCATCAGTCGTCACCCTCGGGGATGATCTCGCCGAGCTGGACGAACTTGGCCTTCACCTCACCGAAGCCGCTCCCGATCCGGTACGTGGCGGGCGGCGCGCCAGGGGGCGTCCAGAAGACGGCCGCGTCGACGTTGCGCAACGCAATGAGCTTGTGCCCTTCCTGGACGGCCCTGAAGGCTACCGACCAGTGACGCACGGAGGCCTCGGCCACCATGCTCATGCGCCAGTCGGCCGCCAGAACGGGGAGCGCTGCTCCTCGCGCTTGGGCCACAGCAGACGCAGCGCGATCGACAGCCGGGTCTTGTACGCCTTGTAGGGGTCGCCGCCGACCTGGACGAGCTCGGTCCGCGCCTTCCTGGTGGCCTCGTAGAAGGGCTTGAAGAGCGACTCGTTGGCCTTCCCCGTCCAGGAGTCGTGGATGGCCGGCGCGGCGCCGAGGTGGCCTTCCTTGACGAGTTTCTCGAGCTGCTTGATGTGCGGGGTGGTGACCCACACGCGGCCCTCCTCGTCGGGCCGCTCGATGATCCGCCCCAGGGGGTGGGGCATGTGCGGGTGGTTCCAGTCCGGGATGTCGATGAGGTAGATACCGGCCTGGGTCTTGTCGAACGCGTCGAGGGGACCGGTGTGCAGGAGCTTGTTCGGGGCGAGAGGAACGGCCGAACAGGCGGACGGGTAGCTGCCGTTGCGGTCGATCAGGCACATCACGCCCACACCGAACGATTCGAGCACGTCGAGCCGGTCGCGCCGGACACGCTTACCGTTCGCCTTCATGTGGGGGACACGCGTGAGGGTGACGTCGGGGTGCACCCAGCGGGGCTCGCCGTCCATGTCCTCGCTGATCAGGGGCCACGGACCGCTGTCGCGTTCCTCGGTGCGGATGACTGGGATCGGGTGCATCTTCGAGCGGGCGACGGCTTCCTTGAGGATCTTCAGGGCGGGGAAGACCGTTCCCTCGGGCTCGTCCTCCTCATCCCCCGGTACCAGGCCGTCCCCGTCGTCTTCTTCGTCGACGTCGTCGGGGAATTGCGCACTGCCAGCGGTGGGCTGGACAGCGGCAGCGGCGGGCTGCCCGGTGGTCCCGGCGGTGGCATAGGCGTTCAGCGCGGCGGCGAGGCGACGTCCCTCGGCGGTGTCCGACGACTGCAGCGGCGCAGCAGCAGCCTCGACCAGGGACGAACCCAGGTCGTCAAGGGCTTCCTGGTCGCCGTTGGCCAGCGCGGTGCGCAGCGCGGCCAGTACATGCGTGACGGAGGCCGGCAGCCCCTGCCGGGCACCGGACGTGTAGGGAAGCGCCGCTTCGGCCAACTCCCGCTCCACCGCACTGCCCGGACTCCGCGCGGGTTCTCCGCCGCTCGTACGGCCGACGGGGGCCGTGCCGGCATCGAGGAAGCGGGCGTGCAGCAGATCGGGGCGCAGGTACGCCGAGCCGATCGCGCCGAAGTCGCGTTCCGAGACCGTCACTTGAACCTTGGAGGGGTCCTCGGTCGGTGCGAGCGTCAGCATGACGTCAGCGTCCAGGAGGCCCAGGAGCGTGGGATCGGCGCTGTCCACGATGGCGAGCACCGGCACGTGCAGGGTGCGCGCGAGGGAGGCCAGTACCTGGGAGGCCTTCGGGAGATGGTCACCGGACAGGGGAAGCCGGGCGTTGTGGGCGGCTTGGAGCCGGTCAACGACCACGAGAGCCAGGTCCTCGACATGCGGGGCGGTCTCCGCGATCGCTTCGGCAGTCAGGTCGCTGCCGTCGTCGATGAGCAGCACGGAGGCCTTCTGGCGGAGCTGCTCGGCGAACTGCTGCTCGTGCTCGGTGAGACGGCCCTGTTTCAGGCGCGGGTAGTCGCCGCCGGTCTCGGCGGCGAGGATCCGGCGGAAGATGTCGGCCCGGTTCGGCCCCGACGCCGCGTACAGAACCTTGCGGCTGTCGACGAGCCCGGTCTTCCTGGCGGCAGCCAGCCCCAGGAGGCTTCCGCCGCCGGCCGGGGGAGCCGCGACGAGTGTCAGCAGGCCCGGCTACAGACCGCCCGTCGCGGCGGCCAGGCCGGGCAGTCCGAACGTGGGGCCGCCGACCGGGCCGGAGCTGAGCACGGAACCGATGGTGTCGCCCAGCGTGGCGAGCCTGCGCGGCGCGCTGCCGCGATCCTGAGTTCCTTGGCTGTTCACCGCACCTCCTGCGGGTACCGCGCCAGCGTGCGCGGTCGTGTCGGACGAGGGGGCGCCTGACGGGGTGTCGACGGGGAGCAGTACCGCGACCGGGGTACGGCTGCGCCGGAGCACCTGCGGCTGGCCCTGGGCGGCCAGCGTGATGAGTTCGCCGAAGTCCTTCTGCGCCGCGCTCAGCGCGTGGGACGGGAATGCATCGGTCTTCCGGGCTGCCGGAAGCCGGTCGAGCGGGGCCAGCAGAACGCGCTCCCGATGCTTGTGGATCAGCGTGGTGCGCCCTTCCAGCTCGGCGCGCTTCACCAGGGAGAAGAGCTCTGTGCGGGCTTCGGTCGCGTCCATCGCGGCCTCATAATCAACTCATTTACTTACTGGAATCATGCATTTCTGTGGAGTGTTCACTCACTTTGGATGCTCTTCGGGGTGAGTTGACGGCCTGAGGCATTCGCGGCCGGCACCGACGGGCAGCTGCACGACAAGACGAAGGCCGGAGCCATCATCCGGCCCCGGCCTTCGCTCACTCCGTCCGCAGACGATCGCATCTCGCCGAACAGGCAGGCTCAGATGCCCGCTGCCGGCTCCTGCTCTTCGAGCGTCTCCTTGTACGCGACGGACCCGACGGCGGAGTAGGCCTTGCTCAAGTTGCCGTGCAGGTCACCCGCGAGGTCCCGCGCCCTGCCGGACGCCTGGCTGAAGCGCTCGAACACCTCATCGAGGGGCTCGCCCCGGTAGTCGGACATCAGAAGTCCCCTGTCGTGGAGGCCCTGCACGGAGGTTCCCACAAGGTCGAGAGCGGTCCTCAGCTCTCCGGCGACACGGGTGAGATAGCTGTAGATGCGGTGCGCCTCCCCCGGGTACTGAATCCCACGGTCCTGGAGCTCCTGCACGAGTTCGACGAGGGAGCGGGCCGCGCCCTCCGCGAACTGCTCAAGGTTCTCGGTGCTCTCGCTCATGTGCATCCGGGTCTCCTTGCACGGTGTGGTCTCAGACGGCCGGTGAAGTGACAGAGGGCGTGAACGGACGGCATGAGGGAGGGGTAGATCGTCTCCTCCTTCGGCGCATACTGCTTCCGCCGCGCGCACGCAGTCGCCTTCGCCGTCTCCGCCCTCCAGTCCGCCTATTTGAGGCGCACTTCCCGGCGTATCTGTACGCCGGGCTGCTGGAGCACGACCCGGGCATGTGGCCGCGCCGGGTCATCGTCGCCGACGCCCGCCGCCACGGCGTGCCCGTCCTGCCCGTCGACGTCAACCACTCCCGCGCCCACCACGGTGTCGAGCAGACCGAACAGGGATGGGCCGTCCGGCTCGCCTTCTCCACCGTCAAGGGCATCAGCGAGGCGGAGACCGCCCGCCTGGTGGCCGGGCAGCCCGACACCGGCTTGCAGGACCTGTGGCTGCGCGCCCGCCCGTCGCTGCCGCTCACGCAGCGCCTGATCCGCATCGGCGCCCTGGAGGCCCTCTCGCCCGGCCTGACACGGCGGGACCTGCTGCTGCAAGCCGCTGAACTGCACTCGCAGTCCCGCAACCGCGCCGCCACTGACGGGCAGCTGCCACTGGGCGGCGAGCTGGTGACCGCGACCCCCAGCGGCCTGCCGGAGATGACCAGTCGGGACAAGCTCGACGCCGAACTCGACACCCTCTCCATCGACGTGAGCCGGCATCTGATGGAGCACCACCACCGGCTGCTGCGCGAGCTCGGCGCGACCGACGCCGCCCGCCTGCGCGCCATGGTGCCCGGACAGAAAGTGCCCAGAGGAGCGGCCCGGGTTCAGCCAGAAGGTCAGAAGGTGAGGACGAGCCGACCGCGACGCCACCGGCTTCGGGCGTCGATGTGCTTCAGCGGCCTGGGCGGCGGGGTACTCGGCCGCGACCCGCATGGAGAGTTCCCCCTTCTCGGCGTGCACGCGCAGGCCCTTGCGCAGTCACGATGAGCGCCTGGTCGAGCAGCTCGCCTCCCGTGCCCTCTCGCGGGGCAAGCACGCGCGCAAGGCCCACGTGCAGCGGGATGAGGAGGGCCGGATCGTCGGCGCCGACGGCTCAGGTGACGGCGATGACCAGGAGCACGACGACACCCAGGCCGCCGCCGAATCAGCCCTGCTCCACTTCAGCACTCCCCGGGACGCGGCCACGATCGCCGCGTTCCTGCGCACGCGGGTGTACCGGCCGGAGTCGCTGGTGTGGCTGGAGGGCTACCAGGCCCTCATCCGGTGGCGGGCGGAGAACGAGATCACCGGCGTGTACGCGGTCCCGTACGACACGGAGACCGAGGTCGGGGTGACGAAGGACTTTCCGCTGGGGCGCTGGGTGCACCAGCAGCGGAAGGCACTGCGGGCCGGGGAGTTGGAGGAACGGCGCAAGGAGATGCTGGACGCGCCCGAGGCCGGGATGGTGTGGGAGCCGGGTGAGGAGGCGTGGGAGAGCAAGCTCGCCGCGCTGCGCTCGTACCGGCGGTCCACCGGGCACCTCGCACCCCGGCAGGACGCGGTCTGGGGCGAGGGCGACGCAATGGTGCCCATCGGACAGCATCTGGCCAACCTCAGGCGCAAGGGCCAGAAGAACGGCCTGGGAAAGGACCCGGAGCGGGCGGCGGAACGTGCGGCGCGGCTGACGGCGGTCGACCCGGACTGGGACTGTGCGTGGCCGCTCGACTGGCAGCGGCACTACCGCGTCCTCGCCGACCTGGTCGACGCCGACGGCAGCCTGCCCGACATCGCACCCGGCGTACTGATGGACGGCGACAACATCGGCGGGTGGCTTCAGCGGCAGAAGCAGCCGGGTACCTGGGCGCAGCTGTCGACCGAGCAGCAGGAGCGGCTGTCCAGGCTGGGTGTGCAGCCGCTTGAGGCCCCGTCACCCGCTCCGGCGGCCAAGCGCCCGAGCAAGGCACAGCAGGCGTTCCAGCGAGGCCTCGCAGCCCCTCGCGCAGTGGGTCGAGCGGGAAGGTGCGGACCGGCCCACGCCGCGCGGGCACAGTGAGCAGATCGTGATCGACGGCGAGGCGGAGCCGGTGGTCGTGAAGCTGGGTGTATGGAACTCGAACATCCGTGCGAGATGGGACAAGCTCATCCCCGAGCAGCAGGCCGCCCTCGCCGCCCTGGGCGTGCCCTGGGCAAAGGCCGCAGCGGTGCCGGCCCCGTCCGGTGGGCCGGCTCCGACGAACGACGGGACCGTCCGGGACGCGCCGGCGAACACACAGGCGCAGGAGGACCACGACCGGGGCGGCACCGTGACTGACGAAGAGCGCCAGGCGGCGCGGGGCACGGCGCGGATGCGGCGCATGAACGAGCTGATGCGCAACCACACCAAGGCCGAACTGCTGCGCATGGCCTACGCGGGCGGCCTCGTGCCGTGCAACAACCCCGAGAAGTGGCGCAAGGACGAAATCGCCTCCACCGTGGTCGACACCGAACTTCGCACCGCCGACCAGCCCGCCCCGGCCCGGCCCGCCGCAGTCACCGCTTCCGCCCCGGCGCAGCCGCTGCCGCAGCAGGACCACCATGACGAGTGCGAAAAGTCGGTGTTCGACGGCGGCACCTGCACCTTCGACCTCATCGAGCAGTACGGGCCGCCCTCTGACCGGGACGACTACTGAGACCTCCAACACGAGACCCCGGGCGGTCGCGGTCCGGGGTCTCGTGTCTTCAGGGTGAGGGCGTGAGTCGGTGCCAGATGAAGATGCAGCTCTCCAGGCTGGCGAGTGAGGGCCGGCGCAGCACGGACCGGATCCGCTCGGGTCCCACCAGGACGACGGGCATCCGGCGTTCGCGGTCCTGAAACAGGCTCCACAGCCCATAGACGTACTGCAGGGCCTCGGTCCGCAGCAGATGGGCATCGCGTACGACCATCACCGGCCAGGAGCGCCGGGCGAGTTCGTTCTCGACAGCCCGCTGCGCGTCGGCCAGCCGTCGCGGCCGGGCACCGAGGCGCAGAGCGGCGTGGAACGCGTCCAGGAGCACCGCGAGGTTGCCCGGCGTGGCGGTCGTGACCACGACGGAGTCGGCCCCGTCGCAGTGGCTGAGAGCGGCCCCTCCACCACGGCTTCGTCCTGGACGTCCTCTGGCGCGATGACGCACAGCGCGCGCGGGTCTCAAGGATGGTGGCGCAGGTTCTCGGCAAGTGCGGAGAACGCTTCGTCGGACACGGCTGTGGCGGCCTCACCCATGGTCCCTCCCCTGAGAGTTGCGTACGGGACGCCACCAGTCCAGCGCGTTCGCCGGCGAAGGCGGAGGCGTGGACGTCATCACGGCGCAGATTGACCGGGCACGTTCGGGACGTGAGCGGCTGTGCCGGATCAGCAAACAGAGGTGGACTCGCCTGCGTCCAGGACCGGGGTCTCGTCAGGGTGATGCGCAGGTTCTCTCTGCGTCGAGTTCACCGAGGCGGGCGGTGAGTTCCTCGAGGCGAGAGGGGGGCTGTCCGACCTGCTCGCCCGGTTCGCACTCACGCGCCTCGACAGCTCCTCCAGTCCAGGCAGGATGCTCGTATGAATACTGAAGTGACGGCGGCGCTCGTCGGGGGAGCAAGTGGCCTGGCTGGCACCCTACTTGGTGGCGCAGCTGCTGTGTGGGCCGCGAGATATGCCAGTCGGGCGGCGGTGGCGAGCGCACTGGAGGCTGCTCGTTCGGCCTACCTGGGCCCGCTCGACACCGCACGCAGGTCAGCGCAGCGCGAAGTGTTCGTAGGCCTCCTGGCCGCCACTCAGGATTGGAGGGGGACCGTCGCGGCTGCTGTGGTCGCGGCTGAGCGGTGGGACCAATTGGCAGCGGACCATGCTGAGCTGCTCGCCGAAGAGGGCCATGCATATGTCGAGCTTGGTGAGGCGACAGTAGCCTCGTATCGGCAGCAAGTCGCCACCGTCACCGAACCCCGCGCGATTGCGAATGCCGTCCAGCGCGTGATGCTGGAGGCAGCCAAAACTGACGTCGCGAGGGCCGCAAGAAAGGTGGGGGATTGCGCACAGGCGCTCATGAACTACCTGGAGCAAGCCGGACAGACGGAACTCCTGGACCCTGACAGGTCGCTTTGGGACGACCCCAGCCAGCATCTCGTGAACCCAGGCCGTTCACCTGTCGCACTCAGCATGCTGGACTCAGCAATCGATACGTTCGCCAAGGAGGCGGCGGCGCACCTGAACAAGCGCGATTTCGGCAATGGCCCAGTCGTCTCGGCTTGACCCAGGCCACCTATCAGAGCCTGTGTCTGAGCCTCACATGTCAATAGCCGCGGTCGATCATGGGCCCGTGCTCGGTCAGCGGGCGCAACCTACTGGGTGGTGCCAGACTGAGAGGGAGGCGAAGAGCCGTGGTCGATCAGCTGCGCATCGAAGTCCGTGACGCCGAGCGGTCCGACGGGGACGTCGAGTCACTGTTCCGGGACCTGGACGCCCTGCGAGAAGATCTCCTCCAGCTCGATGTAGAGGACGTCGGGCGGCCCGACGCCGGCCCCGCTCCTCCGGGCAGCCGGTCGAGCGCCCTGGAACAGGTCAACGCCCTGCTCGTGACACTCACAGCAGCCCCGGCACTGCTGCACCAGGTCGTCACGGTCGTCGGCAAGTGGCGCGGCCGCTCCTGCGGACCGGCGCCCGACGTATCACTGCAGATGGGCGGCCGGCGGCTCGAACTCCGCGGCGGCGACGCCGAGGACCAGCGCCGCATGGTTGCCCTGTGGCTCGATGCCTGTACGACGGCCGCCGAAGGGAGGCGGACGGGCGATGGCTGACCGGGAGCGGCAGGCACTCATCGTGGTGACCAGCGCGTACGACGACCCCGGGCTCGGCGCGCTGCGGGCGCCGACGGACGACGCCGAGGCGCTTGCGGAGGTTCTCGGCGATCCGGACGTCGGGGGTTTCGAGGTGGAGGTGCTCACCGACCCTGACTCCCAGCGGCTGCGCACGAAGGTCGAGGACTTCTTCGCGGACCGCTCGCCCCGCCACACTCTGCTGCTTCACTTTTCGTGCCACGGGGTGAAGAACACGGCCGGCAAGCTGTTCCTCGCGACTACCGACACCCGACGCAACCGGCTCGCCTCCACAGCGATGCCAGCCGAGTACGTGAGCGGCATGATGCTGGCGAGCCGCGCCCAGCGGGCGGTCATCCTGCTCGACTGCTGTTACGCGGGGGCCTTCGAGCGGGGCATGTTTGCCCGGGCCGATGCGGACGCCCATGTGCAGGAGAGCTTCCAGGACCTGGAGCGGACGGACGGGCGGCGGGGCCGCGCTGTGTTCACGGCGTCGAGCGCTGTCGAGTACGCCTTCGAGGCGGACCGCCAGGTGACCGGAGCGGACCTGCCCGAGGCACGCCAACCGTCGCTGTTCACCGGCTCGCTGGTGAAGGGCCTGCGCTCGGGCGACGCCGATCGGGACGGCGACGGCGAAATCGGCATGTCCGAACTCGCCGACTACGTCTTCGACCGCCTGGCGGAGCTGACGCCCCACCAGACGCCCCAGCTGTGGCTGTTCGGCGCCCACGGCGGCGACGTCCCCATTGCCCGTGCCAGGCCCAAGGCCCCGGCCGCCGTCGCGCTGCCCGCCCGGCTGGACCGCGCGGTGCATGCGGCGGGCCGCGAGGAGCGGCTGTGGGCAGTGGAAGACCTGGGCACCCTGCTACGCGGCAACGACGTGGGACTCGCCCTGTCAGCCCGTACGGCCCTCGCCGAGCTGACCCACGACGACAGCCGCCGGGTCTCGCAGGGCGCCGAACACGCCCTGGGCACGGCGCGCCCCCGGGTCGCGGCGGACTTTGTCGACCTAGGCACGGTCACTGCGGGCACGCCGGGTCCGCAGACCCTACTGGCTCTGGAGGGCCCGCCGATCGTCCACGCCACGGTGGAGGCGGCGCCCGGGGTGCCCTGGCTGCGGGCGACGTGCGTGGCGGACGGGGTTCAGGTGAGCGCGGACGTGGCTGAACCGGGTCACTACGAGGGCGACGTGCTGGTGCGCACGGCGACGGGCGAACTCCCGGTGCACGTGGGCATGGACGCATTGCCGGCCCGCCGTCCGCGCCGGTGGGCGCAACGGCCGGTGGCGCGGCCAGTGCGGGCGACGCCGGTCCAGGAGCCTTCGGTGCGAAAGACAGCGGAGCGGGCCCCGCAACCGCCGGCCGCACCCGGCCCGGTAACGGGGGAGTCGAGGCCGCCGGGGCCCAAGGCCTGGGAGCGGAAGCCACCAGAGCGGAGGGAACCGGAGTCGGCGACCGCCGTCGAGGCGCCGCCAGGAAGGGCCCGGGTCGCGCGGTCGAGTGCCGCTCTCCTGTGCTCCGCGTTCGTCCTCGCTCTGCTTGCGCTGGTCACCCCGATCGTTACGACTGATGGCCGCGCATATTTCGCACACACCGACGTGACCGGGCCCGCCTGGCTGGTCGTGATTGCGCTCTGGGCGGGCCTCTCCACGACCGGCGTGCTCGGAGCGCTCGCCCTGCGCGGCTCCATGCTCCCATTCCGAACGCCGGTGCTCGGCTGGCTCGCCTGCGTGACAGCGGCGACCATGGCGGCCGCGGGCTTCGTCTACAGCGTGCTCAGCGAGTTCGGCGACTACATCACGCCCAGCGTGGGAACGGTGGCTCTCACGCTCACCTGGATCGTCGAGCTCTGGTGCTGTGTCACCCTCTGGCGCCGCAGGCAACCCGCGTCGCCGGCGCCACCTCGCCGACGATGACCGGGGCCGAAGAGACACACCGACGCACAGCAAGGAGCTGACGGTTCTGGCTGTGGTGGCATGACCTGCGGTGAACGCGCCGAAGGCGCCCGCCAGGCCCTCCGGGGCGGCACCGCCCGACCTGTGACCTCCTGCCGCCACCCCCACCGGGTCCAGAGCACTGAGATCGAGAATCGGACAACCAGCGAATCAGCAGGTCGGCCCTGCCTAGCTCTAGTTAGCCGGAGTTCGCGGATACTCACCTGTGGCCATGCGCGGACACCTGATGACGTGCGGAAACCCGCCAAGGGCCGAGATTCGCGACACGCTCGCGCCCTGGTCTTCCGGCTGCCCTACGGTGAGTCACGTCCCGCCCAGGGATGCCTTCTTGCCGGTCGCGGACGGCAAACACCTGAGTGATGTCCATCACATGTGAAGAAGAGGGGGGACAGCGGGGATCCTCACGTTTGGTCCCGTCTCGTCACGTCTGGTTCCGAGTCCTGCCGAGAACTCGGCCCCGCGACGCGACTGGTGTAGGGAATGTGTCCGCGTCGTCTGTAGTGGCTGATGCGGGCTTGGTATTGGCGTCGTCGGCGCCAGTGTGACCAGTGCAGGATGTGGTCGATCGGGGTGGGGCGTCTGTGGGTGAGGCGGGTGATCAGGCGCCGGATCTCGGCGAGGCTGAGGTGGATGAGCTGGGAGGATCCGTTTCTGCTTTCCCTATGTCCAGCTCGCGGGCGCGCAGGACGGTGAGGCAGGCGTGGGCGGCCATGGCCAGGGTCATGTGGCGGTGCCAGCCGGGACAGCGGCGGACCTGGTAGTCGTCCGGGCCGCACTCCTGCTTCGCGGTCTGGAAACATTCCTCGACAGCCCAGCGGCTGCCCGCGATGCGTACGAGCTCGTCCAGCGTGGTGTCGGCCGGACAGTAGGCGATGTAGTAGGAGATCTCCTCGGGTCGGCTGATGCTGCGGCGGGCGATCACCCAGTACCGGCGGCCGGGCAGGTGCCAGGGCCTCACCTCGACGCGGGCCCAGTCGTAGATCCGCCGGCCGTGTGCCCCATCGCCGCAGGAGCGGCGTTTGCACTTCTGGCGTGGGAGGCCGGGGAACAGATCGTGGACGGGGTGATCGATGGACCAGCGGGTGACGACGGTGTCGTGCCGGGTCGTGGCCATGACGTGGAAGACGTCGGCCTGCTCGAGTTCGAACCGCCAGCCCCTGCTGAAGCCGTAGGCGGCGTCCGCGGTCACCCAGGTGAAGGGAATCCTGTCGGCGATCGCCTTGCGGACCATTGCTTTGGCCATGGCCGCCTTCGTCTCGAAAGCGACCTCGTCGCCGATGCCGGCCCGACGGCAGCGTTCCCGGTCGTCCGTCCACGACGTGGGCAGATAGAGCCGTCGGTCGATCAGCGTGCGTCCGCGGCCGGCGGCGTAAGCAAGGAAGACGCCGATCTGGGAGTTCTCCGTGCGGCCCGCGGCGCCCGAATACTGCCGCTGCACTCCTGCCGAGCGGGTGCCCTTCTTCAGGAAGCCGGTGTCGTCGACGATGAGCACGGCCTCCCGGTCACCGAGGTTGTCGACCACGTACCGGCGCACGTCGTCGAGGACCTCGTCGGCGTCCCACTCGATCCGGTCAGCATCCGCTGGATGCGGTCCGGCCCGGCATGGCCGGCCTCCTCGGCCAGCGTCCAGCCGTTCTTGCGCTGCAACGGAGCGATCAGGCCCCGCATACAGGCCAGCGCCGACTCCCGCGGCTCCGACCGGTTGAACCGGTGCACGAACCGCTCGTGCAGCGACGAACCTGGCCAGCAGTCACGGTAGACACCGTTGCAGTACTAGGGGCTGTCTCTAGTTGTGATCAAGTGGCTTGGGATGGGGACCGGTGCGATAAGACTGTGGTGTGACGCGCGCGCAACTCACCGACAGTGAG
>NZ_JBEYIL010000043.1:0-21782 GCF_040635845.1 Streptomyces sp. NPDC006872
CGGGCGTCGGACAGCCGGGCCAGCGTCAGCATTCCGACGCCCTCGGACCAGCCGGTGCCGTCCGCCGCGGCCGCGAACGCCTTGCAGCGGCCGTCGGGTGCGAGCCCGCGCTGCCGGGAGAACTCCACGAAACCGTCCGGTACCGGTATCGCCATCGCGCCGCCGGCCAGCGCCAGCGAGCACTCGCCGTTGCGCAGCGCGTTCACGGCATGGTGGATCGACACCAGGGACGACGAACACGCCGTGTCCATGCTGACCGTCGGCCCCTCCAGACCGAGGACGTAGGAGATCCGGCCGGACGCGACACTGGTCAGCATCCCGGTCATCGCGTAGCCCTCGGTGCCCGTGGACGTGGCGTCGACCATGGAGGCGTAGCCGGTGTACGTCACGCCGACGAACACTCCGGTGTCGCTGCCCCGCAGCGAGCGCGGGTCCAGCCGGGCCCGTTCGATGGCCTCCCAGGCGGTCTCCAGCAGCAGCCGCTGCTCCGGGGCCATCGCCAGTGCCTCGCGGGGCGAGATCCCGAAGAACGCCGAGTCGAACCCCTTGAGGTCGCTGAGGAAACCGCCCTCGCGTGCGGAGAACTTGCCCACCGCGTCCGGGTCCGGGTCGTACATGCCCTCCACGTCCCAGCCGCGGTCGGCGGGAAAGGCGGCGATCGCGTCGACGCCGTCGGCGGCCAGCCGCCACAGCTCCTCGGGCGTCGACACGTCGCCCGGGTAACGACAGCCCATGCCCAGGACGGCGATGGGCTCGGACCGGCTCGACTCGAGTTCCTCGACCCGGGCCCGGGTCTTCTGCAGATCGGCGGTGACCCACTTGAGGTAGTCGAGGAGCTTCTCGTCCTTGTTGCCCTGCCGACCCGTCTGCTGACCCGTCTGCCGGCCCGTCTGCTGACCTGTCTGGTTGTCGCTCACTTGGACACCGCCCGAATCGAGTTCTCCAGTCCCGTCGCGGGATCCTGTCTGTCCAGCACCGATGAGCCGAGCCGTCCCGCCAGATACAGCGCGAGGTGCAGCCGGAGATGGTCCTCGCGCAGGGACCGCCCGAGGAGTTGCTCCGCCTTCTTCACCCGGTAGATCACGGTGTTCTTCGCGATGTGCAGACGCTTGGCCGTGATGGCCACGCCCCGCTCGTTGTCCAGCAGACAGCGCACGGTCTCGCGCAGCGCGGCCATGGTCCGGTTGTCGGCGGCGAGCGGGCCGAGCTCACGGCGGACGAAGTCGGCGGTGGCGTCGGCGTCGTCGCCGAGCAGGATCACGAGCTCCAGGTCGCCGTAGTCGCACAGCCGGGACGGGCTGGGCTCGGTGATGCGGCCGACCCGCTCCGCGGTGATCGCCTGCTCGTGGGAACGCTGGAAGCCGGCCACGCCGTCGCCCGGCAACCCGGACGCGACATGGACGCGCGCGGGCAGGTCGACCGGCTCGTCCGACCGCCGCAGCTCCCCTGGGCGGTCGGTGGCTCGGCCGCCCCAGGCCCACAGCCGTCCCGGGCCGGCGGGCAGCAGCAGCATCGAGGAGCAGCCGGCCCGGTCCAGCAGGCGCAGCGCCGTGGTCTCCAGTTCGTGCCTGCTGTCCTGGGTGATCTCGTCCTGCCACAGGACCAGCGCGATGTGGTGCAGCGTCAGGTCGTACCGCAGCTGGAGCATCGCCTTTCTGGTGTCGACCGGCTTGCCCTTCAGGATCGCGGACACCAGTTCGAAGCGTTCGCCGATGGGACCGGCGAACCAGCGACTGCGCTCGGCGGCGAACTTCTCGGTCACCGCCGCGGAGAGGGTCTCCATCCCCTCGAACAGGTCGGCCGAGATGCACCGCATCATGGCCGGCTGGTCCTCGGTCGGGATCTGTGTCTCGCAGAGGTCGAACAGCTCGCGCGTGAAACTCGCGTGCGTCGCCCGGACATAGCGCAGCAGATGGTCGACGGTCGTGTTGTCCGCGATGCGTTCCCGAATCGCGTTCGTGAGCTCCGCGGAGAGCAGTCCGGTAATTGCTCTTACGCCGCTGAGCCGCAATACGACCCAGAGTGCTATCGACTCCGCCAGCCGCGTTTCGCTGGAAGACTTCCGGGCGAAGCGGGCGAACGGTTCCCCGGCCATTTCGGCGAGCAGCAGTCGGCTGTTCTCGATCGCCCAACCGGTCGCACCCGAACCGACGCGCACGGCGACTTCCTCGACCAACTGCGAGTTCGTCGCCGGTAAATGGAGCAGTGAGTCGTCAGCGGGGCGCAGTAGATGCAGCAGAGAATAGGTGGAGGTGATCTGCGGTTGCGCAGGAATAGCAGCCTGTGATATCGGATAGCCTGACAACGAGTAGCCTCCGTACCGGAAAAGCGGACGCAACTGATTGGCGGCAGCCTGGCACGGAGCCCCTCGCGGAGGGTAATCCTCCGGTAATTGTGCCCTTGTGACTGAATTACCGGGCGGTGGGCGGAAGCGGCCGGCTCAAGCGATAACTTGCGTTTCGCGGTGCCCACGGTCCACTGATTGCCAGTGATGAGGAGTGCTCGTGACCAAGCCGGCCACACAAGACGTTCGAATCGCCGCCGGAGCCGGCACGGTGCCGTGGGTGCTGTCCGGGCGCAGCGCGGCGGGGCTGCGCGGCCGGGCCGCCCGGCTGCTCGCCAGGCTCGAGTCCGACTCGGCGCCCGACGCCGGCGACCGCCTCGCCGAGGTCGGCCGGTCGCTGGTGGCGGCCGGCGCCGCCTACGAGCACCGGGCCGTCGCCCTCGGGCGGGACCGCGCGGAGCTGCTTGCCGGGGTGCGGGCGATCGCCGAGGAGCGGACCGCGCCGAACGTGATCAGCGGACGGGCGACCCGGCAGGACCGGGCGGACGCCCGGCCGGTGTTCGTGTTCCCGGGCCAGGGCACCCAGTGGGTCGGCATGGCCGTGGAGCTGTTGGACGCCTCGCCGGTGTTCGCCCGCCAGATCCGGGACTGTGAACAGGCGCTGTCGCCGTACGTGGACTGGTCCCTGGAGGACGTGCTGCGCGGCGCGCCCGGGACCCCGCCGCTGAACCGGGTCGACGTCGTGCAGCCCGTGCTGTTCTCGATGATGCTGTCGCTGGCCCGGCTGTGGCGCTCGTTCGGCGTCGAGCCCGGGGCGGCGGTCGGCCACTCGCAGGGCGAGATCGTGGCCGCGCACGTCGCGGGCGCGCTGCCGTTGGAGGACGCGGTCAGGATCGTCGCGCTGCGCAGCCAGGCGCTGACGAAGATCCGCGGCCGTGGCGAGATGCTGACCGTGCTCGCGCCCGGCGACCAGGTGCGGGCGTTGCTGGCCGACTGGGACGGCGTGCTGTCGGTGGCCGCGGTGAACGGTCCGGCGACCGTCACCGTGTCGGGCGACGTGGCCGCGATGAAGGAGTTCGGCGCCGCGCTGTCCGCGGCCCGGATGATGCGCTGGCAGGTGCCCGGAGTGGACTTCGCCGCCCACTCGGCGCACGTGGAGGACCTGCGCGAGACCCTGCTCGACCTGGCCGCCGGGATCCGGCCGACGCGCGGCGAGGTGCCGTTCTACTCCACGGTGACCGGACGGCGCGTCGACACCGATGAGCTGGACGCCGAGTACTGGTACCGGAACCTGCGCCAGACGGTCAGGTTCGACGACGCGGTCCGCTCGCTGGTCGCCGACGGGCACACGATCTTCGTCGAGTGCAGCGCACAGCCGGTGCTCACGGTCGGGATGCAGGACATCGTCGAGGAACTCGGCCGCTCGGCCGTGCTGATGGCGACGCTGCGCAACGAGGACGGCGGCATGGGCCGCTTCCTCGCCGCGCTGGCGGAGGCGTATGTGAACGGCGTCACGGTGGACTGGACGGCGGCGTTCGCGTGACGGGTCGGGACTGAACCGGCCCCATCGTTCGAACATGCGGCAGGCCGGCACCCCGCGCCGGCCTGCCGCTTTCGCCTGCCTCCGCTTGCCCGCGTCGGCGTGCGGGAATTTCGCAAACAGGACGCGATTACCGGAAAATTACCGGCCGCGGCTGGAATTGCGTATAGCCTTCCGGCACCCAGTTGCGTCTCTTTCCGGTACGGAGGCCACTCGTTGTCAGGATATCCGAAAGCACAGGCCGCTATTTCCGCGCAACCGAACAGTGCCGCCGCCAATTCCCGGCTGCCGTCATTGACGGGACTGCGGTCCCTGGCGGCTCTCCTGGTCTTCGTCACGCATATCCTCTGGTACACGCCGCTCATCTCGGGCGACACCGGTAAGGAGCTCAGAGAGACCTTCACCCTCTCGGGCTCGTACGGCGTCGGCTTCTTCTTCATCCTGAGCGGTTTCGTCCTGACCTGGACCGCGCGGTCGGACGACACGACACCGTCGTTCTGGCGCCGCCGCCTGGTGAAGATCGGCCCCATGCACCTGGTCACCTTCGGACTGGCGGCGCTTCTCGTGTTCCGCACGGACCGGCCCACCCGGGCGATCGACTGGGTCGCCTCCCTGACCATGCAACAGGCGTGGTTCCCCGACGTCCGGACCAGCTCGGCCGTCAACGGGGTGGCCTGGTCGCTGTCCTGCGAGTTCTTCTTCTACCTGGCGTTCCCGGCCCTGTGGCTCGGTCTGCGGCGGCTGCGCGAGGAGTGGCTGTGGCCGGCGGTCGGGGCGGTGCTCCTGCTGATAGTCGGAGCGTTCCTCGTCGCGACCTACGTGGTGACGGACCAGCCGCGGCTCGTGGCCTTCTCCGCGTCCGGCGAGTTCTCGTTCACCCAGATGTGGTTCGTGTACTTCTTCCCGCCGGTCCGCGCGCTCGAATTCGTGGTCGGCATTCTCCTGGCCAGGATCGTCATGGCGGGCCGGTGGCCGAACATCGGCCTGGCGCCCGCGTTCGGCCTGGCCGTCGCCGGATATGTGATCGCCCTGTACGAGCCGTTCCTGGCGGGCACGGCCGGCGTGGCGACCGTCTGGACGGCGCCCCTCATCGCCGCCGCCGCGGTCGCGGACCGGCGGGGCGCCGCCTCGGTGTTCCGCAGGCCGACGGTGGTGTTCCTGGGGGAGATCTCCTTCGCGTTCTACATGGTCCACTGGATCGTCGTGATGACGGCCGCCGAGCTGATCGGAACCACGCGCACGTTCTCCCTGGCGACCGGCGCACTCCTGGCGCTCGTCGTGCTCGCGGTGGCCGTCGTGTGCTCCGCCGTCCTGTACTGGTGTGTGGAGCGGCCGCTGGTGCGGCGCTTCGGCCGTCACCGGACGGACGTCGGCCGGTCGGGCCTGCCGGGAGCGGCGCCCACCCTGCGGGCCGACGCCCACCGCGTCGCGGACTGACGGACGGCTCGTCGCCGGTCCGACACGGCGGACATCAGACCTCTCCGCGTCCTGCGCAACCTGAACTCGCGCGGGACGCGGAGGCGGTCGACGGCCTTGGGCCGTCGAGCCGGGCACTGACGGACGTTCAGGTCAGGGCGTACACATGCTCAGTCGATGTCCAACCCCATCGAGCTGAGCTTCGGCTCGATCACCACCCGGCAGTAGGGCTCGAAACGATTCCTGTTGTAGAAGTCCTGTTGATCGGGGTCCGCCTCGATGAACTGCCCGTAAGGCCGAAGGTCGGTCACGATGTTCCGGCCGAGTTCCCGCTGTACCCGATCCATGACCTTCTCGGCCCGCACGCGCTGTTCGTCGCCCGCGTGGAAGATCGTCGAGTGGTAGATGGAACCGCGGTCCGCGCCGCTCTGGTTCGGCTTGGTCGGGTCATGGCTCTGGAAGAATAAATCCAGCACGTCTTCCAGGGAGATCTCGTCGGGCCGGAACGTCAGCTGCACCGCCTCGACGAACTTCTGCGGGTTGAGCCCGTAGCGCTTGTACTGCTCGTAGTCGGGCGGCGGCCCGTCGTCCCCGGCGTACCCCGCGACGCTTGAGGTGACACCGGGTGTCCGGCGCGCCACCGCATCGAAGGACCAGAAACAGCCGGGGCCGAGCGTCAGGGTCTCGACATTCTCTTCCACGGACATTTCCCCGGTCTTTCCCTCGGTCTTTTCCTCGGTCACAGAAGTCCTTTCCAGACTCTCGCCCGTAATGTGCGCCAGATTGTATCAGGATAAAGTCTTTCCGGGTGGGGCCCCAAAACAATTCGATAGGCAGGGATCCTGGGCCCTGCCGTCGTCGGTACGGCCGGAGACTGCGCCAGAGAGCCAAAACCGACCACACGTCTTGGTGGCTCGTCCCTATCCGGTGGTCCGGAGCGGTCAATACGCTTCGAGAAGTGGCTATTCGAGGAGTCGATGATGGTTGCACCGTTCGATGCGACGGAATTTCGGCGCACCCTCGGACACCTGCCGACCGGGGTCACGGTGATCACCGCCAGGGGGCAGTTCGGCCGGCCGGTGGGCATGGCCTGCAACTCCTTCATGTCGGTTTCGCTGGACCCTCCATTGATCATGCTCTGCGTCGGGAACGCGTCGTCGACGCTGATCGATCTTCGGCAGAGCGGTACGTTTTGCGTCAACATTCTGGCCAATGGCCAGGAGCGGTTGTGCCGGCAGTTCTCGGTCAAGGACATCGACCGGTTCGCCGGCGTCCGATGGGCCGAGTCCCCGACCGGTCCGGAACTGTCCGACGTGGTCGCCTGGATTTCGTGCTCGATCGACACCGAGCACATCGCCGGCGATCACGTCATCATCATCGCCAGGGTCACCGGGCTGCGGGTGAACCAGGAAGAGCCGGCGCCGCTGGTATTTCATCGCGGCAGATTCGGGGCGTTCCGCGACAACGAGGATCTGCTGCCGACCGCAAGATCGCTGTCGGAGCCTCCAGACAGCGCTTTCGCCTCCGCCACCTCTCCCATATCGTCCGCAGTCGGACGGATCTGGTTGAATCGGACCTAGTGTCGCCAACCATGGTTGACCGGGCTACTTCATTAGGGGCCCCTATGCGTCGGCGTGGCGATGGAGGCGCTGAACGCCGCTCGGGTAGAATATTCTTTCGTGAGGTAATGGAAGGAATATTAGTGAACTTGGAGAGTCTTTGTTTCCCAAGTCGATTCCCGGGATCCTCGAAGTTTATGAGTGGAGTTTAGGCAGAGACGGCTTCACCGTCGACGACGTCGCGCACGAGTTGGGCTTCACCGCTGACGACAGTGAGGAGATGGTCGGCAGACTCCTGGAACTCCAGCTCATTCAGCCGTCCCGCGACCGGGACGCCTGGTTCGTTCCGACGGACCCCGGCATCGGATCGTCTCAACTCCTGAGCCGGGGGGAACTGGACCTTCTCGAACGGAAGCTGGCGGTGGGTCAGCTCCGCAACGACCTCGCGCGACTGTCGCTGAAATTCCGCTCCAGCAAGTTCGCCAGTCAGTACGCCAACTCGTTCGACGTCGTCACCGCGCCCGAGACGGTCAGGCTGCTCCTTTCCGAGGCGGCGGCCAACGGCTCCCGCGAGGTCGTCTGCATGCAGCCCGGTGGCGGATGGTCGGTCGAGGAGCTCATCGAGGAACAGAACCGCGACCTCCAACTGCTCGGCCGAGGCGTGCACATGCGGGTCCTGTACCAGCACGCCGCACGGTTCGACACGCCGACCCGAGAGCACGCGGCGAAGCTGGTCGACGCCGGCGCCGAGATACGGACGGCCGGAGCGCTCATCGGCAAGATATTCATCTTCGACCGCAACGTCGCATACATTCCCGCGAAACGCGGCGGCGCCGTGGTCGTCCAAGAGCCCTCCATCATCGATTTTCTCCACTCCTGCTTCGAGCATGTCTGGGAAACGGCCAAGGAGTTCGACACCCGGCGCGCCGAGGTCGAGGTCGTCAGCGTCGAGATGAAAAAAGAGATCGTCAGGATGCTGATCGCCGGAGCGAAGGACGAAGCCATCGCCCGGCGTCTCGGTGTGTCGGTGCGCACCTGCCGTAAGCACATCGGTCAGGTCATGCAGATGTTCGGCGCGACGAGCCGGTTCCAGTTCGGCTACCTGGTCAAGGACGCCAACCTGGAGGAGGACGTGTAGCCACCGGCAGTCCCGGTGTCTCGGCCGGCCGCCCAGCGGCCGTGCCCTCCCCTCCCTTCCGCTCAGCGCCTTCCCATCCCCGAATCCCCACGTTCCCAGTGTGCCCTCCTACGTTGTTCGAGCGCGGTCGGGTGAGCTTCCTCAAGTGGAAGTGCAGCTTGATGAGCGGGTCTCCTGGTGGAGACCAGCGGCATAGTCGGGCAGAGTTATGGGCCGTTGCAGCAGTGCAACCACAGAGTTGTTCGCTGAACGTTCAAGGGGGCCCGCGTCAACATATTCATCCCTCGCCCAGTCGGTCGGCCAGAGGGCCACGGCGGCGAGGCGATCTGCACGTAGGGCAGCCCAGCCAATTCATTTCTCGGTCACAACCCGACGAGCCATTCCTATGTCCGCAGGCGTGATTCTCCGCGCCTGGACAATTCCCTCCGAAAACTTCTCCGAACGTAAAGCTGAGGTGCTTATGAACGGGTCTGTGACCGAGACCGGAGGCACGCCGCGGCTCGCGGTGTTCGGCGCGGGCGTGATGGGCATCGGCATCGCGACCCTCGCCGTCGGGCGCGGAGTGCCGGTCACGCTCGTGGACATCGACCAGCCGCGGCTGAGCACAGCACGCGAGCGGTTGCGCAACGAGCTCCGGCTCGCCCATATGACAGGAGCCCTGCCCCGGACCGGACCGGTCGGCGAGCTGCAGCTGGCCGACTCCGCGGTGGCGGCGGCGGACGCGACCTGGGTGATCGAGGCGATCACGGAGGTCGCCGAGCTGAAGGCCAAGGTGCACCGGGAGATCGCCTCCGTGGTCGCGCCGGGCACGCTGCGGGTCACCAACACCTCGTCCATCCCGGTCGACGAACTTGCCGGTCAGGTCCCAACCCCCGAGGACCTGGCCGGCATCCACTTCATGAACCCGCCCTACCTGATCGGCACCCTCGAGGTGATCCGCGGACCGCGCACCGGTGAGCGTGCGATGACGGCCGTCCAGACCCTCCTGACCACCCTGGGCAGGAAGGGCATCGTCGTCGGCGACGGCCCCGGCTTCGTCACCAGCCGGGTGCTGCACCGCATGATCAACGACGCGGCGAACGTCGTCGAGGAGGGCCGGGCCGGCGTCGAGGACGTCGACGGCCTGATGGAGGGCTGCCTCGGGCACCCGACGGGCCCGCTGCGGACCGCCGACCTGATCGGGATCGACAACCTCGTCGACTCCCTGACGGTGCTGTACGAGCGCACCGGCGACGACAGCTATCGCCCCAGCGAACTGCTCCTGCGCAAGGTCGCCGAGGGCGATCACGGCCGTAAGACCGGGCGTGGCTTCTACGAGTACGAGGTCCGCTGATGGCCGGCCAGGTGGAGCTGAACGAGCGGCTCCTCGACTATGTGCGGTCGGTGTCCCTGCGCGACGACGAGATCCTGCGCGACCTGGTCGCCGAGACGGCCGGCATGCCCACGCTGAACGCCATGGTGACCATGCCCGAGGAAGGGCAGCTGCTCGCCATGCTGGTCGGGCTGACCGGCGCTGCCCGGGTCCTGGAGATCGGCACCTTCACCGGCTACAGCACGCTGTGCATGGCGCGGGCGCTGCCGCCCGGCGGACGGATCGTCACCTGTGACATCAGCGAGCGCTGGACCAGGGTCGCCCAGCGGTACTGGAGCCGCGCCGGGGTGTCCGACCGGATCGAACTGCGGCTCGGGGACGGCGCCGAGACCATGGCGAAGCTGCTCGCCGAGCACGGGCCGGAGACCTTCGACCTGGTCTTCGTCGACGCCGACAAGACGGGCTACGCGCGCTACTACGAGGAGGCGCTGACCCACCTGCGGCCCGGCGGCCTCATCGTGCTCGACAACACGCTCTACTTCGGGCGCGTCGCGGACCCCGAGGCGAAGGACCCCGACACCGAGGCCATCCGCGAGCTCAACGCCGCACTGCTCGTCGACAGCAGGGTCGAGCTGTCCCTGCTCGTCATGGCGGACGGCATCACGTTGGTGCGCAAGACCGAGAAGCGCTGAGGAAGGGACCTGACATGACCGACTCGACAACCGAGCTGCCGGTCGCCGCCATCGAGCAGCGAATCGGCGAGTTCCTCGAAGCCAAGACCAAGATCACCTGGGAGCCCGAGGTGGACATGTTCGCCTCGGGCGCGGTCTCCTCGCTCTTCGCGATGGAGCTGGTGGTGTTCGTGGAGAGCACCTTCGGCGTCGCCGTGGAGGGCGCCGACCTCGCCATGGACAACTTCCGCACCGTGCGCGCCATGAGCACGCTGGTGACCCGGCTGCGCAGCGGAGCAGACGGTGCTTGACGTTCTCACCCCGCTGGTGACCGAGACGGTCGCCGACGCCGCGAGCCGGTGGGACGTGGCGGGCGAGATCCCGATCGGCGTGCTGCGGGGACTCGGCGCCAAGGGAGTGCTGTGCGCCGAGGCGCGACCGGAGTTCGGCGGCCTCGGTCTGTCCGGCACGGACAACGGCGAACTGACCGCGCACACCGGCACGTTGTGCAGCTCGCTGCGCAGCGTGATGACCTCCCAGGGGATGGCCGCCTGGACGATCCAGCGGTTCGGCGACAAGGCGCAGCGCGCGGAGTACATCGGCCGGCTCACCGGCGGTGACCTGGCCGCGGTGGCCTTCAGCGAGCCCGCCGCCGGCAGCGATCTCGCCGCGATGACCACCGAGATCCGGCGCGACGGCGGCGACATCGTCATCGACGGCGCCAAGACCTGGATCACGGTCGCCGCCTACGCCGACTGGATCGTCGTCTTCGGCCGCTACGAGGGCGGCGGCGCCGTGGCCCTGGTGCCGGCCTCGGCTCCCGGCGTCCGGGTGGAGCGGGTGGCCGACCCGCTCGGCTGCCGCGCGGCGGGGCACGCCGGCGTGCTGCTCGACGACGTGCGGCTGCCCGAGCGGCACCTGCTCGCGGTGGCCGGCCAGCCCGTCGTCATGCTGACCACCATCGCGCTGACCTACGGCCGGCTCTCGGTGGCCTGGGGCTGCGTCGGCATGCTCCGCGGCTGCCTCACGGCCGTCGCCCGGCATGCCGCGACCCGTGAGCAGTTCGGCAAGCCCCTGCTGCGCCACCAGCTGGTCGCCCGGCACCTGGCCGAGCTGTACGCCGCGGAGCGCACGGCGACGTTCGCGTGCGAGCAGGCGAGCCGCAGCTGGGACAGCGGTTCCCCGGAACAGGTGACGGCGGCGATCCTCGCCAAGCACGTCGCGGCGGGCAACGCGGCCCGTGGCGCGGCGTCGGCGATGCAGGTGCTCGCCTCCGCGGGCGCGGCCGGCGGACACGTCGTCGAACGGGCCTTCCGTGACGCGAAGTTGATGGAAGTCATCGAGGGCAGCAACGAGATCTGCCAGCTGATGCTGGCCGAGCACGCCGCTTCCACGGCGGGCTGAGCGGGACCACGGAGGGGGGAGCAGACATGTCCGAAGCACAAGAAGCACAAGAAGCACAGCCGGTCGTCAAGTGCCTGATCTGGGACCTCGACAACACCCTGTGGCAGGGCACGCTGGTCGAGGACGGCCACGTCGAGGTCGACGAAGCCGTCCGCAAGGTCATCGTGGAGCTCGACGCGCGCGGGGTGCTCCAGTCCGTGTCGAGCCGCAACGACCACGACGAGGCGTGGGCACGGCTCGAACAGCTGGGCCTCGCCGAGTACTTCGTCCTGCCGCACATCGGCTGGGGCCCGAAGTCGGAGTCGGTGCGCAGCATCGCCGAACGGCTGAACTTCGCGCCGAAGACGATCGCGTTCATCGACGACCTGCCGACCGAACGCGCCGAGGTCGCCTACCACCTGCCCGAGGTCCGCTGCTACCCGGCCGAACAGGCCGGCCAGTTGCTCGGCCTGCCCGAGTTCAGCCCGCCGGTGGTCACGGTCGACGCCCGCCGGCGCCGCCAGATGTACCGGGCCGGGTTCGAACGGGACCTGGAGCGGGAGCAGTACCAGGGCGCCGACGAGGACTTCCTGCGCTCGCTCGACCTGGTGATGCGGATCGGCAGGGCCCGGCACGAGGAGATCACCCGGGTCGAGGAACTGACCCTGCGCACCAGCCAGATGAACGCGACCGGCGTGCACTACTCGGACCAGGCGCTGCGCGCACTGCTGTCCGACGACGACCACGACGTGCTGGTGGTCTCGATGACCGACCGCTTCGGCCCGCACGGCGCGGTCGGCGTCATGCTGATCGAGAAGACCCCGCTCGCCTGGCACATCAAGCTGCTGGCGACCTCCTGCCGGGTCGTCTCGTTCGGCGCGGGCGCGGTGCTGCTGCGCTGGCTCACCGACGCCGCGGCGCGGGCCGGTGTGCACCTGGTCGCCGACTTCCGGCGCACCGAACGCAACCGGATGATGGAGGTGGCCTACCGGTTCGCCGGGTTCGCCACCGCGGAGTGCGCCTGCCTCGCCTCGTTCGAGCCGCCCGAGGGAACCGAGTGCCTGCATCTGGACGCGGTCCGGCAGGACCCGCCGACGACCATGCGCGTCCTCGCGCCCGATCCGCACGACGCCGGGCGAGAAGCGGAATGGCTGTAGTCGGCAGTTCATCGACCGGTTGACGCCGGACACACGAACGATCTTCGGGGGACCCCTTGCAGTTCTTGGTTCTTGGTCCATTGCGGCTGATAGACGACGAGAAGCCGATCGCGCTCGGCGGCGACCGGCGGCGGGCCACCCTCGGCCTGCTGCTGCTCAACGCCAACCGGGAGGTGGCGACCAGCAAGCTCCTCGAAGGACTCTGGGGCACCGAGGAGGCGCCGGCGACGGCGCGGAAGATCCTCCAGAACGCGGTGCGCAGCCTGCGCGTCATGTTCGCCGAGCACGCGGGCGGCGACACCCGCCCGCCGGTCCTGCTGACGTGCACGCACGGCTACCAGCTACAGGTCGACCCGGAACAGGTCGACATGTTCCGCTTCCACCGCCTGGCCCGCACCGGCCGCGCCGAGCTGACCGCCGGCCGGTTCGACGCGGCGGCGGCCACCCTGCGCGAGGTGCTCGCGCTGTGGCGCGGCCAGGCGCTGGCCGACCTGGTCGAGGCCGGCCACTCCTGGGCGGAGCTGACCGCGCTGCAACACGCCCGGCTGGACGTGATGGAGGACTACTTCGAAGCCGAGCTCGCAGGCGGCCGCCACCAGGCCGTCCTCGGCGAGCTGGAGGCGATGGTCGAGGCCGAGCCGCTGCGGGAGCGGGCGTGCCACCAGCTGATGCGCGCGCTGTACCGCAGCGGCCGACAGGCCGACGCCCTCGCCGTCTACCGGCGGGTGCGGCTGAAGCTGGCCGAGCAACTCGGTCTGGAACCCGGCCGGGAGCTGCGGCTGCTCCAGCACGCGATCCTCGTGCACGACCCGTCCATCGCGGCGCCGGCCGGACCGGCGCGCGCGGTGCTGGTCTCCGGGCCCGGCCAGGAGGCCGAGCACCGTGCTTCGGTGCCCGCTCCATGGTCGCCCGTCCGGTCGACGCCCGCGACGCCCGCCGAGGGGCCGAGCCGGGTCAGCGCCGTGCTGATCCGCGCCGACTTCGGGGCCCTCAGCCCCCTCGCCGACGTCGGCGAGGTCCTCGAACGCACCGCGACGACCGTGCGCGAGGAGGTGGAGCGGCGCGGCGGCTCGGTCGCCGCGGCCACCGGCTCGGTCACCCTCGCCCTGTTCAGACCGGCCTCCCCACAGGAGGACGGCACCGACCAGGCCGCCGGACAGGCCGCCGAGCGGGCCGTCCGCGCCGCGCTGTCGCTGCGCCGGCGGATCTGCTTCGACGTACCCGACGGCGAGCGCCCCGAGCTGAGGGTCGCCGTGTCGACGGGGGAGATCCCCGCCCACCCCCGCGACACGTACCTGGAACCGCTGCCGGTCACCGGCGCGCTGCTCGTCGACTGCGAGTCCCTGCTCCAGTTCACCGAGGACACCGAGATCGTGGTGAGCGACCCCACCACCAGGCTCACCGGCAAGGCGATCCGGTACGGCCGGCAGGGCGGCCCCCGGCCACGGTGGACGGTCGAGGGACACGCCCGCGACGCCCGTGACGCCCGCGACGCCACGGCCCAGCCGGAGGTCTTCGACCGCGAACCCGAACTGGACGTGCTGAGCAGCCTGCTGGAGCGGGTGCGCCGCCGCGCCCGGCCGCACCTGGTCCTGGTGCTGGGCCCCGCGGGGATCGGGAAGTCGCCGCTGCTCGCGGAGTTCGAGAGCCGGGTCGAGAACGCGGCGACCATGCGGCTCGAACCCAACGGGCAGGTGACCGCACCGCACGTGGCCGAGGTCGTCGGAAAGCGCCCGCTCGTGGTGTTCGCCGACGACCTGCACCTGGCCGACAACTCGGTGCTGGAGATCGTCGAGGACCTGCTGGACCCGCCGGAGCCGATGCCGCTGCTGGTGGTCGCCGCGGCCCGGCCGGAGCTGTTCCGCAGACGACCCGGGTGGGGCGCCGGCCAGCGGCACGCCAGCCGGATGACCCTGGAGCCGGTGACGGGCGAACGGCTCGTCGAAGCACCCGAGGAGCACGACCTGCCGAGGCTCTGCCATGCCGCCGGCTGAGCGCGCGCCGTCCGTTGGTCCGGGGAGCCAGATTCCCTGCCCGATCCGGTGTTCTCGGACCCGGCTGCACACCGCCCCCGCAACGTTGACTGGCCCAGTTGAGTACTCGGCCTGAGGAGTGACGAGGACGATGGAGAACGAGGGCAGGCTGCGGAACTACCTCAAGCAGGCCGTCGGGGAGCTGCAGGAGACCCGCGAGCGCCTGCAGGAGCTGGAGCGGGCGGCCGCCGAGCCGATCGCGATCGTCGGCATGGCCTGTCGCTTCCCGGGCGGCGTCGTCTCGCCCGACGGACTGTGGGAGCTGGTGGCCGACGGCCGGGACGCGGTCGGCGCGTTCCCCGCGGACCGCGGCTGGGACATCGACGGCCGCTACGACCCCGACCCGGGCGTGCCGGGCGCCTTCTACGCCCGCGGCGGTGGATTCCTGTACGACGCGGCCGAGTTCGACGCCGACTTCTTCGGGATCTCCCCGCGGGAGGCGCTGGCGATGGACCCGCAGCAGCGGCTGCTGCTTGAGACGGCCTGGGAGGCGCTGGAGCGCACCGGGACGGACCCGCAGTCCCTGCGGGGCAGCGACACCGGTGTGTTCGTCGGGCTGATGGGCCACGGCGGCCAGCGCTACGGGCTCGGCGCCGAGGAGTCCGGACAGGGCGGCGAGGGGTTCGGCGGGACCGGCAGCGCGGCCAGCGTCGCCTCCGGCCGGGTCGCCTACCTGCTCGGACTGGAGGGCCCGGCGCTGACCGTCGACACGGCCTGCTCGTCGTCGCTGGTGACCATGCATCTGGCGAGCCGCGCCCTGCGCGGCGGCGAGTGCTCGCTGGCGCTGGCCGGCGGCGCGGCGGTCATGCCCACCCTGGACACCTTCGTGGAGTTCTCGCGCCAGCGCGGGCTGGCCGCGGACGGCCGCTGCAAGGCGTTCTCGGCGGCGGCGGACGGCACCGGCTGGTCCGAGGGCGCGGGCATCCTGGTGCTGGAGCGGCTCTCCGACGCCCAGCGGCTCGGGCATCCGATCCATGCCGTGATCCGGGGCAGCGCGGTCAACTCCGACGGCGCCTCCAACGGTCTGACCGCCCCCAACGGCCCGTCCCAGCAGCGGGTCATCCGCCGGGCGCTGGCCGACGCGGGCCTCGCACCGTCCGAGGTGGACGTCGTGGACGCGCACGGCACCGGCACCCGGCTCGGCGACCCGATCGAGGCGCAGGCGCTGCTGGCGACCTACGGCCGCGAACGGCCGGACGGGCAGCCGCTGTGGCTGGGCTCGCTGAAGTCCAACATCGGGCACACCCAGGCCGCCGCCGGAGTCGGCGGCGTGATCAAGATGGTGCAGGCGATCCGGCACGGAGTGCTGCCGCGGACGCTGCACATCGACGAGCCGACGCCCGCGGTGGACTGGACGTCGGGCGCGGTGGAACTGCTGACCGAGGCGCGCGCCTGGCCCGAGGCCGGCCGGCCCCGCCGGGCCGCGGTCTCGGCGTTCGGGATCAGCGGCACCAACGCCCACGTCATCATCGAACAGGCCCCCGAACCGGAGCCGCAGCCGGAGCCCGCGCCCACGCCGGAGCCCGCGGACGCCGCGGTCCCGCTCCTGCTGTCCGCCGCCTCGCCGACGGCGCTCGAAGCCAGGGCGCGGCAACTGCACGCCCATGTCACCGCCCACCCGGACGCCCCCGTGGCCGCCGCACTGGCCACCCGTGCGCCCCGGCTGCCGCACCGCGCGGCCGTCACGGGCGACGACCCCCTCGCCGGACTGCGGGCCCTCGCCGAGGGCCGGCCCGCCCCGGACGTCCTGCTCGGCACCGCCCGCCCGCGCGGCAAGACGGTGTTCGTCTTCCCCGGCCAGGGCTCGCAGTGGTCCGGCATGGCGCTCGACCTGCACCGCGAGTCCGATGTCTTCCGCGCCCAGCTGGACGACTGCGCCGCCGCCCTCGCACCCCACGTCGACTGGAACCTCCTCGACGGGCTCGCCGGCCCCCTCGACCGGGTCGACGTGGTCCAGCCCGCCCTGTGGGCCGTGATGATCTCCGTCGCCGCGCTGTGGCGACACCACGGCGTGACCCCCGACGCGGTACTGGGCCACTCCCAGGGCGAGATAGCCGCCGCCTATGTGGCGGGCGCACTCTCCCTCGAGGACTCCGCGGCCGTCGTCGCCCTGCGCAGCAAGGCCATCACCCGCCTCGCCGGCACCGGCGGCATGGCGTCCGTCCAGCTCCCGGCGGCCGAGACCGCGCACCGGATCGAGACGTACGGCGGCTCGGTGGAGATCGCCGCGGTCAACGGCCCCGGCAGCACGGTCGTGTCGGGCACGCCCGCCGAACTGGCCGACCTGGTCGCGGCCTGCGAGGCCGACGGCGTCCGCGCCCGGCTCATCCCGGTGGACTACGCCTCCCACTCGGCGCACGTCGAGGCCCTGCGGGACGAGATCCGTACCGCGCTGTCCGGCATCGAGCCGCACCCCGCCGACGTGCCGTTCCACTCGACGGTCACCGGCGAGATCCTGGCAGGACCGGAGCTGGACGCCGACTACTGGTTCGCCAACCTGCGCCGGACCGTCGGCTTCGCCGCGGGCACGCGCGCGCTCCTCGACCAGGGCCACCGGGCGTTCGTCGAGGTCAGCGCACACCCCGTGCTCACCACCGCGATCGCCGAGACGGCCGAGGAGACGGAGACCTCCGACGCCCTCGTGCTGGAGTCGCTGCGCCGGGACGACGGCGGCCCGGCCCGCTTTTGCACCGCGCTCGCCAAGGCGTACGTGCACGGCGTCGACGTCGACTGGCGCCTCCCGCCCGCCCGCGCCGAGTTGCCGACCTACCCGTTCCAGCGCCGCCGCTACTGGCTGGCGGAGCCCGTCGCGGCCGGCGACACCGCGGCCCTCGGCCTGCGCCCGGCGGACCACCCGCTGCTCGGCGCCGCACTGCGCACCGCGGACGCCGACACGCTCGTCCTCACCGGACGACTGTCGCGCACCGCCCACCCCTGGCTGGCCGACCACGCCGTCGGCGACTCGGTGCTGCTGCCCGGCACCGCGCTGGTCGAACTCGCCCTGCACGCCGGGGACCAGGTCGGCTGCGGCCATCTGGCCGAGCTGACCCTGCACGCGCCGGTCGTCCTCGACACCGACCTGGACCTCCAGGTGCTGATCGGCCCCGAAGCCGGCGACGGACGCCCGGTCGGTGTGCACACCAGCCCGAGCGGCACGGACGACTGGACCCGGCACGCCGACGGCGTGCTCACCGCCGAGATCCCCGCCGCACCCGGCGACCTGACCTCCTGGCCGCCGCCCGGCGCGGACGCCGTCCCGCTGGACGGTTTCTACGAGTCCCTGGCCGACCGCGGCTACGCCTACGGCCCGGCCTTCCGCGGGGTGCGCGCCGCCTGGCAGGACGGCGACGTGCTCTACGCCTCGGTCGCACTGCCGGACGATCAGGACGTCACCGACTTCGGACTGCACCCCGCGCTGCTGGACGCGTCGCTGCACCCGGCCGGCCTGGCCGACGCGGACGGCGTCCGGATCCCGTTCAGCTGGACCGACGTACACCTGCACGCCACCGGCGCCAGGGCCGTCCGGGTACGGCTGACCCCGACCGGGCCGGAGGCGATCGCCCTGCTCGTGACCGACGAGGACGGGCAGCCGGTGGCCTCGGTCGGCGAGCTGGCGCTGCGGCCGGTGGACCCGGCCACGCTCCGGCGGACACGCACGGACGTCTCCGCCCTGTTCGGCCTGGACCTGGTACCGGTCGAACTGCCGGACCCGCCCGCCGAACAGGACTGGATCACGCTCCCGACGGACGGCCACGACCACCCGGCCGCCGCGGCGACGGCATCGGCCGCGCTGTGGACCTGCCCGACCGGCGAGCTGGAGGACGTCGTCGCCCGGACCCTGGACGTCGTCCGGGAGTGGCTCGCGGACCCCGAGCTCGCCGACGTCCCGCTCGTCGTGCTCACCCGGACCGACGAGCTCGCGCACCGTGCGGTGGCCGGGCTGCTGCGCACCGCGCGCACCGAACACCCCGGCCGGCTCCGTCACATCGAAGCCGACGACCACCCGCACACCCTGCGCGCCCTGCCCGCCGCGCTGGCAGCCGACCATGCCGAACTGGTCCTGCGCGCCGGACTCGGCGCGGTCCCCAGGCTCGTCCGGGCCGCCGCGTCACCGCCGCTCGCCGCGCCGGCGGACCAGCCCTGGCGACTGTCCCTGACCTACCGCGGCGAGCTCGACGCCATGTCGCTCACCGCCTGCCCCGAGCTGCTCCGCCCGCTCGATCCGGGCGAGGTGCGGATCGCGGTCCGGGCGGGCGGCCTGAACTTCAAGGCCGTGCTGCTGGAACTCGGCATGGTGGCGCAGGACCAGTGGTCCTCGCTCGGCGAGGGCGCGGGCATCGTGCTGGAGGTCGGCTCCGACGTCACCGGACTGGCCCCCGGCGACCGGGTGATGGGCCTGTTCACCGGCGGCCTGGGCTCCGTCACGATCTCCGACCGCAGACTGGTCGTACCCGTGCCCGAGCGGCTGTCGTTCGCCCAGGCCGCCGGAGTTCCGGTGGTCTACCTGACGGCGTACTACGGCCTCGCGGACCTGGCCGGACTGCGGGCCGGCGAGTCGCTGCTGCTGCACACCGCCACCGGCGGCGTCGGCTTCGCGGCCCTCCAACTCGCCCGGCACTGGGGCGCCGAGGTGTTCGGCACCGCCAGCGCCGGCAAACGGGACGTGCTGCGCGCCTGGGGCTTCGACGACGACCACCTCGCCGACTCCCGCAGCCTCGGCTACGCCACGAAGTTCGCGAACTCCACCGGCGGCCGCGGCGTGGACGTGGTGCTCAACTCCCTGGCCCACGAGCACGTCGAGGAGTCGCTGAGCCTGCTGGCGCACGGCGGGCGGTTCGTGGAGATGGGCAAGACCGACATCCGCGACGCCGACGAGATCGCGCAGCGGCATCCCGGCGTCCGCTACCGGGCGTTCGACGTGATGGAGGCCGGCTTCGAGCGCATCGCGCAGATGCTGGAGGAGATCCGCGCCCTGTTCGACGCGGGCGCGCTGCAGCCGATGCCGCTGACCACGTTCGACGTCCACCGCGCGCCGCAGGCGTTCCGGTACCTCAGCCAGGCACGGCACGTCGGCAAGATCGTGCTGACCGTGCCCGCACCGCTCGACCCCGACGGCACGGTGCTCGTCACCGGCGGCACCGGAGTGCTCGGCGGGCTCGTCGCCCGGCACCTGGTCGCCCGACACGGCGTGCGGCGACTGCTGTTGACGAGCCGGAGCGGCCCGGCCGCCGAGGGCGCGACCGAACTCGCCGCCGAACTGCGGGCGGCGGGCGCCGAGGTATCGGTGGTGGCCTGCGACATCGCCGACCGGGAGTCGGCAGCCGCACTGATCCGCGCCACGGACCGGCTCACCGGAGTCGTCCACGCCGCCGGCGTCCTCTCCGACGGCGTGCTGGAGGCCCTGACACGCGACGACCTCGACACCGTCCTGCGGACGAAGGCACGCTCGGCCTGGCAACTGCATGAGCTGACCCGGGATCACGATCTCTCGCTCTTCGTGCTCTTCTCCTCCGCCGCCGGTGTGCTGGGCAACGCGGGCCAGGGCGGGTACGCCGCGGCGAACGCGTTCCTCGACGGGCTCGCGGAACACCGGCGCGGCCTCGGGCTGCCGGGTACGTCCATCGCCTGGGGCCTGTGGGCGCAGGTGAGTGCGATGACCGGCCATATGAGTGAGGCCGACCGGGAGCGGCTGGCCGCGATGGGCCTGGGCGCGATCACCGACGAGCAGGGCCTCGCCCTCTTCGACGCCGCACTCGCCCAGCATCGCGCGCTGACGGTGGCGGTGCCGGTGGACATGGCCCGGCTGCGAGCGAGCGGTCGGCCGGTGCCCGAGGTGCTCTCCGCCCTGGACCCGGCCGGCTCGGTCCGACGCCGGGTCGTGACGTCGACGACCGCCACGACACAGACGGACCGGCTCCTCGCGCTGCCCGAACGGCAGCGGCGCAAGGAACTCCTGGAGCTGGTACGGGAATCGGCCGCGGTCGTCCTCGGACACAGCACGACGGCCGCGGTCGACGGGGACAGCGCCTTCAAGGAACTCGGGTTCGACTCGCTGACAGCGGTCGAACTGCGCAACCGACTCGGCAACAGCACAGGACTACGGCTGCCGCCGACCGTCGTGTTCGACCACCCGACACCGGCCGAGCTCGCCGGATTCCTGGACGAACTCCTCGTGCCCGCCCAGGAGACGACGGCGCGCTCGATCGTCACGGAACTCGACCGGCTCGCCGTGGCAGAACTCGACGACGACGAGCGGGGCCTGCTCGCCAAGCGGCTGCAGGAGGCGCTGCGCACGCTCACCGCGCCCGCCGACGCGGAAGAAGAGGAGCGGGACTTCACCGCGGCCTCCGACGACGAGCTTTTCGACTTCATCGACGGCGAACTGGATACCGCATGACCTCGCCAGGCCGGAACGGAAGGGGGCTGCCCGGGATGTCCACCAACGAACAGAAGCTTCGGGAGTATCTGAGGCGGGCCACGACGGACCTGCACCAAGCACGGCGGGAGCTGCGCGACGCCGAGGCCGTCGCCCGCGAGCCGATCGCGATCGTCGGCATGGCCGGCCGCTTCCCCGGCGGCGCCCGCACCCCCGAAGGGCTGTGGGAACTCGTCCGCGACGGCGGGGAGGCCCTCACGGAGTTCCCGACCGACCGCGGCTGGGACCTCGACCGGCTGTCCGACCCGGATCCCGACACCCCGGGCACCACCTACCTCACCCGCGGCGGATTCCTGCCCGACGCCGGCCGCTTCGACGCCGAGTTCTTCGGCATCTCGCCGCGCGAGGCGGTGGCGATGGACCCGCAGCAGCGGGTGCTGCTGGAGACCTCGTGGGAGGCGCTGGAGAGCGCCCGCATCGACCCGGCGTCGCTCAAGGGAAGCGCGGGCGGCGTGTTCGTCGGGGTCATCCCGCAGGAGTACATGCCGCGTGCGGGGGAGACCCCCGAGGAGCTGGAGGGCTTCGTGCTCACCGGCGGCACGACGAGCGTGGCGTCGGGGCGGATCGCCTATGTGCTGGGTCTCGTGGGCCCGGCGGTGACCGTGGACACGGCGTGTTCGTCGTCGCTGGTGTCGATGCATCTGGCGGAACAGTCGCTGCGCAGCGGGGAGTGCGAGATCGCGCTGGCGGGCGGCGCCACCGTGATGGCCGGCCCCAGCGTGTTCGTGGAGTTCTCCCGGCAGCGCGGACTGGCGCAGGACGGCCGCTGCAAGGCGTTCTCTGCCGCAGCCGACGGCACCGGTTTCTCCGAGGGCGTCGGCGTACTGGTCCTCGCCCGGCTGTCGGTGGCGCA
>NZ_JBEYIL010000044.1:0-20090 GCF_040635845.1 Streptomyces sp. NPDC006872
GCTACGAACGCAAGGCCGCTCACTTCCTGGCCTTCACCAGCATCGCCTGCACCCTCATCTGCTACCGCAGACTCGCCAAATGAGATGGCCTCTTACGTGGCTTTGTCCACGAGAACGTTTCTCGCGGACGAGGCCACGGTGGGGTGATGTCGCCTGGCGGCTCCTCACGGAGCAGCGCGGCGAGGTCCGTGCTGAAGCAGGCGATGTGCACGGCGAACGTGTTGGTCGTGGCGGGCTACCCGGCACCGCCGCCTTCGGGCTCGGCTCCCTCGTGGGGTAGCCGAGCCCGAAGGCCAGCAATAGCAAGGCCGGGGATCCCACTTCAGAGCAACCGGTCCCGGCGGGTGTGCGAGCCCGCCCGGACACGCGCCCCTTCGGCAGCATTCAGGATTCCTCGAAGAGCAGGTCCTCAGACTGATGCAACATCCTTACCGTGTGACCGTTCAACAATTCAACGACATGGGCTCCGAGACTGGTCGTGCTGGCAGTCCGAGGCGACCCCGACGACACGCCAACTTCGGCGGTGCATGAGATAAACCTTTAGGGCGTCGCTGCGGACGGCGGGAACTGTCCGTAGCCACGGCCGAACGGCTTTGTGGCGTCGGTGAGGTCGAGAGACAAGAAGGTGTACGGCGTCGAGAGCGGAAGTTGGTTCATGGACACGGACGGCGTGCTGGCGGAAGTGGGGTGAAGCCCTGGGCCAGCGGGTGACACGTGGGCGAGCCGGGGCCGGCTGACACCGGACCCCAGCAGTGAGCACGGCCGACTCTGCGTTCCAGGGCCTGCCAGCCGCCGCTGAACGCGGCGAGGATGCCGATGACCAACGGAAGCCACACGGATATCAAGGCGGTTACGCTCACGAGCGGCATGGCGGCCGTCCTTCCTGGTCGTCGCGGTGGGCAGCGTCGCGCTGCCCACGCTGCCGTCCCGAGCTTGCCAAGCGAGGTTGGCGCCCCTGCTCGCGATCGAGGATCCGACAGCCGGACGGGGCTCGGTCGGCCTGCGGCAGCCGCAGCGGCCCGACCGCGTCAGCACCCTCGCAACAGCCGGACAGTGATCGCTCTCACCGTGCTGCTCAGGACGTGATCGGGTCGCTCTGGCTGCGGTGCGGGTGCGCGGCGTGGATGTATTTCATGGCGGTGCGGGGGGAGAGGCCGAAGAGGCGTATGAGGTGGAGGGGGTCGTCGGTGTGCTGGGCCTCGTTGAGGATGCGGTCCACGCGCAGGCGGCCGGCCTGGTGGCCGTGGGCGCGTAGGGGCTTGTTGATCGCCTGGATCGACACCGGGGGCTGGGTGTCGTCGGTGGCGGTGCGGGCGGTGACCAGCAGGTAGGGGCTGGTGGTGGGCCAGAGTCGGTGGCGTTCGGCGAGCCACTGTCGTGCCAGGCGGTGGGTGAGTTCGTCCAGGTAGACGGTGTGGATTGGCTTGCCGGTGCGGCGCACGAGGAGGGTGGCGTGGCTGTGGTCGAGGTCGTCCAGCAGCAGGTGGCGCTGGTCGTGGGTGCTCAGGGCGTGCACGGCGGCGAGGACGTAGCTGAGCCGGTCGCGGGTGTGGGGGAGGCGGTCGAGAGTGCCGTGCAGCAGGTCGTCGGCCAGCGGCCTGGGCAGCACGACGGCGGTGGTCAGGGAGACGGTGCGGGCCGGGTCGCGGAAGATGAGTTTCTCCCGTTTGAGGGCGCGGAACAGCGAGCGCAGGGCGGTGGCCAGGGACTTGGCGGCTTCTCCCTGTACCGGTTCGAGGGCCTGCTCGATGTGGGTGCGGGTGACGGCCCGCAGATCGGTGACGCCGTCCTCGTACCAGGTGCGCAGCGGGGGCGCGGCCAGGCGCAGGTAGGTGTAGATGGTCGTCGGGGCGAGCGGCCGGCTGGGGCGTGGGGCTGTGCCGCACAGGACGTCGATCCACCGGTTGAGCGGGCCGCAGAACGGGGCGGGGGGCGGTGTCGGCGAGGTGCCGGGCCCGGGCCGGAGCCGCGTCCGAGTGCCGGTCGGGGGCGAGGCGTCCGGTCAGGCGCAGGTAGTTGATGACGGGGGCGCCGTGGAAGTGCTTGCGGAGGGCGATCAGCCGCACGTCCTGCTCCGGCAGCGGGGCGTCGGCTCCGAGGTGGGCGAGCAGGACGCGCAGGGTGCGGATGCTCCCGTTCATGCGGCCGGCGTCCCAGCCGCGGCTCTTGATGTGGGCGACGAACCCGTTCAGCAGGATCCGGGCGGCCGGGGTCAGGGCCGGGAGGTGTCGTTCGTCCAGGTGGGTCCAGTCGCGCGGCAGGTGGAGGAGCTCCAGCTGGCCGGGCAGCGCGAGATGTTCGGAAGCAGGGCGGGCGGCCCGCGAGGCGCGGATGGCTTCGCGGCGCTTGCGCTGGAGACGGCGGCGCACATAGCGACCGCGTTACCAGCGGCCGAGGAGTCGGCTCGCTACTCGGTCACGACATTGAAGGCGGGGTACACCTCGGGCGTGAACTCCGGCATCCCGACCTCCTGCGCAAACGGCACAAGGGTCTCGGCGAACCGCTCCCAGGTCTCCTGGGATTCCCAGACGTCCACCACAAACCATCCCGTAGGACTGGGCCCGGCAACGTGCGAGATGATGCCGGGCACCGGCCAGTCCGAGCGACCCTTGACCAGACCGCGTCCACCGGTCACTGCGGGCGGTCTGCTCGTACTGGGCCTGAGTGGCTCCGATCATGTCCAGAACTACTATGATCGCCATAGCGGCTCCTTCCGGAGTGTTGATCACTGTGCGCTCGCATGCCCTCCACATGCCCGCAGGACGGGAGGAACACGGGGGGCCTCGGGGAACGACGGAGAGTCACCAGCGAACCCTTCCGCCTCTCGCGGGCTAACGTGTGGCTGACGGGCCGGCGTACTGCTCCGGTCGCACGAATGCGGCTGTGGCAGGAGCCTCACGGGAACCAGAGCAGACCCTGGGTCGACTCAGCCCGGAAACGCTCGCACGCGCACGGGACTCGGCAGGCCTGGACCGTCTCCCGCTCAGGGAAGTCCGTCTACGGTGCCCACCGCGTCGACCAGAAACCCTTCGCCGCATACCAGGACGGAATCTCGCCGAATCCGCGGGACGGTCCGTCCTGGCCGGGCGTGGCAGCCCTCGGGCAGGCCACCGTCCGCTGTAGAGAATGGGTATGATTCTCAAGCATCCGTCCGACCGCGGAGGCTCGCGGAGCAAGCCGTTTGAGAGGCTGGCCGAGAATGCCTCACGGTTCACCAGTTCAGCAGCGTTCTTCGTGATCTGCCTGATCCTGGTCGCCGTGGCTGTCACGTTGCACGTGATCGACTTGCCGATCACGTGGCTTCTGTTCGTGGGCGAGGCGATGTCGGCGGTGACCCTGCTCCTGGTGGCGCTGCTGAAGAACTCCGAGCTGCGGGCCGAACGCGCCGTCCAGCGCAAGCTGGACGCCATCGCAGCAGCCCTGCTGGAAGGGCAGGAGGGCGGCGGCCCTGGAGAAGCACACCAGCAGCTACGGTCCACCCTTGGCAGGGAAGAGAACTCCTGATACGCCCGGTTCGGCACAGCCCTAATTGCCATGGGCGGCTTCTTCTTCGGTACAGCGTGCCTCATGTTCGGCGGGCTGGGCGTCATCGGCCCGTAAGGGCTTGCAGGGAAGCAACACCTTGATTCCCTGCAAGCCCTTAGGGTTGCCGCATGGCTCAGGGCTCCGTGGGTTCGGGTGGGATCGTCGTGCGGCCGGACCAGGTATCGCTGGGAGTCTTGGTCGCGGCGGTGCCGCGGTTCAAGGTGGATGAGGCCGCGGCGGTTTGCGGGGTGGCCGAGCAACGCCGGGGCGGGAAGCTCCCTCCGCACGTGACCGCCTATCTGGCGATGGCGCTCTGCCTCTTCTCCGACGACGCGGCCGAGGAGGTCGCGCAGAAGGTCACCGGGTCGCTGTCGCAGTTCGGCGTGTGGGATGCCGCGTGGGAGCCGCCGACCTCGTCGGGGATCACTCAGGCACGCAAGCGGTTGGGTCGCGACGTGCTGCGGGAGACGTTCTACCGGGTGGCCGAGCCCGTTGCCACCAGCGAGACCCGGGGCGCGTGGCTGCGCGGATGGCGGCTGATGGCCATCGACGGGTTCGATCTCGACCTGCCCGACTCGGCTGAGAACGCGGCCGAGTTCGGTTACGCCGGCAACGACCAGTCCCGCTCTGCCTTCCCCAAGGCCCGGGTGGTGGCGGTGGTCGAGTGCGGATCGCACGCCTTCATCGATGCCGAGGTCGGGCCGTGGAATCGGAGCGAGAAGGCGATGGCGGCAACGCTGCTGCCCTCGATCTCAAACGACTGGCTGCTGCTGGCCGATCGCGGCTTCTACAGCTTTGCCGCGTTCAGCGCCGCCGTTCAGACCGGGGCAGCGCTGTGCTGGCGGGCACCGACGCAACTGTCCCTGCCGGTCCTGAGGGTCCTGTCCGACGGTACGTATCTGTCGGCCCTGGTCGATCCCCGCCTACGTGGCCACAAGCGGGAGGAACTGCTGCAGGAAGCGAGGAACGGCGCGAAGCCGGACCCAGCCGCAGCTCACGTCGTGCGGGTCATCGAATACGACGTCCCCGACCGCGACGGCGGGGAACTGGTCTGCCTGATCACCACGGTCACCGAGCCGGAGTCCGCGACCGCCGCCGAACTAGCCTCCGCCTACCACCAAAGATGGGAGGAGGAGGCCGCAAACGGCCAGCTCAAGACAGTCCTACGCGGCCCGGGAAAGGTCTTGCGGTCCAAGAGCCCGGACCTGGTCCACCAGGAGATCTGGGCCTACCTGCTGGTCCACTACTCGATCAACTCGCTGATCTGCCGGGCTGCGACCGGCGCCGACATCGACCCGGACCGGATCAGCTTCCTCAGAACACTGAACATCGTCCGCCGCACCGCCACCGGGACAGCGGCCTTTCCCCCCTGAACCTGGGAAGCGGTCAAGACCGATGTCCTCGCCATGCTCGCCGAAACTGCAACCCCGCACGCCGCCACCGCTCCTACCCACGCGTCGTCAAACGCGCCCGCCACAATTCCTACCGGGTGAAGAGGACTTCGGACGCAGGCACCCGCCACGCGAAGCCGCCCGACCTGAACTTCGCCTGCCTCGAGGTAGTCCTGCCTGCCACGTCAAGATCAACTTAAGCTTCGTGGCATTGCCCCCAGGGCCCGCGACGTAGATGCGCCGTCTTAAGGCCAGTGGTCTTAGCCTGATTCGTCCAGGCGCTCGCCGCGGCCCGCCGCCTCGCGTGCTCGGTACTCCGCGGCCACATCGATGCCTGGGCGAGCCAAGCGGCGAGCCAAGCGCAGGGCCTCTGCGTTACCCCGCCCCAACGCGACAACAGCGCCTACGAGAGCGGACAGGGTATGGGGAGGCATGTCCAGCCAGTCGGCCCAGGACCTCCAGTAGCGATCATCCTTAGCGATCGTCTTGCCGACGTCGAACACGATGGTCTCAATCACCGTGTGAGAGTACGACTCTCATGACACCCGGGCAGCATGCCCGCCCCTGTGGCGGTACTCCTGCTCCTTCCCCGGTCCTGAGATGAGGGGCCGTCGACGCGACGGTTCGGTTCGGGGGAGTGTCAGGCGGACCAGGCCCCTACCAGCAGTGTGCCCAGTACGGCGGGGTCGGGATTGGGCAAGATCCGTGCGTCGATGTCGACGAAGCCGTGGCGCTTCAGGATGTCAGCCCACTGTTGCGCGGTGTACTGCCACCGGTACACCGTCAGCTCTGCCTCGCGTCCCTCCAGCCACTTCCCGCTCATCTTCTGCGCGCCGTGCTGGCCGGTGATCGGCTCACGGTGGGAGAACGCGAAGACACCACCGGGCTGTAGCCGCTTGGCGCCCAGAGGGAAGAGTTCCTCTGGATCGGTGAACCACACAGCGCCCCACGTCGAGTAGACGGCGTCCCACTGGCGCAGGTCGTCACGGAGGAATGCGCAGGCTTCGGCGTGGACGAATTCCAGCCCGGGGAGGTCGGCCCAGAAGCTCTGCGCTCTGTTCACCTGGACGGGAGAGAAGTCCACGGCGGTGACACTGACTTCCAACAGGCCAGGGAGACCCTCGGACTCCGGCTCCGGGAACTGCGACTCTCAGTCCCAGGAGGCCGGCTTACCGGCACCCAGCTCGCCCAACGCCTTGGCTGGCCACACTCCAAGATCTACAAGCTCGAGAACGGACAGCAAACGGCGACAACACAGGACCTGCGAGCGTGGGCCGATGGCGTCGGCTGGCCCGCGGTCTTCGACGAACTCGACGCCCGCCTCAAGGGGTTCGAGTCCCACATCCGCTCCTGGCGACGCCAACTCACGGCCGGACACCAGCCTGTGCAAGACAGCTGGAACCTCGAGGTCGGCCGGTCCCAGACCATCTACGTCTGGGAGGAAGCAGTCGTTCCCGGCATGCTCCAAACCGCCGACTGCGCCCGCCACATGTTTCTCCAGTACGCCAACCTTCACGACACGGTGCGCGACACCGACGACGCCGTACGCGCCCGAATGAAGCGCCAGGCATGACTGTACGAAGGCGACCACACGCTCCATGCCCTCATCTGGGAGGCCGCACTCCACGCCCTGATCTGCCCGCCGTCCATCCTCGCGAGCCAGCTCGACCGGCTCATGGGCATGGTCGGCCTGGACACCGTAAAACTGGGGATCATCCCACTCAGCGCACCCCTTAAAATCCAGACAGCCAACGGATTTTGGGTTCTGGACGACCGGCTCGTGATCACCGAAGACTGGCACGCTGAGACATGGCTTGACGACCCCGCGTCCATCGCCACGTACATGAAGGTATGGCACGCCCTGCGGAAGTCGGCCGTGTACGGCGCTGAAGCGCAGAGCGTGATCGCGCGAGCACGCCGAGACAAGCGACCTCCAACTGCACCCAGCTGACCTCTATCCGCCACCGCCCCGTAAACCGTTCTCAGTTCCACCTTGCTGCCTCACGCTGTACTTGGCGGCACCTGTCGCCGGATTTCGGCGCCTCCTGGCAAACGGCGAATCGGCGTACATGAACTGGCCACGGACGCGGGTGTGGGCCAAACTGCACCGCGTGGTGCTGGACCGGCTCGGTGCAGAAGGCCCGTACTGGTCGGGCTGCGCGATCGACTCGGTCAATCACCGCGCTCTGACGGTCGAGCTGTCGGACCTTCTCTTCACGAGCCAGCGACGCCTTTTTCCGGTGAGTCTCGCTCAGTTGGTGCAGGCGCGCGCCGACTACGAGGGATATGACGAGCAGTACGGCGATGATGGTCCACTTTCAGTCCACGCGGCGCAGGCTGCTGGCTTGGCGCATCGTGGCGCGCCCTGTCAAACGAGAGACCCACCGCGTGACGGAGCCCCGCCCAGACCAACTCGGTGCGGGGCTTTAACGTCTGCATCAGCCCCCTTGGGTCGCCACGTCGGTGATCTCCACGGATACCTTCGTGCCCGACGACGCTGTACTGATCATGGACGGCCTGTAATTCAGTCTCGTCTCGTTCGACAGCTCGGCCGTCTGGATGACCGGTCCGGACTCGTCGCCCTGGATCTCGTAAGTGATCTCGTACACCACGTCCGGATCGATCCCGTTGAAGACCCCCACGTAGGTCAACTCCGGTTCGACCGTCACGTTGCAGCCCGCCGAGCCGAAGCATTGCCGTGAGGTGGTGCGCAACTCCATTGTGAAGTCGTCGGCGTCGAGGTCGGAATATGTCGGCTCCATCTCCGTCTCCGGCGACGATTCCGCCACAGCGGCGGCGGTGCCCTCCATGCCGTAGAGGCTGGGCCCGGCTGCCGTGGTCGGCTCGCTGTCGTCATCGCCGGACTGCGTGACCACGATGCCGGTCGCGACGATCGCGGCGATGACGGCGGCAGCGGAGCTGATGATGATGGCGTTGGTCCGCGACTTCTTCGCCGCCGGCTCGGGCGGCGGTGGTGGCATAGCGGGCATGTGTGGCGGCGTGTCGTGGCTCATGGATCCCCCCTGGATCATTTATGGGTGGAGGCATGATGCGCAGCTGTGGAGACGGCGTGAAGGCGGAAGCGCCGGGTTGTGACCCGAACGGGTGAAGGCTCAGCTAGACGTCGCTGGTCCAGTTGGTGCCGTCGAAGGTGGCAGGTGAGCGCATAGAACGCCGGGCGCGCCGGATGGCCCTCGGTACGAAGCCCCGTCCGGACGCCGTGACCCGTGCACAGGTCCGGGATGAACACCTCGATACAGGTGGGCAAGGGGGCGTGCGGCGCTGTCACGAGTCGAATCCGAGACTTGGTAGGGCTTGGTCAGGTGCGGGGTGTGGGTATGTCGCGGTGGCAGGAGGAGCAGGCGCCGGTCCAGGTGGCGAGGAGTATCGGCGCAGGCTTGGTCGCTGACCTTGGTGCCGAGGGCGGGTTCGGCGGTGGTGGCATTGAGCTTGGGAGCCCGTTCGGCGGCGAGGCCGGCGTTGGCGGAGCTGGGCTTGGCTGCCTCCGTCGCCGCTGGATGAGCAGCCGGTGGTGTGGCTGCTTCGTCTCCTCAATGGCCCGTCCGCACAACGCTTGTTCATCCGTGAGCGCGGCACGGCTGCCTATTGGTTGGCGATCAGGACGAGTCCGTCTGCGTCGATGGATACTCTGGGCATAGCCGCTTATACGGTATATCTCCTACATAGAGGGTCCATTCTTGGAGTGTCAGGTTGCGGCCCGCGCGACTGCACAGCTGGTGTGCCCATCGTTGCGGCACGGGTGTGAGCCGGGCGGTCCGGTCCCAGGAGGCCGTGGCCAGCGTGCCGCCGTCCGGGCTGAAGGTCACTGCCGTTACCCAGCCCGCTGCGTCGCCGAGTGTGGCGAGGGGGCGGCCTCCCTGCTTCTTGCCCCGCTCTGAGGAGTCGCCGAGGTCGTAGAGGCGGGCCGTGCGGTCGCGGCTCGCGGTCGCCAGGGTCCTGCCGTCTGGGCTGAACGCTACGGCGGTCACCTCGTCGGTGTGGCCGGTGATCGTGCGGACGACGACACCGGTTGTGACGTCCCACAGGATGGCGGTGCCGTCGCTCGGTGCGACGGCGAGCGTCTTGCCGTCGGGGCTGAGGGCCAGAGAGTTGAGAACGCGTCCGTCGTGGCCGAACCGTGCGGTCGTCCGGTGGGTGCGGGTGTCCCAGAGACGGGCGGTGCCGTCGGTCGATGCGGTCGCCAGCCTCGTCCCGTCCGAACTGAACGCCACCGCGTCCACCCAGCCGCTGTGTCCGCGCAAGGTGGCGAGGCAGTGGTGGGTGCGGGTGTCCCACAGGCGGGCGGTGCCGTCGGTCGATGCGGTCGCCAGCCTCGTCCCGTCCGAACTGAACGCCACCGCGTCCACCGCGCCGGTATGCCCGCGCAGAGTGACGAGCACCTGATGTGTGTGGATGTCCCATAGGCGGACGTTGCCTTGTTGGTCGCCGGTCGCAAGGTGCGGGGCATGGGGCTGGAAGGCGACCGCGAGCACCGGATCGGTTCCCTCGGCGAGGACGGCGGTCGTACGGCCGGTGCGTGCGTCCCACAGCCGGGCCGTGCCGTCCCTGCTCCCGGTCGCCAGCGTGCGCCCGTCGGAGGCGAAGGCCACGGTGTCGAGGTAGCCGCTGTGCCCGGTCAGCGCGGCTCCCGCACTCCGGACCGTAGTGCCCCACACGCGTGCAGTGCCGTCCGAGGAGGCGGTCACGACGGTCTTGCCGTCCCGCGCGTAGGCCACCGCATTGACGTCGCCCGTATGGCCGTCCAGGACACCGGGCTCCTGGTGGCTTCGAAGGTCCCACAGGCGGGCGGTGTCATCCCAACTGCCGGTCAGCAGGGAACGTCCGTCGGGTCCGAACGCCACCGCGCTCACCACACGGGTGTGCCCGCGCAGCGTGGCCGAACCACGCAGCGTCTTGGTGTCCCAGAGGCGGGCGGTACCGTCGGCGGAGCCCGTTGCCAGCTTCTTGCCGTCAGGACTGAACGCTACCGCGTAGACCTCGCCCCGATGGCCGCGCAGGACAGTGGGCTTGCGCGTGCCGTGCAGGTCCCACAGCCGCGCCGTGTCGTCCCAGCTGCCGGTCGCCAGGGTCTGTCCGTCGGGTCCGAACGCCACCGCGCTCACCTTGCCGGTGTGTCCGGTGAGTGTGGCGAGGGAACGGCCCGTGCGCCGTTGCCACAGATGGGCGGTGCCGTCGGCGGAGCCGGTGGCCAGGGTTGCGCCGTCAGGGCTGAACGCCAGGGCGTCGACACCGGCGACGGGGATGCGCAGTTGGAGTGAGGGCGTGGCTGTGTGTACGTTCCAGATCCCGACGGTGCCGTTGGCGGTGGCTGCGGCCAGAACGTCGCCGCCAGGGCTGAACGCGACGGCCGTGACCGCGCCGGTGTGTTCCGGCAGGACGACGGGCGTGCCGTGCCCGTCCGTCCGCCACAACCGGACGGCCGCGTCCGTGCCGCCGGTCGCCACCGTAGCGCCGTCGGGACTCACGGCCACCGTGGTGACCTTGCCCGAGTGGCCGATCAGGGGCTTCACCGGATGCGTGGGGATGGCCAGGGCGTCCTGCGCAGCGGCGTTGGTGGCGTCATCGGCCCTGTACTGCCGCCCCGCGAGGGCGAGGAGACCGGCCAGCGCCGGCCGGGTGCCGAGCAGGGCGCGGGAGTGGGCAGCAAGGCTGCTGGCGAGGGCGGCGCGGCTCTTGTCATTGGCTGTCCTGCGTTCGCGTTCGGCCGTCTGCCACTGCCAGCCCGCGACCAGCGTGGCAATGAGTGAGGCGCAGACCAGCAGCGCAAGTGCTGTGGTGAGCCGCCTCAGGTGCCGGTTGCTGCGGCGGGCGGCTTCCGCCTCCCTGGCTGCCGCGTCGATCTCGGCCGCGACGGCCGCCTCGCTCTCCTGCAAGAACACGCGCTCCAGGGGGTTGAGGTCGCGGCTGCGGCCTTGAGCCATGTCCGAGGCGCGGACCAGCCGGTGTCCTCGGTACAGACTGCCCGGGTCGCGGCCGAGTGCCTGCCAGCTCTCCGCGGCCGCCGTGAGATCGCGGTGCACCCGCAGCCAGTCACGGTCTTCGACGAGCCATTGGCGCAGCAGGCCCCAAGCCCGCACGAGTGCCTCGTGCGTGATCTGCACGACCCCGTCGTCCGCGGTGACCAGGCGCTTGTCCACGAGGCGTTGCAGGGCGACCTGGGCTGCTGCACCCTCGTGGGCCAGTTCGTCCTCGCCGACCCGGCGTCGCACCGCCTCACCCCCATCGTCCACAGTGACCAGCCGCAGCAGCAGGCGGCGGGCTGCCTGCTGCTGTTCCGGTTCGAGAGTGTCGTACATGCCCTGGGCGGTGGTGGCCACCGCGTCCCTGATGCCTCCGGAAGCCTGATATCCGGCCAGCGTCATCCGGCGGCCGTCGCCTTGCGCCCAAGTGGCTTCAAGAGCGTGGGCCAGCAGCGGCAGCGCCCCCGCATCATGACCGCCGCCCTGCACGCCCAAGTCACGCAGCAGCGTCTCCACCAGGCCCGGTTCGAACTCCAGACCCGCCGTACGCGCTGGGCCGACGATCGCCTTCCGCAGGTCCGGTTCGCTCATCGGTCCGAGCACGGCATTGTTCCTGCTCATCACCTCGGCCAGTTTCGGCAGGGCGATGCAGCGGTGAAAGAAGTCTGCGCGTAAGGCCAGCACGACCGGGACCGGCTGCGCGGTTTCCCCTAAGCCAAGGGCCATGTCGACCAACTGGTCCACGAAGGCAAGGCGTTCCTCCTGGTCGGTGCACTGCGTGAAGATCTCCTCGAACTGGTCGACGATCAGAACGGTCGGGCCGGCCCCATCCTCGTGCAGCGTCCGCAGGTGTGAGCGCCCGAGTGCTTGGAGCGGGTGCGGCCCGGGGGTGATGCGCAGGACCGCCGCAGCGCTCTCACCGCCTTCGGACAGACAGCCTTTGCGCAGCGCAGGTACCAGCCCGGCGCTGAGCAGTGAGGACTTGCCCGCCCCTGATGCTCCCGTGAGGAAGAGGGGCGGGCCGCCGCCAAGACGCGTCCTCAACAGTCTGAGGAGTTCCTCGACCTGAACGCCCCGCCCGAAGAACCATCCAGCAGTGTCCTCGGTGAAAGCGTGCAGTCCTGGATACGGGCAGGCAGGGGGCTGGCCGGGACGCTCCGACGAATCGGCCGGGGAGGAATCCGGGGACCGTTGGGCCAGCAGATTCTTCAGGAGGAGATAGTTGCCGAGCAGGCTTTCCCAGGTCTCCTGCTTTGTCCTTCGGTCGGCTTGCAACGCGTTCAGACAGGCCTTGGTGTAGGCGTCGAACAGGGAGCGGTCAGGCGCTCGTCTGCCCCGGCCGTTCTCGAGGTCGGAAAGTGTCTGCGACGCCGACCCGATCCGGTCGGCAAGCGCCTCCTGCGTCAGACCGGAGATTCTCCGCAGTTCGCGTAGCTGGCATCCCAGAAGGCGTCGCTGCTCTTGCGCCGTGTTGTTCCGCTCGACGGGCCGCGTCATCCGACTGCTCCGGTGCAACGGCTCCGGTGTACTCCGGAGACGAACCTCACCAACCGCCTCCTACCTGGGGCTTCAGGCCGAAATTCCGAACCTGGCCGCAGGTCGAGAAGCTGGCCGCCGCTCTGGTGCAGGCTGGCCCAGGCCGGTTCGAACCCGCTCCGCACGGCTCGCCGAACTGCCGAGAATCCCACCATCGCGCAGCGCCCCCTCGCATCCCACTGCTGTCCCGCGCAGGAGCGTAAGGGCATCAGCGGGCAACGGACTTGAGTTCCGGCCAGGTCACCCCGACCCAACCCCCTTCCGAAGAAATCCGGCACGACGGCGAACGTCTGCCCCTACGAAAGGATCACGATGAACAACGAGATGGACGCATGGACGAACAACGGTCCAGGCTTCAAGGCCGGCCGAAGTCCCAGCCGCAGTCGCACAGTCCGACGGCTCAGCCGAACGGCCCTGTTCGGTCTGGTGCGCGGCAGCTCCACCGCAGTTGGCTCAGGGCTGGTCGCAGGGATCATCTGGTGGATGCGGCATCACTGAGCAGTGTGCATCGTGAAGTCGCAGGTCACGGGTCTGGCGTGAGTCGTCTTCGGGATTCTCGGGCTGATCGTGGGCGGATGCCTCCCGCGAAGATCATCGGTCAGCGGGCGATTTCGCGGTTGGTCAGCACCAGCAGGGCCCTGACCAGGACGGTCGCCGACTTCGGGTCGGTGCGGAGCTTGGTGAGGACGCGCCAGTTCTTCAGGTGGGCGAAGCTGTGCTCGACCGGGGCGCGGACTGCGGCCAGCACGGTGTTCGACAGGCTCTGGCCGGGGGTCAGGGGCCGGTTGCGGGCGGCCTTGTAGCCGGTGATCACGGCCGGGTCGGCGTCCGGGTCGTCGTTGTCGTCGAGGCCGATGAAGCCCAAGTCGGCGATGGCGCCGAGGCCGGTCGCGCGCAGATGGGCGGTGAGGTGGTCGTGCCGGCAGGCGGTGATCTCCGAGGTGCATCCGGGCCGGGCCGCGGAGACCCAGAGCAGCCGGCCACGATCGTCGGTGAGTGCGATCACGAGTAGTCCGTGGCATTTGCTCTTACCGGAGTAGTTCTTCCGGTTCGCATCTCCGGTGCGGCGTCGGGTGCGTATCAGCGAGCCGTCCAGCAGTACGATGCCGCCGCCCGGTCGGGCGATCTTCTTGAGCGCGCGGTCCAGGCGCGGGGCGCGGGCGGCCAGCAGGCCGACGACCTCGCGCACCCACCGGCTCACGGTGGTGCGGTGGATGCCGTTGCCGCCGGCCAGGTCGCCGGGCCGCTGGTCACAGCGCAGCACCGCTAGCACGATCCCGGCGATCTTCCCGGCGGGCAGCGCCCGCCACGGAGAGCGGATCTTCTTGCAGTGGCCGCGGATCAGATCGGCGAGATAGTTCAAGGTGGCGCTCGACAGCGGCAGGCGGGCGGTGTAGACAAGGCCGTCAGGGCCCTCGACGGTTTCGTTGTTTTTCCTCACACCAAACTCAACTGCCGCCGGGGGCCCGGCGGTTACGCCCACCCGCTCTTCGAGTCCGGCGACTACGGGCGCACGGTGAACTTGCCGTCACCACGCTTGTGCAGCCAGCCGCGATCGGCCAGCTTGGTCAACTTCCCGCGCAGCGGCTCCAGCTTGCCCCGGACCTCGGTGTCCAGACCCAACGCCTCACCGACGGCCCGGGTGGCGACCGGCCCGCTGGCCTGCCGCACGGCGGCCAGGATGCGCTGGTAGTCCGCCGGCAGCGCGGACTCGGCCACCCCTGACGCCCGGTCCGGGACCAGCCGCACCGCCCGACCCGCCACCTGCACCACCGGCGACCCGGCCGTTGCCCGCTCGTCAGCGAGCTGCTCGCTCATCCGCTGCCACACCCGCACCGCCACGGCCAGCTCGTCCCGCTCGGCCCGCACCTCGGACAGCTGCTTGACCAGCTGCTCTTCGAGTTCATCCAGCTCCGCGCGGCGCGCGGTGAACCGCTCATGCACCTCGGGGTCCACCATGCGCCGGAGCGTACGAGCGCAACCCGCGACGGCGGATGAGAAAGCGGAAACCCGCACCTGCCAGACGATCTACGCCCCAGACTGCCGCCTTACCGAGCAGCCCCGGCGTCAGGCCGTCCGGATCCGGTCCCGCACCTCCGGCCGCACCTCGAACCTGGCCGCCTTGTACGTGGCGACGCCGCCGACGTTGGAACTCGGCGTGCATACACGTACGCTCGACGAGCCCATCTCCCGCAGCGCGGCCGCCCCGGCCACGGTGATCGCCCGGCCGTAGCCGCGACCACGGTGGTCCTCGTGGACGCCCATCGGCTCGACTAGCCCCGGCTTCCCCGGGCCGGCCGACCACACCGTCACCACCGCCGCCACGCTGCCCTGGTCGTCATAGGCGCCCAGGCAGCGGGCGTCGGCGTAGAACGGTCCCGCCGACATCGCGTGCCAGTACTCGCGCGTAGGCCGCGAGGTGTTGAACGCCGACCGCAGGACGTCGGCGAAGTCCTGCGCCTGCTCCGGGCCGATCGACTTGATCCGCACGCCGGGGTCCTCCACCGGCTCGGTGAGGTCGCGGAAGAGCGGCGTCCACGGCTCGCCGACGCCCCAGCCCTCCTTGCTCAGCAGGTCGTGGAGCAGCAGGCCCAGCGGCGCCTCGATGGACACCGCTCCTTCCGGCAGCACGCCGCGCTCGGGCAGCGAGAAGTCCTCGACAAGCCGCCGCGCCAAGTCCTCATCCTGGAAAGCGTCCGGAGCGACCGTCATCCGCACCAGCGTCGGCGAGTCGAGCATCCCGATCGCGAGAATCCGCCCGTCCCGACTCCAGGTCCGGACCACCGCGGCCGTCTCGGCCGTTCCGAACCGGTAGTTCCAGCCGATGTCCCCGGAATGCAACTGCATCGGCGCTTCGTCGTACTGCCACTCCCGCAGCGCGGCCATGGCCTCGCGTACCCCGTCGACAGCCGGCGTACCCAGCACAATCGTCATAGCCGGGATCAGACACTCCATCCCGAAGGTCCGCAACCGATTAACCGGGCCGGTCGCTGCTCCCGCAGCGGCCCGACCAAGAGCTTCTGCTCCCGCAATAGCCCAGCAGCTTCCGTGCCCCCCGTTCCGGCCGCGCGGCGCGCGGTGATCCGCTCATGCACCTCGGGGTCCACCATGCGCCGGAGCGTACGAGCGCAACCCGAGACGGCGGGCGAGAAATCGCACCTGCCAGACGATCTACACCTCAGACTGCCGCCCACGACCAGCACGAGTACGCCGAAGACAACTCACGCCAGACCCGTGACCAGCACCTTCACGATGCACACCCCTCACTGAAGCGTATGAATTGGCAGGCCAGGGCTGGCCATCGTGGAGAACTGGCGGCCTGATGGCGGACAACGCAAGGCACTGGTCCCCACTGACTGGCTTGTCAATCCCCTCGGATCGTGGAGACCTTCCTATGCAGCCAGCCCCGTCGTGAGGCTGACCCAGTACTCGCGTTCGTAGTCGATCGGACTCTTGAAGCTGCACACGCTGTGTAGTCGACGGGTGTTGTAGAAGTCGGTGATCCAGGTCGCGATCCCGATCCGCGCTTCGGTGCGGGTGGCGAAGGTGTGCCGGTGGGCGTACTCGACCTTCAGGATGCTGTTGTAACGGAGGCGCCGCACGATGCCTGATCACTTCCACCAGCGCCAGGGTGGTGGCCGCGGCCATCCGCATTCGCCGCACGGTTCCTGGCCGGGCTTTCCTCGAACTTGTACAGCGCCAGTAGGTGGCGGGCCAGGGCGAGTGCGGCAAGCAGCGCGACGAGCACGCACACGCCCCACCAGCCAGCCTGGCTCCAGACGCGTATCCCGAGCCAGGAACCTGCGCTGCCGCCCAGGTAGGCGCAGGTCATGTAGGCGGTGTTGAGCCTGCTGCGGGCGTCGACGCGCAGGGCGTAGACGCGGACTTGATTGGCGACCATGCCGGACTGCATCGCGGTGTCGAGGAGCAGCGTGCCGAGTGTCAGGGAGGTCAGACCCAGCGTGCCGCCCCGGGTACCAATGGTGAGGATCGCGGCCGAAACGAGGACGCCAAGCATGCAGACCAGGTTCACCGGATCGGGGCCGTAGCGGTCCACCAGACGGCCGGCTAGCGGGGTGCAGACCATGGTCGCCGCGCCGACCAGGGCGATCATTCCTACCGCCTGGGCACCCAGCCCGTAGGCCGGTCCGGCGAGCAGGAGCGCCAGGCAGGTCCAGACCGCGGAGAACCCGGCGAAGACGGTTGCCTGGTAGAAGCACGAACGGCGCAGGTCTGGTTCGGTGCGCAGCAGGCGCAGCGGCTCGGCCAGGAGCGCTGTGTACGGCTGGGGGGAGGACGGGGTTGTGGTCGGCACCACGAACGCCAAGACGGTGGCGAGGATCAGGGACAGGACCGCGGCGACCAGGTAGGGGGCCCGCCAGCCCAGCCACTCACCGAGCGTGCCGCTGAAGGTCCGGGCCAGCAGCATGCCGCCGGTCGATCCGCTCAGCAGGGCGCCGATCACCGCTCCTTGGCGGTCGGCGGCCACGAGACCAGCCGCCAGGGGGCCGACGATCTGCGCGCCCAGGGTGGTCAGGCCGACAAGGGTGCTGGCGGCAATGAGGGCCGGCAGAGCCGGTGCGCAACCCGCTGCGAGCAGTGCCAGGCCAGTCAGGGCGAGGAGGACGACGAGGAACGAGCGGTGCGGGAGCCGGTCGCCGAGCGGCACCAGCAAGACCATCCCCGCCGTGTAGCCGGTCTGTGTGGCGGTCACCACCGCAGTGGCCGAATCGGGCGACACATGCAGCCCGGCGGCGACCAGTGGACCGATGGCCTGCGGAAAGTAGATGTTGCCCACTGCCACGGCGCATGTGACAGCCAGGATCAGGACCATCCGGCGGCTCATCCTTCAGTCCACCGGCCCGCCCGCGACGTAGATGACCTGGCCGGAGACGAACCCCGCCCCGGGACTTACGAGGAAGGAGGCGGTATGTGCGATGTCGTCAGGCAGGCCCACCCGGCCGACCGGGATGGACTGCTCCGCCCTGTGCCGGAACTCCTCGAAGCCCAGGCCGAGGCGCCGGGCCGAGGCCCTGGTCATGTCGCTCACGACGAATCCCGGTGCGATGGCGTTCGCGGTCACGCCATGCGGGCCGAGCTGGAGAGCGAGCGATTTGGTGAATCCGATCAAACCCGCCTTCGCGCTGGCGTAGTCGACGCGGCCAGCATCACCGACGGCGGAGATGCTCGACATGTTGACGATGCGTCCCCATCCGGCCGTCACCATGTGCGGGCAGACGGCCCGGGCGGCGAAGAAAGGGCCGCTGGGGTTGATTCCCAAGACCGTGTCCCACTGCTGCGTGGTCATGTCCACAAGGTCTGCACGGGGTCCGATGCCGGCGTTGTTGACCAGCACCGTCGGCGGTCCGAACGCGGTGGTGATCCGGGCGACGGCCGCAGTGACCGCGGCCTCGTCGGCGACATCAGTGGCGACGGCCAGCGCTGCGCCGCCGACACTTGTGATGGCCTCCACGGTATCGGCGCAGTCCGTCTCGTTCAGATCGATTACGCCGTCCGCCAAGCCGTCGCCCGCCAGGCGCCTGGCAACAGCGGCGCCGATACCTCGGGCAGCACCGGCGACAACCGCCGTCCGGTGCACATGAGTTGTGGGTGTCATGGGAGGAAGTCCACGGCATCGGCGTTGCGTCGCCAATCGATGTAGCGTATGGCTTAATGATCAGCTTTGTGCTCGGCGTCGAGGACCTCGCGGACACCCGCTTCGCCCTCTCACCCCTGCACGAAACCCTGTTCAGCCTGCGGGTGCTGCAGGATCCGGGCCTGTCGGCGCTGCATCTGCCCTGGCGCAGGTCCGTACTCGGCAGGCTCGGCACGCTCGACACCGGTCTACTGATGTCCTTGGTCGCCCAGCGGCGTACCCTCCCCGACTTCCTGACCCCGAATCCCGCGAGGTTCGCGCCAGCCTTCGAAGAAGAACTCTTCGTCGCCCGTCAGGCGTCCTGTGCTCGGGTCCGCCACGACCTGTTGCTCACGCACGCGCCCGACCCTGTTCCCGAAGCGCTCCGCGACGCCACCGCCGCCGAAGATGCACCTGTCGCCAGACTCCGCGACGCCATCTGCGATCTCCTGCGGCAGTACTGGGAGGTGGCCATCGAGCCGGTGTGGCCGCAGATGCGGCTGGTGCTGGAAGCTGACATGACCCACCGCGCCCGCCAGCTCGCCCTGGGGGGTGCCCGACTGCTGTTCGCCGACATGCACCCGAACCTGCGCTGGCAAGGCGGAGAGCTGTACATCCACAAGATGATCAGCAGGCACCGGGTTGCGGCATCTGGCCGGGGGCTGCTGCTCCTGCCGTCCGTGTTCGCACACAAGCCCGCGCCCCCCGTGAGCCCGGACGAGCCGCCGAGCCTCGTCTATCCCAGCCGGGGAGTAGCCACGCTGTGGGGCTCGGAGATGCCGAGCCTCGACACAACCGCCCTGGTGTCTCTGCTCGGTTCATCCCGAGCGAGACTGCTCAGCCTCCTGGAAGAGCCGCTGCCCACCGTAGAGCTCGCCCGCCGTCTCAGGGTCACCCCAAGCGCTGTCTCCCAACACCTGCGTGTCCTGCACTCCACAGGACTGGTCACCCGGACACGTGACGGACGGCATGTGCTGTACCGGAGAAGCGCACTCGGCGATGGACTCGCGACCGCCGCTACCAGACCGCGAACTCACGACAGCTGAGGTTCAGCCCTCCGTCTCCGCCCAACCCCGCCTGGCCGGGCGACTACCCACTCCACCAAGCCGCTGACTGGTTCCCCACCGGTGCGCCGACTCGCGCTCTCGGCAAACGATGGCACCCTCAAGTGATCAACGCACCACCCACGGATGATCGTGTGATCGTGGAGGCACAGGTGCGTGACCACGGGTTTTCGCCGGCTCAGCAGGATGAGATCTGGAGTCGCTGGCGCGAGGGGCAATCGTTCAGCTTGATCGGGCGGGCGCTCGAGGCGCCGATGCAGAACGCCCGTCGGTTCCTGCTCCAGAGCGGCGGCGTCCACCTCACCCCGCAGCAGCGCTCAGAGCGGCATCTGAGCGGCAACGAGCGCGAGGAGATTTCCCGCGGCATCGCCGCCGGGGAATCTGGCCGGCAGATGGCCGGGCGGCTGGGCCGATCGCCTTCGACCGTCTCCCGCGAGATCGCCCGCAACGGAGGCCGGGACCGCTACCGTGCCGCATCCGCCGAAGCTGCCGCCTACGCGCGCGGGCGGCGGCCCAAGCAGGCCAGGCTCGACCAACGACCGGCTCTGCGCGCTCTGGTGGAGGCAAAGCTGGCTCAGTGCTGGTCTCCCGAGCAGATTGCAGGATGGCTGCGACGCCGGTTTCCTGGTGACGCCACCATGCAGATCTCGCACGAAGCGATCTGCCTCTCGCTCTACGACCCTCGTCGCCGCGAGGCAATCGACCGCAGCCTCCCTCAGCGCCTGCGGTCAGCCAGGCCGATGCGTCGCCCGAAGATCGCCCGCCGGCCCACAGGACGGGGCATCATCCGAGGCATGGTGTCCATCAGCGCCCGCCCCGCCGAGGTCGAGGACCGCAAGGTTCCCGGCCATTGGGAGGGCGACCGTGCGACACGAAGTTGCACGAATTTGAGTGGACTGACCGATTGGAGAGGCAGTTGATGAAGCTGTAGGTGCAGTCACGGGTCTGTGTCCGTATG
>NZ_JBEYIL010000045.1:0-12570 GCF_040635845.1 Streptomyces sp. NPDC006872
CTGTGGCCGGACCGGCTGACGAGACGGGAGGTCTCGCCTACGGCGAGCCTGCCCCCGGATCGTGCACTCTGAGTTACTAGACCAATTTCCATGCCGCCCAATCTAGAACAACTCCCCCGGCATTTGTCAAGACTCTAAACCCAACTACTTTCCGCAACCTGTCATGATCGCGACCATACGCGGTGAGTGAGCGCGGGCTGACGGTCCCTCAGAATCGACCCCCGGGGCCGTCCCGACGACCGCGCGAAGCCGGGAGGCCGGCGGCCACGCGCGGCCGTCCGGTGCCGGGTCCTCAGCCATGATTTATCTGGTCAGATAGACCGAGAATCCGCAGCTCAAAGGCCATTTGAATATCTGGCTAGACTCTCCCGCATGTCTCGATCGTTCGTTGTCGCCGTGAACCCGGCGGACCTGCTGGCCCTCGAATCCGCAGTGAAGGCGGGCCGGGAAGCCGAGGACGCATGGCTGAAGGCCGCGCGGGAGCGGGAGGGCCTTCGCAGCCTTCGCGGCCGTGCTCTGCGGGAAGCGCGTCAGCGTGTCCGGGTCGAGCGCGCCCGGCTCCGGGAGACCGGGAAGCTCGCCGGGACGCGGGATCTTGTCGTCCTCCGGGGTGTCCGCCCGGAGATGCGACGGCACGGACTGGACAGCAACTGGAACCCCGTCCCCGCGCACGCGGCTTCCGCTCCGGGCCGTCCGGTGGGCACCGGGAACGGCCGGGAGGGCTTCGACCAGGAGGGCCGGACGCTGCTGACCGGCAGGGCCACGGTCAAGCTGCCGGACGACGTCGCGGAGCGGCTGGTGAGGGGCTGCTACTGGGTGAGCGCCCCGGCGGTCGAGGCCCTGTGCGCGTGGGCCGACCGGTGGGGCGACGGCCCGATGGGGAAGCTGAAGGACGCGGCGCGGAACGGCGCACCGGCCGAGCTGGCGATGATGGCGGCGGCCTTCGCGGAGCGGGCGCCGGCGGAAGCGCTGCGGGAGAGGGAGAAGCTGCGGGAGCAGATCGTGACCACTGGGGACGTGCTGCGGGCAGCGATCCGGCGGGCTCGCTGAGGCCCTGTGCGGCCGTCTGACGGCCTCTCTCGCCCTGTCTGGCCCTGGGCAGCGAAACGGCCCCTCACGCGCTTGTGAGGGGCCGTTCTGGCTGTTCAGGGGGCACGGAAGGCACGTGCGCTCAGTGCGTGCAGTGCTGGGCTCAGACGGCCGCGATGATCAGGGCTCCGATGCCCAGCCAGAGCATGTGCCAGGACTGATCGAGGGCGTACGCGCCGGTCCCGAGATGCGTGGGGTGGCCGTTGTCGTCGACGACCTTCGAGCCCAGCTCGTAGAACTCGGTCCGTCCGACAAGGCGGGCGAGACGGGCGAGCGTGGAACGTCGGTCCGCCCACCAGTGGCTCGCCGCGTCGATGCCGAGGCCGGCCACCAGACCGAGGGCCGTGACCGGGAGGTCGAGGACCAGGACCACGGCCGTCAGGGGCACGGCCTTGGTCAGGGTGAGGGTCAGCACGTGGCGCGCGGCGGCGAGACGGCCCGTCCAGTCCGGCCGTCCCTTCGTCAGGGCCTGGCACGTGGTCTGCGACCAGTGATCTCCGACGCTGTGACCGATGTACAGGGCGATGAACACGGCGGCGAAGACTACGGCTTCGGTCATGATGGTCTCTCTCCTGGTCGTGACGGTCGGGAGGGCGGGGCGGTCCGGTCGGTTGGCACTGGCGGACCGCCCCTTGCCGTTCGTTCAGTTGCGTTCGTTCAGTTCTTGCGCTCAGCGTCCAGCAGCTCGTGCGGCTCGAAGCCGAGGAAGTCCGCGTACGTCTCGTGCTGCTTGCCACTGAGGCCGCGGACGGTCACCTGTCCGTCGCTTGCCTCGGAGACGACGCGGCCGGGCTTGCCGATCAGGTCGGTGCGGTCAGCCAGCAGACCGGAGACGCCCACGATCCGGACCTTCTGGCCGATGAAGAAATCACCGTCGGCGACCGGGGTGCCGGGCTTGTACGGGTCCTCGATGCGGCCCTTGTCGTCCGGGCCCCCGTCTTCGGCCCACTGCTCCCAGGTGCTGGGCCTGGCGTTCAGCAGGGCTTCGCGCCGGTACTGCGCGGTGCTGCGGGAGACGTCCATGGCCAGGGCCAGATCCTGCACGGTGCCGCCGCTGCTGGCCTGTGCGCGGACGGCCGCGTCCCTGATCCCCTCCAGGCGCGGGATCAGCCGGTTGTCCAGGTCGTTGATCGGGGTGTGCCAGTCGTTCGGCCCGGCGAAGTACGGCTGGCCGTCGATGCCGCGGCCGGTGCGGAGCAGGGCCATGGCGTAGAGCGCGGAGTGAAGCCAGTCAGCCATCGTGCCGACTTCCGGACCGAGGGCCTTGGACTGAGCCGGGGTCAGGCTGATGACGATGTCACCGCCCCCGAGGCGGGACTCATTGGCGGGGACGAAGCCGATCGGGTCGACGCGGGTCATGCGGATCTCCTTGGTCGGGTGGTGCGGCGGGTGGTTGGTCAGATGGCGGTCTTGAGCCGGATGCCGGCGGGGGCGAGCAGGACGCCACCGAGGACGGCGACGATCCCGCCCACCAGGAGCAGGACGGTCTGGAAGACGACCGCGGTACCGGAGCGTCCGACGACCTTGGCGAAGGTGGCCACGGTCGCGGTGTAGACGACACCCGCGAAGGTCAGGGCCGCCGTGCCGGTCGCGCCGTGGTCGAGGGCGAAGAAGCCGGTGAGCGCGGCCATGATCACGCCGCATACGGCGAAGAGACCGAGCAGTGCGGCAGTGGCCTTGGCTTCCATGGGACGCTCCCCTGTCTTCTGGTGTGTACGGAAGTTCGTACAAGGAAGACTGTACGGACTTCCGTACAAGCGCGTCAAGCGGTCCCAGAAGATTCTTTGTGCCAGGTCGTCAGGCACGGAAGGCACTGCAAGCACTGAACGCACTGAAGGCCCTGCCCGGATGTGGGCAGGGCCTTCAGTGGTCGTGCGGCGGGCGCGTCAGTCGGCGGCCGGCGTCGCCTCCAGGTCGTCCGGCTCGATGCCGAGGGCGTACGCCTCAGCCAGGGCCGCGCGGCGCAGGTCGTCTTCACTGGCCGACTCGTCTTCGACCACCGACGTCATCCAGTCCGCGATCTCGTTCGGGTGCCAGCGCGGCATGTCCGCCGGGATCTCCACCGTGCTCACGGCCTGGCGCAGTGCCTCGAACTCCTCCGGGGTACTGATGTACCTGCCGGACGAGAGGATGGCCGCCCTCCAGGTCCCGTTGAAGGGCTGGCCGTCGCGGCCGGCCTTCTCCAGGATGGCTTCGAGGTCGGCCGGATCACCGGCGCTGCTGCTGTGCTCATCACGCGGGGCGATCGGAAGATCGGTCACAGGGTCGTTCTCCTTCGTGTCGGTGGTGCGGGCGAGGGTGAGCTGACGCGCTCCGGTGTAGACGACCAGGGCCACGGCCGTGAGCGCCATGAGGTCGACCGGGAGCGGGTAGTGGCCTCCCCTCCAGACGTACAGGCCGACCGCCACGGCGACGGCGGCGGCCACGGCCAGGGCCTGGCTCTCGAACCAGCGGCGGCCGGTCACTCGTACACCGGCCCCTCGAACTGCTCAACGTGCAAACGCACCCCGGGGTGTTCCTGCTGGGTGCGAAGCGCGTCCTGGACGATGCCGTTCAGCGAGCCGGGACCGCCGTTGCTGCCGAAGCTGAGCAGCTCGCCCGTGCGCGCGTTGTAGATCCGGTAGTGCAGATCGACGTCCGAGACCTTCGGCCGGTCCACCAGGGGCTTGCCCTTCCACATGTCGGGCATCAGGCGCCAGCCTCTCCGGCCGGGCCGGTCGGAAGCGCCGGCTTCCACGGCGGGACGGTGAGCCAGTGCTGGTACTCCTGGCGGGCGTAGCCGCGGGGGTCGTCCTTCCAGCGGTCGGCGTAGGGCGGGATCACGCCCTCGAAGGTCGCGCTGGGTCCGTGGCCCTGCCGGGTGTCGAAGTCCCGGAGCTCCACAGCAGCGTTCACCGCGTCGCCGGTCGCCTCGATGTCGGCCAGGGCGAGCCGGTCGAGCAGCGCGGCTTCCCGCAGCAGGACTTCACGCACCTCGTTGACGCTCGCGGGCGGGTAGAAGTCGGGGCGGTCGTCACCCAGTTCGCGCCGCAGCTTCAGCAGCGCGCCGACCTCCCGCGCGATCGGCGGGGCTTCGGCGTAGGCGTCTCGGACGTCCGGGGCCGGGGTCGTCATCGTGTCTCCCATCAGCTCAGGCAGCCATCATCAGCGGCCGGGGCGGTTCGTCGGGCGGGTTCTCGTGAGTCGGCTCCGGGCTGGCCGGGAGGCCGAAGTCGCACTGCGGGCACCCGATCTCCGGGCACGTGCAGTGCGTGCAGTGGCCCACGGAAGTGGCGATGAACTCCTCACGGAGTTCGCCGCACTGCGGGCAGGTCATGCGGGCCGCGAACATGGCGGCGATCGAGCGCCAGCGGCCGGGGGTCATCGGGCGGACCGGGGCGGCCAGGGCGACGTCGTACAGGTACGCGTACCGCCATCCCCGGCGCCAGTAGCGGAGCTGGGCAACCGGGTCGTGGCCGTTCGGCCTCAGCCCGCGCTTCCTGAGCTGTCGCCGGGTGCACAACCCCTCGGGGGCGCACTTGCGGCGGTACGTCGGGATGACGGTCGAGTCGTTCTCGTAGGGTTCGGCCTGCACCGGAGCTCTCTCCTTCGGTGTCGGCACGGGCCGGGGGTGGTCGCAACATCCCCGGCCCGCGCTACGCCAGGTCAGCCACGGGCACGGCGTCGGATCGCCTCGGTCAGCAGCCGCTCGGAGCGGGCGATGTAGCGGCGGGCCTGCCACCAGGTGCCGAGTTCGGCCGCGGTGTCGTCGGGGCCGTAGAACGGGCCTCCCTTGACCAGCCAGCAGGGCTCACCGACCTCGGAGTCGACGCCGCGGGCGATCCAGTAGCCGGACCGGCTGATGCGGTGGACCCAGAAGTCAGCGAGCCCAGCGACCACCAGGGCGACGGCCAGCCAGCGGGCCGGGACGTCGCCGAAGAGGTACTGAACGAGGAAGACCGAGGCACCCAGGGACAGTCCCCAGGCCAGCGGTCGGATGGTGTTCTTGCTGATCACGTAAGCCTCCATCGGGCTTGTACGGAAGTTCGTACAAGACTCACTGTACGGACTTCCGTACAAGCGAGTCAAGCGGTTCGGTGACAGTCCTTCGAGGTCATCAGGCACGGAAGGCACTGCACGCACTGAAAGCACTGAGGCCCCCGCCCTGAGCTGGACGGGGGCCTCAGTCGTGCCGGAGCTCCCGGCGTCAGCCGCGTGCGATCAGGCGCGCTTCGTCCTCGGAGACGTAGACCGTGCTGACCGCGCGGGGTCCGTCGTAGTCCGCGAACTCCCCGCCCCCGCGTCCGGCCGGCACCCCGGCGGGACGCGGCTCCGCACCCAGCAGCTCGGTACGCGCGCGGCTGGTCGTCGGTCCCAAGCTCAGCAGGGCAGAGCAGTCGGTGAAGGTCCGCGGGAAGCCCTGGCGCGTGACGAAGGACTGCGAGACCGAGGCGGCCACGTGGTAGCCGACCGCACGGCCAAGCGCCAGCACGGGTTCCAGCGCGTCCAGGACCGAGCAGCGGCCGGCGCCTTCGCCCACCACGCTCTTGCGGAGCCGGTCGAGGCCGTCGACCACCAGGAGCCGGTGCGACTCGGGGGCGCGGCCGTCCAGTTCCTCGAACCGGATCTCGAAGCCGGTCACGAAGTCGGTGACGGCCTGGAGGACGTCGCCGCGGTCGCGGTGGACGGTGACGAACGGCCCCGCGTCTTCCAGGCCGGTGAAGCCGACGCGCTTCGGGCACGGGTCGAGGACCTGGACGTCGATGCCGTGGCGGGCGGTGTGCGCGGCCACCAGGCGCAGCGCTGACGTGGCACCCCAGCCGGTGTATCCGGAGATCAGCAGGTGCGGGGTCACCTCCAGGTCGAGGTTCCGGCCCCGGCCCGTGGCGGGGTCGACCAGCAGCGGCACGAGCATCGAGCGGCCGGTGTCGGTGTAGCGGGTCCGGGTGTTCACGGCGGTGGTCAAGGTGATCTCCTTCGGATGCGATTCGGCGGGGTGAACTCTCGGGTCAGACAAGCGCTTTGGCCCAACGAGTGAAGACGCCCCATCGGTTCTTCGCGGCCTCAGCCCAGAACTTGAATTCCTTCGACGCCCGGTAGAGCGCGCCCCCGATGAACGCGTAAACGAAGAACGCGCCCCACCACGGGATCGAGGACTCGTGAAGGGCGATCAGAAGCCGGACCACGATGTTCAGCGCGTTGTAGAGCGCGAAGGAAAGCAGCAGAAGAGCGGAGCCGATGAGCGCGGTCGGCGTCCACTTCGGGAGCTTCGCCCACGCGGGAATCCAGGAATTCCGGCCGGTCTCTTCGTCGGTCATCGGGACGGGAATCTCAGCTTCGGTGGTCATTTTCCTTTTCCAGCCTTTCCAGGGGGCGGGGGCCGGTGCGATACCGGCCCCCGGAAGTTGTCGGGTCAGTCTTCCTGTTCGATGCTCTGCCCGGCCTTCGGGCGGTTGCGCTCCCAGCGCGCCAGCTCGGACGGCCGGTAAAGCTTTCCGCGCGACTTCGCGTCGACTCCGACCGAGGCGGGGAATTCCTTTCCACGGCTCTTGTCGCTGGATTCCTTTCGGAGCACGGAGAGGCTGACCGAGACGATTTCCTGGTCAACGGCCTGCTTCAGCGTGACCGGGATATCGGTGTCCTGAGCGGCCTCGGTCGCCTCGGTCGAGCCGAGGGCGAACAGGGCCTCCATGTCGGCCTTGAAGCCCTCGGTGTCCTCCCGCACCCGGTCCTTCGAGCCGCCCTGAGCCGGGATGGCCGGCCCCGCCTCGGTCACAGGTGACCCTGTGACGGTCACAGGGCCCTTTCCCAGGTCGATGGGGGTGGTGTGACCCTGAGACGCTGCGACGGCGCGGCCCAGCTCCGACCACGCGCGGGCCTCTTCGGGGGTGAAGAAGACGACCTGGGTCTCGTTGGCGACGCCCCCCAGGACGACCTGAGCGCGGCCCACGTGACGGGTGCTCTTGGGGCTCGGCTGGACTTCCGGAACGAGCATGTTCCAGGCGTTCCGGGTGTAGCGCGCGAGAATGCGCGTCGCGAAGTTCTCGCGCATTTCCGGGCCACCCAGGGCGTTCGCCGTGGCCGACTGAGCGACCATGAGAACGTGCATCTTCACCGCGCGGCCCATGAAAAGGATCTCGCCCAATGCGTCCAGCGCGGGGGATTCCTTCGGGTCGGTCTTAGGGTCGCGAATCTTCGTCCAGTACCGCTTCAGCTTTCCGATCGTGGCATTCGCCTCTTCCAGGAGAATTGCCTGACGCGGGCCGACCGGGGCGTCCTTGTCGTCCCCGTCCCAGTCATCCACGATCCGGTTACGGCGCTCACCCTCGATTCCGAGGGCGATAAGCGCATCGTGAATGTCCTCGATCTCCCGGTAATAGCCGACGCCCTGAAGGCCGCGAACCCACTTGTGGGAGTGGCGCTTACGGTCGAGAACCGCGCCGATCGCCCCGTTCTTCAAAAGCTGAGCGAAGATGGCACGGAGAATGACGGACTTACCGCCACCCGTACCGGCCGAGACGAGAACGTGCGGGGATTCCGCGTCCAGGTCGACGGAAACCGCCTTGCCACGGTGCGAAAGGCCGATGAGCGGAGCGGATTCCGGCATGGACTCGATGAGCTTCTGAATCTCCGCATCGGAGAACAGAACCTTGGACGGCGGGCGCGGCGACTGCTTCACCAGGACGTGGTGATTCTTGCCCTCGGTGTGCCACGAAAAGGTGACGTCCTGAAGCGCCAGCTTGTTGGTCAGCGTCGTCTTCACCGTCGCCTTGATGCTGTCCTCACCCGCGAAATCGGCGGGCAGGTCGATCCGGATAGCGTCGCCCGTGATCTCGGTGTAATTCACCGGAATGTGGATGTACCGGGACGGCTTCGTGCCCTCGGGATAGCCCAGCTTCTCCCGCAGCGCGACGTGCAACGGCCAGACCCAATCGCGCTGGTGACGCCAGGTCACGGCCCCGTCCATCAGCCGGTAGCCCACCCAGGCCGAGGCCGCCGTACCGGCCGTGAAGCCGCCCACCTGGAGGGATTCCAGGGTCATGGTCGGGTCCTGGCTGTAGGCGTAGCCAGTGCCGGCCACTCCCGCAGCTCCGGCCCACCGGTACCCGGCCCGCTCAAGCCGGGCCAGGTAGTCCCAGCGGTGGGCCTGGCGGCCGTCCTCGCGCTCCGTACGGGTGCCCCGGTGCGTCCAGGTGGCGTTGGTCCGCGGCTTGCCGTCCATGGGTGCCCCGGAGCCGAAACGCCAGGCCACCTTGGGCAGGCCGACGGCCAGCGCTCCCAGCGCCTCTTCAAGTGCCTGGTTGTCCTGGGTCTGCGTGTGCTTGTTACGTGCCATCATCGGCCTGCTACTCCTGTTCCCAGCGGATCGAAGGAGTCGGCTCCGGTCCTGGTGGACCGGAGGGGCCGGGCCCGCTGTCATCGGGCCCGGTCCCATAACTCCGGCGTCATGCACTTCAATTCGTACTACGCGCCTCTGACATTCGTCTTCCGCGTTTCTCCTGGCGGAATTTGAGGCCCTTTCAGATCAGGGGGGAGAATTCTCCCCCCTGCCTTTTCCCGCCCTGCGGATCGTGCTCTTTACCCCCGACCACAAGGCCGACCATGAAGGCCCGACCACGGTCACGAACCGGTGTCGGTCCGGGTGTTGGGGGCGTGGTCGGGGGTCACGACCAGGTGACGGACCCCCGACCACGGCTGATCACAGGTACTGGCCGGTCCCGGCCGGGACCGGGGCCTTGGGGACCTGGCGGCGGAACTCGCGCTTGACGGTCTCCGGGCTGACCGGCTTGCCGAGGACGGCGGGCACGGTGGCGATCAGGGTTGCCACGTCCTGGACGCCCTGGGCCTTCAGCTCCCGGACGGCACCGGCGACGGTGGACGCCTTCACCAGCGCCGCCGGGTTGTCCGCCGGGGCGGTCGACTTGTCCGCCGGGGCGGGCACGTCGGGGGTGTCGAGCGGCAGACCGAGGCCGGACAGGACGCGGTCCCGCGCCGTGTCCTCCCGGACGTCGTCCGTGTCCGGGCGGGCAAACGAGTCGTCCGCCGGGGCCTTGAACAGCGGGTTTCCGACCGCCGGGCGGACGCCGCCGTTGTCCGGGCGGACAGCGGCGGTCAGTTCGGCGGGGGCGGCGGACACGGCGGACACGGCCGGGGCGTTGTCCGCCGGGGCGGCGGAAACGGCGGCGGCGGGCGCGGTCCGGTCGTCCTCCCGGATCACCTGGTACAGGTCCGCCGGGCCGGTCGGGGGCTCGGTCGCCGGGGCGATCCGCACCCAGACGTCACGGTCGAGGGCGGCCTTCGCCTCCTTGTAGAACAGAACCCAGATCAGGCCGGTCATCGAGCGGTGACGCAGCTCGAACGCGATCTCGAAGGCCAGCGGAGCGGCACCGAGGACGACGGCCGTCGTCCAGCCGCCCATCTCCTGGCCGTGCGCGGCGTTCACGACCGAGGACGCCAGCAGGGCGAGCATCATGACCAGCCGGGCGCCGAACGCCTTGTACGGCTCGTGCCGACGCTCGTACACCTGGAGGGCGGCCAGCAGCGCCAGGCCGTCGAAGACGCCAACGCCGAAGATGGCCACGGCCTTCGGAGCGCCGGCCGACATCAGCAGCGTGGCCAGCGACCAGCCGGACAGGGCGAACGAGGCGACGGCGAGCGCGGCCACGATCAGGTCGTTGATGGTGCTGGACGTGGTGCGCTTCGGCTTCACGGGCATGTCGGGGACGTACATCTCTACTTCTCCTTGCGGGGGTTCGTGAGGGTCTTGACCTTCGAGACGAGCCACCCGGCGGCCACCAGCGCGCCCACCGTGGTCAGGCCGATCGGGATCGCGTTCGCGCCGATCGCGCCGATCAGGCCCATGAGCGTTCCGCCGCACACGACGACCACGCCGCACACGCAGCCGCACAGCACGACCGCGACGACCAGGAGCAGGACGACGTTCACGATCAGCTCGCGCTGAGCCGGGCTCATGGACGACTGCTCGGGGAGCTGCACGACGATCTGAGCCGGGGGCGGGGGCTGGCCGACCGTGTAGTGGTAGGGCACCCCGCCCCGGTACTCGACGGCCGGCGGGCGGTGGTGCGCGGGCACGGCCGTGGTCGGCACGGCGGGGAACTGCTGCTGGGCCTGGTACGGCTCGGGCACGTTCACGGGGGTCGGACCTCTCGTCTCGGGTGCCGGGGCCACGGGTTGTGGCCCCGGCGGAAGGTTCGATCAGGAAGCGGACAGGTCGGTCAGCGGACGATCAGGTGCGCGGGGTGGCCGTTCATGTGGGCGACGCACTCCGGGCAGTCCTCACGCGGACCGAGGTGGGCGTGGGCCTGGCGGGAGGCGTAGGCGTGGTACCAGCACTGCCGGCACTCGCCTCGGGGCGGGTTCGATGCCTTGTCGTTCGGCATCAGATCCAGCTCCAGCCCTTGGACTTCTTCGCGGCCTTGTCGGCGGCGACCTTGTTCACGGCCGTCTGGTGGGCGGTCTGAAGGGCGGTCAGCTCAGCGCTGAGGCGACCGACGATCGACGCCTCCAGCCGCTTCAGCTTCGAGTCGGCGTTCGCCGTGCTCTTGCCGCGCATGACCTTGACGGAGCCACCGGCCAGAGCACCGATGACCTGGCGCTTCTCCGCACCGGTCAGCGGCCACATCTCGCCGTTCTTCGCGGCGGCCAGCTTGTTCTCGGCCTGGTTGACGGCCCGTTCCAGGCGGCGGATCTCGGCACTCACTTCAGTCCTCCGATCCCGGCCTTCGCGGCAGCGGCGCGCTGGAGAGCGGCGGCGGCCTCGGAGGCACGGCGGGCGGCTTCGGCAGCGGCTTCCGCTGCCTGGCGGGCGGCTTCGGCCTGGGCGCTCGTGTCAGTCACGGCGGTCACCCGGCCAGCGCGACGGACGCGCGGGAGTAGGTGGCGCGGGGCTTGGGCGGGTTGGTCGCACCGGGCTTGCGGACCGGCAGCGGCGGCTTCGCGGGCTGGTCGGCCAGCAGCGCGGGGCGCAGGGTGTCGAACGCGGACCGCAGACGGCGGAAGACGTTGCTGTTGCCCGTGTGGGCGATGATCGCGCGGTGCGTGAGCCCCTCGCAGCGGAGCCGCACAACGGCCTGCTCCGTCTCGGAGAGGCTGTCGACCAGCGCGGCCAGGTGCTCCGGGAGCTCCGGCATCAGCTCGGCAAGGGCGACGTCCTCAGCGGCCGGCGCGGTCGGGAGCGCGAAGGACGACACGGTGTCCGACCAGTCGCGCGGCTGCTCACGGTTGCGGCGGGGCTTGTAGAAGTCGCGCACCGCGTGCCGGGTGAGGGTGGCCAGCCAGCCCATGGCGTGGTCGTCGTCCGCCTTCAGCGTGCCGATCCAGCGGGTGGCGACCACCCAGGTGTCGGCGGCGATGTCGTCGGCGTCGTCGGCGTGGTTGGCCAGGGTCCGGGCCAGCGCCACCACACGGCGGTTGTACAGGCGGAACAGGCGGTCGAGCCGTTCGCCGGAAGCCGCGGAAAGCGGCCTGGAGTCGATACGATCCATCACAGGATCGGTCCCTTCTGTCTGTCAGTCGGGTTCGGTCTCAGGCCCTGAACCGGAGGTGAGATGCCGGGTCAGGGCCGTTCTGCGTGTGATCGAAGAAACTTCCGATAGGAAGTGGCTTCCTGTAGGAAGTTAGGTCATGATTCAGGTATCGTCAAGCAACATCCGATAGGAAGACTGAAGGAGGCGAAATGGCAGGCACCGTTGCTGGCATGGCCGCGTATCTGAGGGCCCGTATCGACCGCGGCACGCTGGAGCCGGGCAACAAGCTCCCGCCGACCCAGGCCCTCATGAAGCAGTTCGCCCTGAGCGACAACGCGGTCTACCGCGCCATCGGCTTGCTCAAGGCCGAGGGGTACGTCCACAGCCAGCAGGGCAAGGGCGTGTTCGTCTCCGACCGCCGGAAGATCATCGCTGGCACCAAGCGCATCCGAGGCATCACACAGCCGGGCGAGACGATTCACCACAAGAGCAGCACCCGGGTACAGGCCCCCGACTGGGTCGCCGCACACCTCGGGGAGGGCGAGTGCGTCAACCGGGTGCGGACCGTGAACCGGGCAGACATCGTCCTTCAGGCGTCCCAGTCCTGGGTTCACCTGGACGTTGCTGAGGTCGTCCCCGAAGTCGATGAGCCCCAAGCCTGTGACCCGACGTGGCAAGCGGTCTATGAAGATCGCTCTGGCAACAGCGTTGGGGTCTCCTCCAAGGACGTGACGTCCCGGATCGCCACCGAGGAAGACCTTCAGGCCCTCGGGCTGGGTGCCGGCATCTACTCCGTCGTCATCCTGCGCAGCGTCTACGTGACCGGCCACAAGGTGATCGGCGTGGGGGAGGGCGTGTACGCCCCTGGTCACCCTCTCTCGATCTCCTGAACTCCCCTGGCTGACCAGCCAATATGACTGGACTCTGGGTGTCCGGTCACGGGAGTACGCTGGCTGAACAACTGAAGATCAAGGACCCCGGTCAACGCGAAAACCCGCCCCGGACCCTCTCTGGC
>NZ_JBEYIL010000045.1:12666-19146 GCF_040635845.1 Streptomyces sp. NPDC006872
GGCTGTCGTAACCAGGTGAGGGGTCGTATTCCGGAAGCGGGTTCACGTTGACCTTGGTAGGTGGTCCATCTGCGAGTGTAAGGCAGAGCCGGGGAGATTTCTCCCCCCTCCTTTGTCGATCACTCTGCCGGGTGGGCCGTGAACCGAAAGGTGAACGAGTGCCCACCCCGGCACAGACGAACAAGCCGAAGACGGAGGACCGCCCCCAGGGCCGTCCCGGACCGTCCATCCCCATGAGCAGTGGCTCATGGACGTACTCCATCGGCGCGGGCTCGTACCCGCGCGGCGTGTACCTCCAGCCCGGCCGGGAAGCTGACTCCCCCTGGATTCTGGTCGCGCCCCTCCCCTATGTCCTCGAAGTGGTGCTGCGGCGCGGCGGTGACCGGAAGATCACCGTTCGGCTCTTCCGTCTGTCCATCGACGCCGCCGGCACTTCCACGGTCCTGTGCGACCGTGACGGCCTGAAGGCTGGTGTCTGGATGGAACAGCTCGACTTCGGCTTCGCCCCGCTGGACGACAAGGTCGTCAAGGCCGCCGGTACAGCGATCAGCAAGCTGGCTGAGGACGCGCCGCGCGTCGAGGCCGTGCCCGGCTGGACGGCTGACGGCCTCCAGCTCCCGTCCGGCGACGTCGGCCCGCACGGCTACGGCGACACCTGCGGCACTGAGGCTGAGGCCCGGGGCGTGTGGAACCGCGTCGGCACGATCATGGGTCAGCCCGGCAACGAGAACGGCGCGCTCTACCTGGGTGTGGCGATCGGCGGGGTGTACCTGGCCCCGTTCAAGCTTCAGTGCTTCATCTGCCACTCCGGTGGCGGTTCGTCCGGCGGTAAGACGTCCGTGATCAAGATCTCTGCTGCCGCCTTCGGCCGGGTCGAGGACGTCAAGACGAACTGGAACCTGGCCAGGGTCGCGGCCAGCGAAGACCTGTTGCGCCTCGGGTGCCTGACCGCCTTCCGTGACGAGATCGGCATGGTCGGGCGGATGACGCCCCGTGAGGCCGAACAGATGATTTTCACCCTGACCGAGGGTGCCCAGCGCACCCGTGCTCGGCAGAAGGGCGGCGGCACGGATCGGACCATCCAGTACCGGGGCGTGATCATGTCGACCGGTAACGACTCCCTGCTCGGCATGGCGACCGAGCAGGAAGGCTTGAACGTCCGTGTGCTGGAGATGCCGTTCCTGCTGACCGCCGACGCGGAGACGTCGGACGAACTGACGGCGCTGTCCGAGATGGCGTACGGCTGGCCGCTGAAGTGGCTGCGGGCCACGGTCACTCTGGACGACGCATGGGCCGCGATCGCGAAGGCTCAGCGTGACCTGGCGGTTCACGAGACGACCGGGCCGGACGCCCGTATCGGCCGGAACATCGCCATCGGCGTGGCCGGGGCCGCTCTGTTCGAGCGGATCACCGGTGTCGAGGGTGCGCGGGCGAACGCGCTGAAGGCCGGTCGGAAGCTGTTCACGCAGCAGGTCAGCGAGATGCGCGAGACGTCGATGCGGCAGGGCGACAAGCTGATGGCCGTGCTTGCTGAGACCTTCGCGTCGAAGCCGTCGCTGTTCCCGACGAAGGCGACGTACACCAGCCCTGGCCTGGGTGCGAACTCCCTGGAGATCGTGTCTGAGGCGTACGGGTGCGTGTACGAAGAGGACGGCGAGAAGCGGATCGCCGTGTTCTCGAACAAGCTGAAGCAGATCACGGCGGCGGCCGACATCATCTCGCCGCGCACCGGTCTGCGGGACCTTCGGGAGGACGGGCGCCTGGTCCTCGAAGAGTCGAAGTCCCGGCAGGGCCTGACGAAGCGTGAGTGGCTGGGTGACGCGATCGGTGACGTCTACTGCTACGTGTTCCGGCGGGTGACGAAGCCGGAGATCGAGGACTTCGTCGCGGAGCCGTCCGAGGTCGTTGAGGAGATGCCGTTGCCTCCGATGCCGACGCTCGATGAGGCGCTGCGCCCCGCGGCTTCGACCGCCCCGGCCTCAGCTGAGACCGAAGCGCCGGCCGCTGGGTCCGACGACGCTGCCCCGGCCCTCGGTCAGCCGGTCTACGACGACCGGACGGACCGGGCCTGGGTCACCGTCGACTCCGTTCCGCCGCACATTCCCGTCCAGGGCACCCCGGCCCCGGTCGTCCAGGAGCAGCCGGAGCCGCGCACGGAAGGCACTGCAAGCACTGCACGCACTGAGGCCGCCCGGCCTCGGGTGCAGCGCTCGAAGGCCCCCGGCCTCAGCGTATGGTCCGCCTCGAACGGCTACCTGATGGAGGCCGCCGGGGCGTACACCGTGGCGATCGAGGGGGACGCCCTGACGTCCTTCCCTGCGCTGCTGGCGCTGCTGCGGTCGGTCGCGTCGACCGATGACGTCACGCTGGTGGTCGGCCCTGATCTGCGCGCGGCGTACGGGCTGGCTGACGAGTGCTGGCCCCGGGTGAAGGGGTCGGTGTGGGAGCGGCAGGGCCGCAAGGCCGACCGGGAGGCCGCTGCCGAGTTCCAGGTGCCCTGGCGGTCGCTGGTGGACGCGGGCTGGCATCAGCCGTTCAAGGCGGGCGAGCCGATGCACGTCATGCCGATGAGCGTTCTGCAGCACGCCGAACACCCGGGCATGACGCGGGTCCTGGTCTCTGAGTGGCTGACCGAGGGGACGTTCCCGCGCGACGTCGACGAGACCGAGCTGACGGGAGCTCCCGAGCTGGCGTACCGGCTGCACCGGTTCTCGGAGCTGACGGGCTGGACGTTCTCGGTCAGTGCCGCACGGACGGCACTGAACGCACTGAAGCTGATGCTGAAGTCCCCGACCGTGCGCCGCAAGCCGCGGTTCGTTGCCGAGTCGCACCGCTGGCCGTCGTACGACTACCTCAACACCTGGACGCGGGAGCTGACCGAGGGCGAGCGGGCGATGGCCCGGGTGCACGGCTTCGACGGGAACAAGAACTACCTCCCGGCCTACTCCGACGCCCTGGTGGCGGTGAACGACCTTGAGCGGGTGATGTACCCGGAGTTCAACCCGCGCATGGCCGGGCTGTGGCTCATCACCGTGCCGAACTGGGCTCACCCGCTGCTTCCCGCTCCGGTGCTGCACGCGGCTCCGGGTGAGAAGACCTGGGTGACCACGGCGATCGTGAAGCTGTACGCCGAGGCCGGGATCGAGGTCGAGATCCAGGAAGCCTGGGTTGCCGAGGGCACCCAGTACAAGGCGTTCCGGGACTTCAAGGACGTCTGCCAGCGGGCGTTCAAGGAGCTGGAGTCCGGCGCCCTGGACAACAGCCGTAAGCCGGTCGACCCCGAAGAGCGGGCCGTCTACAACGCGCTCAAGGGCACGTTCCGCACGCTGCACGGCAAGTTCCAGGACTCGACTCAGAAGACGATCGCGCGGCCGGACTGGGGTTGGGCGATCCGAGATGCGGCGTGGACCGGCATCCTGCGCAAGGCGTACAAGGCGGGCGGGATCATCCCTCTGTCGAAGGACAACCAGCCGACCGCCAACCCGCGCTTCCCCGTGAAGCTCGACCTGGACGAACTGATCTACCCGTCCGACGCGGCCACGCACGATCAGGACGTCCCGGCCGGGCTCGTGCTCGGTACCGGCCTGGGCCAGTTCAAGGCGAAGACGAACGTGACCGTTGACGAGTGGCTGGGGGCCTGAGATGCCGAGGGGCAGCGAAGAAGAGGGCGAAGAGAAGCTGCGGGACAAGCTGATCCGCAAGCTGACCGGACGTGCCCCCGGCGCGGTCGAGCGGGAGCAGAAGAAGAGTCTCCCGGACCGGCTGAAGTGGCTGGAGAAGAAGCACAAGGGCGACGACAAGGCCGCCGCGAAGGCCGCCGGCCTTTCGCTGACGACCTGGCGGCGGTGGCGGTCGGGGAAGCAGAAGCCGAAGGCCGACAGCATCGCGAAGCTGGACAAGGCGACCCGTGACGCGCTGGTTCCGAAGGGTCGGCGCAAGCGGATCAGTGACTCGACCGGCAAGGGTGAGCGGGGGAAGGCTCCGAAGCTGACCCAGGCTCCGCCGACCGGCGGGGCACAGATGAGCGCGTACATCACGATCAGCTCGGACTCCCGGCCCCGGGATCTCAACCTGGGTGGGAACCTCCCGCCGGGGCGGCTCGACCAGGTGGTGAACCAGTACATCGAGAAGGGTGAGGACGCGGCGATCGCAGAGCTGAAGAAGGCGATCGGGGAGTACCTGCACGTCGATCCCGACGACATCCACATCCACGATGTGACCGGGATCGACTGGGAGCCGATGCGGTACCCGAAGGAGTCCGACGGCAACACCGACGACCAGGGCGAGATCTTCTGACCCTGTCCCTGACAGCATGGAGGCCCCCGCCCGGAACAGGGCGGGGGCCTCAGTGCGTGCAGTGCTTGCAGTGGCTCCGTGGCCCTCTCAGGGGCTGTCACGCACCCTGTCGCGTGGCCTGTCACGTAGGCTGTCACGCTCCCCTTGTCGCACGCTCTGACCTGGGGAAACGGCCCGAACCCCCGTAGTTCGGCCCGACGTGACAGCCTGACGTGACAGTGCCGATCAGAGCTGTTCGGCGCGCTTGATCAGCTCGGCTCGTACCCGCTCCGCAAGCGTCTTGTCCTTCGTGTCCACCAGCAGCTCCCCGAGGATCCGGAGCACCGGGGCCAGCGCGACTTCGGGCAGGCCGGTGTCGACGGCCGCGCCGTTGCACCACCGCTTCAGCTCCGCGTGCTGCTTCGGCTTCAGGTCGAGGGTGACCCTGATCGGCTCGGTGCGCACCCGTGCCGTGGACGCGTCGGGTGCCTTCGGGACCTTCTTCGTCCGGTCCGCGGCGACCCCGTAGCGGTTACGGCGCGTGCCCGCCATCAGGACACCTCACCCGTGTAGGGGCGGGCCAGCAGTTCCTTCAGTACCCGCTCGTACGCCGTGCCCAGGGCGCGCACCCGGGTCCCGCCGCTCTGCCTGTACAGGCTGTCGTTGTGCGGGACTTGGGCCGTCAGGGTCTCGTACCCACGGCCCGCCAGGGCGTCCCGGACATCGGCGTCCGGCCCGTTCTTGGTCGGCTTCTTGGTGTTGGTGCGCGTCAGCAGGATCACCACGTCGGCGCGCGGCCGGCCTGCTCGCTCGCGCAGCTCCTGGGCGTCCTCCAGGAAGTCCCCCAGGACGTCCTTCCCGTTGTCGTGGTCGTCCGCGAACATGCGGTCGACCTCAACGACGGACGGGGCCAGGGGCATGATCCAGCGGTCCGCGTAGATCATGGCTCCCCGTGCGATCGCGGCGTGGTCCTCGATCTGCGGGGTGTCGATGATGACCGCGCCCCGGCCGTCCTCCAGGTCCGGCAGGGTCTTGTCGAGGCTGCGGCTCGTCTTGCTGACGACTGGGTACGGCATCCCTCCCGCCAGTTCGTCCCAGCGGTGGCAGGTCTGGCCCTTGTCCGCGTCGACCAGCAGCGGGGACAGGTTGCGCTCGTAGAGGGCCTGACCCAGGAAGATCCCGGACGTCGACCTGCCGACTCCGGGCTTGACGCTGATCAGCGCCCACCTGTGGATTCTCGTCATGGCACGGAAGGTACTGCACGCACTGAAGTTCAGTGCCCCCGCTGCACCGGCCATGACCCGATCGAGGGGCGCGGCCTGGTGGCCGGCACCCGCGGTTCCCTGCTCTGGCGTCCGCACGCCGTGACACAGATCCCCGGATGACACAGCCTGATCTGTGTCATCGGACCCCTGTTCTCCCAGGTGGACGCGATCCGTGCCGTGCGGCTGTGTCACTGTTCACGGCCCGGCCGTCCGGGAGCTCCCGTTCAGTTGGCGCGGGCCGTTCGTTCAGTTCGGCCTCTCCCGTTCAGTTCGGCGCTCGGTTCCCGTTCAGTTGCCGCGCGGAACTGAACGGTGATCGTTTCCCCAGGTCAGGGCCGGTTTTCGTGATCTGGCCGTTCAGTTCACCGTTCAGTTCGGCCCGCTCCCGTTCAGTTGGCCCCGCCAAACTGAACGGGAGTGTTTCCGCAGGTCAGACCCGGTTTTCGGGGGCCGTTCGTTCAGTTCGTTCAGTTTTCGCGCATGAGGACGGGCCTTCAGAAGGTTCACACCCGCCTCAGCCCGCACCCGGAGCCGGTCCCCGAGCGCGGCGCGGGCCGGACCGCGCTCCACACGATCCGGCCCGCTATCAGCGCTTTTCCACCCATCCTTACCGCTCTGTCCCGAATCCGTCCAGACTCAGCCGGGGTCGGTCCGGGGGGAGGTCGGCAGCGGTCAATCTGGACAGATAAAGCAGCGACCAGCCAGCGGGAGGCCGAATCGGGCCGTTTCTGATGAGCCGTCAGTTAGTCGTCACTCACCGCGTATGGTCGCGATCATGACAGGTTGCGGAAAGTAGTTGGGTTTAGAGTCTTGACAAATGCCGGGGGAGTTGTTCTAGATTGGGTGGCATGGAAATTGGTCTAGTAACTCAGAGTGCACGATCCGGGGGCAGGCTCGCCGTAGGCGAGACCTCCCGTCTCGTCAGCCGGTCCGGCCACAG
>NZ_JBEYIL010000046.1:0-11330 GCF_040635845.1 Streptomyces sp. NPDC006872
TCCTGCATCTCAGGGTCGTGGCGGATCACCACCCCATCCTCTCGCAACAAGCACGCACCTGAAGGCGTGGGACGGAATACGCCTGCGGTGATCCCGGGACGAGAGGGACGCCACCTGGGACCCGGGTCGGGTGAACGGGGTGTCGGCAGCACACAGCGTTACTGCTCCACAAAAGTGATGCTGTTGGTGATCTCTAGGTAGTCAGCCTTTGCCAGAGCCTCTCTGGAAGTGGCTGGGTGGTCGTGGCGGAGAAGCCGGTGTGGTGCCGGGCGGGAAGCATTCGCTGAGTCGGACGATGTTGGTTCCAGCAGCTGTGAGCACGTGCTGAACGTGTGTCTTTGCCAGGCCGCGGTAGCGGCAGTGGCGCACGCCATGAGCGTGGACCGTTTCTGAGGCAGTGGCCTCGCAGCCTGCGCGGATGGCATAGTGCCGCTGCCAGTTGCCGATCTTCTGGTCTTTCCTGACCTGTGACTGGATCTTCTGCTGGGGCTCGGGCAGCAGGAGGATGTGACGCCCCTTGCCGTCGACTTTGCCGGTGCACTTCACGCGGTCGTCGCATTCCCGGCATGCCTTGCGGGGGAAGAGAACGGACAGCCGGGGATGCCCGTCGCCCAAGGTGGGTTTCCAGGGCGGGCTGGTGATGCCGTTCGGACAGGCGAGGGTGCGGTCGTCCCAGTCGATGTGGAAGTCTTCCTTCGTGAAGCCCGGCCGCTGGGCGGCCTGCGGGTCGTCACGGACCGGGGCCGAGCAGCGGGATGTCCCATGTGAGGGCCGCGTGGTGGATGCTGTCCGGTGTGACGTAGCCGCCGTCGACGACGTGCTCGAGGGGCCGAAAGCCCTGGCGGGTCAGCTGTCGGTGGATGTCGTCGAGGGCATCGGATGTTCTGCTGCGGCGCCGGGCGGGTGACCACCTGAACGGTGACGGTGGGGCTCGTTTCGTCACAGGTCTCGGTCTGGTGATCGCGATAGCCGATCCAGTCGCGCTGGCCGGCCGCGGTGACCTTCTGGTTGTAGCGTGCCTCGGGATCGTGCGGGGTGACGATCTCCACCGAGGACCACGGCACCCGTACCGAAGCGGGGTCCGGCCGGCCGTCTGCTGAGGTTTTGCCTGTGTTCCTCTGCCCGGTCGCCCTCCGGCCGGCCCGGTCGCGGGTCGACTTCGCTGCCCGCCAACGGAGTCGGCCCGCTTCGTCGTGCCAGTACTGCTGGACCCAGACCTGCCGCATGACCTGCACAGACCTCAACTCCCGCAAGGCAGGCGGGGCATCGTCTTGATAGACGGCGCGCAGGATGTGCAGCCCGTCCTCACCCACCTGCAGCACCCAGGCGATCAGTGCGTCGCCGCCGCGGGGAAGCCGGTCGTAGCGCACCGGCCGGCCATACCGGTCCGCCCAGTCAGCAGTCACTAGAGCGGCCAGCCATTCCTCGCCCTGCAGTGCGAGGTCCTCCAGAGCACAGCGCAGCGTCTCAGCGACCAGTTCGCCCCGGTTCAGACGGCGCACCGCCGCCAGCACGTGGGTGGAATCCGTCCGGATCTGTCCCCGCCGCTTGACCAGCCCGGCTTCTGCAAGCCGGTCCACGACCAGCGCCAAGAACCGGTCCGCGCGGTCGCCTTCGGCCACCCGGCCACGGAATTCGCTCAGGACAGTGAAGTCGAATCCCGGATCATCCAGCTCCAGGCCCAGACAGTACTTCCAGTCGAGGCGGCAGCGGACCGCTTCCGCAGCCTGCCGGTCGGTGAGGTTCTCCGCGTACTGCAGCACCGACACGAGAGCAAGCTGAGCCGGCGACATCCCACGCCGCCCGTCAGCCGGATACCAGTCAGCGAAGTCGGCATCCGTGAACAGGCCGTCCAGCCGATCGCGCACCCACATCGCGGCCGTGCCCCGCGGATTACTCGCCCTGGCCATCCGCACCGTCAACGGCGGAATCACCCGCCCCGAAACCGAGCCCATTGCCACTGCGGTCACCCCTCCGACCGCCGAAACCGCCCCGCTACCACCAGCGCAGCATCACGAGAACATGAACACTGGCACGGTCAGCAGACTTCACCCCACCGAGTGAAGATCACCAACAGCATCCGGAACTGCGGACAGAGCCGTTTTCAACGGTTCTCATCACCTGAGCTCGAACCGGCCACCGGGGATCCTGCCGGCAGGCGGGCCGCCGCACGGCCCGCCTGCCTTCGACGAAGGACATGACCACCCACGCCCCGCCCTGCCGCGTCACCACGCTCATCCCGAGTACGACGAGTGGCTATGTGCGTGACTGCGGGACCCGCGTCGGATACCCCCTCTGGCCAGTACGACGGTAGCCAAGAACTCGTAACCCACCGAACGCCGCCACAAAAGAGCCTCATGTGATGCAAACCACACAGAAGAACGGGAAATTGATTGCCGGATCGTCCTCCTGCCGCGCCTAGGAGTAGAAAGCTCGCTTCGATCCGCCCTTGAAGGAGGATGTGCATGTACCCCCGCCTCATCGCCGGCGACTTCGTCAGTGTTCTCCGGCCGCATCGCCCGAAGAACATGGATGGGAAGGTTGTCCGAGGCACTGACGGCGTACCCAGGTTGGTCGTGAGCGCTCAGATCCAGGTCAGTGTGCCTGCGGCGTCGCTGGCCGACTTGGTGATGTACACCGAGTGGCAAGCACGCACGTGGCATGACGGACAACTGGACTGGCTTGAGTCCACTGGTGGTGCGGAGGAGGCGTACGGTGAGCAGGTCGCTTCGGTTGCCGACACGATCCGCCTGGCGCTGCGGGGTATCGGCAGCATCACCCAGTGGCGCCACCGAATCGACACCCTCCCCTGCTCCTGCGCCCGGCTCAGACGCTGGTGCCCTCACCGGTTCTCCAGAGAGGCGAGCCGCAACCTGACCCATGCCCTCCTCAGCTACATCCTGCTGGAGCTTGGGTCGGCATGTCCCCTGCCGGTGCTGAGTCGCGAAGTGCTGCTGGCGGCCCTGATTGCCCGCAACGCCGCCATCGAGGGCGACGCAGAGACGGTGGACGCGTTCAGCCGCACCTGGCTGGGCCTGACCCGCCCGGCGCAGTGGCGCAAGGCGGTTGAAATGGCGCTGCTGGGCGACTGCGTGGACCAGTTGGGTATCGGCATGACGGACGATCTCGTTGTCGCCGAGTTGTTGCGGCGCCACAGCAACAGCGAGCACCGGCAGCTTCAGCCTCTGTGGGAGCGCAGAGTCCACGGCAAGAACGTCGCGCTGCTGAGCTACCCGGTCGATGACGGCCTCTCACTCGCTGACGTACTCGCCGATCCACGCCTCCTCGAGGACACGGTGCTGAAGGACAAGTTCACCGACAGCCGGATCGACTCAGTACTTCGCCGCCTGCACGAGGCTGAGGAAGATCTCGCCCTTGGCTGGGCACGCAGCACAGACAGCTGGGCGCAGGCCGCGCTCGCAGCCGGCCATCCTGACACCTACGGTGAACGGGTCCGCCGCAAGCTCAAGCGCCTCGGCGAGCAGCACACCGCACGTACCGCCGCGGCCGGGATGGCGGCGCGGTGACCGGAGCCGTGTACGACATCCTGCGCGAGGCGTTACCCGAATTCCTGGGAAGCCTTGCCGCCGGCGCGGCTCTCGCCATGAGCGCCTGGATCATCAGGAAGATCCGCGACCGACACAGCGCAACAGATCAGAGCGAGGCATAAGGACTACCAGGACTCGGGCAAAAGCCTGCTGACCGCCCGCCGCCAGCAGGCCTCGCTCCTCAGAACGGCGGCCGGCCCGCAGCACCACGTGCCACGGGAAGGGAGGGTTAGCAGCCCACCCATCCGGCCACCGGCCGCGGCGCCTGGCCGCCAAAGGCAATGGGTGTGGCTCTCCTGTAGGGAGCTTTGACCTGCGTGGTTGCTGACCGGGGGTTGGCTGCTCGATCGTCGTGGTGTCGGGTAGCCGGATTCCGGGGGTGACGGCGTTGGTGTCGTGGCTGGAGGAGCTCGAGCGGCGGGAGGCTGCCGCGCGCGGGAGAAGATCGGTGAACTGCGCGCTCGGATCGATGAGTTGGCCGGGCATCTTGCCGAGCAGGAGATGGTGCTGTCCCGGTTGGAGATCACCCGGGAGACGATGATGGAGATCCTGTCCGGCGACGAGACGGTCTCGGAGTCCGGGTCCGTGGCGGAGCCGGAGGCCGGCGGGCCGGTGGAGGTGTCGCGGCCGGGGGCGGGAGGGGAGGGCCCCTTCGGGGTGGGGTCGCCGGTCGGGGTGCGGCTGGTGCCGCCGTGGACGCCCGGGCTGGCCGTGGGGGTGCTGCCGCGTTCGTACCAGGACATCGTCGAGGACCTCGCGGGCGCGGTGCGTCCGATGCGGGCGCATCACCTCTGTGCCGCGCTGGGCCCGTCGACGGACAAGAGCAAGGTGGAGGGCTTCCGGTCGAAGCTGAAACGTCTGGTCGAGCAGGGCTGGTTGACGGAGGCGGAGCCGGGACTGTTCGCGCCGCGGCCCGTGGTGACGGCGCACGCGGATGCGCCGGAGCCGGACGGAAGCTCGCGCCGCCGCGCCGGTGTGGGGTCGGGCTCTCGTCCCTAGCGTCGAAGGTGCCAACCGATTCCACGCTCGAAAAGCGAGAGCCCGATGACTGGAGCGTATGCGGCCGCCGCGGCGGCTGACCCCTTTGACCGAGCCGCTTCTTTCCTCACTTCCCTCATCGATTCCCTCTCCCGTCCCGAAGCACTGCTCCTGCCCCACGAGCGGGTGGAGGAAGACGCCGAACAGGGGGCGAGGGAGCTGGCCCGCCTCCTCCTCCAGGGCCACTTGGACCTGCGCACCCGCCGGGAGGAAGCTGAGCTGTCGGCCCTGGACACGGACGGCCGGGCCCAGCTCGCCGCGGGTCGCACCCGGCTGGAGACGGGCCACCGGCGCCAACTGGCCACCGTGGTCGGGCCGGTGACCGTCGCCCGGTGTGCACTGCGCGCCCTGGGCCTGCCCAACTGCTATCCGGCCGACCAGGTGCTGGGGCTGCCACGCGAGCGGCACAGCCTGGGGCTGCGCCGGCTGGTGGTGCTGAAAGCCGCCCGCGGCTCCTACGACCACGCCCTGGAGGCGATCGGACGCCGCTGTGGGACACCGGCGGTCGGCAAACGCCAGGCCGAACAGCTCGTGCGGGCGGCCGCGGTGGACATCGCCGCCTTCTATGCCGCCCGCACCCCCGCTCCGGCAGCCAGCACGACGCTGCTGGTGCTCAGCGTCGACGGCAAGGGGATCGTGATGCGCCCGGGTCACCTGCGGGAAGCGACGCAGAGGGCAGCCGAGCGTGCGACGCGCACGTTCCGCACCCGACTGTCCGCCGGGGAGAAGACCTGCCGCAAGCGAATGGCCACGCTGGCCGTCGTCCACGACGCGGATCCGGCTCCGCGCCGCCCGCACGACATCATCGCTCCACCCGGAGGCCGCACCGGTCGGCGCACCCCGCGCAAGGGGCCCAAGGCCCGCGCGAAATGGCTCACCGCCTCGGTGGAACACGACGCGGACCAGGTCATCGCCGCTGCCTTCGACCAGGCAGAGGCCCGCGACCCCCAGCACCGCAGGTCCTGGGTGGTCCTGGTCGACGGCGCCGCCCACCAGCTCGAGTTGATCCGGGCCGAGGCCGCCCGCCGCAAGGTCGAGATCCATATCGTCCTCGACATCGTGCATGTGCTCGAGAAGTTATGGGCGGCTGCGCGGTGTTTCCACACCGCCACCGATCCCGCAGCCGAAGACTGGGTCGGGGCCAAGGCCGCCCGGATCCTGGCCGGTGACGCCCCCGGAGCCGTCGGCGACATCCACGCCGAAGCCGACCGCACGGGCCTGTCCCCAGATCAGCGGGCCGCGGCGGACAGGGCCTGCCGCTACCTGGAGAACAATGCCGCCTATCTCCACTACGACAAGGCCCTCGAGGCCGGATGGCCGATCGCCAGCGGCACCGTCGAAGGAGCAGCCTGCCATCTGATCGCCGACCGACTCGACATCACTGGCAGCCGATGGAGCGTCTGCGGAGCCGAAGCCGTCCTTACCCTCCGCGCCGTCATCAGCAACGGTGACTTCCCGCAGTACTGGACCTTCCACACCCGCAGAGAACGCGAACGCCTATACCCCGCCCCCGACCAGGCCGAATACGACCTGCCCGCCTGAATACGACCGTCACTCAGGAAAGCCGCACACATCGCGCAAGGGCGAACCGATGCCGGTGCTACGGTCCCAGTATGTCCAAGGCCGAGATCGACGGCGTCGCCGCCGAGTTCTTCAGTGCGTTCGACAACAGGGGCGGCAAGGCCGCAGATGTGGATCGGGTCCGCCGACTGATCGTGCCTGGGGGCGTCCTCATCAAGGCAGGGCCGGAGTTCACGGTGTACACCGTGGAGGAATTCATCGAGCCACGCCAACAACTGCTGGCTGAGGGCCGACTGGTGAACTTCAACGAGTGGGAGACTGCGGAGCGCACCGAGACCGTCGGCGCCATCGCATCGCGGTTCAGCGAGTACCGGAAATCCGGGATCCTCGACGGCGTGCCCTTCGAGGGCGGCGGGACGAAGACGATGCAGTTCGTACTCACCCCGGATGGCTGGCGGATCGCTGCGGTCTCCTGGTGCGACCGGCCCTGAGGCCAAAAGCCGCACCGCCGCACGATCTGGAGTACCCCTCCAGGGTCAGCCCGAAGGGGGCAGGCGCAGTTGCATCCAGACCGAGCTGATGTAACCGCCGTTCTTCGTGGCGTACTCGTCGAAGATACCCACGTCGGTGAAGCCGAACTTACGGTGCAGAGCCACCGAAGCATCATTGGGAAGTGCGATCCCAGCCAGCGCGACATGGACCGGCTGCGAGCGCAGCGTTTCGATGAGGGTGCGGTACAGCGCCGAACCAATCCCAGCGGCCCGCGCATCGGGATTCACGTAGACGCCCAGTTCAACCGTTTGATCGAAGGCCGGATGCGTCCGGTAGGGACTGCTTGAGGCGCACCCAAGTACCCGATCGCCGGTAGTGGCCACAAACAGCTGGTGCGGACCCGTTTCGGAGAATCTCTCGAACCACTGCAAGCGGCTCTCTACCGTGACCGGTTGGGTATCGAAAGTGATGATCGAGTGGGTGACGTAGTGGTTGTAGATCCGCACCAGCTCAGGAAGATCATCTTTGCGTCCGGTGCGTATTACCAGCCCGTCGCCGGCACGACGCCCGGCCTCGCGGTCTCTTCCTGCCATGGGCCGCATCATGCCATGGTCGTTCTCCCAGATCAGCCCGTCCCTGCAGAAGAGCTACACCCAAAGGCAATCACCACGCCCAAAGCCAGACACCACACCGCAACCCTACCGAGCCCCAGACACAGCCGACTGGAACTGCGACTTCGAGATCAGAGCGCCACGGCCACGGCGACCTGACCGTGCCGAACCAATAGCTGGTGATCCGCCGCTTGCCCTGCTGAGTCCGGGACGTCGGATGGAAGTTCGAGAAACATCTCCCAGTCGCTACTCGTGATCGGGGATAGGCTCCAGGACCTTCCCGATTTCACCACGCGCGATCCGGTACTGAGGCTTCTTCTCCTCGTACTTGGGCCACCCAGCCTCACACGCCCGTTCCACAGCGGAGCGGGAGAATCCGCGCATAATGTCCACAAAATCCAGCCCATGCGTCTGGATCGTGCCGAGGTGGACGAAGCGGTCAACGAACCACCGCTGCCTCGCCTCGTCGCCTATCTCAGCTAGGACATCGTCTATCAGTGCGAGTGTCCTGCGGCACTCCTTGTCAGCCTTCTCGTAGAAGCTCATGAGACTGACCGGCCCTGTGGGCTTTCCCGGAGAAGGCCACAGGCGAGGGTGGGACCTCGCCATGACGAACTCGGCCGGCGTCCGGTCGCTCTTGGCCTGATTGCACGTCCTGCAGGCGGGAACCATATTGTCCGTGCCGTGATAGCCCCGGCGTGCCCACGGGATGACGTGATCCGCCGTCTCAGACTCACGGCCGCAGTAGACGCAGCAGCCCCCATTCGCAAACAGGACCATCAGCCTGTCACAGATCCACTCGCTTCCCCGCCTTCGAACCCCCACGCCATTCCCTTCGACGTCGCCCCAGAGCGGCAATCCTTCACCAATCTCTTCCAACCTGCAGGACTGGTTCGGTCAAAATGGGCTCGGGCCGTAAAGACCGGCCACCGCTAACGTCCACCGCAGCCGACGACGGACACGCGCATTCAGTCGGCCCGGGCGGCCATCAACTGGGTCCGTGCGTAGGTGGTCGTGCCGTCTGCGGGAGTGTCACGCAGCAGTTCGAACAGGCCGCCCGGTCCTGCGGAATCCCCTGGGCGGATCGCGGGGGCGGAGATGTCGTCGAGGAGGACGTCGACGAGGCGGGCGAGAGTGTGGCAGCCGTTGCCCGAGTAGCCCCAGCCAACTCCCCAGCCGTCCCTCTCGGGCGCGAACCACAAGATGCCGTCCTGCGTGCGGATCCAGCACGTGCCGCCGCTGAGGATGAGGGCGGCAAGCGGAGAGCCGGTGAGCAGGCGCTGCAGGGCGAAGGTGAAGAGGTTCGCATCACGCGTGCCCGGCGCGCGGTGCAGCACGGGGATGCCGGCGACGGGGTCGTGGAGAAGGACGTCGGTGTCCGCGTCGCGGCCGTTGTCCAGCAGGACCTTCTCCAAGACGGTGGGGGGCTCGCTGGAAGCGGCGGGAACCAAGCGCTGGGCCCACTCCCGGGCGGTGGCGCAGGAGCCTGGATACACGCTGGTCACGGAGCCGGTGTGCCAGTCCTGACCGCCGTCCCAGCGCTGGACGAAGTCAGCGACCCGGTACGCGAGGACATCACGGCGTTCGGTGATGCTCAGCCAGCCGGCACGGCGGACCATCTCCGTCGGCTCCTGCGGGGCGGGCCGGGTGAGCGGGGCCGGCACCGCACCGAGGACAAGGTGAACACCATCACCGCCATCGGCCGCGTTCTTGCGCAGCTCGGCAATGTTGCGGGTGGCCGAGCCATGGCCGCGACGGCGGACCTCCCGGGCGAGATACCAGCACAACTCGGCGGCCGGCCGGAGCCAGTGGGTGACATCCACCGCCAGGACCAGGCGCCCGTCGGCGGCCTCGGGCTGCGGCAGCCCGGCCAGTACCTGCCGCAGCCGCGGCACATCGAGGTTCCCGCTGTTCAGCGCGGCGTACATCGCGCCGTGCCCGCGCCGATGCTCGGCCGTCAGCGTGAGGTCCACCGGCGAGGTCACCGGCCCGTCCACACATAGCAACGCGTCTACCAGCTCGAACAGTTCGTCCCTACGCGTAGTCAGACAGTCGAAAAGGTCGTCCCGAAAGCGTGAGGCGTTCGCGAACGCCTCGGCCGGAACAGCATCAGGCAGCAGACTCACCTTCACGGCCTTCGAACTGGTCAAGCGCCTCTTTGGTCAGAGCACATGATCGGGCGGAGGCCTCTCGCACGTCCGCTGAACAGCGCAACCAGAGATCAAGTTCGAGTGCCGTTCGGACGCTGGTAATCCGGTCAGGCGGCAGCCAGTGAGGCGTGGATCCGGCTGACGGCACGCAGGATCTCGTCTCGGTTCTTCGCTCGCTTGATCCATGCCGGAAAGCGGGCGACCAAGGTCATCTTTTGTCCGGTGTCGTACCAGGGTGCTCGTTCTCGCAGCGACGCTCCTACGAAACGGCGGATCAGGTCGAGATGTTCGAGGTTGTACGCCCACAACCACCCATGCCGGGTCTCAACCTGGAACCACAACGGCATACCGAAGTACGGATCTGTCGCGGGTTGAGCTGCGCCACGGGAGAGCGTGACAAGACGGCCGCTCCACATCCGTGACAGTCCGCAGCCACAGCAGACCAGACGTCGCGGCCTGAACAGGACCCGACCTCCGGGATTGGAGTCTTCGGGCGCTGGAACGACACGAGCGGCCCTTTCGCAACCAGGGCACCGCACAATGATCAAGCTGATGAAGTCGTACTCGGTACTGCGCGGATCCCGGAACCGACCGGAGAGCAAGGCCATGCGCTGAGTATGCAACTGCCCCGCAGATCGGCGCATCCCGATTCGACCACTCACGCTCAGGCCCGCCGCCCACCCTGCCAGGGCCAGACGGAGGTTAAAGAACAAGTTATAGAACCTGTTTCCGAACCCTGACTGCCCAGGTCAGTGCGCGATGGGAGAGAGCAGCGAAAGGATCCGGCGTTCGCGGAACGGTCACCGTTGTGGGAAGTCGAACGGATCGCCTGGGACCGCTGGTGCCGTTGAGGCAGCGAGCACGTTGCCGAGCGGCAACTCGGGGTGGCTGGAAGAAACGGACACGACTCAGTCGCCGCCGCTACCGAAGTCCGTGTCACCGCCGTAATCGGCGGGTCCGGCACCCGCCGTGCCCTACCCGTCGCGGCTGGAGAGGAACGTTCCGATGATCAGCCCCGCTGTGCACGCCAACATGAGGGCGGATCCGGCCATCAACACGGCCGCCATCGGGGGGCCGTCCGCATTGCCCGTAAGCATCAGCACCATGAGGCCCGGGCCTATACCGAAGATCCCTATGCCGCACACCACGGCCAGCGTCGCGTTGTGGTGGAGGTCAGGGACCTCGTCCCACACCGCCGGTACCAGGGTCACGGCCTGGCAGAGCAGACAAGCCGCCTGCAGCACGGCGTACCCCGCGAGCGTCATCTCCTGCTGCCAGAAGTACACGACCCCTGCTACACCACAGAGCAGCAGTGCCGCAGTGCCCACCAGCACGAACGCCGTAGGCGCGTCAAGGTAGTACCCGAACGCGTCCGTTCCTCGTCTGAGGTTGCGCCTGAGCCTGCCGTTCACGTCTCTCCCCCGTTCGTCGGCGCTGCCCCGCGTGGTCGCATCATGCCCACATCAACCGATCGTCACCCGGTCGGGCCGCCCAGGCCGAGCCGACGGCCGGCGGGGATGGTTCACCGCTGCCTGACCGCCAGGAACAGGCGCTGCCTTTCGACACTGCGGCCTTCGCAAACAGATACTACTGACCTTGTTGGCGTGATGTCGTTGGCGTCGACAAGCTGTGGTTGTCGCAGTAGGCCGGTCTCATGAGATATCCGCAAGGGGGCGGGCTGACCGCGGAACGACGGGGGTTTCGCGAGCATCTCCGGATGCAGGCGGCCGAGTTGTTCGCTGTGGGACACGACAATGCCGCCATCGCGAGGCGGTTACGTGTCAGTGTGCGGTCGGTGCAGCGGTGGCACCGGGCATGGGAGCAGGGTGGAACACCGCCCTGGAGTCGAAGGGGCCGGCATCCAGGCCCAAGCTGAGTGATTCCTAATGCGGTCTGTCAAGCCGCGTGCCCGGTGGGTGGCACGAGTTCGTAGGTCCGTCCGTCACGTAGGAGGGCCCAGAGGACGTTGA
>NZ_JBEYIL010000047.1:0-9304 GCF_040635845.1 Streptomyces sp. NPDC006872
CCGCTGGAACAACTCCCAAAGCCCGTCCGGTACCAGGCGTTCGACCATCAACACACAACCAGGCTACCGGTAACCCCAAATGAGATGGCCTCTTAGGCCGTCGCCGTGCTGCCGGCAGTCACGGAGGATCTTGTAGTTCTTCAGTCGGCCGATCGCATGCTCGACCCGCGCGCGGACCCGGCTTTGCTCGGCGTTGCCGGATTCTCGCCGACCAGCAGATCCCGGCCGGGTCGTTTGGGGTGCGGGACGGCCAGGCCCGTGTTGATGTAAGCGCCGTCACCGAGCACGGTGACGCCCTGACACTGCTGCGGCAGGCCGGAGTCGCGCCACGCATGGGCGTCGGCCCTGTTGCCTGGAGCCGGGCGGGCGGTGGCCACGACCAGGCTGATGCCGGCGTCGATGACGACCTGCACGTTCGCGGAGAACCGGTAGTCGCGGCTGAAAGCGCCGACCTTGCGGTCACGGACCGGAATCAAGGTGCCGTCCACGATCCACAGCCAGCCCGCAGCATCGACAGGACGGGCGGCCGGCTCGAGCGAGAGCAGGGGCCCAAGCCGCTGAATGACCCGGCGCACCGTCAGTGTCACCGTCGGAAACCAGGACGGACGGGATGAGGGTTGAGGCGAGTGAACGCCTCTTGTCGTTCATAGGGGAAGTACGGGTATGGCGCCGTCCGGGCGCTTGCGGCGTCGAGTCGCGCCACCTGATTGTCCGTCAGGGCCCATCCGACGGCACCGAGATTCTCGCGCAGCTGTTCCTCGTCGCGGGCGCCGATGATGACCGAAGCGACGGTAGGGCGTCTGAGCAGCCAGTTGATGGCGATCTGGGGCACGGTCCGGCCGGTTTCCTCCGCGAGGACATCGAGGGTGTCCACCACGCGGAAGAGCAGTTCCGCCTCCACCGGCGGTCCGAAAGCGGCGGTGGAATGCAGGCGGCTTCGCTCGGGGAGCGGATCGCCCCGACGGATCCGGCCGGTGAGGCGCCCCCACCCCAGCGGGCTCCAGACGACGGCGCCGACACCTTGGTCGAGACCCAGTGGCATGAGCTCCCACTCGTAATCGCGGCCGACGAGTGAGTAGTAGACCTGGTGGGCCACGTATCGCTGATAGCCGTGCCGGTCCGCGTCCGCCAGGGATTTCATGAGATGCCATCCGCCGAAATTCGAGACTCCGATGTAGCGCAGCTTTCCGGCGCGTACCAGGTCGTCGAGCGTCGACAGCACCTCCTGCACGGGAGTTCCCGCGTCGAAGGCGTGAAGCTGGAAGAGGTCGATGTAGTCGGTACCCAGCCGAAGAAGAGCTCGGTCCACACATTTGATCAGGCGTGCTCGCGAAGTCCCCGCGTCCGCCGGATCACGGCTTGTCGGCAGACCTGCCTTGGTGGAGAGGATCACCTGGTCACGACGCCCCTTTATGGCAGCGCCGAGTATTTGTTCCGAGACTCCGTCGGAGTAGACGTCGGCCGTGTCGAACATGGTGGCACCTGCGTCGAGGCAGATGTCGATCAGGCGTCGTGCTCCTGCCGTGTCCGTGTCGCCCCAGGCGCGGAAGAGTTCACCTCGGCCGCCGAAGGTACCTGTGCCGAAGCTCAGTGCGGGGACCATGAGTCCGGAAGCTCCCAGTCTCCTGTATTCCATGCCGGATTTCTTCCTTGTCCTGGGCGTCGGCGGAGACGGCGTGGCGATGGCGACCGTTGTCTTCCGTGTTCAAGTCTTGTTCGATCTCGCGTAGACCGCTGGAGTGACTCCGTAGTGCGACTTGAAGTGCCGTATGAAATGAGCGGCGTCGGAGTACTGCCAGCGTGCCGCGATCTCGGATATTCTGTCCGCGGTGCCGGGCCGCATCAGTTCGTCGTGTGCTTTTTGAAGACGCCGGCGGCGAGCAAACGCCATCGGTGAGTCACCGGACTCCGCGAATGAACGATGGAGCGTCCGCAGGGAAACCCCGAGTGATTTCGCGATCATCACCGGAGACAGTTCCTGCTGGTCAAGGTTCTTCTCGATGGCGGCCTTGGCGGCGCCGACCAGAGACGCACCTTCGACTCCCGCTCCCGTGTCGGTGCGCCCGGAAAGTATGCCGGAGAAAACTGCGGCACATGACTCCAGTGCAAGCTTCTGCACATCGGGTGATTCCCGCAGGACGTCACGAGACTTCTCGATCGACTCCAGGAAATTGAGGAAGAACTGCACCTGCGGAAGATCGCAGTCCACGATCATAGGTTCATTAAGGACTCTTGCGCGCTTCCCTTGCACAGCATGCGTGGTCACAAAGTCTCGCGGTATCTTGACCACTCGTGTCCGGGTTGCGGGAGCGCTCATGAAGTTCAGTGGGATGCGCGTGTCACGAATGCACATCTGACCTTTCCCGACCGAGAAGTCACCACTCTTTCCGGACCATCGTGTTTCCCCGGACATGACGACGTGCGCAGCTACGGGATCGGTGTCGTTGTTGCTCCCGGAGACTCCGGCGAGCGAGTCCGAGTACACGTTCATGGACACGAAATCACTGAACTTGTAACCCTTGACGGAATGGGTGAACCCGTTCGGATTGGCGAAGCGGGGGATGCGGAGTCGCGTAAGATGCGCGAGCGGCCCGTCCGGCCAGTCCGTAAAGTCGAACCGTCCCTCGTGGACTGCTTCCGCGTCGAGCGTCACGGTTGATTCGAGATCGAATTCCGGATGCCATTTCCGTCTGCTTCCGGGTTCCTTCATGCCCTTTTCCCATCCAGACCTGGTTCACGAACCACGAGCGCGCGAAACTGTCGCCCGAGGCTTGGAATTCGGCAGAATCCGCCGCTGTCCTGCCCTTCCTTTGCGGAGTCTCCCGTCGACAGGTACTACGAGCACTCAGTGCACGAGGGTTCAAGAAATCTGCTCTCCCCCTCGCGAACGGGGACGCACCGGTCGGCCGCCTCCGGGGCTTCAGGAACCGGACCGGAACGTCCCGTCGGCCGGGTCGCCGGCGGAGTCACCGGTGGAGTCGAGGAGGCGGAGGTACTCGAAGGGCTCATGCGCCGCGAAGATCTCGATCTCGGGGTGGTCCGCGTGCAGCGCGCGGAGCCGGTCCTGGTTCTGCCGGCGGCTGGCGAACTCCGTCGTGACCGCCATCTGGAACAGGGCGGGGCCGGGCGCGCACCTGCGTCGCGGCTGCTTGATCTCACGGGCGTCGAAGTAGGCGTCCCCGGCGGCCAGGATCCATTCACCGCCCTTGCCGACGGCCACGCCGCAGTGTCCATGGGTGTGACCGAAGAGCGGTACGAGGAGGATGTCCGGGGGAAGCCCCCGCAGTTCCCGCACGGCATCGAAGCCGAACCACTCCTCACCGCCGTGCCGGTAGGTCCGCCAGTCCGGACCGTGCGCCCACATGCCCGGCCGGTATCTGCGGCGTGCCTTGAAGGACGGCCGGCGTACGGCCATCTCCAGCTCGGTCTCGTGCACATGGACCGCGGCGTTCGGGAAGTCCGACAGGCCGCCGACGTGATCGAGGTCGAGATGGGTCTGGACGATATGACGCACATCCTTCGGGTCCAGGCCCAGGCCGCGGATCTGATGGACGGCGGCGAGCGAATCGTCGATCTCCGGACGGGCGTAGCCCCGCACGAAGTCGGCGCCGAGGCGGGCAATCGGGTCGGCGTAGTCGGCGGTCCCCAGGCCCGTGTCGATCAGGACGAGCCCCGAGTGTTCGGTCTCCAGCAGCAGCACATGGCAGACGAGGTGCCGACCCCGTACCGACAGACCGCGCAGGGACGCGCAGTTCAGGTGATGGACATGTGTCACGCTCATCGAGAGATCCCTCCTGTAACGAACTTTCGGGCTGTTGGTCTGCCGGGCCGTCGGTCGGCGGACCCGTCGCGGGCTGCCGGGCTGTCCCTCCGTGCGGCGTGCGCGTTTGCGCCGCGGGCTCCCGGGTCCCGGCCGGTGCGGCATGCGCCGGCCGCATCGGCCGGGGTGGCGCGGTCACAGCAGACCGGTGACCTCGTGCGGGACGTAGAGCTCTTCGAGGAAGGAGACCTCGTCGTCGGTGAGCCGCACGTCGAGCGCGGCGAGAGCGTCGTCCAGCTGGGAGATCTTGGACACGCCGACGATGGGCGCGGTCACGCCGGGGCGACCGGCGACCCAGGAGAGGGCGATCTGTGCCGCGGGAAGGCCGCGGCGCTCCGCCAGGTCCGCCACTCGGTCGATGATCCGCTGGTCGGTGTCGGCGGTGGCGTCGAACAGGACCTGGCCGTACTTGTCGTCGCGCGTGCGGGCCGTCTCCTGTCCCCTGGGACGGGTCAGCCGTCCGCGCGCGAGCGGGCTCCACGGGATCACGCCGACGCCCTGGTCCGCGCAGAGCGGGAGCATCTCGCGCTCCTCCTCGCGGTACAGAAGGTTGTAGTGGCATTGCATGCTGATGAAGCGCTGCCAGCCGTGGAGGTCGGCGGTGTACTGGGCCTTCGCGAACTGCCAGGCGTACATCGATGACGCGCCCAGGTAGCGGACCTTTCCGGACTGCACCATCTGGTCGAGCGTGGAGAGGGTCTCCTCCAGCGGGGTACGGGGGTCGAAGCGGTGGATCTGGTAGAGGTCGATGTGGTCCGTCCCGAGCCGCTTCAGGCTGGCGTCGAGTTCCGTCATCATCGACTTCCGCGACAGGCCCAGTGAGTTGGGGCCGTCGTGCATCGGGGCGAACACCTTGCTGGCGATCACGACTTCGTCCCGGCGTGTCTCCTTCGCCAGGACGCGTCCGAGGATCTCCTCGCTCGCGCCGTCGGAGTACTGGTTGGCCGTGTCGAAGAAGTTGATGCCGGCGTCGAGTGCCCGGCGGACGACGGCACGGCTGTCGTCCTCGTCCAGAGTCCACGAGTGCTGACCTCGGCCGGGGTCTCCGAAGGACATGCCGCCCAGGGCTATCTGCGAGACATCGAGTCCGCTCCTGCCCAGTTTCACGTACTGCATTGCTCTCCTTCTCGTCGTGGACAGGCCTTGGTGGTCTGTCGTCGTGCTCGTGGTCGCTCCTCGGCCGGCGGGCGCGAAGCAGCCAAGGGCCGGGGGCCCGGGGGGAGTCGGGGCGCCGACTGATCGTGTCCCGTGGCCGAAGGGTTCGGGCGATGTCGCTGCGTGGGTCGCTGCCGATGGCGCTGCCGAGGTCGACGGTGGCGGCCGGTTCCGGGCCGGTGGGGCCGTCTGTCCAGGTGTTCGGCTTGCGGGCGGCGGCGCGGGCGTCGTCCGGCTGGTGCTGTGGCGGCGGTGAGGGGGACGGGCCGTGACGCGGCGGCGCCGGGAGGAGCGGGCGTGGCCGTCGAGCGGAGCGGTGTCCGGCGCGGGTACGGCGGTGAGCTGTGGGACCACAGGCCGGGCGGCAGATCCGCTGTCGCGCCGCGGACCGCTCGGGGTCCGTGCCCGGTCCCGGCGGGCCCGTCGGTCAGGGATGCCCCTCGGGAGAGTCCGGTGGTGGCGCGCCGTCGGTCGTGGTGATCAGGCCGAGACCCGGAGACCGAGGGTCAGGGCGTCCGGGTCCGCCCGGTGATCCGCAGGAGGTGTTCGGTCTGGGCGTCGACGGACTGGGGTCCGTTGCCGGTCAACAGGGTGTGCTCGTCGTCCCAGACGACCTTGGCCGCAGAAGGGTTCAGGGTGAGGTCGACGTCGTAGCCGGCCGCGTCCAGGGCGACATCGACGTAGTAGGGCAGGCGGGTGGATTCGCCCGGCACCTTGGGGTACTGGAGTTCCAGCATCATCCGCTCGCCGTACCGGGCGACGGTGGTGAGGCGTGCGCCCCGGAACCGGTGCTGTTCGTCGGTCGTGACGGTGCCTTCGTCATCGACGCGGTAGCGGGCGGAGGTCATCGCGACGGGGGCGTGGCAGATGAGGGAGATCGGCACAGCGTTGTCGTGGAGGGTGTGCAGCAGCTCGCCCATCCACGGGTTGTCGTGGAAGTCGACCATGGGTGCGTGGCCGCCGGGCATGTGGACGAACGCGAAGCTGTCGAGGGAGAAGTCGTCGTCCGGGTCACGGTGGCGTCGGATCAGCTCGGGGATCGAGTGGTAGTGGTGCTCTGGCAGGGCTTCGAAACCCGCGACGACGTCGTCCCTGATGGAGACGGCCTCGCTGTCGGTTCTGGGCAGGGCCTCGGAGACCGGAATGCGTCCGAGGTGACGGTGGGCAAGGGCCAGCTCCGCTTCGCGGCGCTCCAGCAGGTCGGGGTTCTTGGCCCGCAGTGCCTCAGGGGTGGAGTGCTTCGTGGCCCGCTGGATGGTGGTGCGTGCGGTGGCGCTGCCCAGTCGGCTGCCGGCGTGGAAGTTGAGCGCCATGCCGTTGATGTCGAGCTGGGGCGGGTTGCCGTCGGGAGTGGCGAAGACGAAGTCGTAGTCGTCCTCGAAGGCCGCCATGACCGCGGCGAGTTCGACGAGGAAGAATCCGGTGGGGATGCCCGGGTGGTCGGTGGGCTTGCTCAGCGGCAGGGTGCGGGCGGAGGAGAGCACGAAGAGGGCTTGGGGCCGGGTGTCGGCAGGTCTGGGCATCGGTAGGCCTTGTCCGTGAGGTCGAGTGTCAGGCGGGGACGCCGGAGGCCCGCTTGATGAGGGCGTCGAAGGTCCGGTCGGGCAGGAGCCGGCTGAGGAAGATGAGGGGGCGGGCGCCGAAGCCGACGGTGTAGCGGGTACGGGGGCGGCGGGCGGTGGCGGCCTTGGTGACCGCGTTCGCGATCACGGAGGGGGGTGAAGTCATCCGGGCGCCTTCCTGGGAGCTGTTCTCCAGGGACTTCGCCACGGCGTTGGCCTGTTCGGCGTAGGGGCCGTGTCCGGAGACGCCGCGGACCTTGCCGGCCGCGATCGCGCCCCATTCGGTGTGGATGGAGCCGGGCTCGACGAGGACGACGTCGATGCCGAACCGCTTCACCTCGAGGCGGAGGGCGTCGCTGAGGCCTTCGACGGCGAACTTGCTGGCGTGGTACCAGGATCCCAGGGGGGTGGCGAAGCGCCCGCCCATGGAGCTGATGTTGATGATCGTGCCGCTGCGCTGGGCGCGCATGTGGGGCAGGACAAGCCGGGTGAGGTGGGCCAGTCCGAAGACGTTGACCTCGATCTGGGCGCGGGCCTCATCCAGGGAGACCTCCTCCAGCGCGCCGTAGGAGCCGTACCCGGCGTTGTTGACCAGGACGTCGATGCGGCCCTGTTCCTTCACGATCCTGTCGATCAGGTTCCCGGCCGAGGTCTCGTCGGTGATGTCCAGGGCCAGGGTGTGCACGCCGGCGGTGGCGAGCGCGCTCATGCGGTCGGTGCGCCGCGCGGCGCCGTAGACGGTGAAGCCCGCCGCCTTGAGCCGGAGCGCGGTGGACTCACCGATACCGGAGGAGGCGCCGGTGACCAGTGCAACCTTGTTCGACATGACCTTTTCCTCTGCTGGTGCGCGGTCCGATGGGAGCCGTCGGCGGATGGTGGGAGCGGCCGGAGCCGCCGTGCCGGCAGGCCGGGAACTGCGGTCGGCCGACACACGCAAGTCCCGGGGTTCAGCCGGTGCTTCGCGTTGCCACAAACATAAGAGACTGCCGGTCTAAACGCAAGAGGACGGTGGTCTGTAATCAAGAGACTGTCAGTCTGTAGACTTCGGGCATGACGACCTTCCAGCGGGCAAGAAGCGAGGAACAGCGCTCGGAGCGAAGGCGGCACATCCTCCAGACCGCCGCCGCGATGCTCGCCGAGATGCCGGTCGCCGCCATGAGCCTGAACGAGCTGAGCCGCCGCGTCGGACTCGCCAAGTCCAACGTGCTGCGGTACTTCGAGACCCGCGAGGCGGTGCTGCTCGAGCTGCTCGCCCAGAGCGCCGCCGACTTCCTCACCGAGGTCGGCGAGCCCCTTCGCTCACTGGTGGACGCGCGCGAGCCCCTGGACGCCAGGATCGAGGCCGCGGCATCCGGACTGGCCGCGTCCTTCGCCGCCCGGCCGATGCTGTGCGAACTGCTCAGCGCCCAGGCCGGCGTACTGGAGCACAACATCTCCGTCGAGGTCGCGACCCGGTACAAGGAAGGCGCCCGCGACAGCCTGCTCGGACTGGCCGAACTCCTCCGGCATCTCCTGCCCGAGCTCGACCGCCCGCGCTCCGAACAGGGCGCCAACCTGATCATCGTCCTGATCTGCGGTCTGTGGACCCACACCCACCCCGCCCCGGTCGTACGCGCCGTCTACGACGCCGACCCCAGCTTCGCCTTCATGGACTCCGACTTCGCGGACGCCTTGCGTCAGACCCTGTTCGTGCTCCTCACGGGACTCAGCCGGACGGGCTCCGGGACAGGTTCAGAGAACACGGCGTGACGTCCGCGGCCGCGGACGATCCCGCCCGGTCCGCTCGACAGCGCCCGGACCGGGCACTCGACGCACCGGCGCGCCGGGTGCCGCGGAGCCCGCGCGGAACGCCGGTCCCCCACGCACGTCTGCCGACTGAGGCCCTGAGAGCCGACGCCCCTCAGGGCCTCGCCCCCTGCGGCCGACCGGCCGACGGATGGCGAAAGCGGCGGCCGTAAGGACCGCGGCCGCCGAGGGCGGCGGTTCAGGGCCCTGCCACGTTTCTCCGTGACCCGCGAAAACGGCACTGCGAGGCCCATTCCGACCCGGATTCCCTTCGTCGGTCCGCCTGTTGGTGTACTTCACCTGGCACTTCACTTGTCACTACGCGGTGAAGACGAGGCGAGTTCAAAAACCGTTGGTCCTCCTGCTCCCGCCGAGGGCAGGCCCCGTGGGACGGGTGGCGCGGGCCATAGCTCCGCCCCTGCCTGAGGGCGCCGTCCCAGGTCGTGGCTAGGTGTAATCGCGCGCAGGGGGGCGGCCCCGGAGGGCCTGCCCGGCTGCTGTACACCCATAGGGAACGGGTTTGAACTGCACCCGCCCAGGGCCCGCCCTACGGTGCAGAAGGGCTGCTTGGGCAGGAGTTCAAGATGTCAGATGATTCAGAGCGCAACGCGGATCCACAGAGCGATCCCGCTGCGCTCGCTTCTTCGACCGTACCGAATCCGGAAAAAATCAGCGCACCCAGAAGCGACCGACCAATTGGACCCTCAACTCCAGATCTTCGGAACAACGCTCGCAGCCTGATCAAGGTTCCCGGTCCCGCACCGCCGTCCCGCGGGCGGCGAACTGTTCGGCTGGAAGCACGAGCACACCCGCTCTCACAAGCAGGCCAGAGCATGCGTCGAGCACGTCTTCGCTCGATTGAAGACCTAGAAAATCCTTCGCGACTGCCACTTAGAGGCCATCTCATTTGGCGAGTCTGCGGTAGCAGATGAGGGTGCAGGCGATGCTGGTGAAGGCCAGGAAGTGAGCGGCCTTGCGTTCG
>NZ_JBEYIL010000048.1:0-7145 GCF_040635845.1 Streptomyces sp. NPDC006872
CACATGCACGGCGATGACGGCATCTCCACCTACGTGGGCGGCATCCGCCTCGCCTGCGCCGTCATCGACGAATGCGCCGACACCTGACCCCATTGGCTTGAATGGCGACCGTGTCGCCGGTCATGAGAGGGTGCGGAGGAGGGAGCCGGTGGGTGTGGGTGCCGGGGGTGCGCTGAGCGGTTGTGGTCGGGTGGTGTCTGCGCGTCGTGCAGGGCTGGTTTGTTGTTCGGCGAGTTTGTGGAGAAGGCGGGCTCGGCCGTCCTCCACTGTGTGGTCCTCGGTGAGGACCTTGCTGAACGTCTTCATGACGGCGTCCGCGCCGGCGGGGTGGGGTCTGGGGTCGGCTGTGGTGCGGTGTGCTCGGCGAGGGCCGCAGCGGCGGAGGGGCGGGTGGTGGGCGGGAGCCATCCTGTTTCTTCGGCGGCTTCGGTGCGGGCGTCGTCCAGGAGGTGGTTGAAGTGCTCGATGTCGCCGCCGAGGAGGCGCACGAACGTCTCGAGGATGCTCTGGTGCGGGAGGATCGTGGCCTCGAGGACGGAGGCGACGGCGCCGGCGCTCAGCAGCCAGCGGCCGGCGACCGCGACGTCGTTGGGCGCGGGGCGTCCCGCGCGCAGGTGGAGTGTCTGCACGGCGACGCGGAGACGTTCGGCGGCGGACCTGTCGTCGTCGAGGTCCGCGTCCGGCTCGCGGCTCTTGTGGCTGAACTGGAGGTGGGTGCGCGACCACGGCCAGGAGGCCGTGTGGAAGTACGACAACACCGCCAGGTCCGCACGCTGGACCTGGAGACGGGGGAGTCCGCCCCACTGCCACGGCCGCAGCAGGCTGTCGACATCGTGCAGGCGGTGGTGGGCCTCGCCATCGGCTTCGCCGTGGCCCTGGTCTTCGGCTTCGCCATGACCCACTACTGCGACCGCAAGGGACTCCACCGCATGGTCGCCAAGGAAGCCTGAATGGCGCGTACGCCGCTGCTTTCGCCGTTGACAGGGGTGGCTACACGGTCTTCAGGGGCTCCTTGAAGGACTTGCGGAACACCGGCCCGGCAAGGGGAATGATCGGCGACAGCATCTTCGCCTTGAACGAGCTGGGATGTCGTTCGAGTCTGACGTCGATGCGGGTGCCGTCGTCCGTGGGCGTCATCTGGAAGTTCCACCCACCCGACCCGAAGGGCGTCGAGTCGTGCGTGGTGACGGTGACCCTGTTCTGTGACGGATCCCATTCATAGCGTGCGCGCTCCCACGACTTGTCATTCCCTTCGGTGACCTCAGCCCAGGTCTCGCCCCTTTCATGGACCTGGAAGTGCTCGGCGTCGATGGAAGGCCACTCTTCGACTCGCGAGGGGCTGAAGTTGGTCAGTACCCCCATCACTTCGGAGGGGCTCATCGAGGAGTTCACATGGAAATGCAGGGATGGCATGATCTGCTCCTTGGTTCAAGAAGGCCGAACTGTCAAGGCCCATCTCTCAGCATGCGCCCCGGACTGCTCCTGCGCACCGGCATGTCCTTGCTTCAGCGAGTGCTCTCTCGCCGAGCGTGGACGGCATGTGCCATGGGATTACATGCCGTATAGAGCCCGAGGAGAAGCGCGGTGCCAACGACGATCTCCCCCCAGTGGAGAGCAGCCGGGTGAACTTCCGGGCGTCAACCTTGCTCAGAAAGGGGTAGACGGCGGTGGCGAACCGCTGGAGCCGCTGAGCGGCGGCCTGGTCGGCGTCGCGTTTCGACAGTCCGGAGTTGAGGAAGAACGGGCGGCTCTGCACGGCTGGGACGAACTGTTCTCCGATCCGTCGGCCGACCTCGCCCCCGCCGCCCGTGACCGCCTGCCGCAGCTCGCCGAACTGGAAGCCGCCTGGCCCGCCCTCGCCCACGGCGACCGCATCGTCCACGGCGACCTGCGGGCCGACAACATGGTCCGCGACCACCACCTCGGTGTGACCTTCGTGGACTGGGCACACGCCGCCACCGGCCCTGCCTGCATCGACGCCGCCTCCCTCGCCCCGCAGCTCATCCTGGCCGGACACACGCCCGCGGACGTCGCCGGTCTGCTCCGCGACCACCCCGCCACCGCCGGCAGTCCCGACACCACCACCGCGTTCCTCGCCGCACTCACCGGTCACTGGAACCGCAACGCCCGCAAGCCCGCACCCCCCGGCTTGCGCGCCTAGCAGCACCGCGCTGCGGCCGCCGGCCTCGTGCTCCTCGGCTACCGCTTGAGCTGAAACCGCAGCTGTCTCGCTCTCGTGTCAGTGGCTGGTCGGCCCCATGTCGGTGACGTGGTCCTCTCGCGTCAGCAGAGGACCAGGCGTCAGCCCACCCACCCGATGTCACGGACCTCGATCGCCCCGGCATACGGCATGTACTGGATCCAGCACCGCCGTCCGAACGCTTCCCGGATCTCCTCCACGGAGCCCGGGTCGCGTTCATCGGGCCAGGCCCGCGGGTCCATCCGCGCGACCTCCATGAGCGCCATCACCTCCCGCCGGGCCCGTTCGTCCGGCAGCTGCGCCATGACCTCCACCGCGAGTTCCTCCACCACCACGGCGTACCGCATCCCGCGCACCCCCGTGTGATCGATTCGGGCAGCAGCGTACGGAGGAACCGCCGATCGCGTTCGGGCCTGTGGATGACCCGGATCGGGAGGTCCAGGCACCGGACGGCGGCGAGGGGTACATGTACCGCTATGGCGCGTGAGTGGGCGCGGTGGCCGGCCGTGGTGGACCGGGCGAGAGAGATCGTCCAAGGGTTTGAGGGATCTCGAATGCTTCTCAGAGATGACCGGATCCCACGTGTCAGGGATCCGCCAGTGGGCCGTCTCGTACTCGCCACACCGCTCGTCGATGGCGATGACCTGCTTGATCAAGTCCGACGCGACGAGCCGCTCGGTGGGCGGCGCACCGATCCCGCACTCGGCACCGGTGCCCGTGATGACGGGCCCGCGTACGGTAAGCAGGGCTGACGCGCTTCGCTCTGTGCGAACCTACGGATCTGGGGGCTCACCGGGCGCCACCAGCGATGTCCTTCAGCACGAAGCGGCGGAACCGAATAGGGTAGAGCATCCTAAAGAGTGTCAATACCCTTTAAAATCATGTAAGTTGGATCCATGTAGCTAGAACGGCATCCGCGTACGCGAGGGAAAAAGTCAGCCGTCCAGGCGTCTGGCGGAACGCGGGAGCCGCCACGTGGTCGGCAGCGTGGTCGCCCCGACCACGCCTCCGGCCGTGCCGCGTCCAGCCCCGGCCACGGCTGGTCAGCGCACCGCTGACGCCCGGCGAAGACCGCGACGCGGCTGGTTGCCTTTCGTATGGTCCCTCTTGGTGTCCTTCTTGGTGCTTCTCGTAGTGCCCCTCGTAGTGCTCCTCGTATTGCTTCGACCGGTTGGCCGTTGGCGTTCGGATGCGTGGCTGACCAGGTCGACAAGGGGTGGATACGCGCTGATCCGGTGGCCGACTACTTCGCTACGCAGGGTCTGCGGGCGAAGTACAGACCCGTGCCGTCGTCTGCGGCGGCCGTACGTCAGGTCTGGCGATGACCGGACTCCGTCCAGCGGACTCGCCGGCCGGGGTCGTGGACGGGGCGCCACACGGGTGCAGAGGGGCCGTGCTGGACCAGGTCGGCCAGCGGCGCCACGAGCACGGGGACGTCGTACGGAAAGCGGGCCAGCAGCCCGGCCCCCGCGCGCAGGGCGCTGATCCGGTTCTCGACACCGGCCGGTCCGGTGCCGTCCAGGACGAACAGGAGACGCGGGAAGAGCGGGTAGCGCCGCCGCCACTCCTCAACCGCCGGTTCCTGGACGGTCGGCCGGCGCCCCGGGACCACGGGTACGTAGCGGTGGAGGCGCTCGTACGCGGTCAGCTTGGCGGCAAGGCGCTCGGGACCCATGGTGGCCCGGTCGACTTCCGCGAACGCCCGCAGCATCGACCCGTTGTCCCCGTCGACGGGACCGCGCCGGTAGTACAGGACGCGTCGGGGATGACGGCCTTGCCGCTCCCGATCGGGTGGCGGACCTCGGGGATCCAGTCCATCGGCTCGCACACATCGCCGCGGCTGCGGGCGTCCTCGAGGAAGACGAGCGCGGTCTCGGTCACGGTCAGCGTGTGGCCGGCCTTCAGCCGCACGGCGGTCGGATCGGAAAGGGTCCTGGAGAGCCGACGCCCGTGCAGCTCGGGCCACTCGGAGGCGAGCTGCACGCCGTACGAGGTGGGGAACCACCCCCTGGTCCGTCCGGCCTGCGGCAGGGTGATGCGGTCGACCGGCCCCCCAACGCGCAGGCGGGCCAGCCGCCGCCGGGTCTGCTCGATACGCACAGAGGGAGCGATCACCCGGTGCATCTGCTAGGTGGTGGCCATCCGGTACTGCGCCGGCACCCCCAGCGGGGCTTTTCAGCCATGCCCCTATAACGTCGCTGCACGGAAAGGTACTTCCGTACAGGAGGACCCGTCTGACATCTTGCATCCACCACTCGTTTCGTACGGCCCGGCCGGTGCCCTCAGCACGGCCGGGCCGTCTCCGGAGGACGCCTTGATACCCCACATATCCAGCCGACCTAGACGCACGCTGGTGCTGGCGGCCACGCTCGGCGCCGCCCTCGCGTTCGGCGCCCCGGGCGCCCTCGCGGGCACGCTCCCCGTCGCCCCCTCCACCGCGCCGGCCGCCAAGGCCCACGCTCCGGCCGCCGTGCCGGCTTCCCAGAGTGCGACCTGGGTGGCCGGCACGCGTGCCTACCTCGTGATCACCGCCCCCGGTGACAGTTCGGCGGTCCGCTCCGCGATCGAGGCCAACGGCGGCACCGTCTTCTCGGACTTCGACGCCATCGGCGTGATCGTCGCCCACTCGGCGTCCAGCGGATTCGCCGCCACCATGCGCGGCGTCGCCGGCGTGCAGCAGGTCGGCGCCACGCGCACCTCGGACGTCCCGGCCGACGCCTACAACCCGGCGCTCCCGGCCAATCCGGCCCAGGCCTCGACCCCGGCCGGAGAGCCGGTCCGGGCCGACATGAGCCAGATCAAGGCCGACCAGGCCTGGGCCGTGAACCCGGGCTCCGCCTCGGTCAAGGTCGGCATCCTGGACACCGGTGTGGACGACCAGCACCAGGACCTGGCGCCCAACTTCGACGCGGCCGACTCGGTCTCCTGCGCCTACGGCAAGCCCGACACCCGTGCCGGCGCCTGGCGGGACGTCGACACGCACGGCACCCACGTAGCGGGCACCGTCGCCGCGGCCAAGAACGGCAAGGGTGTCGTCGGCGTGGCCCCCGGGGTGACGATCGCAGCGGTCCGGGTCGCCGAGCCGGGCAACGCCTTCTTCTTCGCCGAGAACACCGTCTGCGGCTTCGTCTGGGCTGGTGACCACGGCTTCAAGGTCACCAACAACAGCTATTACACGGACCCGTGGCAGTTCAACTGCCCGGACAACATCGACCAGGCCGCCATCATCGAGGGCGTCAAGCGCGCCCAGGAGTACGCCGAGGGCAAGGGCTCCCTCCAGATCGCCGCCGCGGGCAACGAGAACTACGACCTCGCCCACAAGACGACCGACTCCGCGAGCCCGAACGACTCGACGCCGGTGACCCGCACCATCACCAACGCCTGCCTCGACATCCCGACCGAGCTGCCGGGCGTGGTCACAGTCGCGGCCAACGGCACGGGCGTCACCAAGGCCTCGTTCTCCAACTACGGGCAGGGCGTCATCGACATCGCGGCGCCGGGCAGCAGCGTGTACTCCACCGTCCCCGGCGGCGGCTACGGCAGCAAGAGCGGCACCTCGATGGCCACCCCGCACGTGGTCGGCGTGGCGGCACTCATCGCCAGCGCCGACCCGGGCATCACCCCGGCGGAGATCCGCGCCAAGCTGGCCGCCCAGGCCAACGACATCGCCTGCCCCTCGGACAGCCGCTGCACGGGCACCACGGCCAACAACTCGTTCTTCGGCGAGGGACAGGTCGACGCCCTCAAGGCCGTCGGGACGACCCCGCCGCCCGGCACGTACTTCGAGAACCTCGCGGACTTCGCCATCAACGACAACGCGACCGTGGAGAGCCCGATCGCCGTCACCGGCGTGACCGGCAACGCCCCGGCCACCCTCAAGGTGGGTGTGGACATCAAGCACACCTACATCGGTGACCTGAAGGTCGACCTGGTGGCGCCGGACGGCACCGTCTACACGCTGCACAACCACACCGGCGGCAGCGCCGACAACATCGCCCAGGCCTACACCGTGAACGCCTCCTCGGAGGTCGCGAACGGCACTTGGAAGCTGCGCGTCAACGACAACGCCGCCTCCGACACAGGCAAGATCGACGCCTGGAACCTGACCTTCTAGCGCAGGGCCCGGCAACGCCCGCGTACAGCACGCACTGCGCCGGCGACAGCTCCCCGCCCGCGGCCGCGGACAAGGCGGGCTGCAGTCTGTTCGGCCAGGGCTGCGAACTGCTGGGCGGCAGAGGGCATATGGGCCTCGGTGGCGGTGTACTCCGCGGTCGGGGCCCATATGCCGGAGGCGTCCAGGAAGGCCGCGGACGGCCTGGGGCCGGTGTCCCAGTTCACCGTGCGCCTCCCTGAGGAGCTGCAGGGCCGTGTCCGCGCTGACCGTACGAGCAGCGCGGACACGGCTGCGCGCGCCGCGGCCCCGAGGAGTGCCGGCCGGCTCGAGCGGCGGGCCGCCGTCCCGGCCCGGACCGCGGAGGCGGACTCGCCGCGGGAGGCCTACGCCTTGCGGTCGGCCAGCTCTCAGGGGCACGACGCAAAGGGCGTTTCCCCCTGGCCGGCCGCGCCACGGTCCGTATCCACACCGGTGAGGGCCGCGACACCCGGAAGACCGAAGCGCTCTGGGCTGGCTGTGCCGTGCCCATGGCTTCCCGTGGCTCACGATCACTCATGCTCGCTGCTCCCGTTCACGACCAGACGAAGCAGGGTTCCGTCCACACACCGTCCGTCGAACCGCCCTGCCCGGGGGAGAGCGTGAGCGATACCAACGAGGTAGGCCCCGCGCGCCTGCTCTTGCCGCACGCGCCGGCGAAGGCGAAGCCACAAGGCCAACGGGCCGGTGGCAAGGCCCACGACTAGGGGCTGTCTCTAGTTGTGATCATTGGGCTTTGAGGAGGCTGCTGATCCAGATGGTCGCTGCGCGGAGGTGGAGTCCGGCGAGGTAGCT
>NZ_JBEYIL010000049.1:1974-5180 GCF_040635845.1 Streptomyces sp. NPDC006872
GTCGGGGGTGATGGGTGGCTGGTCGTTGTTTGAGAACTGCACAGTGGACGCGAGCATCTGTGGCCAAGTTTTTAAGGGCGCACGGTGGATGCCTTGGCACCAGGAACCGATGAAGGACGTGGGAGGCCACGATAGTCCCCGGGGAGTCGTCAACCAGGCTTTGATCCGGGGGTTTCCGAATGGGGAAACCCGGCAGTCGTCATGGGCTGTCACCCATACCTGAACACATAGGGTATGTGGAGGGAACGCGGGGAAGTGAAACATCTCAGTACCCGCAGGAAGAGAAAACAACCGTGATTCCGGGAGTAGTGGCGAGCGAAACCGGATGAGGCCAAACCGTATGCGTGTGAGACCCGGCAGGGGTTGCGCATACGGGGTTGTGGGATCTCTCTTTCACAGTCTGCCGGCTGTGAGACGAGTCAGAAACCGTTGATGTAGGCGAAGGACATGCGAAAGGTCCGGCGTAGAGGGTAAGACCCCCGTAGTCGAAACATCAGCGGCTCGTTTGAGAGACACCCAAGTAGCACGGGGCCCGAGAAATCCCGTGTGAATCTGGCGGGACCACCCGCTAAGCCTAAATATTCCCTGGTGACCGATAGCGGATAGTACCGTGAGGGAATGGTGAAAAGTACCGCGGGAGCGGAGTGAAATAGTACCTGAAACCGTGTGCCTACAAGCCGTGGGAGCGTCGCGCATTGAGTTTACTCGATGCGTCGTGACTGCGTGCCTTTTGAAGAATGAGCCTGCGAGTTTGCGGTGTGTTGCGAGGTTAACCCGGGTGGGGTAGCCGTAGCGAAAGCGAGTCCGAATAGGGCGTTTCAGTAGCACGCTCAAGACCCGAAGCGGAGTGATCTAGCCATGGGCAGGTTGAAGCGGAGGTAAGACTTCGTGGAGGACCGAACCCACCAGGGTTGAAAACCTGGGGGATGACCTGTGGTTAGGGGTGAAAGGCCAATCAAACTCCGTGATAGCTGGTTCTCCCCGAAATGCATTTAGGTGCAGCGTCGTGTGTTTCTTGCCGGAGGTAGAGCACTGGATAGGCGATGGGCCCTACCGGGTTACTGACCTTAGCCAAACTCCGAATGCCGGTAAGTGAGAGCGCGGCAGTGAGACTGTGGGGGATAAGCTCCATGGTCGAGAGGGAAACAGCCCAGAGCATCGACTAAGGCCCCTAAGCGTACGCTAAGTGGGAAAGGATGTGGAGTCGCACAGACAACCAGGAGGTTGGCTTAGAAGCAGCCACCCTTGAAAGAGTGCGTAATAGCTCACTGGTCTAGTGATTCCGCGCCGACAATGTAGCGGGGCTCAAGCGTACCGCCGAAGTCGTGTCATTGCAGCATATAGGGCCAACGCCTGCTGTGATGGGTAGGGGAGCGTCGTGTGCCGGGTGAAGCCGCGCCGGAAGGCAGTGGTGGACGGTTCACGAGTGAGAATGCAGGCATGAGTAGCGATTCACACGTGAGAAACGTGTGCGCCGATTGACTAAGGGTTCCTGGGTCAAGCTGATCTGCCCAGGGTAAGTCGGGACCTAAGGCGAGGCCGACAGGCGTAGTCGATGGATAACCGGTTGATATTCCGGTACCCGCTGTGAAGCGTCAAACATTGAATCAGGCGATGCTAAGTCCGTGAAGCCGTTCCGGACCCTTCGGGGAATGGAAAGTGGTGGAGCCGACGGACCAGACTTGTAGTAGGTGAGTGATGGGGTGACGCAGGAAGGTAGTCCATCCCGGGCGGTGGTTGTCCCGGGGTAAGGGTGTAGGACGGTGTGTAGGCAAATCCGCACACCATGTGTCTGAGACCTGATGCCGAGCCGATTGTGGCGAAGTGGATGATCCTATGCTGTCGAGAAAAGCCTCTAGCGAGTTTCATGGCGGCCCGTACCCTAAACCGACTCAGGTGGTCAGGTAGAGAATACCGAGGCGTTCGGGTGAACTATGGTTAAGGAACTCGGCAAAATGCCCCCGTAACTTCGGGAGAAGGGGGGCCACGTCTGGTGAGAGCACTTGCTGCTCGAGCTGGGGGTGGCCGCAGAGACCAGCGAGAAGCGACTGTTTACTAAAAACACAGGTCCGTGCGAAGCCGTAAGGCGATGTATACGGACTGACGCCTGCCCGGTGCTGGAACGTTAAGGGGACCGGTTAGTCACTCTTCGGGGTGGCGAAGCTGAGAACTTAAGCGCCAGTAAACGGCGGTGGTAACTATAACCATCCTAAGGTAGCGAAATTCCTTGTCGGGTAAGTTCCGACCTGCACGAATGGCGTAACGACTTCTCGACTGTCTCAACCATAGGCCCGGTGAAATTGCACTACGAGTAAAGATGCTCGTTTCGCGCAGCAGGACGGAAAGACCCCGGGACCTTTACTACAGTTTGATATTGGTGTTCGGTTCGGCTTGTGTAGGATAGCTGGGAGACTTTGAAGCGGCCACGCCAGTGGTTGTGGAGTCGTCGTTGAAATACCAGTCTGGTCGTGCTGGATGTCTAACCTGGGTCCGTGATCCGGATCAGGGACAGTGTCTGATGGGTAGTTTAACTGGGGCGGTTGCCTCCTAAAGAGTAACGGAGGCGCCCAAAGGTTCCCTCAGCCTGGTTGGCAATCAGGTGTTGAGTGTAAGTGCACAAGGGAGCTTGACTGTGAGACCGACGGGTCGAGCAGGGACGAAAGTCGGGACTAGTGATCCGGCGGTGGCTTGTGGAAGCGCCGTCGCTCAACGGATAAAAGGTACCCCGGGGATAACAGGCTGATCTTCCCCAAGAGTCCATATCGACGGGATGGTTTGGCACCTCGATGTCGGCTCGTCGCATCCTGGGGCTGGAGTCGGTCCCAAGGGTTGGGCTGTTCGCCCATTAAAGCGGTACGCGAGCTGGGTTTAGAACGTCGTGAGACAGTTCGGTCCCTATCCGCTGCGCGCGCAGGAACATTGAGAAGGGCTGTCCCTAGTACGAGAGGACCGGGACGGACGAACCTCTGGTGTGCCAGTTGTTCTGCCAAGGGCATGGCTGGTTGGCTACGTTCGGGAGGGATAACCGCTGAAAGCATCTAAGCGGGAAGCCTGCTTCGAGATGAGTGTTCCCACCTCCTTGAGAGGGTAAGGCTCCCAGTAGACGACTGGGTTGATAGGCCGGATGTGGAAGCCCAGTAATGGGTGAAGCTGACTGGTACTAATAGGCCGAGGGCTTGTCCTCAGTTGCTCGCGTCCACTGTGTT
>NZ_JBEYIL010000050.1:0-4881 GCF_040635845.1 Streptomyces sp. NPDC006872
TCAAGAACGGCCGCGCCAAGGCGGTGCGCTTCGCGACCCTCGCCGCGCTCTGCGAGGTGCTCGAGTGCCAGCCGGGCGACCTGCTGCGCTGGGAGACCGAGGACGCCGCAGGCGGATGACGTGCCCTACCAACGCGTCATCGCCGATCCGGCCTGCCTCTTGAACCGGCTCCGCGCGCCCCCCGGGGCCGTGCCCGAGGAGATTCGGAGATTCCGGGCGTGCTGGAGCGGCTGACCGGCGTGCCCGGCCTCGCGATCCCGCGGCGTACGGCACTCCGTGCCCGGTTCGGGTCTCGGATCCGGCGACTGCCGTGGACGGGTCTCGCCAACCGCGATGGACGGGAGTGCCGTGACCTACGTGGGCTCCACGGGCGAACCGCCGACTCTGGTGAACGGTAGTCCGGCAGCCGACCGGCACTCGTAGGCTGGTCGGTGTGACGGATGAACTGCAGCGCCTGGCTGACGGCTTGACCGCCGACTACCTCCATGGCCGGTGGCGGCCGGAAGCGACCGAAGCACACCGCGCCCGCATCCTGTCCGCGCAGGCGAGCATCGACGCAGGCCTGGACGGCCTTGCCGCCGGCGGCGTCCTGACCGCCGCGTCCATCGATGAGATGCTGCGCCCGCACCCCGAACTCGACACCTGGCGTCTGGCCGGCGTACTGCGCGTCTACCCGGCCGGAACCCTCGAAGCCCAAGCCCTGGTACGCGACCTGCTGGATGCGATCGCCGTCGGCGGCTTCCCGCTGCCGCCGCCCCGGCCCCTGCGCTACGTCGAAGCTCCCGCACGCTATGACGGCGGTCCCGCCGCGCTCTTCCTGGGCGGCGGCATCACCGGATGCCCGGACTGGCAGCGCCGCGCCGTGCTCCAGCTCGACGCGATCGGCTCCCCGGCGGTCGTTCTCAACCCGCGTCGCGAGGCCTTCCCTCTCGGGCAGGCGGAGGCGGCACGGGAACAGACCGCCTGGGAGTACGAGCACCTCCGCCTCGCCGACGTGATTCTCTTCTGGTTCTGCGCGGAAGCCGTCCAGCCCGTCGCCCTGTACGAACTGGGGGCTGCTGCTGGAACACAGAACACATCACGCACCGCGGCAACATGAAAACCGCCACCAACCCGGCGTCCCGTTGGCTCTTCCCCGGCCGCCGGACCGGCCTCTCGGCCCCAACCACCTGTCCGCGCCCCTGAACCAGGTCGGAATCCCGATCGCCGCTGCCCGGCAGCAACTCCTCGAACTCCCTGCCCCGGCGTCGCAGATGCCCTCGGCTACCACGACAAGACCACAGCTGGGAGAGACCGCGACACGCTCACGCTGACACTGCTGTGCACGGCTCGCCCTCGGTCCGCCCCGGACCTGGGGCGGCCGTGTGAGGAGAGCGCGGAGTCAGCGAATGGGGAACCCGCGGCAGATTGGGCGGCGGTTGCCGCTACGCATCCCCCGGACACGGGTTCGCCGTTGCTGAATCGCGAGGGCCCTGATCGGCGTGGCGCATGTGCGGGAGGAGCGTCTGCGCTGCGAGGTGGTCCTGCAGCAGTGCGTGACGGAACTGGTAGACCGGGCCGACCTGTCGGAGAATCCCCAGGCGATGGGCCTCTCGAAGGAACGCCATCGTGTTCCGGGGCAGTCCCTCTCGCCGGGTGAACCGTAGCCGGGCAGCAGCGAGATGACCCCAGTTCGTTGCTGACAGCGCCAGCAGCGCGCCGATGGCCGCTGCCGTCGGCAGGTCCGGCCCCGTGCTCGCAGACCGTAGGCCCTCGGTGAGATTGTCGAGAGTTCCCTGGTACTGCTGCGGAGCGTGGCGCATCGTGGAGTAGAGCATGAGCGCGAGAGCGGACAGCACTGCCACGGCGAGGGCGTACCGGCGGTCCGCACGCAGTGACGACGTGGGGGTGGCGCCGCCGTCGGACGCGAGGGGCGCGCGGACGAAGCGCACGAGCGCGAGCCCCATTCCGAAGAACGCTCCCAGCACCAGCGGCATCGTGTTCTCGGCGATGTAGCTCAGCAGGGTCAGCGGACTCTGGGGCCGCAACGCGAATACGTGCGGTAGCACGTTGCAGAGCAGACCGAATCCGAGGATGGACAAAGGGACGGAGGCGAGCTCGACGGCCAGCCGCCTTACCCGGCCCCGCACGCCGAACCGGGCCAAGACGGGGAGGTGCGGAGGGTGCGGCGGACCGGCCGCCAGCAGAGTCACGGTGTACGGGATTGCCGCCATGGCAATCGGCGACACGGTGCGCCACGGGGTCGTCGCCCAAGGGCCTTCGATGTAGTGGCGCGCCAGGACGAACAAGCCGCCCTGCAGGATCCCGGCGCCGCAGCCGAGCAGCAGGGCCATGCTGGTGGCTGCCGCTCCGTGGGAGGAGGTGAACCGGCGTACCGCGGGAGCCATCGCCACGAGGAAGAGCACCGCGAGTGCGTACCCTCCCGCCTTCTGGAGCCGCCACTCGTTCCAGAACAGGTACGCGAGGTCTACCGGTGGGGACGAGTACCACCAGGCTTCGGCCGTGCTCTGGCACCAGACGACGACGAAGACTCCCATGGCGAGGCAGAGAGCCCGGCGCAAGGTACGGGCCGGCGCGGGGTCCGCCCGGTGAAGATGCCACCACTCGATGTCGTAGGTGCCTTTGCGGTGCAGGTGGGCGGCAAGCTGACGGAGCCGGCGCGGCGCGTCCACGAGCTCGCGCGCCGCACGGGGGGTTCCTGGGTTTGCGGCGGCTAGCCGGGCATCTCGATCACAGAGCGCGGGGACGACGCTGGCGAGCAGGTGCTTGGTGATGGCGGCGGCGTCGGGGAAGCGGGCGACGTCGGCGAGTTCCTCCGGACCGCCCGTACGTGCCGGCCCGGGCGGCGACGTGTAGACCAGCCTCGCCATCGAGGCATTGAGCGGGTTCGTGAGGGCTGCCGCTGCCGGGCCCTGCGGGTCGGTTCGCAATCGCTCTGTCAGCCTCCTCCAGCCGGGGCTGAGGCCACCCGGAGCGGCGCCGAGGGTGAAGAACTCCGCAACCGCGTCCACGCTCAAGGGCTGAGGCTCGATAACGGCGGCAGCGGTCAGCACATCCTGGCACTGAGCCACTGCCCGCTCGTAGGAACCCGTACGACACGTCAGCACGAGCGAGCCGCCCTCCGCCAGCCAGTCGTTGACCATGGTGAACACCCGCGCCTGCTGCGGGGCAGGGACCTCGTCAAGTCCGTCCAGCACCGGCAACAGACGATGGGCTGCGAGAAGTTCGGCGATCGAGTCGGTTCCATAGACCCGCCGGTCGCTGAGTGCCGGGTACTCGGCTGTGAGCCTTTGCCGCAGCCAGGCCCGCAAGTTCGTGTGGCCAAGCACGTCGGAGGAGAGCGAGAGGACGACCGGGACCGGATCGCCGGACGAGCGAGTGCGCAGCAGGGCGAGGGTCAGCAGAAGCGCCAGAGTGGTCTTGCCCGATCCAGCCGGTCCGATGACGACCAGCCGCTGCCGGGCGAGATCGCGGAAAGCCGTAGCGAGTCCAGTGGCGTCGTCCGCACGGCAGTCGAGCGGCGTTCCGACCAGCGCACGATGGTCGGCGAGCAGGCGTGGACTGTCCACCCAGCGGACGTCCAAAGGCCGTGGGTCGGCCAGCCGGCGCAACGCTGCCTCCCGGGTCCACACCTGCTGAACGAGGCGGGCCAGTCTTTCCTCCGCAGCGGCCAACTGCTCGGCCGTTGGCGGAGGCCCGCCATCGGAGTTCTGACGGGCCCAGAGGACCAACGCGACCACGGCGCCCCAGGCGCCGAGCACGGAGGCGGCGTTGCCGGCGTACTCCACGCTCCTGCCGGCCCAAGCCGCTGTCAGCGCTGAGGTGATGACCACGGACGACACCACTGCCACAACCCAGCGCCAGCGCAACACAGCGTGCCTCCATGACCTGTACGCAACCCGATCGGGGATGTCACCTGGCCAACGAAAGGCAGAAGCGGAAGGCACGAGACACGGAGGTGGCCGATGCGAAGGCCCGGGCGACGAGCGAGTGGAACCGGTGCCCCGCATCGGCGGTGAAGCGCGGCAGGGTCCTTCAGGAAGCTTGAAGCACTTGGCGGGTGCCGGGGTGGTGGGCACCTTTGTCGGGGCGCGCGAGGCGTGGGCGGCTGGCTGTGGCGCAGCATTTGCATGGCCTCACCGAACAGGGACGGCGAGAGCGAAAGGCGGTGCCCGCCAGACGGGCACGACGTCGTCGGCGCCCGCCGTGCGGGACCGGCCGTGAAGGTTCGCTGAACTCTCCCGCCCCACGGGATCGGGTCTTTTCCGCAGGTCAGAGCCGGTGTCCCTGTGGGCATGATCAGTGTTGCGAGGGTTCAGAGGCGGAACGCCTGGCGGTACTACGTGCGCGGGGTGGCCTTCGGGGACGGTCGCCGTCCGGCCCGCCAGCCGTTCAAGGACGCCCAGGAGAAGGCCGGACTCCCGCCCGGGGTGTGGATGGGGCGCGGCCTGCCCGCGCTCGGGCTCACCGCCGGGGAGACGGTGACGCAGCGGCAGATGGAGCTGCTGTACGGGCAGGGCCGGCACCCGGACGCCGACCGGATGGAGCGCGAGCTCCTGGAAGACGGCGCCGACCCGGAGACGGCACGGCTGGCCACCGTTCTCGGGCAGCCTCTCGAAGAGATCGAGAGACGCGGGCTGACCCCCGCTGTTCGCCGTCGACTGGGTGGTCCGGCCGCAGGAGAGCCTGCTCATGCTGTGGGCGCTGGGAGACGACCGCACCCGGCGGGTTATCGAGCGGGCCTGTCGGCGGCCATTGAGAAGAATTCCCCACGTACGGCCACTTGTGCCGTCACTCTCCGTCGACGTCCCGCGTGCTCGGGTTGCACGGTGTAGATCAGGCCAGGGGTGCTTTCCCGGCGGGGCCGATGTCGGCGCGGAC
>NZ_JBEYIL010000051.1:0-4482 GCF_040635845.1 Streptomyces sp. NPDC006872
GCCGAACGCCCACTTCGTCCCCACTCCCGGAACCCACCTGGTGGGCACGGACGCCATCCGCCAGGCCATGAAGCAGATGGTCGACAGCGGTGCCCACCTCAAGCTCGAAATGCGCGAGATCCGGCAAGTCGACGACGTCGCCCTGGTATCGAACAACGCCACCCTCACCGGGGTCGGACCGGAGCCGGTGATCTCCACCACCACCGAGATCCTCCGACGCCAGCCGGGCGGCGGCTGGGTTCACGTCGTGGACGACCCGTTCTTCAACTGACCGCGTCGGGCGGCCTGGGCACGGATGCACAGGCCGCCCGCCCCTCCCAGGTCCTAGTTCTGGCGGGCATCTGATCAATGTTCAGGATGCTGTGAGGGATGTCCGTTGCGGGCCGACCGCGTCCCCGTCCCATTGCCCGGCGGCCCACTCCTCATGTCTGATGAGGAGTTCCTCAATGTCTCCGACCAAGGTCATTGAGACCTGTGCAACATGAAGTACGCAGGTCACGGGTCTGGTGTGCGGGGCGGGCGGGGTACTCGCGCTGGTCGTCGGCGGGTGTCCATGGTGAAGATCGTCTGACCTGTCGCCAGGGCCGTTGTCGGGTTCTGCTGCGCCGAACGCCACGCTCGCTCGTGTCCGCTCTCGATCGGTCAGCGTGCGGCCGAGTATGCCGGCACACATGGCAGGGGCCAATGTGGCGAAGTGATGTCGGACAGTGTCGAAATCGACTGGCTGCGCGCCTAAGGACGGAGGGCTTTTCGTTGGCCTGTGGCGGCGGACCGTACGATCGCGTCAAGGAGTCGGTGGCGCTTGACGGCGTGGGTGAAGTCCGGGGCGACAGCCGTTCCGTGGATGAGGTCGTCCCGAATCGCGGCGTAGGCGTGCACCAGCGTGTGGATCACTGTTCCGGCCAGGCCGGGATAGTCGTCGTAGCCGCTGGGCAGCGTGACCTTCGTAGGCCGACCGCCGCTGCGTGTGCCACACACCGTGACCGGACCGATGTGCGGGAACTCGGCGGCGGTAATCTCGAGTCTCCCCTCCGTGCCGTCGATGATCAGAGAGAACCCTGCACCCGATGCCGCGCCTCCACGGTGGTGGACGGACAGGATCGCCCCGCCCGCCACGGTGCCCGAGATCGCGATCTGGTCCTCGGCGGTCATCGGAACGACCTGCCCGGTGCGCCCGAGGGGAACCTGGCGGCGCCGGGTCGCGGTCGTAGCGACCACTTCCTGAAGCTCGCCGACGACCATCGACACCAGGTCGATCGCGTGTCCGAACGCGATGGTCAGCATCGTGGCCCCGAGCTTGCGGTCGAGCGTGTAGACCATGCTCTGAGACACCGGAGTGCCCCATTCGGTCGAAGACGCCACGACGGTGGCGGAGAGCACTTCCCCCACGAATCCTTCGGACACGAGGTCGGCCAGCCAGCGGAAGGTAGGCGAGGAGCGTCCCTGAAGACCGACGAAGGTGCGCGTCGTCCCGGCGGCACGCTCCATCTCCTCGGCCTCGCGCAGGTCGACGGCGAGCGGCCACTCGGAGAGCACCGGCACTCCCGCCTTCAGCACGGGCAACACGAGTTCGCGATGCTGGGGCACTTTGACGGCGACAACAACGAGGTCGACGTTCTCGTCGCCGGCGAGCTGCTCGACCGACGTGTACGCGGGTACGCCATACGCCGCTCCCGCGGCCTGGGCCGAGGCTTCGGAGCTCGCCGCCAGCGCGCGAAGCTCGATCCCGTCGACGGCTCTCAGCGCGGGCAGGTGAGCCCCGGCCGCCCAGCCTCCCGTGGCGCTCAGGCCGACGATGCCGACGCCGATCGGCTTACGGGGGTCAGGCACCGAGCTGCCGCCTCAGGGTCTCGGCGTCGTGCAGGGCCGTCATGTGCACGAACCGCCCGTCACGAACCTGGTAGATGGCGTACTCGACGATCTCGAACGAGGCGCCGGTGGGAGCCACGCCGAGCCACTCCTTGGCGGGCGTGCCCGTGTTGGTCAGACGGGCGGCCAGGCGATCACCATCGATCGCGATCTCCCGGGGCTCCCAGTGGAAGTCCGGGACCGCGTCGATGTCGCCGTTCAGCACAGCGATGACCTGGTCCCGAGTGCCCGGCTCGCCGTTCAGGGTGGTCTCGTCGTTGATGAACTCGTCCATGCGGTAGATCTCGTGGGCGTTGAGCGCCCCGATGTAGCGCAGGTAGAACTCGCGCAGGTCGGTGTCGGACATGATCTCCTTCTTCGGCCCCCGGAGCGGAGGTCATGCTCGGTGTTTCGCGACGGCTCTTGACGGTTTCGTCACGGTGATCGTCGGCAGGGGGAGGAACCACTGCTCGAAACTTCTGTCCCAGACGGTACAGAAGTTTTGCCGCACCGTCACGGCCCTCATGCGCGGAGAATGTCTCACCGGGGCGAGCGAAGGGGTGCAGCCGCTATGCAGGCCAGCCGAGCAACGCCGTGTCGACGATCTCATCGAGCTCAGCAGGACCGAGGCCGTTGGCGGCCTGCACTGCGATGCCGAAACCCATCGTCATGATGAACCGGGCAAGACGTCGAGGGTCGGCGTTGCGCGGAAGATCACCCTCGTCGACGGCGCGCCGGAAGCGCTCCTCAAGGCGGACCCCCGCGTCGTTGCGCCAGTCGACAAGCAGGTCGTGGACGGCCCGGCTCTCGTCGCTCGACGCCAGCGCACCCTGCACGGTCAGGCACCCGGAGGGGCCGCCGGGAGGGGTCGTGGTGCAGACCGCTCCGCGGAGGAACGCCAAGGCCACAGCCCGTGCGGTGGGCTCCTCCAAGGCGCGCGTGGCGTAGGCGGCCGGCCCCGCGCCGTAGCGCTGGAGGGCCTTGCGGAACAACTGCTCCTTGTTGCCGAAGGCCGCGTACATGCTCGTCTTGGTGATCCCCATGGCGCCGGTCAGTTCAGCGAGGCTTGCACCTTCGTACCCTCGCGCCCAGAACACCCGCATCGCGCGTTCCAGCGCCTGGTCGATGTCGAATCCTCGAGGCCGACCCATGACGGCCCTACGGGAGTTACCCATCCCACAAGCGTACCTCTCGGTACAGATCTGCGCTGACCAGCAGTTTCATCCTACCCAGGTGGCGAACGCAGTTCAGTACCGGTCGGTCTTGATGTGCTAGGTTTCTGCACCGACCGGTACTTAATTGATGGGAAGGGAAGTCCGCGCCATGAAAACCGTTTCGCTCGGCAGCCTCAAGGTCTCGCGCATCGGTCTCGGAGCCATGGGAATGTCGGCGTTCTACACCGGCGCCGGCCAGTTCGACGACGAGTCGATCCGCACGATCCACCGCGCTCTGGACCTCGGGGTCACCCATATCGACACCGCTGAGGGGTACGGCCCCTTCATCAACGAGGGGCTGGTCGGCCGAGCCGTGCAGGGGCGCCGAGACGAGGTCGTGCTGGCGACCAAGTTCGGACTGATCTCCCACATCGGTGGCTCGGCTCCGGACAGCACCCCGGCCAACATCCGCCTGGCCGTGGAGGGATCACTGAAGCGCCTGGGCACCGACTACATCGACCTCTATTACCAGCACCGGGTGGACCCCGGCACGCCCATCGAAGAGACCGTTGGCGCGCTGGCCGAACTGGTGGCCGAAGGCAAGATCCGCCACATCGGCCTGTCGGAGGCCGGCCCCGCCACGATCCGCCGCGCTCACGCCGTGCATCCGGTCACCGCGGTCCAGTCCGAATACTCCCTGTGGACCCGCGACCCGGAGGCCTGGATCCTGCCTGTCCTGCGCGAACTGGGTATCGGCTTCGTGCCGTACTCCCCGCTTGGCCGCGGCTTCCTGACCGGCAACATCCGCTCCCTGAACGATCTTGACACCGACGACTGGCGCCGCACCAACCACCGCTTCGCCGACGGCAACCTGGAACGTAACCTGCGAATCGTCGACGAGGTCCGGGCCGTAGCCGCCGAGATCGACACCACGCCCGCGCAGGTCTCCTTGGCCTGGCTGCTCGCCCAGGGTGACGACATCGCGCCCATCCCCGGCACCAAGCGAGTCGCCCGGCTGGAGGAGAACGCCGCCGCCGACCACATCGAGCTCACTGCCAGCCACGTCGCCCGCCTGAACGACCTGCCCCGGGCCTCCGGCGAGCGCTACGACGCGGACAACATGGCCGCCATCGACCGCTGATCGAAGACGTACCACCACGCACGCCGCGGGTCGGCATCCGCGCGAAGAGTGCCGCATTCCCAATGAGACTGTGCAACATGAAGTACGCAGGTCACGGGTCTGGTGTGCGGGGTACTCGCGCTGGTCGTCGGCGGGTGTCCATGGTGAAGATCGTCTGACCTGTCGCCAGGGCCGTTGTCGGGTTCTGCTGCGCCGACCGCCGTGCCCCTCCTACGATCCCTGACCGGGCCGGTGCCGGGAGAGTGCGGGGAGGGCGTGGGGATGCTGGAGCTGGAGCGGATCACGGCTCGCCGGAATGAACTGGACACGCTCGCCGATGAGTTGGCCAAGCAGCTGGCG
>NZ_JBEYIL010000052.1:0-4052 GCF_040635845.1 Streptomyces sp. NPDC006872
CACATGCACGGCGATGACGGCATCTCCACCTACGTGGGCGGCATCCGCCTCGCCTGCGCCGTCATCGACGAATGCGCCGACACCTGACCCCATTGAGTGGTGTGCATCGTGAATTCGCAGGTCACGGGCCTGGTGTGAGTGACGACTCGGGTACTCGCGCTGGTCCGTGGCCGATGCCCATGGTGTAGATCATCGGGCGGGTCCGGTTCCGGCGGGATGCCGGGTTCGGCTGCGCCCGTGACCGGCCCCCGCCTACGTTCCGTCAGCAGGTCGGCACGCCATGAGACCGTGGGAGGCTGTGGGGATGCAGGAGCGGCAATGGATCACCGCTCGCCGAAGCGAACTGGACGCCCTCGCCGAGCAGTTGACCAAGCAGCTTCAGGAGGGCCAGGTCGAGCGGGACGAACTGGCGATCGCGGAGCGGGTGTTGAAGCGCCTGGCCGAGCAGGCCCAGGCCGGCGCCGGGGCTGTGGCTCCGGTAGCGGCGCAGGTGGCCGGGCGGGCGGTCCTGCTCATCCCGCACCGCAGCGGCGCGGCCGGCGAGGGCGCGCTGCCCGGCGACTACCGCAGGATCCTGGCGATTGTGCGGGAGGCCGACGGCGCGGTGCAGGTCAGGGCGGTCGGCGAGCAGCTGGGCCTGAACACCTCGGTGCGCGGCAAGCTGGAGTCGCTGCGCGCGAAGATGACCAAGCTCGCTGACCGCGGCTGGCTGCACAAACGGCCCGACGGGCGGTTCACCGCACGTCCGTGACTGCGCGGGCGGGGCGTAACTAGCGGGCCCCCGGCGGCAGTTGAGTTTGGTGTGAAGAAAGACAACCACCTCGTGGAGGGCCCTGACGGCCTTGTCTGCACCGCCCGCCTGCCGCTGTCGAGCACCACCCTGAACTACCTCGCCGACCTGATACGCGGCCACCTGAAGAAGATCGGCTCCCGGTGGCGGTCGCTGCCCGCCGGGAAGATCGCCGCCATCGTTCTGGCGGTACTGCGCTGTGACCAGCGGCCGGGCGACCTGGCCGGCGGGAACGGGGTGCACCGCACCGTGAGCCGGTGGGCGCGCGAGGTCGTCGGCATGCTGGCCGCCCGCGCCCCGCGCCTGGAGAGGGCCCTGAAGAAGATCGCCCGAAAGGGCGGCGGAGTGGTCCTGCTGGACGGCTCCCTCATACGCGCCCGCCGTCGCACCGGGGCAGACAACCGCAGCAACTATTCGGGTAAGCATAAATGCCATGGCCTGCTCGTGATCGCGCTCACCGACGACCGCGGCCGACTGGTGTGGATCTCTGCGGTGCGGTGCGGACACACGTCGGAGATCACTGCCTGCCGCTACGACGAACCCACCACCAAACTGCGGGCCGCCGGGCTCGGCACCATCGCTGACCTGGGGTTCGTCGGCCTCGACGATGGTGCTCTGGACGCCGACCCGGCGGTGATCACCGGCTACAAGGCGGCCCGCAACCGTCCCCTGAGCCGTGGCCAGAAGCTGTCCAGCAAGGCACTGGCCGCGGTGCGGGCTCCAGTCGAGCACGGCTTCGCCCATCTCATGAACTGGCGCGTCCTCGGCAAGATCCGCACGAATCCGAGGTGGGCGACCGCTCTGGTGCGCGCCCTGCTGGTGCTGACGAACCGGGAAGTCGCCCGCTGACGGATGATCTTGTCGGTGGACTGCTACCCCGGACCTGCCCGAGCCTCCCGATGCCTACGCACACCAGCCCGACTGACGTGCAGTCTTCACGATGCACCGTGGTCAATTGGTAAAGGCTAGAATTAGGGCCATCGGCAGGGGCGGGGCGGCGCGGCGCGCGCCAGGGTGACGGGAGCACCACTTGCAGGCCAAGATCATCGTTGGCGGGGTCGACGACGACCGGTCCGTAACTTCTCTCTACCGCTGGTTGATTCATGACCAGGAAGTGGTGAATCACGCACAGATCTCACTTATTCCTGCGCGGGAGAAAATCGGGGAAATGGGCGTCGCGTTTGAGGTGATCAACGCGGTCTTTAATAGTGGGATTGCACTCGGCAACCTGGCTCTGGCCTGCGCCGCGTGGCGCGGCTCTCGTCCGTCGGCACCTGTCGTTCGTATTGAGCGAGGTGGGATGACGATTACTGTCGAGGATGACTCGGACGCGATGCGGCGCATCATTGACGTACTGGGTCAGCCTGAGCCAGAAACCGCGAGGGGCGGAGAGGAGCAACCGTAGATATGGGAATCCTTCCTGATCCAGATTCCTCTCAGGTGGTCCTCCTCGGCGTGCATTCCTACGACCAATTGGCGGACCTACCTGCCGTTTCCAACAATCTCGTCAGGTTGGCGGACGTGCTCTGCGACGAAGCGGTATGGGGGCTTCCCTCGTCGAATTGCACTATTGTGTCCCAGCCTCGAAGTGTCCAAGACGCGCTGGACCCGCTCATCCATGCGGCTCGGCGTGCCAGTGACACTTTAGTGGTGTATTACGCCGGGCACGGAATCCTCGATCCCGACACCGACGAGTTGTACTTGGCTCTGGAGGGCTCGAACAAAGAGCGGCTATACACGGCCTTGCCATACGAGTGGCTCCGGCGGGCAGTGCTGGATCCGCTCGTGAGCGCAAGACGCAAGGTGGTGATTCTTGACTGCTGCTATAGCGGGCGGGCCCTGACGGGCAGCATGAGCGGCACCGATCAGGTCGGTGACCATGCCCTTATCGAGGGGACGTACTTGTTGACGGCCTCGGCGGAGACGCGCGCAGCCGTGGCGCCGCCGGGCGACACGTTCACCGCGTTCACTGGCGAACTAGTCACCACCCTGGCCGAGGGGATTGCGGGCGGGCCAGCCGTACTTGACATGGATACCCTATATCGGCACCTGCATAGTCAACTGGCGGCCAAATCCCGGCCACTCCCTCAGCAGCGCAACCGCAACACCGGCGCGCAAATCGCGTTGGCGCGCAACCGGTCCTTCGCAGCGGAGGATCCCCCTCTCAAATCATCGCGAGGGGTTAGCTATGCGAAACTTGAGCAACTCCTGGTGCAGCAGAAATGGTTGGAAGCAGACCAGGAAACGGCAGACAAATTCTTAGAGGTCTGCGGCAAGGATGTCCTTGAAGGAGCGGACATCCTCAGCTTCTCCTGCGAAGACCTGAAGATCATGGACCGTCTTTGGGTGGCCCACAGCGACGGCCAATTCGGGTTCAGTGTGCAGGCAAGGTTATGGCTGGACCTGGGGCCCCAGCGCGCACCGACTTTCGACGATGACGGCAAGGTCGACCCTCGCGGGGTCGAGGAGTTCCAGGACCGGAACAACCGCTTTGCCGAAGTCATCGGTTGGAGCCGTCAAGGTGAATGGCAGTACCAGGACGGCGGTATGAATCTTACCTATAATCTCTCTGCGCCTGTGGGGCACCTTCCGGGTGCGCTCGTGCCGACGGAGCTGAACATCGGCGAAGGCGAGAAGGCGGTCGGTGGAATGTGGTGGGTTGGGTTCTTGTTCAACGCCATTTACGGACGCGTTGTTGACTGCGGCCTCGTGCGTCCGCAGCGACCTTCAGTGTGATTCTCTGCTTGCCAGACATGCCCCGGTCACCGGGCTGGGGCTTCGCCCTTTTGGAGCTACCTTCGCGATTTTCGGCTCGCCTACGGGAAGGGCGTGCCGGAACGCCTGCGGGATGGCTGGGGTCTTGTCCCCGTAGAAAGGACACCCCATGTCCCGCCCCAAGCTGCCCTACGTCTCCTGGCGTACCTGCCGCATCTCCGCCGGATGCATCACCGCCACCGCCCTCGCGGCCTCAATGAGACCTGTGCAACATGAAGTACGCAGGTCACGGGTCTGGTGTGCGCGGCGGGCGGGCGGAGTATTCGCGCTGGTCGTCGGCGGGAGTCCATGGTGAAGATCGTCTGACCTGTCGGCCGGGCCGTTGTCGGGTTCTGCTGCGCCGACCGCCGTGCCCCTCCTACGATCCCTGACCGGGCCGGTGCCGGGAGAGCGCGGGGAGGGCGTGGGGATGCTGGAGCTGGAGCGGATCACGGCTCGCCGGAATGAACTGGACACGCTCGCCGATGAGTTGGCCAAGCAGCTGGCG
>NZ_JBEYIL010000053.1:0-2879 GCF_040635845.1 Streptomyces sp. NPDC006872
ACCCGCTGGAACAACTCCCAAAGCCCGTCCGGTACCAGGCGTTCGACCATCAACACACAACCAGGCTACCGGTAACCCCAAATGAGATGGCCTCTTAAAGGGCGATGGCGTCCACCACGTCATGCTTGGCATCGCCCGCCTGCACAATCTCACCCTCGCCGAGTGACCGAGAAGACGAGCAGGTCAGCCAGCACACCGTAGATCATTTACGGGACAAGACTACTTCAGGCCGTCGACCTGCCCGGCATCAGCCGCCGAAAGCGAAACGGTCCACCGACTCCACCGGCGGACCGTCAAGGAAGATCGAGGTTAATGAACCATATGGAATCCTCGTACGTTTAGTTCAATGTGGGGGCGAAGAGTCTCCTTACGGCACCCGCTTTATACCCCCCTGCATTCTGTTGGCCGATTGCGTCATGACGACAACGTTCCAGCAGCCGTAACCAATCAATCAATCATGGCTACGCCTTAGTGAATGGAGATGCACGGTTCATGAGTCACCAGGAATATGAAGATGTTCCGGCCTACGAACTGGGCAGGCGGGATAGGGAGTTGACCCCGGAGCAATCGCTGATGGTACAGGCTCAATTGGTTGATTTTCTGAATTCAGGGCACTTGAGTGCGGCTCGAATACTGGTACACCGATTCCAAGAACGCAGTGACCGATCGCAGGGGCAAGGTCATTATCCTGAGGCAACCAGCCTTGCGACATGGGCTAGGCGGCAGGTAGAGACATTCGCGGCTGAGGGGCTACTCGATCATCAGCAATATTCAGTACCAAAGGAACTCAATTTCGTCTGGATGGGGCGTCCGATGGAGCCCGCAGCAGTAGCAAATGTACTGGCTTGGACTCAGAGGGCGGAGGAAGCTGGGTGGCAAGTAAAGATGTGGACCGATACCAAATCTGGTCCGGGTGGGCAGCCGGTCAGTAGATGGGATCCGCAGGTTCAGGAGCGAATGAAGCGAGCAGGGGTAAGTTTCCACGAGATCACGGACGTATTGCCCCTGAAGCAGTCGACTCCTACCGAATCGTGGTTCAGTCGATTCCGAGGCATCAACAGAACCCCCCAGGACCCTTTGGAAGGTAATCCAGAAACGGCAAGGCTGCGCGACGTGTTTGCCAATGCGCGAACCACCTCAGGAGCATTTCCGGTCGCCTCAGATGTCGCCCGCTATGCGATCCTCAAAAGAGGTGGTGGTTACGCTGACGTAGACATTGACCCAGGACTGGTAGACCTGAAACAACCGATGGCGAAGATGGGGCGCGAAGACCTCCCCATTCTCGCACCAATGCTCCGGGACCGTCACAATTTGACGATAACCCGACAGGAGGCTGCCACTCACCTCGAGAAGCCAGTTGGCGAAGTCACCATGGAGGATGCGGCCTTGTACCGTTTCAAACGAGCCGAATACAACAATAACTTCATCATAGTTCCACCAGACGCAGAAATTATCTCACAGATCATCAAGCAGATCCCAGAGGAGGTAACCCACATGGGCGGTGCGGATCTAGCTGTTGCAGGGGCGTCGGCGACCGGACCATTGAGGGTGGCTCAGGCTCTGGCTGAGCACGTAAGAAGGTTCGACCTAGGAACCACGACAGCCGCCGAGGAAGGTGCCGCCCTTGACCCTACAGAGGTCGCGCGTTGGGCTAAAGCCAATTGGGTTACCGAGGAAAGTGATAACCAAGACTATGGAATGGGATCCTCACCATTCCATACTGTGGCACTATCGCATAATTTGCGTGATGAGTCGATAGTATCGCCTCATGGAGGACGGAAAACGAATAGCATTGCTAGCGCGGCGCATCATAGGATACCCGGCGTCGGATCAACGATCGGGAACCCTTCGACTGAGACCGCCCCTAAGTCTCCGGTCACCTCGACCGCCCATATCGTCGCTCCTGTAAAAAGGTCAGGTCAGGTAGTGTAACCAGCAAGGTGCCGATGGTCCCGGGCGCAGCCCTCGGAAGCGAGGCGGGATCTTCGAAAGAGGCGCACTTTTGCAGCAGGCTCTCGATCTGTGAACCGCTCGGGCTGATGGAGGCTCGATTCCCTGAAGGCGTCGAGTCATGGCACGTACGTCCCCTTACCCTTCCGGGCTTCGCAAACATTCGGTGGTCGCGGAGATTCGCCCGAACTATCCGACCGAATGGGTCGCGATGAAAGCGGTTGTCGCGAAGCTGGGCATCGGAGCAGCGGAGACGGTGCGGATCTGGGTCCGCAAAGCGCAGGTAGACGCAAGTCAGCAGCCTGGCACCCACCACCTCGGAGGAAGCCGCGGAGATCAAGCGGCTGAGGACGAGAACGCTGAACTACGGCGGGCCAACGAAATCTTGAGGGCGGCGTCGGCTTTCTTCACGGCCGAGCTGTACGCCACGAGGCGCGATGTTGATCGAGAGGTGGTGAAAGATCACTTCCGTCGGGCCGTCGTAGCGGCCTGATCGAAGCTTAGGGGCAGCCTGATCCGGGGAACGCCGGTGAGGGAGAAAAGCGGCCCCGACGACGGCAGTACGTGCCGGAACTGCCAGACAGCGCGGGCCCGTTCAGCTAGGTCAGAAGGTGTAGCGAGAGCGAACCAAAGGTGCACGCCCCGTACCGGTAGTTCGTTAAATCCGGCCGTATAGGTCAATGCCGTGTCCGGTGGTGACCGCGTCGAATCAGGGCCTGAAGGTCATGGGGTGGGGCCGTGTCCGTCCAGGCTCGCCACCACCGGTTGAGGGTGACGCGAGGGTGAGCCAGGAACGGATGCTCATGAGGCCCTGCGCAAGCAAGGCTGTCGGGTCTTAGAGGCCATCTCATTTGGGGTTACCGGTAGCCTGGTTGTGTGTTGATGGTCGAACGCCTGGTACCGGACGGGCTTTGGGAGTTGTTCCAGCG
>NZ_JBEYIL010000054.1:0-2029 GCF_040635845.1 Streptomyces sp. NPDC006872
AGTCGGGTAGCGGGGACGCATTACTGCGTCCCCGCCCCCTCAGAACCGTGCAAGCAGCTTTCACCGCACACGGCTCAAGCAAGCCCCAAAGGCTCGTCGGCAGGCAAAAGTGCTGGATCTGTCATCTCGGCGGCTCTATTCCGCCGTTGACAATGGGTGTGGAGGAGACGGAGTCGTTGACTGTCCGACGTGCTGCCGTCCGGAAACGCGATGTATTGCTTGGAGATCGCCTTCCGGATGACCGCCCGCCACGCTTCCCATTCCTGCGGGCTTTGTGGCGGGTGGTCGGCGTGCAGCAAGAGTCCTCCGCAGATCGGGCAACGGCCATGCTGTGCCTGTAGTAGACGCACGGTCATAGCGTCGATTGGTAGGTGGGTTCCCTTGCGTCGCCGGTGAGCCCAATAGGATTCCAGGGCAGGGTCGTCCGGGGACGCCTTCCCCTTGACCAGTTGGTGCCGGACTGTCTTCGTCCAGGAGAACTTGAGCAGGTAGGCGCCACTGTCGCGGTCACCGAACACCCACCGGTCCTTCCTGGACCTGTTGAACCGGCCGAAGTACTTGTCGGATATCCAGTGCTTCGGCTTGTTCGGGTGGCTGTGCTTGGCCCACTTGTAAGCGAGCTTCCACATGTGATTGTCCAGCGCCGTGAAGATCTCGCTGGACACCACCGTCCGGTAGTAGGCCGACCAACCCCGCACGATCGGGTTGATCTTCTTGAGTACCGCACCGGCGTTGGCCCCTCGCAGGGCCACCATTTCGGTGCTGAGCCGTTCCCGTATCCGTCTCTGAGCCGCTTTGCTCGGCTTGATCAGCAGTTTGTCGTGATAGCGGCGGACGTTGAATCCCAGGAAGTCGAATCCGCTATCCGCGCGGACGATTCGTGTCTTGTCCTCGTGGAAGGCGAGTCCCTTGGGCGTCAGCCATGCAGCCAGCCGTTCTTTGACCTGCTCGGCCTGTTCACGGCTGGTGCACATCGCGACGAAATCATCTGCGTACCTCACCAGTACAGGGCTACCGCTTTGCGCGCTCCCGGCATCTCTGCCGGTGGTGTAATAGCGGACCCCTGCGGCTTCCTCCATTCCGTGCAGGGCCACGTTGAAGAGCAACGGGCTGATCACCCCACCCTGCGGAGTTCCCTCCTCGGTCGGGGCGAACCGGCCGCGATCAACAACCCCGGCCTTGAGCCACTGCCGGACCAGTCCCCGGGCGGGGAAGGTGCCGAGAGCGGCCATGAGCCGGGCGTGATCGATGCGGTCGAACGCCGCCGTCAGGTCCGCGTCGAGTACCCACGCACGCTGTGGGTTCTTCCCGTTGAGCGTGGAGTAGATGGCCCCGATCGCGTCGTGACAGCCGCGGCCGGGCCGGAAGCCGTACGACTTCGGCTCGAACCGCGCTTCCCACTCGGGTTCCAGTGCTCCCAATGCCACAGCTTGCAGGCACCGGTCAACAATCACGGGAATCCCGAGTCCGCGCTTCTTCGTGGTCCCCGGTTTGGGGATGAACACCCGCTTGACGGGCTTGGGAATCCACGGCCGGGCACGGTGCTGAACCCAGTGGGCCAATGCGGCCTTGGACTGGGAAAGTAGCACCACCTTTCCGTCGACTCCCGCCGTCGCGCGTCCCGCGTTGATCTCTGTGACCCGTCGCACGCTCAGGAGCGTGTTGGAGCGGGACCGGAGCATCAGCTTCTGCAAATTGCGGACCTTCTTCAAGTCCCCTGCCTGCGATGCCGTGAAGATTCTCTGCCGCAGACGCCGTACGTCTTCCTCGACCCGCCGCCAGTCAACCGACGCCCAGTCCAAGTCTTCGCCCTCGGGTCCGTTCACCGGAACAGAAGCAGCCGGAAGGGCCGGGGCCGGTCCGTCCGCTATCTGCATGGTGTCCAACTTGCCCCTCGGTTCCGCCGTCGTCGTTCAGTGATTCTGCACAGACTTACCCGGCCCACGTCAGCACCCTTTCAGGTCCGGGCAGTTCACCCGTATCCGGACGGTTATGCGGGGCGACCGGCGGAGAGTCCGATCGTCTGCCC
>NZ_JBEYIL010000055.1:0-1943 GCF_040635845.1 Streptomyces sp. NPDC006872
GAGATCGAGGCCGCGTTGGCGGTTCGTCCGGAGGTCGGCGATGTCGCCGTCGTCGCCCGACAGGACCGTGCCGACGACACACGTCTCGTCGCCTACGTCGTGCCCGCACCCGGTGGCTCGGCGCACTCCGCCGCCCTGCGCGAGCATCTTCGGGAGCGCCTTCCGGAGTACATGGTCCCGGCCGCGTTCGTCGCGATGGACGCGCTGCCGCTGACCGTCAACGGCAAGCTGGACCGGCGGGCGCTGCCCGAACCGCAGGCGGGCGGAGGTCTGGGCGCGGGCCGTGCCCCGCGCACTCCGCAGGAGCAGATCCTGTGCGAGCTGTTCGCCGAGATCCTCGGCGTCGCCGAGGCCGGGGTGGACGACGGCTTCTTCGACCTGGGCGGCCACTCCCTGCTCGCCACCCGCCTGGTCGCCCGCGTACGGGCCACCCTGGGCGTGGAGTTGGAGCTGCGCACCCTGTTCGAGACCCCGACGCCGGCCGGGCTGGCCGCGAGCCTGGCGGGTGCCGGACGGCCTCGCGTCGCCCTCACCCCGTACGACGAACGGCCCGAGCCGATCCCGCTGTCGTTCGCCCAGCGCCGGCTGTGGTTCCTCCATCAACTGGAGGGCGCGAGCGCCAACTACAACATCCCGCTCGCCTGGCGACTGACCGGGCCGCTCGACCGTCCCGCCCTCGAAGCGGCCCTCGCGGACGTTCTGGCCCGCCACGAGAGCCTGCGCACGCTGTACCCCCAGGTCGACGGCACTCCGCATCAGAAGATCCTCACCCCGGAGCAGGCCCGGCTGCCGCTGGGGGTGCGCGACGCGACCGAGGCGGATCTGGACGCCGTGCTCGCCGAGGCGCTGCGCCGACCCTTCGACCTGGCCGCAGACCTCTCCCTGTACGCGGAGCTGTTCACGCTCGCCCCGGACGAGCATGTGCTGCTCCTGGTCGTCCACCACATCGCGGGCGACGGCTGGTCCCTCGGCCCGCTGGCGCACAACCTCGCCGACGCCTATGCGGCGCGCTGCCGGGGTGAGGAGCCGGACTGGTCGCCGCTGCCGGTGCAGTACGCGGACTACACGCTGTGGCAACACCGGCTGCTCGGCGACGCCACCGACCCCGACAGTCTCTTCGCCCGCCAGGCAGCGCACTGGACGAGCACGCTGAACGGGCTCCCCGAACAGATCCAACTGCCCACCGACCGGCCTCGTCCCGCCGTCGCCTCCCACCGGGGCGGGTTCGTCCGGGTACGACTCGGTGCCGAACTGCACGAGAATCTACGGGAGTTGGCTCGTATCGAGGGCACCAGCCTGTTCATGGTGCTGCAGGCCGGCCTGGCCGCCCTGCTGAACAAGCTCGGCGCCGGGGACGACATCCCCGTCGGCAGCCTCATCGCCGGCCGCACCGACGAGGCCCTCGACGACCTGATCGGCTACTTCGTCAACACCCTGGTCTTCCGCACCGACACCTCCGGCGACCCGACCTTCACCGAACTCCTCCACCGGGTCCGGGACGTGGCACTGGCCGCCTACGCGAACCAGGACCTGCCCTTCGAGTACCTCGTCGAGGCGCTCAACCCGGCGCGCTCCCTCGCCCACCACCCGCTCTTCCAGGTGATGCTCGTCCTCCAGAACGCGCCCGGCGTCGACTTCGCCCCGCCCGGCCTGCACGCCAGCAGCGTCCAGCTCACGACCACCACGTCCAAGCTCGACCTGATCTTCTCGATGTCCGAACGGCACGGTGACGACGGAGCCCCTCAGGGCATCGACGGGTTCGTCGAGTACGCCGACGACCTGTACGACCCCGAGACGGTCCAGGCCATGTGCGACCGCTGGGTGCGTCTGCTGAGTGCGGCTGTCGTCGAACCGGCGTTGCGGCTCAGTCGGTTCGATGTTCTGACGGACGTCGAGCGCAGTTTGCTGCTGCCTGCCTCGACGGTCGAAGTGCCCGTGGTGGA
>NZ_JBEYIL010000056.1:0-1441 GCF_040635845.1 Streptomyces sp. NPDC006872
TCCCTACGTTGTTCTGCGGGAGGCGGTGAGCCCTTCGTATGGTTCACCCACCCAGGGGTGCCGGGTGTGGTTCAAAACGCTCTGCCGCTGATGGCTTTCAGTGATTGGCCGCCCGGTGCCCCACGACGACTCGGCTGCCAATTAGGAATTGCGAATGATCGCTGAGTAGGGAATCGACAGCGAGGTCGTCCGTCGGGAGGCACCAGCACCACACCGTACGGAGGCACCACATGGCCGCGATATGGGCCGGCATCGACGCAGGTAAAACCCATCACCATTGCGTCGCGATCGACGAGAGCGGCCACCGGCTGCTGTCCCGACGCGTCGCCAACGACGAACCCGAACTCCTCGAACTCCTCACCGATGTCCTGGCCCTGGGTGATGACGTGACCTGGGGCATCGACCTGGCCGACGGCGGAGCCGCCCTGGCCATCGCGATCCTGTTCAACCACGCTCAGCCGGTGCACTACATCTCCGGCCGGGCCATCCACCGCGCCTCGGAGAGCTACCGCGGCGAGGGCAAGACCGACGCCAAGGACGCCGCCGTCATCGCCGACCAGGCCCGCATCCGCCGCGACCTGCACCCCTTACGTGCCGGCGACGAGACCGTCACCGACCTCAAGATCCTCACCGGCCGTCGCACGGACCTGGTCGCCGACCGCACCCGCACCGTCAACCGGCTCCGCGCCCAACTGACCGGAATCTTCCCGGGCCTGGAGCGGGCCCTGGACCTCACCAACACCGGCCCGCTCGTGCTGCTGACCGGCTACCAGACCCCAGCCTCCCTGCGACGGACAGGCAAGAAGCGGCTCGAGACCTGGCTGCGCAACCGCAAGGTCCTGCGCGCTGACCGGCTCGCCGAGACAGCTTGGGAGGCTGCCGGAAGCCAGCACACCAGCCTGCCCGGCGAGAAACTCACCGCTCAGATGGTGCACACGCTCGCGCGGGAAGTGATGGCCCTCAACCAGCAGGTCGCCGAGCTCGACAAGGCGATCGAGGCCCGGTTTCGCGAACACCAGGACTTCGAAGTGATAACCAGCATGCCGGGGCTGGGAGTCATCCTCGGCGCCGAGTTTCTGGCCGCGACCGGTGGCGACATGACCGCCTTCGGCACCGCAGACCGCCTCGCCGGCTTCGGTGGCGTCGCACCTGTTCCCCGCGACTCCGGCAAGATCAGCGGCAATCTTCGCCGGCCGCGGCGCTACAACCGCAGACTCCAACGCGTCTTCTACATCTCCGCCTTGTTCAGCATCCGACACTGCGATGAGTCCCGCCGGTTTTACGAACGCAAGCGAGCCGAAGGCAAGCGTCACATCCAGGCCGTCCTCGCCCTGGCCCGCCGCCGCGTCAACGTCCTCTGGGCCCTCCTACGTGACGGACGGACCTACGAACTCGTGCCACCCACCGGGCACGCGGCTTGACAGACCGCATTAGGAATCAC
>NZ_JBEYIL010000057.1:0-1071 GCF_040635845.1 Streptomyces sp. NPDC006872
CTAGGGGCTGTCTCTAGTTGTGATCAAGTGGCTTGGGATGGGGACCGGTGCGATAAGACTGTGGTGTGACGCGCGCGCAACTCACCGACAGTGAGTGGGAGTTCATCGGGCCGTTCCTGCCGGTCGGCAGGTTCGGCCCGTACCCCGAACGTCTGCGTGAGCAGTTCGAGGGGGTGATCTGGCGGTTCCGCACCGGCAGCCAGTGGAGAGAGATGCCCGAACGGTTCGGCGCCTGGCAGACCGTCTACAACCGCTTCATGCGATGGCGGGACGCAGGCGTCTTCCAGACCTTGCTGGACGAAGCGATCGCCGAGGCCGCCCGCGGGGACGAGATCGACATGTCCCTGGTCAGCGTGGACTCCACCACCACACGGGCCCATCACGACGCCGCTGGCATGCGGGTCAGCGAACAGACCCTGGCCGCACTCGAGGAGGCGGCCCTGCAAAAGGGGGAGCATCAGAGGGACAAGGCGGGCAGGACGGTGAAAGCGATCCGGTCCGCGCCGAACGCCGACGCATCCGATTACGACGGCGGGCCCGGCTGAAGGCCGCTCTGCTCGGACGGTCGCGCGGCGGCCTGACCAGCAAGATCCACCTGGCTGCCGACCGGCGCTGCCGGCCGATGGCCCTCCTTCTGACCGCCGGGCAGGCCGCCGACAGTCCCCAGTTCATCCCGGTCCTGAGCAAAGTCCGGGTCCGTCTGCCCGTCGGCCGTCCCCGCACCCGGCCGGATGCCGTGGCCGGCGATAAGGCCTACTCCTCGCGCGCCATCCGCGCCCACCTGCGCAAACGCCGCATCAAGGCAGTCATCCCGGAGAAGAAGGACCAGGCCGCCAACCGCAGGAAGAAAGGCAGCCGTGGCGGCAGGCCCGTCACCCACGACACCGATCTCTACCGCGACCGCAACACGGTCGAGCGGGCCATCAACAGGATGAAGGACTGGCGAGGCATCGCGACCCGCTACGACAAGACGCCCGAGAGCTACCTCGCCGGACTCCACCTCCGCGCAGCGACCATCTGGATCAGCAGCCTCCTCAAAGCCCAATGATCACAACTAGAGACAGCCCCTAG